>DASVQR010000261.1:0-8127 GCA_036389055.1 Longimicrobiaceae bacterium | reverse complement strand
GCGAGGCGCCGCCCGCCGCCGCCGCCGGCGCGGGCGCGCCGCGGCCGGCCTCCGCGCTCGCCGGCCCGCTGCTGGACCGGCTGGCCGAGTACGGGCGCGCCGCCGTGCAGATCGCGGAGGGGTTCCGCGACGGGCGCCCGGTCCCCGAGGCGCCGGTGGCCGCGCTGCGCCTCCCGGAGGAGGAGCGCGACCCGCTGGGCCCGCTGCGCGAGGGCCTGACCCGGGAGTCGGCGCTGCTCAGGCACGCCCTGCGCGCCGGCATCACCACCGCCGCGGCCGTGGCCGCCACCCAGGCGCTGGGGCTGCAGCGCGGCTACTGGGTGACGCTCACGGTGCTGATCGTGCTCCAGCCGTACACCGGCGCCACGGTGCAGCGTACGCTGGAGCGGGCGCTGGGCACGGTGCTGGGCGGGATCATCGCCGCGGCGATCGCCGCCTGGGTTCACGAACCGCTGGCGGTGCTGGCGCTGGTGTTCCTGATGGCGGCGGCAAGCGTGGCGCTCTTCCCCATCAACGCCGTGCTGTACACGGTGTTCCTCACCCCCACCTTCGTGCTGCTGGCCGAGGTCAACGCCGGCGACTGGCACCTGGCCGGGGTGCGCGTGGCGGACACCCTGCTGGGCGGGCTGCTGGCGCTGGCCGGGGCCGCGCTGCTCTGGCCCACGCCGGAGCGCGACCGCCTCCCCGCCGAGGTGGCCGCCGTGCTCCGCGCCGACGCCGAGTACCTGCGCGCCGCCGCCGCGCGCCTGGCCGACGCCGGGGAGGCCGCGGTGGGGCGGATGGTGGCGGCGCGCCGGCGGCTGGGCGTCGCCATCCTCAACGCCGACGCCTGGCTGGAGCAGCTGCTGGCCGCCCCCGGGAGCCGCGCCGAGGAGCTGGAGCCCTGGATGACGCTGCTGGCCTACGGCCGCCGCCTGGCCGGCTCGACCGCGGCGCTGGCGATCCTGGGCGGGCAGGGCGCGCTGGGCCGGGGCGAGGTGGCCGGCTTCGCCGACGCCGCCGAGGCCGTGCTCGCCGAGCTGGCCGACGCGCTGGAGGCCGGCCGCCCCCCCGCACCGCTCCCGCCGCCGCTCCCCCCCGCCGCCGACCCGCTGCTGCGCGCCCAGCTGGACCGCGTGGCCGCGCAGGTGGGCGTGCTGCACGACGCCGCCCGGCGCCTGCACCCCGCCTGAGCGGGGACTCCTGGCACGAGCGGCGGCCGGCGCGCATCTTTGGCGTGGCCGAATATCCACGTGTTCACCCGTCCGAGACGCAGGGAGGATCCCCGATGAAGCTTTTCAGGTCCGCGTTTCCCGTCCTGGCCCTGGCCGCCTGCGCCCCCGCGGCGCAGGGGGGCGGGCAGGACACACCCGCCCAGGCGGGCGCCCGGCCCGCCGCGCCCGCCGCCGCGGCGGCGGCGCCCCTGATCGACGCCGCGCGCCTGGCCGAGCACGTGCGCACGCTCGCCTCCGACGAGTTCCTGGGCCGCGGCCCGGCCACCCCCGGCGAGGAAAAGACCGTCGCCTACATCGCCGAGCAGTTCCGGGCGGCGGGGCTCCAGCCGGGCGGACCCAACGGGAGCTGGTACCAGGAGGTGCCGCTCAACCAGTCCGACATCGTCGGCGCTCCGAAGATCACCGTCAACGTGGCCGGTCGGCGGATGGACCTCACCCAGGGCGAGCAGATCGCGGTGCGGGCCAGCCTGCGGGGGGCGGACCGCGTCACCTTCACCGGGCCGCTGGTGTTCCTCGGCTACGGGGTCAAGGCGCCGGAGCGGAGCTGGGACGACTTCAAGGGGCAGGACCTGCGCGGCAAGGTCGGCGTGGTGCTGATCAACGACCCCGACTTCGAGACCGGGCAGGGCGACTTCGGCGGCAAGGCCATGACCTACTACGGCCGCTGGAGCTACAAGTACGAGGAGGCCGCGCGGCAGGGGCTGGCCGGGCTGCTCATCGTCCACGAGACGGCGCCGGCGTCGTACGGCTGGGCCACGGTCAAGAACTCCAACACCAACACGATGTTCGACATCGTGCGGCAGAACCCGGCCGAGGTGCACCCGCAGCTGGAGGCGTGGATCCAGCGCGACTTCGCGGTGGAGCTGTTCCGGGCCGCGGGGCAGGACTTCGAGGCGCTCAAGCGCCGGGCGCAGACGCGCGAGTTCCGCCCGGTGCCGCTGGGCGACGCCACCTTCGCCGCGGACTTCGCGGTGCGGCGCGCCACCATCCGCTCGCGCAACGTGATCGGCCGCGTGCCGGGGAGCACGCACCCGGACGAGACCATCCTGTACGGCGCGCACTGGGACCACCTGGGCGTGGGCGCAAAGGACGCGCGCGGCGACAGCATCTACAACGGCGCCGTGGACAACGCCACCGGCACCGCGGCGATCATCGAGCTGGGGCGCGCCTTCGCCCGCGGCCCGCGCCCCGAGCGCACCCTGGTGTTCGCGGCGTGGACGGCGGAGGAGAAGGGGCTGCTCGGCTCCGAGTACTACGCGGCCAACCCCGTGTACCCGCTGGAGACCACCGTCGCCGGCTTCAACGTGGACGCCCTGGCGCCGACCACCCCCTCGCGCGACGTGCTGGTGGTGGGCTACGGCCAGAGCGAGCTGGAGGACCGGCTGGAGCGCGTGCTCGCCGCCGGCGGCCGCGTGGTGGCGCGCGACCCCAATCCGGAGGCGGGCTACTTCTACCGCTCGGACCACTTCTCCATGGCGAAGCGCGGCGTCCCCATGCTGTACATCGACAGCGGCCAGGACCTGCTGGAGGGCGGCACCGCCGCGGGCAGCGCCGCCGACGAGGCGTACCGGCGCGACCGCTACCACCAGCAGGCGGACGAGTACGACGCCGCCGGCTGGAGCTTCGCGGGGATGGTGCAGGACCTGGCGGTGCTGCACCGCCTGGGGCTGGAGCTGGCGACCTCGCGCGAGTGGCCCAACTACCGCGCCACCTCCGAGTTCCGCCCGGTCCGCGACGCCTCGGCGGCGCGGCGCCGGTAGAACGATCCCCGGGGGCGGCCGCGCGGACGGCCGCCCCCGGTCCGCATCCCAACCCCACCCCGGACCCAGCATGCGGCGGCGCCCCTTCGGCTCCATCTATTCCCACGGCTTCGTGCGCGTGGCGGTGTGCATCCCCTCGCTGCGCGTGGCCGACCCCGCGTACAACGCGGAGCGCACCCTGGCCATGGCCCGCGACGCGGCGGGGCGGGGCGCCGTGGTCGCCCTCTTCCCGGAGCTGGGGATCTCCGCCTACACCTGCGACGACCTGTTCCACCAGGACGCGCTGCTGGACGCCGTGGAGGCGGCGCTGGCCCGGGTGGTGGAGGAGAGCGCGGACGTCGGGGCGGTGCTGCTGGTGGGGGCGCCGCTCCGCTTCGAGGGCAAGCTGTTCAACTGCGCCGTGGTGGTGCACGGCGGGCGGGTGCTGGGCATCGTCCCCAAGAGCTTCCTCCCCAACTACCGCGAGTTCTACGAGCGGCGGCAGTTCTCCCCCGGCCGCTTCGCCGTGTCGCGCGAGGTGCGCTTCCTGGGCGAGACCGTGCCCTTCGGCGCGGACCTGGTGTTCGACGCGCTGAACGTGGAGGACTTCGCGCTGCACGTGGAGATCTGCGAGGACGTGTGGACGCCGGTGCCGCCCAGCACCTGGGCCGCGCTGGCCGGGGCGACGGTGCTCGCCAACCTGTCCGCGAGCAACATCACCGTGGGCAAGGCGGAGTGGCGCAAGGACCTGTGCGCCTCGCAGAGCGGCCGCTGCATCGCGGCGTACATGTACTCGGCCGCCGGCCCGGGCGAGTCCACCACCGACCTGGCCTGGGACGGGCACGCGCTGGTGTACGAGAACGGCGACCTGCTGGCCGAGAGCCCGCGCTTCATGCCCGACGAGCACCTGATCACCGCGGACGTGGACCTGGAGCGGCTTGCGCAGGACCGCATGCGGATGACCTCCTTCCACGACTCGGTGGGCGACGAGATCGAGCGGGTGCGCGCCATCCGCCGCGTCCCCTTCGAGCTCGTCCTCCCCGGGGGCGACCTCCCCCTGGAGCGCGAGTTCCAGCGCTTCCCCTACGTCCCCGCGGACGCCGCCTCGCGCGACGACCGCTGCTACGAGGCGTACAACATCCAAGTGCACGGGCTGATGAAGCGCCTGTCGGCCACCGGCATCCACCGGGTGGTGATCGGCGTCTCGGGCGGGCTGGACTCCACGCACGCCCTGATCGTGGCGGCGCGCACCATGGACCAGCTGGGGCTGCCGCGCGAGAACATCCTGGGCTACACCATGCCCGGCTTCGCCACCAGCGGCGGCACCAGGTCCAACGCGCACGCGCTGATGCGGGCGCTGGGGATCCGCGCGCACGAGATCGACATCCGCCCCTCGGCCACGCAGATGCTCGCCGACATCGGCCACCCCTTCGCCCGGGGCGAGCCCGTGTACGACGTCACCTTCGAGAACGTGCAGGCGGGGGAGCGCACCTCGCACCTGTTCCGCCTGGCCAACCACCACGACGCGCTGGTGCTGGGCACCGGCGACCTGAGCGAGATGGCGCTGGGGTGGACCACGTACGGGGTGGGCGACCAGATGTCGCACTACAACGTCAACGGCTCGGTGCCCAAGACGCTGATCCAGCACCTGATCCGCTGGGTGGTGCAGACGGGGCAGTTCGACGCGGAGACGGGGCGGATCCTCCAGGCCATCCTGGACACGGAGATCTCGCCGGAGCTGGTGCCGGCGGGCGCGGAGGGCGGCGAGGGGGTGCAGAGCACGCAGGCCAGGGTGGGGCCGTACGAGCTCCAGGACTTCCACCTGTACTACATCACCCGCTTCGGCTTCCGGCCCAGCAAGGTGGCGTTCCTGGCGCACCACGCCTGGGGCGACCGGGAGCGGGGGCGCTGGCCGGAGTTCATCGCGGGCGAGGGGCGCAACGAGTACGACCTGGCCACCATCAAGCGGTGGCTGGAGACGTTCCTGTGGCGGTTCTTCAAGACCAGCCAGTTCAAGCGCTCGGCGATGCCGAACGGGCCCAAGGTGGGGTCGGGCGGGTCGCTGTCGCCCCGCGGGGACTGGCGGGCGCCCAGCGACTCGGAGGCCACTGTGTGGCTGGAGGAATTGCGGAGCAACGTGCCGGGGTGAGGGGGAGGGGGGAGAATGCCCCGGCGCGAATCGGGACGCATATAAAACGTGGCTTTCTGGGGGGAGTCGCGGTAATTGATGATAACAAACCTCATGTAGACACCGAAGACAATATCGTTCTGGTGGGATCCTAGCGAGAGGGCTCTTGTGGGTTGGCGGGGGAATGTGTATGGTGGCGCTGCATGCATTCCCTCATACTGTAGCTGACACCGTCCCGAAGGATCTTGGACCGTATCATTAGGATCTCGGCAGTCGCGTTTTACGCTGGGTAAGCGGATACTTCACACAAAACACTTCATCCGATGAGCCCTTTTCTGTTCGGTGCCGACACAATAGCTACTTCCATCGCTGAAGGACTTTTACGCGCATGGCGGGGTGGTGGTAACCTTCCACGAATCCTGGTAGCACTTACCGCATTTTCGGCAACTGTTGCCCTCACTTTGTTTGTTGTGGCAGTCCCAATTGGTTTCGACATACCACTGCTGAAGGTTGCTGCAGGTGTTAGCGGTGTGATAGCTGGGATACTGTCGATCGGATTTCTTGGCTACCAGCGTATAGTGGAGGAAACTGCGCGCGACGAGGTGATTCAACAAGCTCAGGAGCGGGTCAGGGAACATCCAGATGAACCGAAGGCTGCCTGGGAACTTGCGCGCATCAAGTTGGAGAGCTACTTGCAGCGAAATCTCTCCCAAATCCGTTGGATCTTCGGGATCACGCTCGTAGTTATGTTGGCTGGATTTGGGATTATTGGCTATGGTATTGTCCGGATTTACGATGCTCCTACAAATTTTCTACCGTCGATAGTTGTGACTACGTCTGGGATTATCGTTGAGTTGATCGCCGCCACATTCCTGGTAATCTATCGCTCAACGATGGAGCAGGCGCGTGACTACGTCAATATCTTGGAAAGAATAAATGCAGTTGGTATGTCAGTTCAAATTATCGAGAATATCGACGATAGCCAAGTAGATCTTCGTGACAAAACGCGTGCTGACGTTGCGCTCTCGCTGCTCTCCCTCTATGGTATGTTAAAAGCAAAGCCATAATTGGCAAGTTTTTCACGTTGTTTTTACGGGAGTACACCTTACATGATAATCACTGGGACTCACTGAGCAACAGAGTGGAAGCCATGCGGACGGTCATCGACATCCCTGCCCCGCACGTCCTTCGCACCCGGGAGGAATACGACGCCGCGGTCGCGGAAATCGACCGCCTCCTCGACCTGGACCCGGAGCCCTTCTCGGCCGACTCCGATCGCCTGGAGCTGCTCGCGCTGCTGGTGGAAACGTACGAGGCGCAGCATGATCCGATAGACCTCTCGGACGTGACGCCGCAGGACGTAGTAGACTTCATGCTCGACCAGAAGGGGATGAGCCGCGCAGACCTGGCGGACGTCATGGGTGGCCGCAGTCGCGTGTCGGAGTTCTTCAGCGGCAAGCGTGAGCTGTCGAAGGCACAGATCGAAGCACTTCGCGACAAGCTGGGTATCCCGGCGGACCTGCTTCTATAGACCCGGTCCCGTTACCGAGCTCACGTCGCCCGAAATCGCTGGCACCCGGAGTGCGCCCCGGGGCCGGTTTGTTTTTGCGGCCACGCCGCGACGCCGCTCGGCTGGACGGCGCGGACGAAGCAGATCCCCGCAGAAAACCCGTCACCGCGGAAGCGGCGGATCCGCATCGGCGACATCTCCAAGGACGTGAGCGCGCCCGCGGCGTCCAAGTGGGGAAGTACATCAGCGCGAGGTCGCCGCGGAGCTCCTCGTGGCCGCGCCGCCCAGGGCCAGGCCCAGCACGGCACCGCCCCCGCGGACCAGGAACTCTCTGCGCTGCATGACAGGACTCGTTGCGGGGTTCCCTCCGCGGCGGTTACAATCCGACGGCGCCGCTCGACCTGTCCCTCCCACGCCGCTCCGGATGCCGACTCTCCGCCCGTCTCCGCCGGCGGTGCTCGCCGCCCTGGTGCTGGCCGCGGGCCACGCGCCCGCCGCCGCGCAGCGCCTCCCTCCCCCGCGGGCGGAGCTGGCGAGCCCCGCGCCCGCGTGGCCGGGCCGCGCTCCGCTCGCCGCGGCAGGGGCGGCGCCGCCGGATTCGGGCCAGGCGCGTCCGGCGTACGCGGGGATGGTCGCCGGTGGCCTCCTGGGCGGTGCGCTCGCGGGGGGCGCGGTCTACCTGCTGGCGCAGGGCTCCGGCAACAGCCTGGGGGCGGACGTGGTGACGGGGATGGTGGGCGGGAGCGTCGCGATCCCCCTCGGCGTGCACCTGGGCAACCGCGGGCGCGGCAGCCTGGGCCCCACGGTACTGGCGGGGCTGGGCGCGGGGCTGGGGTCGGTCCTGCTCGCCGGGCTGGAGGCCGGGTCCGCCGAGTGGTACCTGCTGGGCGCCCCCGTGGCCGCGCTGGGCGCCGCGGTGTTCGTGGAGGGGCGGACGACCCCCCGCACCGCCGGGCCCGCGGCGCCGTGAATCCCCTTTCCGGAGGAGAGCCGATGACCCCCGCGATCCCGCTCAAGGAGTTCGACCAGGAGATGGCGACCACCCGCCGGCTGCTGGAGCGCGTCCCCGGCGACCGCGGCGAGTGGAAGCCGCACGAGAAGTCGTTCGCGCTGGGCCACCTGGCGCAGCTGGTGGCCTGGATGCCCGGCTGGATCACCCGCACCCTGAACGAGCCCCACATCGACCTGGCGACGGGCGAGGGCTACAGCTTCCAGCCCACCGGGGTGCTGCTGGAGCAGTTCGACCGCAACGTCCGGGCGGCGCGCGACGCGCTCGCCGCCGTCACCGGCGGCCGCCTGCAGGAGCCCTGGTCCCTGAAGCGCGGCGAGGAAGTGCTGATGACCGGCCCCCGCGGCGAGACCGTGCGCAACCACCTCAACCACCTGATCCACCACCGCGGCCAGCTCACCGTGTACCTGCGCCTGGTGGACGTGCCCCTCCCCTCCGTCTACGGCCCCACCGCCGACGAGCGCTGGTGAGCAAAAGCCCCGGGCAGAAGCGAAAAGAGAAGCGGGAGGGCGCCAGCCCTCCCGCTT
>DASVQR010000260.1:0-99365 GCA_036389055.1 Longimicrobiaceae bacterium | reverse complement strand
GCAACGGCGGACCCTTCCTCGGCACCGTCGTGCTCCCCCTCTCCCCTTGTGGGAGAGGGGGCCGGGGGGTGAGGGGTCGCTCTCGCGCCGGAGCCTGCCTCGACACTCCGTCGTTCTCCCCTCCCCCTTGCGGGGAGGGGTCGGGGGAGGGGGTCGCCGTTGCAGGCTGTCCCCTGTAACCTGTCCCCTGTTCCCTGCCGTTCCCCCTTGTCCCGCCCACGCGCCGCCGATTACCTTCCCCCCCGGCAGCAGCATAATTGGCGACGCCGCCTGTTCCCCACCCTCATGACGGAGGCCGCGATGCTCGACAGACTCATCCGCACGGACGACGACCTGTCCCGCTTCTGGGTACGCCTGGCGCTCGCCGTCGTGCTCTGGCCGCACGGCGCGCAGAAGGTGCTGGGGTGGTTCGGCGGCGCGGGGCCCGCCAAGACCATCGAGATGTTCAACGGGGCGTGGGGGATCCCGCCGTTCGTCACCGTGCTGGTGATGCTGGCGGAGTTCGTGGGGCCGGTGCTGCTGCTGGCCGGGTTCCTGGGGCGCTTCGCGGCGCTCGGCATCGGGCTGGTGATGGCGGGGGCCATCGTCTTCGTCACGGGCCGGTGGGGCTTCTTCATGAACTGGTACGGACAGCCGCGCGGCGAGGGCTTCGAGTTCCACCTCCTGGTGTTCGGCATGGTCGCCGCCATCCTGGTCGGCGGGAGCGGGCGCTGGTCGGTGGACCGCATGCTCACCCGGCGCCGCGGCTACGCCGAGCCCGGGTACGCCCCGGCCGGCCGGCCGGTGGCGGCCGCCCGCTGACGGCGCTGCCCTCCGTCGGCGAGGTCGCCGCGTTCCTGGAGGAGCTCCTCGGCCCCGAGGAGATCCCGGAAGTCCACGGGGCGCACCAGGAGCTGGTGCGCCCCGTCGCGCGCCTGGGGCTGGCGCTGGAGCCGTGGGACGGGCTCGCGGCGTGGGCGGCGGCCGCGTCGCTGGACGCGGTGTTCCTGCACCGGCCCTGGGGGCTGGCTCCCGGGGCGCTGCCGCCGGGCACCGGTCTGCTCGCCAGCCACCGCCCGTTCGACGAGCGGCTGACCACGGGATTCAACCCGGCGCTCGCGGCGCGGCTGGGGATGACCGGGCTGGAGCCGCTCGGGGAGCGCGACGGGCGGCCGCTGGGGATGACGGGCGCGGTGGAGCCGCAGCGGTTCGCGGCGTTCCTGGCGCGGGTGCGGGAGGAGCTCGGCGGCGTGGAGGCGTCCGCGCCCCCGCGCGGAGGCGAGGTGGCGCGGGTGGCGGCGGCGAACGCCATGACGGACGCGCTGGTGCGGGAGGCCGCGGGGCGCGGGGCGGACGTCTACCTCACGGGGCAGCTGCGGGCGCCGACGCGCGCGGCGGTCGCGGAGACCGGCATCGGGGTGGTGGCGACGGGGCACCGCCGCGCCGAGGAGTGGGGGCTGCGGGAGCTGGCCCGGCTGCTCCGGGCGCGCTGGCCGGGGCTGGCGACGGAGGTCTGGCCCCATCCTTGAATCCACCGGGCCGCAGGCAGGCTCCCGGAACGCCCACGCTTCCACGCGCACCCGACCATGGCGACACGCCCCCGCACCGGCACGCCCCCCGCGACGCCCGCCCCGCTCCGGGACGACGACCCCGCGGTGCGGCGGGTGCGCGGGCTGGCGCACCTGCTGGACAACTCCATCCCCCTCCCCGGCGGGTTCCGGGTGGGGCTGGACGCCGTGATCGGGCTGGTGCCGGGGATCGGCGACACGGCCGGCGCCGTGCTCTCGGCGTACATCCTCGCGCAGGCCGCGCGGATGGGCGTGCCCAAGGCCGTGCTGCTGCGCATGGCGGCCAACGTGGGCATCGAGGCGGTAGTGGGCGCCATCCCCTTCCTGGGCGACCTGTTCGACGCCGGCTGGAAGGCGAACGCCCGCAACGTCGCCCTGATCAACACCCACCTGGAGCACCCGACGACCACGGATCGCGCCAGCCGCGGCTTCGTGCTGATGCTGCTGCTGGGGCTGGCGCTGCTCTTCGCCGGCGCTCTCGCGGTGGCGGTGCTGCTGGTGCGCGGACTGTGGGAGCGGCTATAGGCCCGAGCCTTGCCGCCGCGGCGCCCGCCGTGCGTATTCTGTTCCGGGGCTCACAAGCGAAAGAGGCACGCGCGGAACCAACCGCACGTGCCTCTTTCTCGTCCCCGCCAAGAACTCTACGCTGAGCAACCCGCAGAGCAGATTCGCTCACTCCTGCGGTGAGGAAACGGATCTGCCCCCAGCTACCGTCCGCTGCCGCAGGACGTGGCTACGGCCTGGGCGTGCCGGGCCGGTTCAATCCCCGTTGTTTGGCGATCGCCCGGCCGGGGATCTCGGCCTTCTCCTGCTCCATCTCTTCAAGAGTGTAGTTGCTCCAGTATGGAGCCCACACTTCTTCAAGGACGGCCTGGAGCTCAGGGTCTCCAAGCTGTACCAGCATGGTGACCTCGCCACGCTTGGCGGGAGCCTGGAAATAGGCCAGCAGCTCCTGTCTGGCTTTCGGCGGCGTCATCCCGAGCAATCTCTCGAGGGCCTCGACGTCGAAGCCATTGAGGACCGTCGCGCGCTCCTCTGCGGACAGCCGGAAGCTGGGATCGGGCCGTGCCGCTCGGAGAGGTGCCGGATCGGGGCTCGGCCTCGGTGCTGTCATGGAGATCCGTTCGCAGCCTGCCAGGAGGGACAGAGCCGTGAGTGACAACAGCAGCGTACAACGCATGTGAGCCCCCGGCGACTGTGTGGGGAGGTCGGAAAGGCCAGGTCCACAGTAACTTCACCTCGCCCAGAGTCAAAGCCCGACACCCACGACACGTGCCTGGGAACGTCCCCGGGCACGTGTCGTTGCTGCCCCTGACTTCCCAAGCCGGATGCCTTGGTCTCATGCGCCCCGGCGGCCGCTACGCCGCGCCCGCCATCTCCGCCGGGTGCTCCCGCACCAGCGTCACGTTCTCCAGCCAGTTCACCAGCAGGCGCACCAGCACCCGCAGCCGCTCCGGGTCCGGCTCCCCCGCCCCGCCGAACGGGTCCTCGTCGCCGTCCAGCCCCGGCAGCCCCGCGGCGTAGTCCCTCACCAGCGGGTCGGCCACGAACCGGCGGATGCACTCGCCGGCCGGGAGGGCGCGGACCTCCTCCTCGCGGTCCGGGTGCTCGCGCGCGGCGAAATCCCTCGACAGCAGGTCCAGCGCGCGCCGCATCCCCACGCCGGCGAGCTGGTGGAGCCCGCGGGCCTCGGCCTCGCGCGCCTCGCCGTACAGCTCCACGAAGGCGGGGGCGATGGCGGTGACGGCATCGGGGAGCGTCTCGCCCACCGCGGCCCGCGGCGCCACGGCCAGCAGGTCGTACTCGCCGTCCGGTCCCAGCCGGTACTCGCCCACGAACACGCGCCGGCACTCCGCGCGCGGGCACTGGAAGGTGAAGTCCACCCGCGCGTCGTCCGACCCGGTGGAGTGCGCCGTGAGGCGGCGCGGGTCCACGTGGTGGCGGCAGAGCGGGCACATCTCCGGGACCTCGCCGTACCTGCGGCTCGCGCCGCGGCCGGTGAAGCCGGTGGTGGGGTGCTCGAACGTCAACATGGCTGCATGCTCCGGGGCCGGGAGGATGGCCCCGCGCGGGTCCGGCCCCGCGCGAGCGGTGGCTCAGGCGTGTGAGCGGAGCGTCCGCGCCCGGCGGAGCGGGATGCGCCTGCCGGGCGCGTAGGGCGCCGCGGGCCTGCGCCCCTGGCGCCGCGCCGCGCGGTCCAGCGTCGCGACGGTCTCGGCGTGCAGGCGGGCGGCCTCCGCCGGACTCCCGGCGATGCACACCGCCCCCAGCTTGCCGTGCTCCGACAGCGCGCCGATCATGTGGAACACCACCCCCGTCTGCGAGGCGGCATGGAAGTGCAGCTCGTGCGTCACCGCCAGGTCGATCAGGTCGTCCGGGGTGAGGCCGGCGTACGCCGGGTCGCGCAGGTTGTCGGTGGCGTGGTAGAAGCAGAGGCGCCCGGCGGGGGTGCGGTACAGCCCGCTCTCCGGGTCGTACGCGCCGTCGGTGAGGTACTGGAGCATCAGGTACGGGTGCGTCGTCCCGCCCTTGCGCAGGTTGATCTCGATGGCGAGCGGCTCCCACCGCCCGGCGCGCTTCACCGCGACGAAGTCCACCCCGAACCTCCCCAGCGCCCCCTCCTCCGCCAGCACGCCGGACACCCGCAGCGCCGCGTCCTGGATGGCGGGCGTGTACTCCGGGTCGGCGGGAAAGGTGCACCCCTGGAACACCTGCCCGGTGGGGCCGCCCAGCACCTGGTCGTGCGTGGAGACCACCACGCCGCGCCCCAGCGGGTCGATGCGGCACTGCACCGAGGGCGAGCGCGTCTCCGCCCCCTCCACCCACTCCTCCACCACCCCGCCCGTCTCCGCCAGCTTCCCCGCGTACGATTCCCAGCCCTCGCCCTCCGCCTCGCAGCGGAGCCGCCCCGGGAGCTCGTCGCGCACCCAGCGCTCCAGGGCCGCGCCCTCCGGCGCCCCCTCGAAGGCGAAGACCGCGTTCCCCTCGCCGGAGAACCCCTCCTCCAGCTTGACCACCGCCCGGCGCATCCCCGGCCGGCGGCGCCGCAGCGCCGCGAGCGCGCCGGCCACGTCGCCCGCGTCGCGCAGCCGCTCGAAGCCGTCCGGGAGCGCCACCCCCGCGCGCCGGAACACCTCGCGGCCCCCGCTCTTGGAGCCCAGGTCCGCGAGCGCCGGGTCGCAGGCGTACAGCGGCACGCCCAGCTGCACGGCGAGCGTGCGCTCCAGCGGCGTGGCGTTGAAGCAGGTGACGTGCGCCATGCGCGGGTCGGGGATCGCGGCGCGGATGCGCTCCAGCAGGAGCGGCCGCGCCAGCAGCTTGTGCGTGAGCGGCGCGGCGGAGGCGTCGTGGCAGGCGAGCAGCGTCAGCCGGCGGCGGGCGTGGCTGAAGGGGATGCCGGGGAGGAGGTGCAGGTAGTAGTCGACCAGCGTCTCGGAGACGGGCTGGCTGGTGAGGTAGACCACGCGGTTGTTGGGCCGGCGCAGCAGCATGAGCATGCACAGCAGCCGCTCCTCGTAGTGCGGCGCCCCGGCCAGCTTGCGCAGCTCCGCCGGGTCCAGCGTCATGCTGGGGAGCACCACGATGGTCTGCGGCGAGAGCCGGTCCGGGAACGCCCGCCGGAAGAGCGGCGCCAATCGCCGCTGCAGCTCCGCGAAGCGCGCCCGCTCCTCCGGCGAGCCGGGAAGGGGGGAGAGAGCCGCCCCCCCGAGGGCGGCGCGTGCGGCGAGCTCCTGCTTCTCGACGGCGTTCATGGGCCCCTCCGGTGTCGCGGTCCAGCGGTCCTGCCTGCGCGGCGCCGGCGGGCGCCGCGGTGGTCAGAACCCAAGATGAACCCGGCTCACGGGCGGGGGGATCGGGGAAAGCTGGACGCGGGTGTAGGGGGATGGATCGAGAACCGGCGAGGGAGGCGGTCGCGCGGGAAAAGATGAGTAGAACTCCTCATGTTTACCGCCGGCGGGAAATGCACATTACGGCCGTTGCGAGGCGGTCCGGATCGATCCTCCGGAGGCCGCCCGCCGAAACCGACAATCCTGCACATACAGCCGACTCATGCACGGACACGCATCTCCACGCACCGCCCGCCTTGCCGCGGCGGCGCTCGCCGCTCTCGCCCTCGCCGCGTGCGACGGTGGCCCCCTTTCCCCCGCGGCGTCGCCGGACGGCGCCGCGCCGCGCCTGCTGGCCTTCCTGGGCACCGCCGACAGCGCGGTGGTCGCCGGACCCGACGTGGCGGCCCAGCCCTGGATCTCCGGGGCGCGCATCGCCTACCTGGGGATCCGCGGCGGCAACCACGACATCTACGTGTACGACCTGGACACGAAGCAGGAGACGCGCGTCAGCTCCGCCGCGACCATGCAGCAGTCCCCGTCGATCTCGGGCCACTGGGTCGTCTACCAGGACAGGGGGTTCGAGGTCCGCGCCCACGACCTGCGCGACAGCACGGACTTCCAGATCAGCCCGGCCGTGGGATACGCCGAAACGGAGCCGTCGGTCTCCGGCACGCGCGTGGTGTACACCAGCAACCGCTCCACCACCGGCAACACCATCTACATGTACGACCTCGCGGCGAACACGGAGGTCCCCATCCGCACCTTCCCCACGGGCACCAGCCCGATGCCCTCCGCGCTGGAGCCGGAGATCGGCGGCGACCTGGTGGTCTGGCGGGAGCAGTGGGGCTCGCCGCGACAGGAGGCCATCATGATCCACGACCTGTCCACGGGCGCGACCCGGACCGCCGTGAGCAGCCCCACCTTCCTCTCGAACCCCTCCACGGACGGCGCGCGGGTGGTCTACGAGGACCACCGCAACGGCAACTGGGAGATCTACATGTTCGATCCCGCGACCCGCACGGAGACGCGCGTCACCACCCAGGCCGCCGAGCAGCGCAACCCGCGGATCTCCGGCGACGTGGTCGTGTGGGAGGACTACCGCCACGGAAACGCCGAGATCTACGCCTACGATCTCTCCGCGGGCACCGAGCACCGCGTCACCTGGAACGCCGGCAACCAGCTGCGCCCGGCCATCAGCGGCGGCCGGATCGTCTGGCAGGACGGCCGCAGCTACACGGACACCGACATCTACATGCGCGTCCTGGCGGGGAGCTGAGGGGACGGCAGTACGGAGTACTGCTGAACGGCAGTGCGGAAGTGCGGAAGTGCGAAGCGTCGCCCCCGTCGGGAGATCCCGGCGGGGGCGACGTGCTGCTTACTCGTTCTTGTTCATTTCCCATATGGGAAATAAGTTTGGAGCATGGCGAGAGCGACGACGACCTCGGACGTGTTCAACGCGATCGCGGAGCCGCAGCGGCGGCGGATTCTCGCGCTGCTCCGCGCGGGGGAGCGGGCGGCCGGTGACGTCGCGGAGACGCTGGGGCTCGCGGCGCCCGCGGCCTCCAAGCACCTGCGGGTGCTGCGGGAGGTGGGGCTGGTGCGGGTGCGGGAGGAGGGGCGGCAGCGCTTCTACGCCCTGGACGCGGCGGGGCTGCGCGGGGTGCACGAGTGGACCGGGGGCTTCGAGCGGTTCTGGAGCGAGAGCTTCGACCGGCTGGAGGAGTACGTGAAGGAACTCGAACGGGAGGAGGGCGGCGTATGAGGACGGACGGGGGAGCGGAGCAGGAGGAGGACCGGGAGATCGTGACCACGCGGGTGATCGACGCGCCGCGGGAGCTGGTCTTCCGGGCGTGGACGGAGGCCCGGCGCCTGGAGCGCTGGTTCGGGCCGCGGGGGTTCACGACCACGACGCGCGCCTTCGAGTTCCGGCCGGGCGGCGTGTGGGACTTCGACATGCACGGGCCGGACGGGACCGTGTACCCAAACCACGTCGAGTGGCGGGAGATCGCGCCCCCGGAGCGGATCGCGTACCGCCAGGGCGGACGCGCGGGCGACCCGGATGCCTTCGAGGGGACCGTGACCTTCGCGGAGCGCGCGGGCGGCACCGAGATCACCCTCCGCACCCTCTTCGCCACCCGGGCGCGGCGGGACCACGTCGCGGAGCGCTTCCACGCCGTGGAGGGCGCCCGGGAAACGCTGGAGCGGCTGGACGCCCATGTCGGCGAGCTCCGCCCGGACGCCGCCGTCCGCACCGGGCGGGTGCTGGCGGCCTCCCCGCGCGAGGTGTTCGCCGCGTTCGAGCAGCCGGAGCGCCTCGCCCGGTGGTGGGGACCGGCCGGCTTCACCAACACGTTCGAGCGGTTCGAGTTCAGGCCCGGCGGGCGCTGGGTGTTCACGATGCACGCCCCCAACGGCGCCGGCTACCCCAACGAGAGCGTGTTCCGGGAGATCGTGCCCGACGCGCGGATCGTGATCGAGCACGTGGTGAAGCCGTGGTACCGGCTCGTCGTGACGCTCACGCCCCGCGACGGCCGGACGCACCTGGCCTGGGAGCAGGAGTTCGAGAGCCCCGAGTTCGCCGAGCGCATGCGCCCCCTCAGCGAGCCCGCCAACGAGCAGAACCTCGATCGGCTGGAGGCGCTGCTCGCCGACGAGGGCTGACCGGACACGCGCAACTCGCCGTCGCCGCCCCGAGGACGCCAGCGCGAGCCCCGCGTGAGGGATGCGAGCGCGAAGCGGCGAGACCCGCCGGCAGTTTGGCGGGGCTCGCCTCCGTTACGCAGCGTTGTTTGCTGCGTTACGGAGCCGCAGCCCGACCCCGCGCCAGCGGGGGCACGCCCGAACCCGCCGTCCAAAGCCGTTGCAGTCAATCGTCAGACAGGAGCCTTGCGGCGACGCGTGGCGCGGCGGACGCGGACGGCGACCCGGAAGAGCACGAAGAGCAGCGCGACCGTGACGACCAGCGCGAGCACGGGAGCGATGAACGCGATCGCCACGGCGGAAAACGCGGCCACGTCCTCCGCGACGCTGAGGAACGGGTTGGCGACCCCGCCGGTGGTGGCGGTGCTCCCCACGCGCACGGTGGCCTTGGTGGCGTGCACTCCCAGCGCCAGCGGAGCCCCCAGCGCGATGCCGATGGCGACGGCGTGCTCCGGGGCCAGCTGGTACAGGAAGGGCGTGGCCGCCAGCACGGCGAGGGCCGGCTTGGTGAACACCTGCACGGAGTCCAGCAGGTGGTCCACCACGGGGATCTTGTCGCCCAGCAGCTCCAGCAGCGTGGCGACGCCGAACAGGAGCAGCGCCTCGGGGCGCTCCAGCCAGGCCAGGTACTCGGGGAGCGGCAGGTCGAACACGCGCGCCCCCAGGCTGGCGGCGAAGGCCGGCAGAAAGGCGCGCAGCCCGGCGCTGGCGGCGAGCACCACGCCGAAGGCGACGGCGGAAAGGGCTTCCATGGGGGCTCCGGTGGGAAGGGGGCGGCGGGCTCAGTCGAGCCGCGCGAAGAGCATCGCCACGTAGGCGCCGAAGAGGACCAGCGACAGGGCGGCGTTGGCGGCGTGGAAGGCCTCGCTCCGGATGCGCGCCGCGGCCAGGGCGAGCACGGTGAAGACCACCCGGAACAGCGCGTCCAGGTCCGTGGGGACGCTGCCGTTGCGGACGGTCTCCTCCACCAGGCTGATCACCGGGATGGCGGCGAAGATGCCGAAGAACCACCCCCGGTTCTCGAAGTAGCTGGCCCTGAGGTCCACCTCGTCCTCGTCGCCCAGGTCGGGGAGCACCAGGTAGCTCAGCACCACCACCCCGACGGGGATGAGCAGGTAGAGGAGGAACTCGAAGAAGTTCCAGTCCTCGGTCCGCCTGCGGTCGAACGCCACCCACCAGATCTGCACGTTGAGCAGGAACAGGATCGCCATCCAGGCGAGGGTGGGCAGGTACAGCCGCGCCCGCCGCCGCAGCTGGATCAGCCGCGCCGCCCCGGAGAGCAGGTGCGAGATCCCCAGCCCGATGACGATGGAGACCAGGACGGACAGGTATTCGAACTTGTTCACGGAGGGAGCGGGCGGGGGAGGCGCCGGCGGGACGGAAAAGATATGCACGGACGCCGCGCCGGCGCGCAAGCCCGGCGCGAAAAGTTCACTCCGTCAACATTCCGCGCTGCCCTGGGACCCCGCGGCGCGCGGGCTGGGGATCGGGCGGCGGCTGGTGGACGAGTGCGTGGGCTTCGCGCGGGAGGCCGGCTACCGCACGGTCACCCCGTGGACCAACGACGTGCTGCGCTCGGCGCGGCGCATCTACGAGGAGGCGGGGTTCCGGCTGGCGCACGAGGAGCCGCACCACAGCTTCGGGCGCGACCTGGTGGGCCAGACCTGGGAGCTGGCCCTCTGACGGGACGCGGCGCGGGCTAGGCCGCTCCCCTGCCCTCCTCCGCGGCGGGCGGGAGCACCCGCTCCAGCATGGCGAACAGCTCCCCCGCCGTGTACGGCTTGCGCAGCGCCCCGTCGAACCCCGCGGAGACCAGCAGCTCCGGCTGGTCCCCCAGCCAGAGCCCGGTCATGGCGATCACCGGGACGCCGCCGGCGCCGTCCTGCTCCCTGAGGTCGCGCACCGTGTCCAGCCCGCTGCCGCGGGGGAGCACCAGGTCCAGCAGGACCACGTCCGGCCGGAGCTCCGCCGCCATCCTCACCGCCTCCTCGCCCAGGCAGGTGGCCGCCACGCGCCAGCCGTTGGCGCGCAGCAGGGCCTCCAGCGCCGTGCTGGCCCCCTCGTCGTCCTCCACCACCAGCGCCAGCGGCCCATCCGGCCCGGCGCCCTCCACGACGGGGGTGGGGCGGGGCTGCATGCGCCCGGCCAGGAAGCGGCGGTGCCGCTCCGCCTCCGCGCGGAAGGGGGACACGGGCCCGGTGGGCGCGCCGGTCACGGAGGCGTCGGGGGAAGGCGACATGCACACCTCCGGAATACAGGGGAAACATACGTCTGGAAAAGCCGAAAAACGCAAGCGGGATGCCAGCTCCCGCCCGCCGCCCACGGAGGATGTTTCCGTCTTTTTGCGGGATCAGGGAACCGACACGGCGGCGCCTGTCCCCGCACGGGGCACCCGCGTGAGGGATACGCGCCCGGCAGGGCCGAGACCCGCCGGCAGTTTGGCGGGGCTCGGCTGCGTTGGGGAGCGTCGTTTGCTCCCCTACGCAGCGCGTAGCCCGACCCGAGCGCCAGCGAGGGGCACGCCCAACGCCGCAGTCAAAGCAGTTCAACCGCCGTTGACGACCACGACGGGACACGGGGCGCTGTTCAGGATCCGCTCCACCCGCGGCCCCAGGAACAGCCGCTCGGAGCCGGGGCGCAGGTCGGTGCCCAGCAGGATCAGGTCGGCTTCCTCCTTCGTGGCCAGCTCCAGCAGCGCCGCCTCCGGCGCCACCCCCTCCCGCACGCAGGTGTGGGTGCGCACGCCCATGGCCTCGCCCACCCTGCACAGCTCGTCCACGATGGCGCGGGCCGCCGCCATCTGCCGGCGGTGCACCTCGCCGCTCTCGTCCAGCCGGCGGCTCGCCTCGCTGCGGCTCACCACGTTGAGCACCGTCACCTCGGCGTCGCCCTCGCCGGCCAGGTTGAACGCCACGTCCGCCGCGTTGCGCGAGGCCGCGGAGCCGTTGGTGGGGACGATGATCCGCTGCGGCGGCCAGTGGCGCTCGCTCACCCGCCCCTGGGTGACCATGGTGGGGCACGGCGCCATCCGGACCAGGTAGTCCACCATGGGGTCGAACACCTCCTCCTTCCGGTCGCTCCCCGGCGCCCCCAGGATCATCAGGTCGTAGTCCTTGGCGGCCTCGTCCAGCACCGCCTCCCCCACGTCGCGCCCCTCCACGACCCGGAGGGTCAGCTCCACCCCCGGGAAGCGCTCCGCGGCGCCGTCCAGGAAGCGCTCGCTCCGCTCGCGGTCGCACGCCTCGATCACCGTGAGCAGGGTGACGGCCACCGGCCCGCGCTCCACCATGCGCGCCACCAGGTGGCTCTCCAGGTGCAGGATGGAGCGGCGCTCCTCCTCGCGGCACCGCACGGGGATCAGCACCCGCCGCACCCCCGCGATCAGGCTGTGCTCCTCCAGCTCCTCGCGCTTCAGCCGCTCCAGCTCCTGCTTTTCCGGCCTGACGTGGCGCAGCGTCCAGCGCAGCGCGGGCGGGGCCATGAGCGAGGTGGTGATCGCCATCAGCACGATGATGGAGAACATCTCCTGCGTCAGGATTCCCATGGACAGGCCGATGGTGGCGATGATGATCTCCATGGCCCCGCGCGCGTTCATCCCCACCCCGAAGCTGAGCGCCGTCCAGTGGTCGCGCCCGCCCAGCAGCCGCGCCCCCGCGTAGCCGCCCACCACCTTGCCCAGCGTTGCGATTGCGATCACCCCCAGCGCGACGAGCAGGAGGTACGGGTCCAGCAGGCTGCGCAGGTTCACCTTGAGCCCCGCCACGGCGAAGAACACCGGCGCGAAGATGCCGATGGCGATGCGCTCCACGTCGTGGTACACCTCGCCCGGGAGCCGCGGGAGCTGCCCCAGCAGGATCCCCATGACGAAGGCCCCCAGCATCGCCTCCAGCCCCAGCCCCTGCGACACCGCCCCCCACCCGAAGGTGAGCACCACCACCAGCGACAGCAGCCGGAAGGGGCTCACCGCCCGGTCCTGCACCCAGGCCAGCGCCCGCCGCACCACCCACCTCCCCACCACCAGGCTGAGCGCCACGAACCCCACCACCTTGCCCACCGAGAGCAGCACCCCCTGCGCGGTGATCGCCGTCCCCCCCGCCAGTCCCAGCACCACCGACAGCAGCATCCACCCGATGGCGTCGTCCGTCATCCCCGCGGCCAGGATCGCCTGCCCCACGTCGCGCCGCATCAGCTTCAGGTCCATGAGCACCTTTGCGATCACCGGGATCGCGGAGATGGACATGGCCGTGGCGATGAACAGCGCGAACACCAGCCGCCGCTCCGGGTCGGCCAGCAGCGAGGCGGGGAGGTAGCTCCCCAGCGCGTAGCCCAGGGCGAAGGGGACCAGGATCCCGCCCAGCGAGGCGCCCATCGCCGTGCGCGCCTGCCGGCGGATCAGCCGCAGGTCGGTTTCCAGCCCGGTGATGAGGAGCAGGAACATGGCCCCGAACAGGCTGACCACCTCCAGCAGGTACCCCTGCGTCCTGGACTGCGGGACGATCCAGTGGCCCAGCGCCGGGAAGAAGCCGCTGAGCAGCGACGGCCCCAGGAGGATGCCGGCCAGGATCTCGCCCACCACCGCGGGCTGCCCCAGGCGCGTCGCCGCCTCGCCCAGGGCGCGCGCCGTGAGGAGGAGGAGGGCGATCTGGATGACCAGCACCAGCACGTCGTGGTGCGGCGCCGCCGTGAACACCTGCTGCATGAGGATCGGGTCCGTCGCGGGTCCGGGGCTCCCCCGCGGGTGCGGCGGAGCGGCCTGCAGGGGCCGCCGCCCGCACAGGCACTTCCCGAGCCAGGCCGCCCGCGGGCACAGCGCGCCATGCGCCGGATGCACTGCTCCCGCAACGGCTTGCGGCCCGCTTTCTGCCAGGTGCAGCCCCTGCAAACAGACGGTTCCGCGTCCGCGCCGGGGCGGACGGCTGCCAGCCGAAGGACTCGCCCATGCTCGACCTGCTGCTCCGCCGCTCCCGCGCGGCGACGATGCTCGCCCTCCTCCTCGCCGGGTGCGCCGGCGGGGCGGACTCGCCCACGGCCCCCGCCCCGGCGCCCGACGCGGGGACCGCGGCGACCGCCGCCGCCGTGCGCCCGGCCGCCGTCCCGCTCACCGGCGCGGCCACGGACTACGACGCGCTCCTCGCCATGGTGGGCGACGCGCGGGTGGTGCTGCTGGGCGAGGCCACCCACGGCACCCACGAGTTCTACCGGGAGCGGGCGCGCATCACCCGGCGCCTGGTGCTGGAGAAGGGGTTCACGGCGGTGGCCGTGGAGGGCGACTGGCCGCGCGCCGCCCGCGTCCACCGCTACGTGGCGGGCGCGGGGAGCGACCGCGGCGCCGAGCAGGCGCTGGGGCATTTCACGGAGTTCCCGGTGTGGATGTGGCGCAACGCCGAGGTGCGCGACCTGGTGGAGTGGATGCGCGCGCACAACGCGGCGCTCCCCGCGGGCGCCCCGCGGGTGGGCTTCCACGGGCTGGACGTGTACTCGCTGGCGCTTTCCGCCGACGAGGTGGTCGCCTACCTGGAGCGGGTGGACCCCGCCGCGGCCGACCGCGCCCGCGCGCGCTACGCCTGCTTCCGCCGCTTCCGCGACGAGCCGCAGTCGTACGGGCTGGCGGTGGCGGGCGGCACCGCCTCGTGCCAGGCGCAGGCGGCCGAGCAGGTGCGGGAGCTGCAGGGGCGCACGGCGGACGCGGCCGGGCGGGCCGCGCTCTTCGACGCGCAGAGGAACGCCGCCGTGGTGGCGGGGGCGGAGGCGTACTTCCGGGGCCTGTACGAGCCCGGCGTGAGCACCTGGAACCTGCGCGACCGCCACATGATGGCGACGCTGGAGGCGCTGCTGGCCGAGCCGGTCCCGGGGGGCGCCCCCGCCAGGGTGGTGGTGTGGGCGCACAACACCCACGTGGGCGACGCCCGCGCCACCGAGATGGGGGAGGCGGGGGAGCTCAGCCTGGGGCAGCTGGCGCGGGAGCGCTTCGGCGAGCGCTCGGTGCGGGTGGGCTTCACCACCTACGCGGGCACCGTGGTCGCGGCGCGCGAGTGGGGATCCCCCGGCGAGCGGCGCGAGGTGCGGCCCTCGCTCCCCGGGAGCTTCGGGGAGGTGTTCCACGCCGTGGGGCACTCCGCCTTCCTCCTCCCGCTCCGCGGCGGGGCGGCGGCCGGGGCGCTGGAGGAGCCGCGGCTGGAGCGGGCGATCGGGGTGGTGTACGTGCCCGGGACGGAGCGGCAGAGCCACTACTTCCGGGCCCGGCTGCCGCAGCAGTTCGACGCCGTGGTGCACTGGGACCGCACGCAGGCGGTCCAGCCGCTGGCCCGCTGAGGGCCGGCGGCGGGGGGAACCGGAACCGGGAGGGGAGCGCGCGATGAAGCACGTGGTGCTGCTGGGGGACTCGGTGTTCGACAACGCCGCCTACGTGCGCGGCGGGCCGGACGTGGTGGCGCAGCTGCGCGAAGTGCTCCCCGCGGGGTGGCGCGCCACGCTGGCCGCGGTGGACGGCGCGGTGGTGGGCCACGTGGAGGAGCAGCTGCGCCGCGCCCCCCGGGACGCGGACCTGCTGGTGGTGAGCGCCGGCGGCAACGACGCCCTCGCCCACGTGGACATCCTGCACCGCGGCACGCGCTCCATGGGAGAGGCGCTGAACCTGCTGTCCGGGATCGCCGCCGGCTTCGAGCGGCGCTACCGGCAGATGGTGGGTGCGCTGCTGGAGCGCGGCCTCCCCGCGGCGGTGTGCACCGTGTACAACCCGCGCTTCCCCGACCCGGACGAGCAGCGGCTGGCGGTGACCGCGCTGTGCGTGTTCAACGACGCCATCCTGCGGGTGGCGTTCGAGGCCGGGCTCCCGGTGCTGGACCTGCGGCTGATCTGCGACCAGGACGCGGACTACGCCAACCCCATCGAGCCCTCGGTGTGGGGCGGAGCAAAGATCTCGCGGGCCATCGCGAGGTGGGCGGCGGAGCGCTCGCCCGACGGCGGGCGCACCGCGGTGTTCACCGGGTGAGGCGGCGCGGCACGGCGGGTGCGTGGCAGGGTGCCGGTTGAGCGTACCCCCCCGACCGGAGCTTCCCGAGTGCGCGACCTTCCACTGCTGCGCGTGGGCCTGGGGCTGATGGCCGTGATCGCCCTGATCGCGGTCGGCCTGAACCTGGGCGAGCGCCGCGCCCGCCCCGCCTCGCCCGCCCCCGCGGGCGCGGTGGCGGGCGCCGCCGCGGGCGAGCCCCTGCCCGACGTCGCGGCCCACTGGCGCGAGCTGGGGCCCACGCTGGTGTTCCTGGACAGCGCCACGGCCATCCGCGAGCCGGAGCGCCGCCAGGAAGCGCTCAAGGCGGCCGAGGACCTGCTGGAGCGCGCCGAGGAGCGCGCCCCCGGCGCCGGCGAGCTGCAGGGGAGCCCGCGGCGGGAGTACCGCGAGGCGCTGGAGCGGCTGCGCGACGCGGTGGACGCCGCCGAGGAGGTCACCGCCGGCCCGGACGCCCTGCGCGAGGTGGCGGAGGCGCGCGCCCGGCTGGAGACGGTGGCCACCGGGCTGGGCGGCGCGCGGACCCGCTCCTGAGCTCGCCCGCATGACGCCGCCCCCGGTCCCCATGCGCAGCGTGCTCGCCGCCCGCGCCCGCCTGGGCGAGGGCCCCTCGTGGGACGCGGAGGCCGGCGTGCTCTGGTGGGTGGACATCCAGAACCACCGCGTGCACCGCTGGGACCCCGCCGCCGGCGAGGACACCGCCTGGGAGGTGGGGGAGACGGTGGGGTGCGCGCACCCCGCCGCCGACGGCCGCGTGGTGGTGGCGCTGCGCCGCGGCGTGGCGCTGCTGGACCCCGCCGGCGGCGCCCTGGAGCACCTGGCGACGCTCCTCCCCGAGCGTCCCGGGCTGCGCCTCAACGACGGCCGCTGCGACGCGCGCGGCCGCCTGTGGGTGGGGTCGATGAGCAGGGACGAGGGCGGCGCCGCCCTGTTCCGCGTGGACCCGGACGGCACGGTCGCGGAAGCGGCCACGGGCCTGACCCTGTCCAACGGGCTGGGGTGGAGCCCGGACGGGGCCACGCTGTACCTGACCGACTCCCCGGCGAAGACCATCCTGGCCTTCGACTTCGACCTGGAGGCGGGGACGCTCTCCCGCCGCCGCGTCTTCGCCGACCTGTCCGGCCCCGACTCGGTGCCCGACGGCCTGGCGGTGGACGCCGAGGGGTGCGTGTGGTCCGCGCAGTGGGGCGGCGCCTGCCTGGTGCGCTTCGCCCCGGACGGCGGCGAGCTGCTGCGGGTGCGGATGCCGGTGCCCCACCCCACCAGCTGCGCCTTCGGCGGCGCCGACGGCACGGAGCTGTACGTGACCTCCGCCTCCATCGGCATGACGGAGGAGCAGATCGAGGACGCGTTCGAGTCGGGCGACCTGTTCGTGCTGCGGCCGGGAGTGGCGGGGCCGCCGGCGGCGAGGTTCGGGGAGGGATAGGGGACAGGTTACAGGGGACAGGGGACAGCCTGCGAACGGCGGCTCCCTGCCCGGCACGGGGGAGGGTGGCGGCTCTCGGGCCGCCGGGTGGGGGCCGGAGGACGCCAGCCCGACCCCGCGTCAGCGGGGGCACGCCCGAACCCGCAGTGAAGTCGAACAGGCAGTCGAATCCATCCGGAACACAACAAGAAAGCGAATGGCTACCAAGAGCAAGGGCGAGACGCCGGAAGAACGCAAGCGCAGCGGGCGCGAGGGGCACCTGCTGGTGATCGGCGGGGCGGAGGACCCGGACGAGAACGAGATGCGCATCCTCCCCCACCTGGTGGAGATGGCGGGGGGCAGGAACGCCCGCATCGTCGTCTGCTCGTCGCCCTCGGAGGAGCCGCGCGACAAGGTGGAGGTGTACGGCGCGCTGTTCGAGAAGATCGGGGTCAAGGAGGTCCACGGCGCGCCCATCACCGACCGCCACGAGGCCGACCTCCCGGAGCACCTGGAGGCGGTGGAGCGGGCCACGGCGATCTTCTTCACCGGGGGCGACCAGCTCCGCCTCACCGCTCTGGTGGCCGGGACCGAGTTCGCGGAGCGGATCCGCGAGCGGCTCTACGGCGACGGGCTGGTGGTGGCGGGGACCAGCGCCGGGGCGGCGGCCATGAGCAGCGTGATGGTCATCGGCGGCAAGAGCGACGGGACGGTGCGGCGCGAGGACGTGGAGCTGGCCCCGGGGCTGGGCTACTGGCGCGACACGGTGGTGGACACGCACTTCAGCCAGCGCGGCCGGGTGAGCCGGCTGCTCACCATCTTCGCGCACAACCCGCAGGTGCTGGGGGTCGGGATCGACGAGAACACCTCCATCGACCTGGTGCCCGGCGAACGCTTCACGGTGCTCGGCGAGGGAGCGGTGACGGTGTTCAACGGGCGGGTCACGCACTCCAGCGCTCCGCAGGCCGCGGGCGACGACACGCTCGCGCTGACGGACACGCTGGTCCACGTGCTGCCGGACGGCTACGGCTTCAACCTGAAGACCAAGCGGCCCATCCTCCCGGACGGCACGGAGATCCCGCCCCACCCGGCGCACTGAGCCGCCCGGGCGCCGGGCGCGCATTGACGCGCCGCGGGGACCCCGCTAACGTGTGGGCCCTTTCGCCGGGCGTCCGCGCCCGGCGCGACGCACGCACCGGCACCCGCTTTCCATGATCGAACACTCGCGGCAGACCGTCCAGTTCACCGTCGGCTTCCTGATCGGCCCGGCGCTGGAGCTGGACGAGCAGCGCACCGCCGCCTTCCGCGCCCGGCTGGAGGAGGAGGGGATCCGCTTCGAGCACGCCGAACACGGGGACTCCACCCTGGTGCTGGCGCGCGACACGCCCTCGTCGCTCCAGGTGCAGATCGTCTCCGGGCAGGTGGGCGGCGGGGCGGAGCCGGTTCCGGTGACGCAGATCATGGTGGCCACCGTGATCGGCCAGGACGTGCAGGCGGCCGCGGCGGGGGAGTTCGCGGACGCGGCCCACGAGGTCACGGACGCGGCGCGCGAGGTGTGGCCGGAGATGGAGTACGTGCTGGGGTGGAACACCGGCCTGCGCTCGCTCTTCGCCTCCAGCACGGAGCACTCCTTCCAGTACCTGTGGGAGCAGCGGCTGCGGCAGGACACGCAGGAGCTCTCCGTCTTCGGGCGCCCCATCCTGGGCGGCGGGCTGCGGCTCATGTTCCCGCCCGGCCAGGGCGAGGGCGAGCAATTCCAGGCCGAGGTGCGGGTGGAGTCGTTCCTGGAGGACGTGCGGCGGCTGTACGTGGAGGTGAACCTGGCCAGCGGCACCCCCGAGCCGATCAACGCGCTCAACCCCACGGTGCTCATCCAGGGAACCGAGTCGTTCCTGAACGACCGGGTGATTCCCTTCCTCATGGGCGGGGAGAGGCCGGCGAGCGGCTAGCCGGGGGCTTGCGCAAACCGCCCCGGCGCATATATTTAAGGCCATCGAGACATGGCGGGGAGTTCGTTTTTTGAGCCGATAGTTCCGAAGCCGGGAGCCTGTTCCGCGGCGGACGCGGTGCCCCGAGAGGGTGCGGCGGAAAACCAAGGGTGGGCTACCCAACGATTAATCACTAATCAGGCTTCAAAATCCCTCCTCGTTGTGTCCCCCACGGAAAAGGGCCCGCCACTCGGCGGGCCCTTTTCTTTTGGGAGATATGTCCCTGACGAAACCCCGCTCTGGGGAGGTGAAGCTCGTCAGGGAGCGACAGGCGGAGCGTGCGCCGCCCCGGCATCACCGCTCAGTAGCAAAAGACGGCCGAGTCGTTGAGAATCTCGCACTTGGTGTCACCACAGCAGAAGACGTCCTGCAGGAAGATGCAGCAGCGCGGGCCCGCGGCCGCGGCCGCCGGCGT
Organism: Longimicrobiaceae bacterium; assembly: GCA_036389055.1. Classification (GTDB taxonomy): domain Bacteria; phylum Gemmatimonadota; class Gemmatimonadetes; order Longimicrobiales; family Longimicrobiaceae; genus JAFAYN01. The sequence continues at coordinate 80,471 of DASVQR010000260.1, read as the reverse complement.
CGGCTTGAGCAGGGTGTATCCCCCGCCGAAGATGGTGAGGAGGGAGGTGGTCAGGACGAAGCGTCGCATACGATGCTCCTGCGGGGTGTAGTGCCGGGGTCGGGATCGCGCCCAGCGGAGGTGTGTAGCATATTAACCGCCAGGAGTTGGAACATCAAGGAGCTCGGCTGCGCATCCGCCCTGCACGTCCACCGCGCGGGGCCGTGAACGCGAGCGGGGGCGCCCCGGTCCGAAGCGCCCCCGCCGTGCTGCGTCCTTCCGTCGGCCCCCTACTCCGGCCGGATCAGCGACAGCCGGATCTTCTGCTCGCTGAGCGTGACCACCAGCGTGTCGCCGGCGCGGAGCTGCGCCAGGGTGGCCGCGTCCACGAACTCGCACGTGGGCTCGTCGCCCACCTGCACGTCGGCGCGGAAGCCGCGGGCGTACGCCACCTTCTCCCCGGGGCGCTGTGCGGCGTTGCTGCGCAGGTACACGCCGCGGTCGTTCATCAGCCAGAGCCCGGGAGGGGCGCCGGTGCCGGGGTGCTCCGCGGCGACCTCGATCCCGTCCGGCCCCCCGGCGTGGAGGTCCACCCCCGCGGCCACGTAGCGCTGCGCCTCGGTCATCAGCCGCTCGCGCGCGGCGTGCGACTCGTCCAGCAGCTCCCGCACCTCCGCCCCCTCGAACTCGAAGCGCTGCTCCATCGCTCCCCTCCCGCTGGTGTCCACGTGCCGCCGCCCGCGGGCGCCCTCCGCAAGTCCCGGGCGCGTGCGCTACCCTCCCGCCAGCGCCTGGAGCTTGCGCGGCGCCACCATGCAGTACGACTGCACCGCCAGCTCGCGCAGCTCCGCGTCGTCCACCCGGTCCAGCACGACGCCGATCCACCCCTTCACCCCCACGTAGGGCGGCACGAAGAACTTCTCGGGCTCGGCGCGCACCAGCATCTCCTGCACCCCCAGCGGCGCGCCCAGCCACAGGGCGACGCGGCCGTCGCCGTGGTGGTCGTTCGCGAACATGGCGAAGACCCGCTTCCTGACGCGCCAGGTGGGCTCGCCCCAGGCCTCCTGCTCCCACGCCTCCGGCAGCGCCATGCAGACGCGCCGCGCCCGCTCGATCCGGTCGGTGCTCATGGGATCCGATGGGTTCAGCGGAGAAAGTAGACCAGGGACACCGCGACGCCGAAGAACACCACCACGCGCCGCAGCACCTCCGGGCGGATGCGGCTGGCGAGCCGCCCGCCCACCGCGCCGCCGGCCAGCGCCCCCACCGCCATCACCGCCACCACGGGCCACACCGGCTCGCCGGAGAACGCGAAGAACAGCGCCGCCGCCACGTTGACCGCGAGCCCCACCACCTGCTTGAGCGCGTTGAGGCGCGTCAGCGTGTCGTCCAGCGTGAGCCCCAGCACGGCCAGCACGATCACGCTCATCCCCGCCCCGAAGTAGCCGCCGTACACCGACGCCAGCCCCACCGGGAGCGCCGCCGCGGCGTCCGGCAGCCCCGCCCTGCCGTGCGCGGCGCCGCGCGTCAGCCGGGCGCGCAGCGGGTCCTGCGCGGCCAGCAGGGCGCAGGCCAGCAGGATCAGCCAGGGCACCAGCTGCCGGAAGAGCCGCTCGTCGGTGTGCAGCAGCAGCACGCCGCCCAGCACCCCGCCGGCCGCGGCCGCCGGCAGCAGCAGCAGGAGGCGGCGCCGCTGCCCGCGCAGGTCGCCGGCCTGGGCCAGCGTGGCGCCCAGGTAGCCGGGGCAGAGCGCCACCGTGTTGGTGACGTTGGCCGCGACGGCCGGGAGCCCCACCGCCGTCAGCACGGGAAAGGTGATCAGGGTGCCGCCGCCGGCCAGCGCGTTGACCGCGCCGGCCGCGGTCGCCGCCAGCCCCACCAGCACCAGCTCGAGCGCGTCTACCATGCCGTGGGGATCTCTGCCGGGGTGCGGGTGCGGGGGAGCGGACGCCCCGAAGCTCGGGCCCGCGCCCCCGCAGCGCAAGCCGCGGCCCGGCTACCAGCCCCGGTCGTAGCGGCCGCGACCGCCGCGCCCCCACCCGAAGACGCCGCCGCCCTGCCCGCCGCGCCCCCCGGTCCAGCCGCCGCCGCGCATCCCGGCGTCGTAGTCGCGCGAGTAGCCGCGGCCGGGCTGCATGCCGCCGCGCTCCGGCATCCGCGGCCCGGCGGCGTAGCGGCCCACGCCGTGGCGGTCGCTCTCCCAGGTGCCCGCCTCGTCGTCGTTGGCCCAGCGCCCGAAGAAGCGGTGTCCGCCGTGGCGGGGCTCGTCGCGGTCCATCCGGCCGCGGTCGGTGCCGGGCCTGCCGGTCCAGCCGGCGCGCCCCTGCCCGCCGCCGCCGAAGTCGCCGGCGTACCCCCGCTCCGCGCCGTAGCCGCCCCGCACGACCCCGATGTCGCGGCGCGGGTAGCCGCCGGTGCCACCTCCGCCCCCGCCGAAGCCGCGCCCCACGCCGGCCCGCATCCAGCCGTTGCCGGCGTCGCCGTGCACGGCGCGGCCCCACCAGTGGTCGCTCCCGTAGTCGTTGCCGTAGCGCATCGCTCCTCCTCGCTCCTGGGTGAATGGGGGAGGAGCCGCGGCCGCAAATGGCGCGCCGACGCGCGCCCCCGGCGGACCCCGCGGCGCGGGCCCGGATCGTGCGACCGCACGCCCCTCCACGGCTGCAACTTCAGCGGGAGAAAGCACATGGCGAGCGAGCACGGCGAGGAGCGGACGGGCGGCCCGGTGGACAACGACCGGTCGCGGATCGGGACGGGCGACGAGCCCACGGAGGAAGTGCTCCGCGAGACGCGGGAGGCCGGGATGCGCGCCGAGGGCGGCGGCAGCTCGGACGAGGACGCGATCCGCGAAGCCGCGCAGGACGAACAGCGCGCGAGCTGACCCGGCGCCCGCGTCCGGAAGCACGGCGCCCCGCCCGGATCTCCGGGCGGGGCGCGTCGTTTCCAGCCGGTCCCCGGGCACCCGCCGGCACCCGCGTGAGGGATGCTCGCCCGGAGGGCCGAGACCCCGCGGGGCAGTTTCCGCGGGGGCTCGGCTGCGTTGGCGAGCGTTGTTTGCTCGCCTACGCAGCGCGCAGCCCGACCCGAGCGCCAGCGAGGGGCACGCCCAACCCCACCGTTAAATCCATTCCGTCACTCCAGGCACGGAAAGGAAGTCCGCCCGCCGCGCACGTCCATCACCACCCTCCGCGGGACGATGGAGGCGAACACCCCCACCCCGTCGCCCACCACGCTGGAGATCCTCACCGTCCCGGACGGGTTGAACTGCCCGCCGCGCACCCCGTTGACGAAGTTGCGGTCCGCCGCGACCACGGTCAGGTGCACCTGCACGTCCTCGGGAAAGCCGCCCTGGATGGCGCGCAGCAGGTCCTGCTCGTAGGTGAACCGGTCGAACACGCCCACCTCGGACGGCACCACCACGGTGGTGTCGGACTCGGACACGGACACGCCCACCAGGCGCAGCGGGTCGGGGATCACCCCGATGCCGGAGCCCGCCAGCACCCGCCGCAGCCCGAACACCTCCATCTCGGTGAGGTACGCCCAGGCGCCCGGCGAGGCGGACCAGGCGAGCGGGAGCTCGGTGCGCGGGGGGAGGAAGCAGCGGCGCTCGCCGGTGGCCTGGTCGCGCAGGGCGCGCCGCAGCCCGCGCAGCTCGAAGGCGCCGGGGACGCGGGTGGTGCCGCGCACCCGCTCGCCCCGGGTGGTCTCCACCAGCAGCTCGTAGCTCCGGCCCGGCTCCACCCAGGACGAGGTCTCGATCTCCGGGGAGCGGTAGCAGCTGGCCTGCACGGTCAGGGTGTCCTCGCCGCGCAGCAGCCGCGTGCCGCCGCCCAGGCAGTCGTCGGCGGCCACCTGCCTGAACTCGACCTCGCGCCCGTCGTCCGCGCGCACCCGCACCCGGGCGCCGTCCTCGCCGGGGATCAGCGCGCCCTGCAGGGTGCGGTGCAGCAGCACCTCCTGCGACACCCGGTCGGCGCGGAGCACCGCCTCCACCACCAGCACGTCGCGCGAGTCGGCGGTGGTCACCTCGGTCAGCTCGCAGCCGGCGGCGGCCAGCGTGGCGGCGCCCAGCAGGAGGGCGGGAAGGAGCGGGCGGATGGGGGGCATCTGACCTGGCGCGGGCCGGGGTGGGGCGGGACGGCCCGCCGCGCCCGGGCCTTTCCCGGGCGCCCATGATACGCGGGCGGGCCCGCGAAGATCCGCGGGCCGCGTAAACCATTGACTTTTCTTCACCTGTGCGCTAGCTTCAGGCCAGCGAGAAAACTCCGGCGCACGAGACGCCGGAACCAGCGTACGAGGACCTGGGCGCTCGACGTCCCGGTCCTTTTTTGTTGCTCGCGAGCGCCGTTGCGGGGGCGATTCACCCGCTGAGACACAGGCGGTCGGCTGGTACGGAAATACCGCGCCTCGACAGTCGGTACAAGACACATGGAGTACGGTATGCGTACCACGGGCACCGTGAAGTGGTTCAACGACACCAAGGGCTTCGGGTTCATCACGCCCGAGGACGGCTCGAAGGACTGCTTCGTCCACCACTCGGCCATCCAGGGCAACGGCTTCAAGTCGCTCGCCGAGGGCGACCGGGTCGAGTTCGACGTCGTGCAGGGCCAGAAGGGCCCCGCGGCCGAGAACGTCGCCCGCGTGGGCTGACGCCGGCGGCCCCGGCCTGCGCCGGGGCCGACCAACGACGAGGAGCCATCCCGGCGCGCCGGGATGGCTCCTCGTCTTTTTGCGCGCCCGGGGGCCGCCGTGCCCCCGGAGGCCGGGGGCGGCGGACCGCCGCCGCTACCTGGCCGGGGCGGCGCAGCCGCAGGCGCCGCACGAGCAGAGCACCCCGCCGCACGCCAGGCACTCGGACGAGGCGAAGTCGTCCAGGGCGATGCCGCAGGCGTGGCACTTGGTGCGCCGACGCTTGGAGCCGGTCGCCTTGCCGGTGCCGGTGTCGCGGACGCCCTCGTACGAGAGGCCGCGCTCCTCCATGAACTCGCGGTGGCGGTCGATGACGCCCTGGCGCCGCCGCACCGCGGCCTCGTCCTGGGCCACGCCGCGCTCCCGCTCGCGCTCCTCGCGCAGCTCCATGCGCCGCCCGTACTCCTCCGCCGCGCTCGCCCGCGCCTTGGCGTCCGTCACCTCCTGGATCTTGGCGGCGACGACCTCGCGGGAGAAGCGCTTGTGGCGCAGGTGGGTGAGGCTGAACAGCTCCACGTTGGTCGCCGTGGGATCGCTGACCTCCGGGTCGAACACCAGGATGTCGCCGTCGGCGCTGTGCTTCCCGATCCACATCTTCCCCCCGTTGAACCCCGCGTCCGCATCCGCCACGTTCCCGAGCCAGGCTCCCTCACGCTTTCCTTCGATGCTGGTGGCCATGTGCGGAACTCCTTTCAGGTCTTGTGGCGGTAGGTGATGCGGCCCCGGGTGAGGTCGTACGGGGAAAGGGAGAGCGTGACGCGGTCTCCCGTGAGGACGCGGATCTTGAACTTGGACATCTTGCCGGCCCCGTAGGCCAGGACCATGTGCCCGTTCTCGAGCCGGACGCGGTACTTGCGGTCGGGAAGCACGTCGGTGACGACGCCCTCGACCTCGATTCCCTCTTCCTTCGCCATTCACACCCCTTTCTGCCGGGGTGACCCCTCGGCGAAAAAGAAAGGCCCGCATGTGCGTCAGCGGTGCACACACGCGGGCGGTTCGCAGTCGAGGCCCCTCCGGCCTCGGGCGAGACCTGATCAGTACACCGCTGCTCCGGGACCGTTCCGCTACGCAGGCTTCCGCGCCACCGCCAGCAGGTTCTTGCCCAGGGGGACGGGGAGGCGCGACTCCACGGCCCGCAGCACCGGCACGGCCCACCGGTCGTACGCCGCCACGTCGCCCCCGCCCAGCCGGCGCCGCATCAGCCGGAACACCACCAGCCAGGGGAGGATCCCCAGGCTGTCGAACCAGCGCAGCCTGACCACCTGGAAGCCGGAATCCTCCAGCAGCCGGCGCAGCGGCCCGCGGTGGTAGCGGCGGTGGTGCCCGATGGAGGCGTCGAAGTCGCTGTACAGCCACCGCAGCGCCGGCACGAACACGCACAGGTGGCCGCCGGGCCTGAGCGTCTCCCACGCGCAGCGCAGCTCGCCGGCGTCGTCGGGGACGTGCTCCAGGACGTTGACGTACACCACGGCGTCGAACGCCGCGCGGTAGCGCTCGTGGACGGCCGAGAAGAACGCCTGCTCCGTGCGGGCGCGGGGCTCGCCGGCCAGGCGCCGGGCCAGCAGCGGGTACATCTGGTCGGAGGGCTCCACCGCCACCAGCCGCTCGACGCGCTCGGCCAGCAGCATCTCGGACACGTTGCCGCTGCCGGCGCCCACCTCGGCCACCGCGCCGCCCAGGTACGGGCGGAACTCGGAGACGATCCAGCGGTGGTAGTTGCGGGCGAAGGACATGGCCTCCAGGTCGCGGCCCTCGTACACCAGGGGGGCGGCCTCTGCGCTCATCGGGGCGGTGCCGGGGGTGGCGGGGGCTGGGGCTCGCGGGAGCCGCCGGGATCGCCCACAAGGTAGCGGGGCGCACGGCGGACGGACAGCGACGCGGCGGACGCGCAGCCTTCCCCACGGGGGTGTAGGGATCTTCCCTCTCGGATCCCGCCGCCCCGGGTGCTATCTTTCCCGCGCTGGACCGATTCACCCTTCTGATGTGCGGCCGGCGGTCCCGGCCGGAGCGAGGCACCATGAGCATGCACCCGCGGATCCTTCTCATCCGGTCGGACGACGACACCCACCGCGAGCTGCGCGTGCGCCTGGAGGGGCGCGGCTACGACGTCTTCGAGGCGGCCGACGAGCGCGAGGGGGTGCGGATGGCCTGGGAGCTGGAGCCGGACCTCGTCATCGGCGAGAGCGTGGTGCTCGACGGGGAGCGCGCGCACGCGCTGGACGACGTGGTGGTGGCGATCGGGACGCTGGTGGACTGAGCCGCGCTTCGCCGGACGGGACGGACGGGGACGCGCGGCGGGGGTGCGCGGGCACGGCTCCTGCCGCTGCAGGGCGGCTCACCCTGTCGCCCGGGAGTATCCATGCCCGTCCGCTTCCGCTCCGCCGGCTGCCTGTGGAGCATCATCGCCTCGGTGGTGCTCACCATCGTCCTCAACGTGATGCTGCGGGCGTGCGCGGGGTAGGCGCGCGCCCCCCGGGGACGTGAGACGAGCCCCCGGCCGGACGACCCGGCCGGGGGCTCTTTCCGTCGGACCCGCCCTGCTCCCCGCAGGTCGGCCCGATCCCGCTGAACGAGCCGGGATCCGCCATCCACTTCTGAAATTTTCGGCGCCGGGCAGCGACCTCACATTCACACGATTCGTCAGGTGCCTGCTGGACTTCGGGTTGGAATCCGCACCAGCCGGCAGCGGACAAAATTCATACGATCCCGCGCCAGAAGTTTGTTTGACCGTCCCCCCGGCCCTCCGCATTATTGCTCCCGCCCGCTTCCGCGTGCGCTCCCCCACCTGAAGTTCCACCCCACCCCCGAAGGAGGTCTCGCATGGCCTGGCAGAACGCGCCCACCCTGAACAAGCTCACGGCATCGCGGCAGGGCGGGAACCGAGGCGCGCAGCTGTGGGGCGTCGACTACAAGGGCACGGTCTACACCATCTACCAGAAAACCCCGGGGGGAGAGTGGAGCGGCTGGAGCGGCCCCGACTGGGGCGGGCCGGGCTACCCCAAGCAGGTGTACGAGCTGGCTGCCGCGCAGCAGGGCAGCGGCGGGGTGCAGATCTGGGTGCTCGACGGCAAGCGGCAGCTCTGGACGAACCGGCAGACCCAGCCCGGCGGCGGCTGGGAGGGCTGGCGCGGCCCCGGCTGGAACAGCATGCCCGGCTCCCTGAAGTTCACCAAGCTCACCGCGACCCGGCTGGCCGGCGGCCAGGGCGCGCAGTTCTGGGGGATCACGGACAATGGCATCCTGACGAGCTGCTCGCAGATCGCCCCGACGGGCAGCTGGAGCCCCTGGACGGACTTCAAGCCCACCCCCGAGAAGTCGCAGTGGATCGAGGTCACCGCCGCGCAGCAGGGCGACGGGAAGGGTGCCATGTGGGGGCTGGACACCAAGCGGCAGCTGTGGGGCACCGGCCAGGCGTCGGTCGGCGGCGCGTGGGGAGCGTGGAACGGGCCCAACTGGCTCGGCGCCCCGAAGCTCCGCAACATCGCCGCGGCGGAGGGCCCGAACGGCGCAATCATCTGGGGGCAGGACGAGGACTACAGGATGGTCGCCAACTTCCAGGTCAAGCCGGGGACCAACGAGTGGAGCGGATGGTCGTCGGGCGACTGGCACGACGCGCCGCTCTCCTATGAGCTGACCGCCGCCGGGCAGAACAACGGCTGCGTCCAGCTCTGGGCCATCGACTTGACCGGGGTCCTGCACAGCATCGCCCAGACTCCCCCGGGGTGCGCGTGGGGAACGTGGCAGCCTCCGCGCCGCTGACGTGACCCAGCGACGAGCCCCCCGGCCAGACGACCCGGCCGGGGGCTCTCTCCATTCAGCCTTGCTGCGTCGCCTCGACTTCAGAACGACACCTCCAGCCCGGTGGGCCGACACTCCGAGCACGGCTCCTGCCGGTGCCCGCGGGCTCACCCTGCCGCCGGAGAGCACCGATGCCGGTCGGCGTACGCACCACAGGCTGTCTCTGGAGCATCATCGCCTCGGTGGTGCTCACCATCGTCCCAAACGTGATGCTGCGGGCGTGCACCGGGTAGCGCGCATGCTGCTGGTCGCGCGGAAACGATAGGAGACCTTCCCAGGACCGGCGCCCGCCTCCGCAAGGCAGCCGAACTGCCAGCGAGCGCAGCTTCGTCAGGACCGCCCCATCCCCGCCGGCGCGACGTTTCCTCCGATTCCCCGTCGATCCGCAGTCTAGCTCCAAGAGAGTTGCTCCAAGGGTTTTCAGTACTTATCCTGCTGAGAGCTGAGCGAATTTCATCCTGTCATTTGCATACAAGAACTCACCGGTTGGCCACATGAACCCGCTGCATTCCCACTCCTGCCCCGGCGACGCCTTGGAGGATGCTGATGAAGATCGTACGAACGGTATTGGGGATGGACTGGGGTCTTTCGCCAGCAGAATGGAAGAGAGTGATCGGTTTCCCCATCGCCGTCGCCGGAGTCGCATCGGCCGTGTTGGGACTGCTGGATCCATTCGATTGGGTGGGCACCCGGATCGCAGCTGAAAGCCGTGACGCCTGGACGATAGCAATCATATCCATTGTCGCCATCACCGCCGTGGTAGGGCTGTATGCCTATGCGGCTGAAATATTAGCCGAGCGTACGCGGAACCACGAACAGAACATCAAGGGGATGATCTCCCTGCAGAGCCGAATGCGCACCAGTGAGACCATCCTGGCGGCTCTGAGATCCACCCCGGGGAACAAAGAAGTCGATGCACTCGGAGCAGGCCTCAGCAGCCTGTGGAATACGGCCCACAACAACCTGGAGACCCTCGCAGGAGGCTCCCAGGTGCGAATTCTTCTTCTCGATCCTTCATTTCCCGACCCCCGCGAGGGCCGGAGCTTCGCCTCGATCCAGGAACGTGCCATCGGAACGCCCGAGCGGCAGATCCGCAGGGACGTGCTCAGGTGGCACAGCTGGCTCGTGCAACATACCACGCTGCAGTCTACGGTCAGCATTCGACTCTACCGCACGATTCCCACCTTCGGGATGATCCGGGTCAACAGCATCATCGTGTTTAGCCCTTCCGTACTGCACAGCAACAGGAGCAACATTCCTGCTTTCCATCTCCAGACCTCGACCGAGGTGGAGGAAGAGACCCAGGAGTTCTTCAGAACACTGGTAGATCACTTCTCCTCGGTCTGGAACTCGCCCGATACTCGACGCTTGGAGCAGGTTCCCGCCTGGGAGTTTGAAATGTGGCGATCAGACATCCTTGTGCCACCATCATGGTGACCGAGCATGCATGCACTAGAGATCAGATCTTTTGCAAGGCTTCATTTCGGCCTGCTGCAAATGTCCGCGGCTTACACGCGCAGGAACATGGGCATCGGAGCCGCATTGAACTCGCCGTGCTGGCGCCTCCGGTTCAAGCGCCTGGATCCGCGCGAGATCCTCGTTGTCACGGGACCCGAAAACGTCGCCCCCGAGATCACTGATGCGGCACGAGCAGCAGTCAGACGCTTTCAGGATTGCGGAGCTGAACCGGTGGGCCTGGGCATCGAGGTGGCCGAGACGATTCCCTCACATGTGGGTCTTGGGAGCAAAACAGCTTTCCTGAAAGCCGTGCGGGCAGCATACGGCTTGCTCACGACGGGGGATCACGCCTTCCTGCCGATCGAATCGACGGCCCGAGGCGGCACCTCAGGGATCGGAGTCAATCTGAACGACGCCGGGGGGGTAGTCGTCGATGCTGGTCATCGGTGGTCTCCGGAAGACGTCATGGACACCAGCCGGGCAAGAGCCGGCGCACCCGCCCCCGGCGTAGTGGCGCGTTACCTGGTTGCCGACGGCATGCTCCTCCTCGCCCGCATGCGCGATGAAGAGGGACCTTGCGGTCGTGCGGAGTCGAACATCTTCCGGAGAACTCTACCGCTCGCACCAGAGGAGGCAGACCGCGTAGCAGGAAACGTTCTGTTCGAGGCCCTGCCCGCCTTGGCATCCGGGGATTGGGCTGCTTTTGGCCATGCCCTCGCCATGTTGCAGAGGATGGGCTTCAAAAAGGAGGAGTGGCACGCTCAGTCGGATGCAACCAAGCGTCTCGCGCAACTCGCTTACGAGGCAGGCGCACACTGCGCAGCGCTGTCGAGCATGGGGCCGACGCTGGCGATCATTGCCGATGACCTCCAGGCCGTCAAGGTGCAACTGGAGGAAGTGTTGGCTGACGCCGTACTACTGGCTCCAGCGCGCGTACACGACTCAGGAATGGAGTGGACGATTCTTGAATAACGCAATCATCCTTTGTGGACAAACAGGGTCCGGGAAGACCACCCTGGCGAGTCACCTGTCCCGTCGCTACGCGGTACCTCACGTCGAGGTGAGCGATCTCGTGGTGGAGGATTTCCAGCGGGAGTACAGGACTCAGGCTCCCAATGAAAAACTCTTCGACTATGTTGCACAAACATTCGCCTCACAGAGCACGCACACCCGCTTTGCGAAGCTTGCGCTGCAGCGAGTGCGCGACCGCTGGCAGAAAGCCTCGCTCGCACTGGTCTCGGGATTTCGAACCCCCGCCGAGGTGAAAGCCTTCGCGAGAGAGTGCGATTCCTGTCGGGTCGCGTACCTGCGGTGTCCGCAGGAGGTGCGCAGGGAGAGAAAGGCAGGCACCAAGTTCGGGTTGGACTTCGACGATCGCGATCAGCTGGAAGAACAGTGGGGAATATCCTGGCTCGAGGCGATGGCGGATGTGGTCATCGATACCAACATGCCTCTCGTTGAGTGCGAAGAAATACTTGCGGCCCTGGTTCAATCGACGGTCGAACGAAATCGCTTCGACCGTCCGGGCCTTGAGTTCATGATCACGATTGGCCCGAATTCCTGGGCACCAAGCGAGCTGAGGAAGCTGCTCAGGCATCGCGTGCGCTTCGTCCGGTTCCCTTTCGCCAAGGAGGACCACAGAACACACGCCGAAAATGCTGCACGAGTGAGGAGTGTTGCAGCGGAGCTTGGCGTGAAAGCCGCGTTGGTAGCCGATCTTCCGGGCGGAAAGCCGAGGCTGTCTAATGAGGAGCCTCGTGAGGTAGAAAGCCATGAAGCGCTCAGGGTGGCGCTCAGGCCTACGCTCAGGGAGATCGATCTTTCGGTGGACCCACCACTCGACTACTCGGCCAAGGCGGGTGACATCTTTGCAGTCGGCGACGGGGAGTTGGAATTCGTCGTCAACCGTGTGGACGGCGAGATCGTCCATGGTAAGTTTTTAAGAGGCGGGACGCTTGAACGGCGTCGTGCGTTCATACCGCGTGGTGTCAACTACGATTTCGACAGCTTCACCGATGCAGACAAGCTGCACGCGACAGCGGCGCGCAATGCGGGATTCGATGCGATAGCGATCTCGTTCGTCACGGGAAAGGCGAGCATCGCGAACGTCAAGGACTGGCTCCGAACCGCACTCGACTGGAGCCCCCTGATCATCGCAAAGATAGAGACGACCAAAGGCGTTGAGGCCGCTCACGAGATAGCGGCCGAGGTCGATGCCGTTGTTGTCGGACGCGGCGATCTACTTCTCGAGTCTTCCGCCGGTAAGTTGTGGCACCTTCAATCTGCGGTCCTTCGCGCCTGCCGAAGCCTGGGCAAGCCCGGCTTCGTCGGCACGGGAGTGCTCGAGTCCATGAAAGATCGTCCGTTCCCCACCAGAGCGGAAGTCATAGATCTGCTGGCCGCGGCAGAGATGGGTGCCACCGGCGTCCTGTTCTCCGCCGAAACCACGATTGGCATCAACCCGGTTGCGGTTCTGAATACCGCCGAGAGGCTCACCGCTGGCCGCAATGAGTGGTAACCTCAGAACGACACCTCCAGCCCGATGGTCGGCAGCGTGGGGAACATGCTGATCCCGGACCGCGAGGGCGGCGAGTTGTCGAAGTTGTAGAAGTAGAACAGCGGATTCCGCTTGTTGTACGTGTTGAGCACCTGGAGGTACGGCGTCGCGGTGCCCCAGCGCTGCCGGAATGTGCGGCGCAGCGACACGTCCAGCCGGTGGTACGCCGGGTAGCGCTCCCCGTTGCGCGGCCCCAGGACCACCGCGAACGGCGCCGGCCCCTCCTCGTCCTGCGGCGAGCGACGTACCACGCGGTACTCCCCGGAGCTGAGGTCGTAGTCCCAGTCCACGTACTGCCCCAGCGGCCGCGTGTAGGGGATGCCGGAGCCGTAGTTCCAGCGCGCCCCCGCCTCCAGCTTCCAGGGCAGGTCGTACTGGAGCACCAGGTCCACGTCCACCCGGCGGTCGTAGACCGGCGGGTACGTCTCCGTGGCGGGAAGGTCGCTCCACCCTTCCGCCAGCGGGTCCGGGAGCGTCTGCCGGGCGCGCAGCAGCGACACCGCGGCCCACCCCCGCAGCCGGCCCGTGGTGCGGCGCACCATGAAGTCCATGCCGTACGAGCGCCCCTCGCCCTCCAGCAGGTTGTCCGTCTCGACGTTGGGATCGTCCGCGAAGTTGACCGCCGTCACGCCGCGGAAGCGTCGGTAGTACGCCTCGGCGGACGCGTACCACGCCTCGCCCCAGTAGCGCTCCACCCCCGCTTGCGCCTGGTCCGAGACCACAGCGGGGATGCTGGCGTCCGCCACGATCCAGGTGTCGTTGGAGAGCGGGAACGACTCGTCGCGCAGGGAGTGCAGGAACTGCGTGTAGCGCCCTACCGCCAGCTTGACCGCCCCGTCGCGCTCCTGTCCGAAGAAGCGCTTCACCGAGAGGCGCGGCGACAGCGTGGAGTGCGTGGTCTCCTGCGCGCGCCACACGTCCGCGCGCACGCCCGGCTCCACGATCCAGGCGTCCGTCGGGCGCCAGCGGAGCTGCCCGTAGGCCGCGCCCAGCACCCCGTCGTCCTCGGCGAAGAAGAAGTCCGTACCGCCGGCCGTGCTGCGGTTGCGGTAGTCCAGGCGGTTCCCCTCCGCGCCCAGCCGCACCCCGAAGCGCGGCGACCAGTCGCGGCCGAAGTCGCTGCGCAGGGTGAGCTGCTGGATGCGCGACGAGAAGCGCGTGTCCGCGAAGTCCACGAAGCCCAGCGTCTCGCCGAAGCTGGAGAACCCCAGCCGCGTGTCCGCCACCCAGGCGCCCACCGGCTGGCTCCAGCGCACCCCCGCCACGTCGTTGCCCCAGTTCCACTGCACCCGCAGCACGTCGCCCGCGTCGTCGTCCTCGCCGGGCGGGTCGAAGTCGCTCAGGTCCAGCACGTCGCGCCCGCTGTAGCCGGTGAAGCGCAGCGTGCCGCCGCCGGGCGTGCCCATGACGGCGCCGGCCTGCAGGTCGGTGAGGTGGTAGGGGAAGCGCACCGGCTCGGGGAGGATGACGTCGAAGTACGAGCGCCGCGCCGACACGTACGCCATCCCCCCCTCGCCGCCGAGCAGCGCCGGCAGGGCGGAGCGCAGCGCCAGGCGCGACGCCAGCAGCGACACGCCGGCCTCGCCGCTGATCCCCTCCGCGTCGTCGCGGGTCTCCACGTTGAGCACGGACGAGACGCGCCCGCCGTACTCCGCCCCGAAGCCGCCGGCCAGCAGCTCGGCGCGGGCGACCACGTCCGAGTTGAAGACGCTGAACAGCCCGCCCAGGTGGAAGGGGTTGAAGACGGGGAAGCCGTCCAGCAGGATCAGGTTCTGGTCGGCGGAGCCGCCGCGCACGTGGAAGGCGCTGGAGAAGTCGGAGGTGGAGACCACGCCGGGGAGCACCTCGATGGCGCGCAGCACGTCGGCCTCGGCCAGGCCGGGGAGCACCTTGAGCTCGCGCCCGGTGATGACGCGCGCGGTGACGCCGGCCTCCGTCTCGAAGCGGGCCCGCTCGCGCTGCGTGTCGCGCGTGCTCCTCACCTCGATCCCCTCCACCTCCACCGCCGCCCCGCCCGACAGCCGCAATTCCACCCGCCGCGTCTCCCCCGCGGCCAGCAGCACCTCGGCCTCGGCGGCCGCGAAGCCCAGCCGCTCCGCCCGCACCCGCCACCGCCCCGCCGGCACCCCCTCGAAGCGGAACGCCCCCGCCTCGTCGCTGGCCCCCGCCCGCAGCTGCGCCCCCTCGGCGCGCAGCAGCCGCACCGCCGCCCCCGCCACCGGCGCCCCCTCGGGATCCAGCACCCGCCCCGCGACCACGCCCTCCTGCGCCCGCGCCGCCCCCGCGAGCCCCAGCAGCAGGCACAGGAGGAACACCGCCCGGAGGCGGACGAGGTGTCCGGGTGCTGCGCTCATCGGGATCTCGCTGACGGCCGGGGTTTCGCGTACGCCCGCCCCGCGGGCGCACGGGAGCCGTGTACCCCGGAGGAGTGCGAAAGTGCGGGAGGGAACGGCAGGGGACAGGGGACAGGGAACAGGGAACAGGGGACAGCCTGCAACGGCGGGCCCTCACCCGGCTCGCTTGAGGCTCGCCACCCTCTCCCAATTCTGGGAGAGGGGAGCAACTACAGGTATGGCAAGCAGTTCTCCCCTCTCCCGCTTGCGGGGGAGGGGCCGGGGGAGGGGGCCCCCGAGGACGCCAGCGCCAGCCCCGCGTGAGGGATGCGGGCGCGAAGCGGCGAAACCCAACAGCAGTACCGTTGGGGTTCGCCTCCGTTACGCACAGTTGTACCGTGCGTTACGGAGCCGCAGCCCGACCCCGGCGCAGCCGGGGGCACGCCCGAACCGTCAGCTCGATGCCGTTCCGGAAATCGTGACTTGACTCGAAACCTGCCCGGGGAGAGCTTTGGAGGCTGCCGCCGAAAAGGCGGCGGAACCGTACACCCGGAACACGGCGAATGAAGGCCGACACCTACGCGAAGCTGGTCATCCTGGAGGCCCTGATCGACGCCGAGATCGGCCACTACCTGGAGCACCGCCCGGCGCCGGCGGACCGCTTCCGGGAGGGGATCGTCGCGCGCGTCAGCGACCTGGTGGACCAGATCGACGCGCTGGACGCGGTGGCCGCGGCGCGGGTGTACGACGCCATCGTGGACTTCCTGGCCGAGCTGCCCGAGGACGACGACGGGGTGGTGGAGGCCACGCTGCGCTTCAAGCGCGCCGTGGACCGCATCGTGGCGCGGGGGATGGAGGCCAGCGAGCTGGACCAGCCCTCCACCTGGGCCGTGGTGCTGGACGAGCTGCTGGAGGAGCTGGCCGACGAGTACCACGACGCGGTGCGGGCCGGTGGCGAGGTGAGGCCCCGCGAGTACCTGCGCGCCCAGTTCCTGCTGGACCGCGCGCGCGAGGCGGCGGAGCGCATCGTCTGGACCGGCGACCGCAAGGCCACCGCCGAGCTGCGCGACGAGATGGACCGGCTGCACTTCGCCGTGCGCAGCCGCCGGCTGCGCCCGGTCGAGGTGGACCTGCTGATCCGCGGGCCGCAGCGCTTCGCCGCGCGCTTCCGCCCCTCGCCGCTGTCGCGGGTGGGGGCGTTCGTGATCGGGCAGCTGCTGCGGCGCTCCCGGCCGCGCAGGGAGGGACGCACGTGAGCGCGCCCGAGCGCGAGCGGCGCCTGGTGAGCATCCGCCGCTCCGTGGGGCCGGAGCGGCGCGACGAGTACGACGCCGCCTGGGGGCTGCTGCACGCCGCGGCCACGGCGCGCGGCGCCCACGCCTGGCGCTTCCGCGCGGCCGCCGTGCCGGACCTGTACCTGGAGTTCCTGGAGTTCGGCACGGAGGCGGACCTGCGCGAGGACCCGGCGGCGCTGGCGGCCATCATGGCGCTGCACGAGTCGTTCGGGGACCCCTATCCCGTGCCGAAGACGCTGGAAGAGTGGATCGAGATCCCCACCCCGAGCCCGGAGATGCCGTGAGCGACCGCGACCGCCTGCTCCGCCTGCTGCTGGAGCGCTCCCTGCGCCTGGGCGACTTCGTCCTGGCCTCCGGCGCGCGCAGCAGCTACTACATCGACTGCCGCACCACCACCACCCACGCGGAGGGCCAGTACCTGGTGGGGCGGCTGGGGCTGGAGCTGCTGGAGCGGGAGGGGCTGGCGCCGGCCGCGGTGGGCGGGCTCACCATGGGCGCCGACCCGGTGGCGTACGCGGTGGCGCACGCCTCGTGGATCGCCGGGCGCCCGGTCAACGCCTTCTCGGTGCGCAAGGAGCCCAAGGACCACGGCACGGGGCGGCGGATCGAGGGGTGCTTCGCGGCGGGCGACCGGGTGGTGGTGGTGGAGGACGTGGTGACCAGCGGCGGGAGCGCGCTCCGCGCCATCGAGGCGGTGAGGGCGGAGGGTGGCGAGGTGCTGGGCGTGCTGGCGCTGGTGGACCGCGAGGGCGGCGGCCGGGAGGCGATCGAGCGGGACGGGCACCGGGTGCTCTCGCTGTTCCGCGTCTCGGAGCTGCTGGCGGAGGCGGGACGGCCGGCGTAGCGCGGCCGCGGGATCCGCGGGACCACGGGAGGAGCGCCGGCTCCTCCCGTTGCGCTCGCCCCCGCCCGGGCATAGTTTGCGACACGAATGTACGACCCCGGTTTCCGCGCCCCGTCCCCGGACGGTCCCGCCGTGCCTCCCACACCGGAAGGAAGGACCCCGATGTCCCGCACACGCGCGAGCCTGGCGCTGTTCTGCGCGGCGGCGGCGCTGGCAGGCGCCCCGGCGCGCCCCGCCGCGCAGTCGCTCCCCGACGTCCCCCGCGTCCAGTTCCGCGACCGCACCCTCCCCAACGGCCTGCGCGTGCTCAGCGTGCAGGACCGCGGCACCCCCACCGTGGCCGTGCAGGCGTGGTACGGGGTGGGCGCCCGCGACGACCCGCCGGGGCGGAGCGGGATGGGGCACCTGGTGGAGCACCTGATGTTCCAGGGCTCGCGCGGCGTCCGCCCCGGCGAGATGGTGCAGATGGCCGAGGACGTGGGGTGGCCGGCGACGCCGGGGAGCCAGTCCACGGCCTGGGTGGACGGGATCGCCGTGTACCAGGAGGTCCCCTCGTCGTACCTGGAGACCTTTTTGTGGGCGGAGGCCGACCGGCTGAGGGGGCTCGCGCCCAACGACAGCCTGCTGGCCTTCGAGCGGGAGGCGGTCAACGGAGAGATCCGCGGCGAGTTCCAGCAGCCGCCCCTCGGCCCCTTCCAGGCCATGCTCCAGCGCGGCTCGTTCACCGGCGGGCCGTACCGCGGCCTGGACATCGGGAGCATCGAGGAGCTGGCCGGGGTGACGCTGGAGGAGGTGAGGGCCCACGCGGCGCGCCACTTCCGGCCGGACAACGTGACGCTGGTGGTGGTGGGCGACTTCGAGCCGGCGCGGCTGGACGCCTGGGTGGACCGCTGGTTCGGCGCCCTGGCCCGCCCGGCGGAGCCGCTGCGGCGCACCCCGGTCGACGCGCCCGAGCGCACGGCGGAGCAGCGGGAGACGGGGTACGGCCGGGTGCAGGCGCCGGCCGTCGCCCTCAGCTTCCCCACCCCGGGGGAGGCGGGCGAGGACATGGCTGCGCTGCGGGTGGCCCGGGCGCTGCTCGCCGGCGACGGGCAGGCGCGCCTGCAGCGCGCGCTGGTCGCGGCGCAGCCGCGCCTGGCCGCGGGGGTCAGCGCCAACGTGCTGCCGCGGGTGGGGCCGGGGGCGTTCACGCTGACGGCGATCGGGACGCGCGAGAGCACCGCGGAGAAGCTGGAGCAGACGCTGCGCGCCGAGGTGGCGAGGCTGCGCGACGAGCCGGTGCCCGCGGCGGAGCTGGAGCGCGTCAAGGCGCGCATGGCCACCGAGCAGCTGCGGCGCCTGGAGACCAACGTCGGCAAGGCGGACGCGCTGGGGCAGGCCGCGGTGTGGGCCGGCGACCCGGCGCGCGTCAACGGCGTGGTGCCGGCGATCCTGGCCGTGACCCCGGCCGACGTGCAGCGGGTGATGCGGCGCTGGGCCGCCGAGAACCGGTTCTACGTCCTGCACTACCTCCCCGAGTCGGCGCGGCGCGCGCCGGCGGGCGGGGGGACGCAGGGCGCCACCACGGGAGGGGGGCGATGAGCGCGGTACGCAGGGGGATCCGCGGCGCGGCGCTGGCCGCGCTCCTTGCCGCGGGGGCGCTCCCCGCGGCGGCGCAGCGTCCGGCGGCGCCGGCGCAGCAGCCCTTCGCCCTGGCGCGCCCCGCGGAGCGCACGCTCGCCAACGGGCTGCGGGTGATCGTGGCCGAGCAGGCGGACGTGCCGCTGGCGACCGCGCAGCTCCTGCTGCGCAGCGGCGCCGAGTCCGACCCGGCGGGGCTGGCGGGGCTCGCCGACTTCACCGCCACGCTGGCGATGCGCGGCACGCAGGCGCGCCCGCAGGTGGCGCAGGAGGCCGCGGCGCTGGGGGCCATGCTGACCGCCTCGGCCGACTGGGACGCCACCCGCCTGATGACCACCGCGCCGGCCTCGCGCCTGGACCGGGCCGCCGCGCTGCTGGCCGAGTGCGCCATGGCGCCGGCGCTCCCCCAGCGCGACGTGACGCTGTTCAACGAGGCGGCGGCCCGCCGGGCGTTCGCCCGCTTCGGGCAGGCGCAGGGGCTGGGGGAGCTCGCGACGGCGCGGCTCCTCTTCGGCATCACGGCGTACGGGCACCCGTCGTTCGGGACGCAGGAGTCGGTGCAGCGCATCACCCGCGACGACGTGGTCCGCTTCCACGCGGCGCACTACCGCCCCGACAACGCTGTGCTGGTGTTCGCGGGCGACGTCCGGCCCGAGGCCGCCTTCGCGCTGGCGGAGCGGCTCTTCGGGGGATGGGCGAAGCCCGCCGGCCCCCTGCCGCAGCCCACCCGCGGCAGGCCCGCGGCGGCCGCGCAGCAGCGGGTGGTGGTGATCGACATGCCCGAGGCGGCGGAGGCCACGGTGACGCTGGCCGCCCCCGCGCCGGGGGTGGCGGACGCGGACTACTTCCGCGCCCTGGTCTCCGGGGCGGTGCTGGGCGGCGGCTGGAGCGCGCGCCTGGCCGGCCCCCTGCGCCGGGAGCGCCCGCTGGCGCAGGCGCTGCGCGCCCGGCTGGACGCCCGCCGCGACGCGGGGACGCTGTTCGTGTCGGCGACGGTGCCCAACGCCGCCGCGGGGGAGGCGGCCACGCTGCTGGCCGCGGGGATGGCGGGGCTGGCGGCGGAGCCGGCCACCGCGGCGGAGCTGGCGGCGCGGCGCGCCTTCGTGGTGGGCACGCTGGCCCGCGAGCTCCAGACCACGGACGGGCTTGCGACGGCGGTGGGGATGCTGGCGGCGCGAGGGGTGCCGCTGGAGCGGGTGGCGCGCCTCGGGCGGG
The DNA here is from genome assembly GCA_036389055.1 of Longimicrobiaceae bacterium. Lineage (GTDB taxonomy): Bacteria > Gemmatimonadota > Gemmatimonadetes > Longimicrobiales > Longimicrobiaceae > JAFAYN01. The sequence goes on along the minus strand of DASVQR010000260.1, from coordinate 60,686 downwards.
AGCTGCAGGCGGTGACGCCGCGCGACGTGCAGCGCTTCGGCGCCCGACTGGCGGCGGCGAAGCCGCAGGTGGTGATCGTCGGCCGCGCCGACCAGCTGCTGGAGGACGTGCGCAGGCGCTTCCCCGGCGCGGAGGTGGTCCCCTTCGACGAGCTGGACCTGGCCGCCGGGACGCTGCGGACGCCGCAGCAGTAGCCCGTCCCAGGCCGGCCGCCACGCGGGGGAGCCCCCGGCGAATCGTCGCCGGGGGCTCCGCTCTTTGGGGACGGTGTGCACGGGCCAATAGTGGACATAGTTGACAACAGGCCGCTTGCATGCGATCTTGTAGCGCACCGGAATGGCCCGAGGCGGGCGCAATGTCCGCCGCGTCCCGCACTCGTCCCCACTCAATGGCACACAACGTCAAACCCGCCGCGCACCACCTGGACGACGTCCTGGGGCTCGCCCTGGACGCGCTGGAGCTCCTGGACCAGGCGGTCGGCCGCGGGTCCCGGCTCCCCATCCACGACCGCGAGCAGGTGCGCGAGTACCTGATGCCGGCGCGCAACCACCTGCGCAGCTCCACCGACTCGCTGCGCCAGAAGCTGGAGCGCGAGGAGACCCGGCGGCGCGCCTCGCAGCAGCAGGGCTGAGCGCTCCGCCGCGCGCGGCCGGCGGCCCGGGGCGGGCGCTCTACAGGAGCGCCCGCTTTTTCACTTCCAGGTAGCGGTTGACCACGGCGGGGACGGCGTCCTGCGGGCGCGTGTCGGCCACCAGCACCCCGGCGCGCTGCATGGCGGCCAGCGCCGCGGCGCGTGCCTCCAGCAATTCCTCGGCGGCGGCGCGGCGGAACACCGCCGGCTCGTCCGCGGCGGCGGCGGTGGCCGCGGCCTCCAGCTCGGGGTTGCGGATGGCGACGGCGAGGGGGAGGTGGCGCCGCGCGGAGCGGATCAGGTGGCTCACCAGGGCGCCGGAGGCCTCGGCGTCGATGACGTCGGTGAACAGCACCAGCAGCGAGCGGCGGCGGAGCTGCCTGGCCAGGTAGGTGAAGGCGGCGGGGTAGTTGGGCTCCACCATGCGGGCCTGCACGCTCCCCAGCGCGTCCGCCAGGCGCGACAGGGTGACCTGCGAGGGCGGCAGGTACTGCTCCACCCGGTCGGCGAACACCAGCAGCCCCACCCGGTCGCCGTGCGACGCGGCCACGTCGGCCAGCAGCAGCGCGGCGGACAGGGCGTGGTCGATGCGCGCCCGCCCGCCGATGCGCTGCGTCATCAGCCGCCCCGCGTCGATGGCGAGCAGGACGTTCTGCCGCCGCTCCGCCTCGTACTGGCGGATGGTGAGGGTGGCGCGGCGGGCGCTCGCCTTCCAGTCCAGCGTGCGGGGGTCGTCGCCGCGCACGTAGTCGCGCAGCGACTCGAACGACCCGCCCTCCCCCCGCTGCCGGACGCTGCGGATCCCCGCGTCGCGCAGCCGGTGCCGCATCCCCAGCAGCCGGTGGCGCCTCACCTCCAGCACCCCCGGCTGCACCCGCAGCGGGTCCGCCCGCCGCTCCCGCCGCTGCACCCACACCAGCCCCAGCGCCCCGGCCACCCGCAGGTGCACGTCGCCGTACGCGGCGTCCCCCCGCTCCCGCGCTGCCACCCGGTACGTGACGTCCGCCTCCCGCCGCGCGGGCACCACGAGCTCCCACACCTCGTCCCCCTCCCGCTCCAGCAGCGCCGGCAGGTCGTCCGTCAGCCGCGCGCGCACCGCCCGGTCGGTGGCGTTCGTCATCCGCAGCCTCACCTCCGCCGTCCCCCCCAGCGCGATGCGCTCCGGCGCGCGCCGCTCCACCCGCAGCCGGGCGCCGCGCGGCGCCCCCAGCGCGTCCGCCGCCGCCGCCAGCAGCAGCACGGCATCCACGGCGAGCGCCACCCGCGCGTCCACCAGGAAGAGGAGCGAGGCGGCGGCGAGGAGCGCGAGGAAGCGGCGGGTGGGAAGGGGCACGGGAGCAAATATCGGAGGGAATGGTGGAGGCCGAACGGCCCTCACCCGGCGGCCTTAGAGCCGCCACCCTCTCCCAATTCTGGGAGAGGGAACAACTGCGGGTGCCTTGTCAGTAGTCGCTGAAGTCTTGCACTGGCGCGTCGAAATCGTCGGGGACGGTGAACAGCCCCCTCGCACTCCCCGGCACCCGGTCGGGCTCAGCCGGGCCCACGGGCACAAGCCGCGCGACGGGGAGGCCGTCGCGGGTTATGAGAATCTCGGCGCCGTTGGCTACCATCTGCACCAGATCCGCGAGGCGCTTCTCTGCGCTGGCGAGTTCCACCGAATCGACTGCCACAGCAATACCTTCGACTTGCCAGGGTCGTGCAGGTCTGGCGCAACTGCCGATGCCGAATTCGCAGCGGAAGTTGCGTGAGGGATGTCGGCCCGAAGGGGCGAGACCCGGCGGGGCGGTTTCCGCCGGGGCTCGACTCCGTTGCGGACGGTAGTTTCGTCCGCTACGGAGCCGCAGCCCGACCCCGGCGCCAGCCGGGGGCACGCCCGAACCCGCTGTCCGAAGCAGTGCCGTCCCAAAAAAGCCGGGCCCCGGAAAGAAACCCGGGACCCGGCTCATACTACATCGCCACGGGACGACTTACCAGACCTTCACGCGCTTTTCGGCCGGCAGGTACATGCCGTCGCCCTCCTTGACGCCGAACGCGGCGTGGAACTCCGGCATGTTGCGCAGCGGCACGTTGGTGCGGAACTCACCCGGCGAGTGCGAATCGCTGAGCAGCTGCCGCCGGAGCGACTCGTCGCGCTCCTTGGCCCGCCAGATCCCCGCGAACCCCAGGAAGAACCGCTGGTCGCCGGTGAAGCCGCCGATGGTCGGCGCCTCCCTGCCCCCCAGCGAGCGCCGGTAGGCGTTGTACGCCATGGTGACGCCGCTCAGGTCGCCGATGTTCTCGCCCAGCGTGAGCCGCCCGTTGATGCGCGTGCCGGGCACGGGCTCGAAGGCGCCGTACTGCTCCACCAGCGCGTCGCCGCGGCTCTTGAACTCGGCCAGGTCGGCGTCCGACCACCAGTTGCGCAGGTTGCCCTCGCCGTCGGAGCGCGAGCCCTGGTCGTCGAAGCCGTGGCTGATCTCGTGCCCGATCACCGCGCCGATGGCCCCGTAGTTGACCGCGTCGTCCGCGTCCGGGTTGAAGAACGGCGGCTGGAGGATGGCGGCCGGGAACACGATCTCGTTCATCGTGCTGCTGTAGTACGCGTTGACCGTCTGCGGGGTCATCCCCCACTCGCCCCGGTCGATGGGCCCGCCCAGCCGGCCGACCATCTCCGCGAAGCGGAACTCGCTGGCGCGCCGCAGGTTGCCCGCCAGGTCGCCGGGGCGGACCTCCAGGCTGGAGTAGTCGCGCCAGCGCTCGGGGTAGCCGATCTTGACGGTGAACCTGGCCAGCTTGGCCTGCGCCTCGGCCTTGGTGGCGGGGCTCATCCAGTCCAGCCGGTCGATCCCCTCGCGGTAGGCGGCGAGCAGGTTCGCCACCATCGTCTCCATGCGGGCCTTCTGCGCCGGCGTGAAGTGGCGCTCCACGTACAGCCGCCCGGCCGCCTCGCCCAGGTTGCGGTTCACCGCGGTCACGGCGCGGTTCCAGCGGGGGCGCGGGGCCTGGACGCCGGACAGCACCCGGTCGCGGAAGTCGAAGCGGGCCTGCGCGAAGGCGCGCGGCAGCACGGCCGCGGCGTCGTCCAGCACCTTGAAGGCGAGGTACTGCTTCACCACGGGGAGCGGCGTGCGCCCCAGGATGCTGTCCATGGCCTGCAGGTAGTCGGGCTGCGACACCACCACGCCCGGGGTCTTCTCGGCCCCGGCGGCCCGCAGGAAGCGGGTCCACGAGAAGCCGGGGGTGAGCCGGTCCAGCTCGGCCGCGGTCCGGAGGTTGTAGGTGGCCTCGCGGTCGCGCGAGCGGGCGCGGTCCCAGTGCCGGCCGGCGAGCTGCGTCTCCAGCGCGATCACGCCGCGTGCGGCGCCGGCCGGGTCGGGCTGGCCGGCCAGGCGGAACAGCGTCTCCACGTACCGCTGGTACGCGGCGCGGGTCTCCTGGAAATTGGCGTCCTGCTTCAGGTAGTAGTCGCGGTCCGCCAGCCCCAGCCCGCCCTGGCTCACCGCGGCGATGTAGCGCGTGGCGACCCTGGGGTCCTGGCGGACGCTGAAGCCGAACGGGGTCTGCACGCCGACCCGCGCGAGCGCCGCGAACAGCTCCGGGAGCTGGCGGCGGTCGGACAGCGCGGCGACCTGCGCCAGCTGGCCCTGCACCGGCCGGATCCCCGCCGCCTCGATGGCCGCGGTGTCCATGTAGCTCAGGTACAGGTCGCCCACCTTCTGCAGCTCGCTGCCGGGCCGCTTGTCCGGGGTGGCGGCGGCCCGCTCGACGATGGCGCGCATGGCGGCGCTGCTCTGCTCGCCGAGCAGGTCGAAGCTGCCCAGGCTGCTGCGGTCGGCCGGGATCTCCGTGGTCCGGAGCCAGCCGCCGTGCACGTAGCGGAAGAAGTCGTCCTGCGGGCGGACGCCCCGGTCGAAGCCGGCCGTGTCGATGCCGAGCGCGGGCACCGCGGCGGACTGCGCGTGGAGCCCGGGGGCCGCGGCCGCGGCGAGCACGCCGATGCCGAGCACGCCCGGGAGCAGGCGCCTGGAGAGATGAAGCGTCATGGAGACGGTGGTTCGAGGAACGGGCCGAGCACCCCGGAGGGCTTTAGCTTTAGTTCTGAAATATAAACATTGCAACGAGTTAGCGGAAGCAGACGAACGGTCCCCCCGGCGGGCTGCCGTCGAAAAGGTCAGCGTCGCCTGTACCAGCGCCGTGGATCCTGACGCCAGTGCGCGCACGCCACCACGACGACCTCTTCGTCCGAGGCGCTAAAGATCAGGCTGTAAGGGAACCTGCGCAGGAGAGCGCGGCGCAGGGGCTTGCGTACGATGGGGTATTGGAGCGGATTACGCTTGACGGAGGCAAGACCGACATCCAGTGCCCGTAGGAATTCGGCGCTCAAACCCGCGGCGCGTCCTTCGTACCATGCCGCGGCCTCGGAGATCTCTTCCAGGGCTTCGGGCCGCACGACGAGGCGCAGGCTCACGCGCCGAAGCGCTCACGGAGCCTGGCCCGGGCCTCTTCCCACGGAATTGAAGAAGCAGGATTCGCATGGTGCTCGGCCAGGCGCCGCTCCATCTCCCGGAGCTGTTCCTCATCGAGAGGAAGTGCTTCCGACCGGGCGGGGATGCTGTCCCATAGGTCCTGCGCGAGCTGGATGCGCTCGGCCTCTGTGAGCTTCAGCAGCTCGGCAAGCGGTGTGGCGCTCATCTTCGAATCCCCATCTGGTTGCACCCTGCCCCGTACTCCGGACCACGAATCATACCGCACGTGATGGAAGCGGTTCCGAGCTGTCTCTGGTACCCGGTGATCGCTGCTCCCGTCGACAACTTACTGCTCCCCCTCCACGCCCGCGCGCACCCCGTCCAGGAACTCCTTGACGCCCTGCTTGCCCTGCGCGCCGGCTTCCTCGCCCAGCTTCTCCATGTCCAGCTCGCGGACGCGCACCGTGCCCAGCACGCCCACGGTGGCCACCCGGTCGCCCACGCGGCCCACGGACGCGACGCCGTAGCTGCGGTAGGCGAGGAGCGACGGCGCCACCCGGTCCGCGCCGAACAGGCTGAGCACCGGGTGGTCGGCGCGGAACGCCGCGCCGAAGCGCGCCCGGTGCTCCGCCTCGGAGGGATTGAGCGCGAGCAGCAGCCCCAGGGCCACGGCGAGGGCCAGCGCGAGCAGCTTCTTCATCGGGGTGGCTCCGGGAAGGGGCGGTCAGTCGCGCGGGGCGGGGAGCGTCTGGAGCAGCGCGGAGATGCGCTCGTCCGCGGTCATCCCCTCCACCTCGGCCTCGGGGGTGAGCATCACCCGGTGGCGGAGCACGGGGAGGGCGAGCGACTTGACGTCGTCCGGCGTGACGAAGTCGCGCCCGGCGAGCAGCGCCTCGGCGCGGGAGGCGAGGAAGAGCGCCACCCCGGCGCGCGGGCTGGCCCCCAGGGCGAAGCTGGGCTCCTCGCGCGTCGACCGGACGATGCGGGTGACGTAGTCGCGCACCGCGGGCTCCACGTGCACCGCGGCCACGGAGCGGCGCAGCGCCAGCAGCTCGGCGGCGGTCATCACCGGCTCCACGCCGTAGCTCTCCGCCCGGTCCGCGCTGAAGCCGTCGGCGTAGCGGTCCAGGATCGCCCGCTCCGCGTCCTCGCCCGGGTAGCCGATGACGATCTTGAGGAGGAAGCGGTCCAGCTGCGCCTCCGGGAGCGGGTAGGTGCCCTCGTACTCCACCGGGTTCTGCGAGGCGAACACCGTGAACGCCGGCGGGAGCGGGCGCGTGGTGCCGTCGGTGGTCACCTGCCGCTCGGCCATGGCCTCCAGCAGCGCCGCCTGCGTCTTCGCCGGGGCGCGGTTGATCTCGTCGGCCAGCAGCAGGTCGGTGAACACCGGGCCCGGGTGGTACACGAACTCGCGGCGGCTCTCGTCCAGCATGTTCACCCCCACCAGGTCTGTGGGCATCAGGTCCGGGGTGAACTGCACGCGGCCGAAGCGCAGCTCCAGCGCCATGGCCAGCGAGCGGATCGCCAGCGTCTTCGCGGTGCCGGGGACGCCCTCCAGCAGGGCGTGGCCTCCGGCCAGCAGCGCCACCAGCATCTGCCGGAGCACCGCGTCCTGCCCGAGCACCACGCCGCGCAGCCGGTTCAGCACCTCCACGGCGCGGTCGGAGGCCACGGCGTCGGGAATGGGGGTCGTCACGTTCGCTTCACCTCGGAAAGGAGTCGGTCCACGTCGCGGGACAGGGCCACCAGGTCCGCCCGGTCGCCCTTTGCCCACTCGTCGCGCACGGTGCGCGCGGCCTCGCGGCCCACCGGGAGGCGCTCTCCCAGGCGCTCCAGCAGCTCGCCCTCGCCGCGGGCGTCGCGGGGCCCGGCGCGCCCCAGCCGGCGCGCCAGCCCGGACAGGAGGAGCCGCCGGGCGGTGGCGCGGGCGCCGGCCTGCCGGTAGGCGCCCGCGAGCGCCTCCACGTGCTCCAGCGGCGAGCGGCGGCGGGCGGGGGGCGGGGGGACGGGCGCGCCGAAGCGCCACCCGGCGGACAGCAGGAGGAGCAGCGCCGCGGCGCCCAGCTGGAGCGCCAGGTGCCCCGCGGGCTGCTCGCGCAGGAAGCGGAGGGTGGCGGACACGGCGCTGCCGCCGCCGTGGTAGCCCTGGTGGTACTCGTCGAACCACAGCGTGTCGCCGTAGCTGGGCGCGGTCGTGTCGCCGCGCGACACGGACAGCGCGGCCGCGCGGGCGAAGGCGAGCGCCCCGCCGCTCTCGCGCAGCGAGCGGTTGCGCAGCGGCTCCGCGTCGCTCCAGGCGACCACCCCGCCCTTCCCCACCCCGAAGGCCACCACCGTGGCGTCGCCGCCGGAGGTGGTGAACAGCGCGTCCGCGCCGTGGCGCTCCCAGGCGGCGGAGCTGTCCGCGAAGGCCCGGCGGAAGCCCCGCACCGGCCCGGTCTCCAGCGACACGGTGTGCATGGCGGGGGTGGCGGTCCTGCCGTCCCAGGCCAGGCGCGCCGGGCCGCGCAGCGAGTCCGGCGCCAGGTCGGCGAGCACGAGCCCGAACTCCTCCAGCGTTGGGTCGTCCGGGCGGGCGACGTACAGCAGCGTCCCCCCGCCCTCCACCCAGGCGCGCAGCGCCCGGAGCTCCTCCGGGGTGGGCGGCTCGGCCGGGGCCATGAGCACCAGGGGCCCGCCGCGCAGCGGCTCCGCGTCCACGTACGGGGCCAGGCGGCGGTCCACGCGCACGCCCAGCTCCTCCAGCGTCAGGTACAGGGCGCGGGCGCCGGCCTCGCCGTCGTGGAAGGTGGAGGGGCGCAGGTCCGCGTCCCCCCCGTCCTGCGCGGGCGCCGCCAGCAGCGCGAGGACCGCGACGATGACGATCAGCGCCACCATCAGCAGCCGGTCGCGCCCGCTACCCAAGGGCGCCCCCCTGCCCCGCGGCGCGGCGCAGCGCCTCGTACCCGGACGCGTCCAGCGGCCGCCCGCCGAAGGCCACCGGCTCGAAGCCGCGCAGGAAGTCGTCCAGCACGCGGGCGGCGTCGGGCCGGGCGCGGGCCTCGGCGCGGTAGTCGCCCGGCGTCTTGGAGGCGTCGTACCTCACCGCGCCGCGGGCGTCCAGCCGCAGCAGCAGCGCCTGGTACAGGGCGAGCGCCGCGTCGCGCAGGCGCCCCTCGGCGGCGGCGCGGCGGGCCTCCGCCTCCCAGTCGGTGGCGCCGCGCGGCCCGGCCGCCGCGCCCGCGCCCTCCGCGCGGGCGCGGCGCTCGCGGCCGCGCCACGACCCCTGCGCCGCCACGACGAAGTGGCCCAGGATGAGCAGCGCGCCCAGCGCCAGGGCGCCCACCATCAGCCAGAAGAGCACGGGGGCGGTGCCGTCCAGCTCCAGGAAGCCGTCGAACAGTTCCCCGAACCAGGCCCTGACCTCCGCCCAGCGGTCGGACAGCCACTGGAGGGGGCCGGGGAGGGTGCGCTCCGCGAACTCGGGGCGGGCGTACACCTCGTCCAGCGCCCGCTCCACCTCGGGCGCGCCGGGGAGCCTGCGCTGCATCAGGCGCGCGCCGGGAGCGCGTCGGCGGCGGCGACCAGGTCCAGCGCCTCGGAGCGGACGCGGCAGTCGAAGTACAGCAGGGTGGCGGAGGCGGCCGCGAAGGGGTAGGCGAGCACGTAGAGCAGCACCTGGAGAACGCCGGACGCGGTCGCGACCCACACCGACCCGGTCCCCGCCATCTCCTCCACGGCGCCCACCAGGAGGAACGGGAGCAGGAAGATCACCGCGGTCACCGCGAGCACCCCGGCCACGCGGCGCCACTCGGCGCGCACCAGGCTCCAGGAGCGGTCCAGCGAGTCGGAGACGCCCAGCCCCTCCACCACCATGACGTGGGGGGCGAGGAAGTACAGCAGGTACACGGCGATCCCCGGGACGATCAGGGCGAGCGTCGCGAGCCCGGTCAGCAGCCCCGCCAGGATGCTCTGCCCCAGGAGGAGCCAGAACAGGCCGCGGGCGCGCCGGTACGCCGCGGCGACGGACGGCTCGCCGCCCTGCACGGCCGCGGCGCACAGGTGCGCCAGCGCGCCCCAGTACAGGAGGGTCGCCAGCCGGTCGTAGACCACGGCGACGGCCTCCCACCCCGCCGCGTCCGTGAGGCCGGCCGCCGGACCGATCGCCCGGTACGCCAGGAGCGGGAGGTGGGGAAGCAGCGTGGCGCCCACCAGCACGCCGAAGTGCGTGCGGTACAGCACGAAGGCGCCGTCCAGGATCTCCCCGGCGGTGCGGGGGCGCAGGTGGGAGAGGGACACGGTCGCCGCCCGCTCAGACCGTGGCGCCCAGCCGCTCCGTGGCCATCTCCAGGTCCAGCGCCTCGGTGCGGACGCGCCGGTCGTAGTAGAGCAGCGTCATCACGGTGGCGAAGTACGGGTAGGTGAGCGCGGAAAGCACGGTGCCCAGCACGTTCATGGCGACGAACGGCCATCCGACGGTCGCGGCGACCTCCAGGGCCGGCCCGCTGAACGCCTCCATCCCGTAGAATCCGATCACGGCGGCCGTGCCCAGCATGGTGGGCATGAAGGCGATCACCAGCGCGACGAGCGTGACTCCGAAGATCCGCTTCCACGCGCCCCGGGCCAGCTGCCGCGAGCGACTCATGGCGGCGAACGGACCCTTGCCCTCGATCACCACCGCCTGCCACGCCGCGAAGAATACGATGCCGGCGATGACGCCCGGCACGACGAACAGAACGAGACCCAGAACGAACAGAACGTACACGACGACGCCGGAAACGAGCAGGGGCAGGAAGCGGCGGAGCGCGGTCCGGAAGCCTTCCCCCAGCGACACCTCGCCGCCCAGGTAGGCCCGGGAGGCCAGGTGCATGAGCGCCCCCCACACGACCACCGTCGCCAGGAGCGAGTACGGCATCAGCAACAGGTTGGCCGCCGTCGAGAGCCCTTCCAGGTCGGAAGTGCCGCCGATCGTTGCGCCGACCAGGAGCCAGAAGAGCACGGGAGGAAGGAACGGCACCAGCGTCGCCACGAACATCGTGCCCAGGTGGCGGCGGTACAGCACGAAGGCGCCGTCCAGGATCTCGCCGAAGGAGAGCGGACGCAGGTGGCTCAGGGACATTGGGGGCTCCGGGGAGGAGGGGACGACTGGCCGCGAGGGAAACGGACGCGGACGGAAGGAAGGGAAAGTGTACGCTCCGGCCAGGTGCATGTCAAACGGTTGGTCCCGGCGGGAGCGCCCGCCGGCGCCCCCGCCGCGCCGCGTCAGCGCACCAGCAGGGTGAAGGGCGCGGAGCCCCCCTCGCGCAGCGTGCGGTGGTCCGGGCCCGACCACTGCAGCCGCATGCGGTGCTCCCCGGGCGGGAGCCCGGGGATGTTCCAGCGGAAGCGCCGTCCCCCCAGCGGCTCGATGTCGGCGGCGCCGGCCATCAGCTCCACCTCGCCGACGGTGGCGTGCAGGTGGAATCGCCCGTCGGCGAGCCACCCGGCGGAGTCGCGGACCATGCGCGCCGGGGTCTCGAAGACCAGGGCGAACGCGCCCGACACCATGGAGCCGTCGCGCGGCTCCACCAGGGTGATGCGAGGAGGCGGCGGGGCCTCGCCCCCGTCCGTCTTCCCCGCCACGAAGAACGCCAGGGCGAGCAGCAGGGCGAGCACCGCCACGCCCCCGAAGACCAGGTCGCTCCGGAGCATCGGGGGCGGCGCGAACGGGGCCGCGGGGTCGACTGCGGGTGGATCTCGGTCCGGCATCCTGCGGGCTGGGCAGCGGGTCGCGGGCCCCGCCCTCGCGGCGCGGCCCCGCCCAAAGATACACCCCCCGCCCCGCCGCGCGCGAATCTTGCTCGCCCGCCGCGGCGTCCGGAACCCCGCCGCCCCCGAGCTCCTCCACCGACGCCCCATGCCCGCACGCCGCCTCCCGCTCATCGCCGCCGCCCTGCTCCTCGCGCCCGCCGTGGCCGCCGCGCAGGCCCCCGCGCCCGACACGCTCCCGGAGGTGCGGCTGGACACCCTCGCCGTGCGGGTGCTGCGCACGCCGCTGCCGCTGCTGCGCGCGCCCTACGCCGTGTCGGTTGCGGGGGAGGACGAGATCCGCCGCGCCCGCCCGGGGCTGGCGCTGGACGAGGCGCTGGGCGGGATCCCCGGGGTGCAGGTGAGCAACCGCTTCAACTACGCGCTGGGGGAGCGGATCTCGGTGCGGGGCTTCGGGGCGCGGGCGCAGTTCGGGGTGCGCGGGGTGCGGGTGCTGGTGGACGGGATCCCCGCCACCCTCCCCGACGGGCAGACCACGCTGAACCACGTGGACCCCGGCACGCTGGGCCGGGCGGAGGTGGTGCGCGGCCCGGCATCGGCGCTGTACGGCAACGCCGCGGGCGGCGTGGTGCAGCTGTTCACGGCGCCGCCCCCGCCGGGTCCGCTGGGCGCCGAGGGCCGCGTGGTGGCCGGGGGCGACGGGCTGCTGCGGACGCAGGGAGCGGTGGGCGGCACGGCGGGCGGCTGGACGTACCGGGCCGGCGGGACGCGGCTCGCCTACGGCGGCTACCGCGAGCACAGCAAGGCGGACAACACCCTGCTGCACGCGCAGCTGGGGCGCCGCGGCGCGCGCGGCGAGCTGCGCCTGGCGCTGAGCGCGGTGCGCTACGACGCCCTCAACCCCGGCTCCCTATCCGACTCGCTGCTGCGGGTGGACCGCACCCGCGCCTTCGCGCGCAACCGCGTGCAGCGCACCGGCGAGGAGGGGCGGCAGGCGCAGGCCGGCCTGTCCTGGCGCGGGGAGACCGGCGCCGGGACGCTGGAATTGTCCGCCCACGGCGTGGCGCGGGAGATCGACAACCCGATCCCCACCACGATCATCGACCTGGCGCGGCGCGGCGGCGGCGCGCGCGCCGCCTGGTCCGCGGCGCGGCCGCTGGGCGCCGGGGCGCTGCGCTGGACCGCCGGCGCCGAGGCCGAGGCGCAGCGCGACCGCCGCCGCAACTTCGCCAACCTGGCCGGGGAGCGGGGCGCGCTGGAGCTGGACCAGCGCGAGCGGGTAACGGGGACGGCGGCGTTCGCGCAGGTGGCGGTGCCGCTCGGCGCGCGGCTGGACGCGCTGGCCGCGCTGCGCTACGACCGCTTCCGCTTCGCCGTGGACGACCGGCTCCCCGCCACCGCCGCCAACCCGGACGACTCGGGCTCGCGGACGATGGACGCCTGGAGCCCCACGGTGGGGCTGACGCTCGCCGCCACGGAGGCCGTGTCGCTGTACGCCAACGCCGCCACCGCCTTCGAGACGCCCACCACCACCGAGCTGGCGAACCGCCCCGACCGCGCCGGCGGCTTCAACCTGGCCCTCCGGCCGCAGCGCACCCTGTCGTACGAGGCCGGGGCGAAGGGGCGGCTCGGCGCGCGGGGGGCCTGGGAGCTGGCCGCGTACACCGCCGCCGTGCGCGACGCGCTGGTCCCGTTCGAGGTGGAGGGCGCCCCCGGGCGGCAGTTCTTCCGCAACGCCGGCTCCGCTCGGCATCGCGGGGTGGAGCTAGGCGCCTCGGTTGCCCTGCCGGCCGGCGTGACCGCGCGCCTGGCGTACGCCTGGACCGACGCGCGCTTCCGCGACTACGCGGCCGCCGGCGCCACGCTGGACGGCAACCGCGTCCCGGGGATCGCGCCGCACTCGCTGGACGCGCGCCTGGGCTGGACCCACCCCGCCGGCGCCTTCGCGGACGCGGAGGTGCGCCACGCCTCCGCCATCCCCGTGGACGACGCCAACCGCTTCCGCTCCCCCGCCTACACCGTCGCGGACCTGCGCGCCGGGTGGCAGGGCGCGCGCCTGGGCCGCGTCCGCGCCACGCCGTTCATCGGCATCACCAACCTGTTCGACGTCGAGTACAACACCTCGGTGGTGGTGAACGCCTTCGGCCGGCGCTTCTACGAGCCCGGCCCGGGGCGGACGCTGTACGGGGGGGTGAGCGTGGGGCTCGGCGGCTGGGAGCCGCGATAGCGGCGATGCTTGCAAGGCGGAAGCGGATGCAGCTATAATTCACCCTCAACACGAGGATGGAATATGCCCACGACTGCTGCACGCACCCGCTCCCACACCGGGTTCTCGCCCCGCGAGGCCGCCTTCGCCACGGGACTCTCGGAAAAGACGATCAACCAGGCCATCGACCGGGCGGAGGTGGGCGTGCCGGGCCACGCCCGTTCCGGGGCCGAGCGGCTGCTCGGCTTCCCCGACCTCCTCTACCTGCGGTTGCGCGGCGACGTCGGACGGCTGCTCTCCGCGGAGGGGAAGCGCCGGCTGCGGCAGCAGCTCGCCCACGCCGTCCGCGGGCGGCAGAGCCCCACTGCGGTGAGCATCGGAGTGGTGGAGGTACAGGTCGAGTCGGAGGCGCGCGCCCTGGAGGAGAAGCTCGCCCGGATCGAGGAGGCGCGCACGTTCGTGGTCTCGGACCCGGAGGTGCGGGCAGGCGAGCCGGTCGTGCGCGGCACGCGCATCCCGGTGCACGCCCTCGCCGACCTCGCGAGCCAGGGCGCGGATCACGACGAGCTGCTGGAGGACTACCCCGCGCTGACGCGGGAAAGCCTGGAGGCTGCCCTGCTCTACGCGCGGATGTACCCGCGCCGGGGCCGCCCGCGCCGTGCTCCGTGGAAGGAGCGCCCGGAGGCGAGGTCCGGCGGGACGCGATGATCCGTTTCCTGGTCGACGAGAACCTTTCGCCGCAGCTCACGGAGACCGCGCAGGAGTTCGGCTACTCCGCCTTCCACGTCGCCCACCGCGGCTGGTCCGCCCTCACCGACGCCCAGGTGCTCCGCCGCGTCCTGGACGAGGACCTGACGCTGGTCACCAACAACTGGATCGACTTCCGGCCCATGCTGAAGCGGGCGGAGGTACACCCCGGGATCGTGGTCATCCTCCCGAACGTGCGCCGGGAGCGGCAGGTGGAGCTGTTCGCCGCCGCGCTCCGGGCGATCCGGGACGCCGATCCCCCGCTGGACATGGTGAACACCGTGCTGGAGGTCGCCGCAGACGGCAGGGTGACCCGCTATTCCCTCCCCGCCGACGGCTGACGAACGATCCCTGAAGTCGTGGCTCGCCAGGCAGTACGACGAATCCCATCCCATGGAGCGGGCACGTGGTGTCACCCGAGAACGAAAGGGCATACGCACATCCGCCGTTCACCAACGAGGAAGTCTTCAGAGCCGGCGCGGTCTTCATGCCTCCCGAGATGCTGGAGGGAGCCAGAAGCGTCTTCCCCGGATCGCCCGGCGACCCGTTCATGGGGCACGTGACCACGAGCATGCTGCTCATCCTGTGCACCTTCTCGGACGAGCTGGCGGCGCGAGTGGTCGCGTACAGCCCCGATCTCGAACCGCAGGTGCGGCGGGTGCTGGAGGGCCCCGAGGAATTCATCCGGTCCATCCGGGACGAGGCTGCGGCCGCTTTCCGACGGCAGGGTCAGGAGTAGGGATCGCGACGCCGGGCGCATTCCAGCGCCGACACGGCCCGAAAAGGGCTTTTCGCCGTTCGCCGTTCCCTGCAGTACCCGCATGATCCGTTGCGGAGGAAGACAGCCGGGCAGTTTCGGCTGGCTCCCGCAGCCGGAGCGGAGACCCGCCGGCTGTTGGGCGGGGCTCCGCGACCCGCGTAGGAAACAGGCCGGCAGTTTGGCCTGGTTCCGGAGCGGCCCCACGCCCAGATCCCGCTATTTACGCCCCGAGTGCTCGTCGTGCAGCACGATGTTGAGCACCAGGAGCACGCATCCCACCACCGCCGCCAGAAACAGCAGCATCGCCAAACCGGGGTAGCCCAGGATCCGGAACGTCGTCTCCACGCGCATCAGCAGCGCCGCCCCCAGGATCAGCGCCGCCAGCACGAGACCGAGCGTGATCCGGTTGGCGATCTTCTGCAGACCGGCCATGAGCTGCCGCTCGTCGATCGCGTCCACCTCGATGCGGAACTGGTTCTCCGCCATGTTGTCGAGGATGGTGTTCAGCCGCCGCGGCAGCCGCTGCACCAGCTCGTTGGTCTCCAGCAGCGTGGAGAACATGGCGGCCGGCGACGCCTGCTTGAGCATCCGCTGCCGCATGATCTCGGCGGCGTTGCGGCGGATGGAGGCGTTGGGGTCGAAGTCCGGGTCCAGCGTCCTCCCCACCTGGTCCAGCGCGAACAGCGTCTTGCCCAGGGTGGACAGCTCGGCCGGGAGGAGGATGCCGTTCTCGGCGGCGGCGCGCGTCATCTCCATCACGATGCGCCCCACCTGGATGTTGCGCGCCGTGGCGCCCTGCATCCCGGTGACCAGCGTCACCACCTCGCGGGTGAAGCGCGCCTCGTCCATCCCCGTGCGCGTGCTGCCGATGCGGATCGCCGTGTCGGCGGCCTCCTCGCCGCGCCCCTCGCTCACCGACAGGAGCAGCTTGAGCAGCCGCTCCTGCATCTCCGGGGCGACCCGCCCCACCATCCCCACGTCGATCAGCCCGATGCGGAAGTCCGGGGTGATGAACACGTTGCCCGGGTGCGGGTCGGCGTGGAAGAAGCCGTCCACCAGGATCTGCTTGAGGTAGGCGCGGAACAACTCCTCGGCCAGCGCGGCGCCGTCCATCTCCATGCGCGCCAGCGGGCTGAGCTGCGTCACCTTCCTCCCCGCCACGTAGCCCATGGTGAGCACGCGCGAGGTGGTGTAGTCGGCCACCGCGCAGGGGACGGCGATGCGGGTGAAGTCGCGCAGGTTCTCGCCCAGCGTGGACAGGTTCTGCGCCTCGGTGCGGTAGTCCAGCTCGCTCAGCAGCGTGCGGCGGAACTCGGTCAGCAGGTCGGCGGCGCCGTAGCGCCTGCCGGCCTCGGTGTGGCGGTCCAGGAAGTCGGCGATGTCCTCCAGCGCGTCCAGGTCGGTGACGATCTGCTCGCGGATGCCGGGGCGCTGCACCTTGACCGCGACCTCGGTGCCGTCGCGCAGGCGGGCGCGGTGCACCTGCCCCAGCGAGGCGGCGGCCAGCGGCTCCGGGTCGAAGTCGCTGAACGCCTTGGACATCCGCACCCCCAGCTCGGTGGTGACGATGCGCTCCACCTCGGCGTACGGGAAGGGGGCCACGTCGTCCTGCAGGCGGGCGAGCGCCTCCACGTACGGCTCCGGGAGCAGGTCGGCGCGGGTGGAGAGCAACTGGCCCAGCTTGATGTAGGTGGGGCCCAGCCGCTCCAGGTCGTCCGCCAGCTCGCCGGCCGCCGTGCCGTGCTCGGCGGCCGCCTCCGGGAGCGGCTCGCCCTCCTCGCGCAGGATCTCCTCCATCCCGGCGTCGCGCACCAGGTCGGAGCGGCCGTACTTGACCAGGAGCCTGCCGATTTCTATGTACCGCTTCAGGTGTTCGCCGCGCAGCGAGATCGCCATCGGGTACCTGTGCAAGTGATTGGGAGTCCGGGAATTCCGCCCACTCCAACGCAGGAAGCGTGCGCGCGGGCGATCCGCGGGGCACGTGAAATGCGGCGCGCTGCCTCGCCCGGGAAGCAAACAACCGTCGCGCAATCCAGGTGGATCCCCATGGTGCGCCCCCCGCTCCGCGCCCTGCTCCCGCTGCTCGGCGTTCTCCTGCTCGCCTCGTGCGAGTACGTGCGGCTCCTGCGGCCCAGCGTCCTCAAGCAGCTCAACCCGCGCGTGGTCCGGCTGGTCAACTACCTGCCGGAGATCGACGAGCCCAACGAGGCCATCGTGGGGCGCCTGCTGGCGCACGGCGGGCTGGGACACGCCCGGCCCGGGGACGACGGGGTGATGCGGGCCACCGTCCGCGCGCCCAAGCAGGAGTTCATCTGGGAGCCGGCCATCATCGTGATGCCGCGCGGCGGCGAGCTGGAGCTGGACTTCTCCAACGAGGACATCGAGCTGCACGCGGCCTTCCTGCCCCACCAGGGCGAGGGGGGGAGGCGGATGATGTTCCTCCCGGTGCACGAGCGCGGGCGCGCGCGGATGACGCTGGACGCGCCGGGCTACTACTTCTTCGGCTGCCCCATCTCCAACCACGCCGGGCGCGGCATGCTCGGGCTGATCATCGTGGAGGGCGACGTCCCCGCGGAGGCCCGGCTGGACCGCCCCCGCCAGCCGCAGCCGAGCCGCTTCTGAGCGTGCCGCTCCGCCACCCCGCACCCGGACCCCGCGCCATGCGCCCCCTCCTGGCCCTGGCGATGCTGGCCGCGCTCGCCGCGTGCGCCAAGCGCGCCCCCGTGTACCCGCTCACCCAGCGCGACACCGCCTTCAGCGACCTCAACGCGCAGAAGGTGGGGCGGGCCCCCCCGGTGGCCCGCGGGGTGGACGCGGCCCGGCTGGCGCGCGCCCGCGCCGAGCCGCACAACTGGCTCACCTACTACGGCGCCTACGACGGCCAGCGATACTCGCCGCTGGACCAGATCGACGCCGGCAACGTCAGGGAGCTGCGCCCCGCGTGGACCTTCCACTACCAGCAGCTGGGGCTGTACGCCGCCCCGCTGACCGCCGCCTTCGAGGCGGCGCCGCTGGTGGTGGACGGGGTCATGTACGTGTCCGGCCCCAACGGCTACGTGTGGGCGCTGGACGCCGCCGACGGGCGGCTGCTCTGGCAGTGGGAGTACACCGTCCCCATCGACGTGCCGCTCTGCTGCGGCAACGTCAACCGCGGGGTGGCGGTGGCCGACGGCAAGGTGTTCTACACCTCGGCCAACGGGCACCTGTTCGCGCTGGACGCCGCCACCGGCGCGCAGCTGTGGGAGCGGGTCTTCGCCGACGTGCGCGCCGGGGAGAGCGCCACCGCGGCGCCGCTGGTGGTCAACAACCTGGTGATCGTGGGGAGCTCCGGCGCGGAGTACGGGGTGCGCGGGCACCTGGACGCCTTCGACCTGCGCACGGGGGAGCGCGCCTGGCGCCTGTACACGGTGCCCCGGCCGGGGGAGCCGGGCGCGGAAAGCTGGCCCGCGGGCGACGCCTGGTCGCGCGGCGGCGGCGCCACCTGGATCACCGGCACCTACGACCCGGAGCTGGACCTGCTCTTCTGGGGGACGGCGAACCCGGCGCCGGTGTTCAACGGGATGGAGCGCGCGGGGAGCAACCTGTACACCAGCGCCGTGGTGGCCATCGACCCGGACGACGGGCGCATCCGCTGGCACTACCAGTGGACGCCGCACGACGTGTGGGACTACGACGGCACCGGCGAGTCCATCCTGTACGAGGAGGGCGGGAGGAAGCTGCTGGCCCACGCCGACCGCAACGGCTACTTCTTCGTGCTGGACCGCGCCACCGGCGCGTTCGTGCGCGCGGCGCCGTTCGCCCGGGCGGACTGGGCGCGCGTGGACCCGCGCACCGGCGCCGTCACGGAGCGCAGGGAGCCCACGCGCGAGGGAACGCGCATCTGCCCGGGGCCGGCGGGGGCGAAGGTGTGGAACCACGCCTCGTACAGTCGGGAGACCGGGCTGCTGTACGTGCCGGTGATCGAGCTGTGCGCGAAGTTCGTGATGAGCGACGACCCGTTCGCGGAGGGGATGCCGTTCCTGGGCTCCACCTTCAGCAACTTCGACGAGCAGGGGTGGGGGCACGTCAAGGCGCTGGACCCGCGCACCGGCCGCGAGGTGTGGTCGTGGCGCTCTTCTCAGCCCATGGTTGCGTCTATGCTCTCCACCGGCGGCGACCTGGTGTTCACGGGCGACCCGCTCGGCCGGGTGCTGGCCTTCCACGCGCGCACCGGGGAACTGCTCTGGCAGTTTCCCACCGGCAGCGGCATCCACTCCAGCCCGGTGACGTACAGCGTGCGCGGCAAGCAGTACGTGGCGGTGCCGGTGGGGTGGGGCGGGTGGCTGGAGGGGTTCGCTCCCAAGAATTACGGGGCTCCGCGGGCGACGGCGCTGCACGTGTTCGCGCTTCCCTGATTTCTTCGTTCGTCGTCCGACTTCGCGGGCCGCTGCGGAGCCCGGACGGTACTGCTGTCCGGTCTCCTCCGCGGGCTCGGCGAGCCAGCCGAAACTGCCGGCTGTCTCACCTCGCCGGAGGGAGCCTCGCCAAACAGCCGGCGAGTCTCCCTCCGTACATCTTCTGGGAACTATGGAACTGCAACGGCCCGGACCTTCGGGAAGCCCTCCCCCGGCACGGGGGAGGGTGGCGGCGATAAAGCCGCCGGGTGGGGGCGCTCGCCCGTGAGCCGGACCCTGCTCACCGCGCTCGTCCTCGGGCCCGCGGTGGTGCTGGACGCCGCGTTCGGCCTGGACCTGCTGGGGCGCGGGTTCGGCGCGGAGTGGATGTGGGCGACGGGGGCGCACCTGGCCGTCGCGGGGGTCGCGGCCGGGCTGGTGCTCGGGCTGTTGGCGGGGGTCGTGGGGGCGCGGGCGGGGCGGGGGCGGCCGGTGCGCTTCGCGCTGCTCTACGGGCTGGGGCTGGCGCTGTTCGCGCTGGCGCGGTGGGTGCGCGGGGACGCGGCGATCCCGCCGGAGCCGGTGCTGGTGGCGGCCGAGGGGATCGCGGACGTGCTGGTGCTGGCGGGGGCGTGGGCGGGCGGGTGGCTGGACCGCTGGCTGGGGGCGGAGGGCGGCGTCAGGCCAGCGGCAGCGACACGGTGAACACCGAGCCCTCGCCGGGGCGGCTCTCCACCGTGACGTCGCCGCCCAGCAGGCGGGCGAGCTGGCGGCTGACCGAGAGGCCCAGGCCGGTGCCGCCGGCGGGGCGCGTCATGGTGCTGTCCACCTGGCGGAAGGGCTCGAAGATCACCTCCAGGTCCGCGGGGGCGATGCCGATCCCCGTGTCGCGCACCCGCAGCTGCAGGTGGCCGCCGTCCGGCTCCACCTCGAAGGCGACGCTCCCGGCCCGCGTGAACTTGACCGCGTTCCCCAGCAGGTTCACCAGGATCTGCCGCAGCTTGCGCGGGTCGGTGACCAGCGAGGGCGGCTCCACCCGCTCCGGCACCCGGAAGGCGAGCCCCTTGCCGGCGGCCAGCGGCTCGATGATGGCGCTCACCTCCCCCACCAGCCCCAGCAGGTCCACCTCCTCCGGCTCCACCCGCTCCCGCCCCGCCTCGATGCGCGAAAAGGTGAGGATCTCCTCGATGATGGAGAGCAGGTGCTGCGCGGCCAGGCGGATCCGCTCCACGTGCCGGGTCGCCCCGGCCGGCACCGGCTCCGGGATCCCCAGCAGGAGCAGCTCCACGTAGCCCAGCATGGCGTTCAGGGGGGTGCGCAGCTCGTGGCTCATGGTGGCCAGGAACCCCGCCTTCGCCGCGTTGGCCGCCCGCGCCTCCTCGTACAGCCGCGCGTTGTCGATGGCGACCGCCGCCCGGCGGGCCACCTCCAGGGCCAGCGCCAGGTCGTCGTCGCCGTACAATCGGCCGGAGTCCGACGACACCAGGGAGATCACCCCCTCCGTGCGGCCGCGCACCGCGATGGGCACCGACAGGCTGGAGCGGAACCGCATGCGGCGCAGCAGCGCCGCGTGCTCCGCGTCCTTGGCCACCGCGTCCAGCACCTCCTCCGGGATCACCGGGACCAGCTCCGGCTCCCCGGTGCGGAGGACGCGTCCGGTGCCGTAGGGCGCCTCCGGGTCGATGGGCCAGCGGCGCGAGGTCTCCAGGGCCATCTCCACCAGGGCCGGGTCGCGGTGCGCCGCCGCCACCATCCGCACCGAGCCGTCCGGCTCGCGCATCTCCACGAAGCACCAGTCCGCCAGCGCGGGCACCGCCATGCGCGCCACCGCCGCCACCGTGGCCTCGTACTCCAGCGACGAGGCAAGGGCGCGGCTGGCCTCCGCCAGGATGCGCTGCGCCTCCTGCGCGCGGCGCTGCTCCGTCACGTCCGATCCCACCGCCACCGCCCCGGCGCCGCTCCCGTCCACCAGGATGGGCGCCGCGGCGATGCGGATCACCCGCTCCTCGCCGGTGACGGGGTGGCGCCCCACCACCTCGCGGACGCTGCGCTCCCCCGCCAGCGCCCGGGCGAAGGGCTGGTCCTCCAGGGCGATGGGCTCCCCGGTGGCCGCGTCGCGGCTGCGGACGTGCTCCTGCAGGCCGGCCTGCGCCGCGTTCAGCTCCCCCACCGAGCCCAGCCCGAACAGCGCCAGCGCCGCCTCGTTGGCCAGCGTCAGCCCCCCGCGCGTGCCGATCATCACCGCGTCCGGGATCGCCTCCAGCGTGGCGCGCAGCTCCGCGGCGCGGCGCTCGGCCTCGGCCAGGGAGGCGCGCGCCTCGCGGTAGAGCGCCGCGTTGTCCACGGCGACGGCGGCGCGGCGGGCCAGCTCCTCGGCCACCGCCAGGTCCTCCGGGCCGAAGGCGCGCCGGTCCGAGCCCAGCGAGATCACGCCCAGCCGCCGCCCCCGCGCGATCATCGGCACGGTGATCCCCGAGCGCGGCTGCAGCGCGCGCTGCAGCGCCACGTACTCGTCGTCGTGGGCGGCGCCCGCCGGGGCCATGCCGCGGGCGTCCTCCACCAGCAGCGGCTCGCCCGTCTCCAGGATGCGCAGCACGTGGGGAGCCGGGTCGCGGGGCCAGCGGCGGTCGATCTCGCGGAGCACCCGCTCCTTGCCGGGATCGGAGTGCGCCATCTGCACCCGGGCCACGCGCCCGTCCGGCTCCACCGCGTACACCACGCACAGGTCGGCCAGCGCGGGCACCACCAGCCGCCCCACCGCCTCCAGGCTGGCCCGCGGGTCCAGCGACTCCGCCAACAGCGTGCTCACGCGGGCCAGCACCTCCGCCTGCACGTTGGCGTCCGCCAGCTCCTGGTTCGCCGCCTGCAGCTCCTCCGCCAGCGCCTGCGACTCCTCCACCTGCAATTCCAGCTCGGCCGCCTGCTCCTGCAGCTGCATCGCCAGGGCGGCGGCCTCCTCGGCGCGGGCCTCCGCCTCGCGGCGGGCCTCGTCGCGCTCGCGGGAGGCGCGCTCCCGCTCGCCCACGTCGGTGACGTGGGCCACCACCCCGGCCACCCGCCCCGCCGCGTCCAGCAGCGGCTGGTACACGTAGTCCACCAGGTGCATCTCCATCTGCCCGTCGCCGTCGTCGTCCCAGTCCGCCCGCACGGCGATGCCGGCGATCGGCTCGCCCGTGGCGTACACCTGGTCCAGGAGCGCCGCGAACCCCTGCTTCACCAGCTCGGGGAGCACCTCGCCGAAGGGGCGGCCCATCACCTCGCGCCGCCCCACCACGCGGTGGTAGCGGTCGCTGTACGCCGCGAACACGTGCTGCGGGCCCTCGTACACGGCCACCGCGGCGGGGAGCTGCGCCAGCACCCGCTGGAGCAGGTCGCGCTCCGCCTCGCGCCCGGCCTCCGCCTCGCGGCGGTCGTGCACGTCGTGCAGGGTGCCCACCCACTCGCGGACCTCCCCGTCCGGCCCCAGCACCGGCGCTCCGCGCGCCGCGAACCAGCGGTACGCGCCGCCGCGCAGCCGCAGCCGGTACTCCGCCTCGTACACGCCCCGCGCGCGGCGCGCGCCCCGCCACGCCTCCGCCACGCGGGCCCGGTCGTCCGGGTGGATGGCCTCCTGCCACCCCTCGCCGCGCACCTCCTCCGGCGTCTGCCCGGTGAGGGCGCGCCAATCCGGCATGTCCCCCACCATCCCGGCCGCGTCGGTGGACCACACCGTCCGCCCGCCGGCCTCCACCAGCGCGCGGAAGCGGGACTCGCCGGCGCGCAGCTCCGCCTCGGCGCGCCGGGCCTCCGTCACGTCGCGCGAGTACACGGCCAGCCCCTCGGCGAAGGGAAAGGCGCGCACCTCCAGCCGCCGGCCCAGGCTGCGCATCTCCACCTCGTAGGCGACGGGTACGCCCCCGTCCATCGCACGGCGCAGCTCGCGCTCCGCCCCGGTCCCCGCGAGCTCCGGGAACAGCTCCCAGACCACTCCGCCCAGCAGCTCCCCGCGCGGCCTGCGGACGGTGGCCTCCGCAGCCCGGTTGACGTAGGCGTAGCGCCACTGCCGGTCCAGCACGGCGAAGTCGTCGCCCATGCTCTCCAGCACGTCCTCCGCGCTCCACCCCGCCGCCGCCTCGCCCGCGCGCACCCGCCCGGTGACGTCCCGCACCGTCGCCACCCCGCCCACCACCCGGCCGTCCGCGTCCCGCAGCGGCGCGTAGTGCGTCTCCGCCCACCCCTCCTGCCCCGTCGCCGCCACCCGGAAGGGCCGCTCCGGGGCCAGCGCGCTCTCCCCGCGCAGCGCCGCCTCCGCGCCCGCCCGCTCGCCGATGGCCTCCAGGAAGGGGAACAGCTCGTACATCACCCGCCCCACGACGTCGGCCGCCGGCATTCCGGTCATGCGCTCCATGGCCGGGCTCCACGCCGTGTAGCGCAGCTCCCGGTCGAAGGCCACGATCCCGTCCGGGCTCGCGTCGAAGAGCCCGGACAGCAGCGCGTCGGGCCGTTCGTCGGTGGTGCTCACGTCCGTCTGGTCTGCGGGGAATTCGCTCGGCGGAAGGGAGGGTCCGTCCGCGTTCTGTCCAAAGATGCACGATGCGTGCGTGGGAAGGAAAGAGACGGCCATGAACTGCGGGTTCGGGCGTGCCCCTCGCTGGCGCTCGGGTCGGGCTGCGGCTCCGTAACGCACGATACGACCGTGCGTAACGGAGGCGAGCCCGCGCAAACAGCCGCGCGGTCTCGCCGCTTCGCGCTCGCATCCCTCACGCGGGGTTCGCGCTGGCGTCCGCGAGGGCCCCCACCCGGCGGCTTTATCGCCGCCACCCTCCCCCGTGCCGGGGGAGGGCTGTCCGGAGGTCGGGTTTTGTCGTGCTTCCCCTCTCCCAGCATTGGGAGAGGGGGCCGGGGGGTGAGGGCCGGACGCCCCCGCCGGGATCTCCCGACGGGGGCGCCTTTCCGCACTCACGCACTTCCGCACTCACGCACTTCCGCACTCACGCACTCACGCACTCACGCACTCACGCACTCACGCACTCACGCACTCACGCACTCACGTTCAGCGTACTCCGTACTGCCGTTGCAGGCTGGTCCCTGTTCCCTATTCCCTGTTCCCTGCCGTCCCCCCTGCCGTTTCCGGCAGCAGCGTCACCTGCACGTAGTTCCCGGTGTCCAGGTAGCGCCGGGCGGCGTCGCGGACGGCCTCGGGGGTGAGGCGGGCGGTGCGGTCGCCGCCGGCGGGGATCTCGCGCAGGTCCCAGCCGGCGTTCACGTACGACATCATCTGCGAGATCCAGAAGCCGTTGTCGCGCATCTCCGTCTCGCGCGAGCGGCGCTCCGCCTCGCGCACCTTCTGGAGCTCGGCGGCGGTGGGGCCGGCGCGCTTCAGCGAGTCGATCTGGGCCAGCACCACCCCGGTCAGCTCCTCCACCCGCTCCGGCGAGGTCCCGAAGCCGATGCTCACCGTGTAGGTGGGGCGCGGGTCGCGCGTGGCGCCGGCGCCCACGCTGGCCCCGTAGGTGCCGCCCATGTCCTCGCGCAGCAGGTCGCGCAGGCGCAGCTCCAGCACCTCGGCCACGGCGTTGGTCGCCGCGATGGTGTCGCGGTCGAAGGGCGCCGTGCCGGTGAACACCAGCTGGGTGCGCGCCTTGGGCTCCACCCCCTTCCGCACCGTCTTGCGGATCACCCCGCGCGGGTAGGTCATCCCCACGTCCCGCCAGCTCTCCTTCCTGCCGGTGGAGGGGAGCCCGCCCAGCCAGCGCTCCACCAGGGGGCGGAGCTCCGCGGGGTCCAGGCTGCCCACGAAGTAGAAGGTGAAGTCGCCCGCGTCCGCGAAGCGGTCGCGGTAGAAGGCCAGCGAGCGGGCCAGGTCCATCCGCTCGAAGGTCTCGCTGGTGAGCGGCCGGGCGCGCGGGTGGTTCTGCGCCAGCGTCAGGCGCAGCGTGTCCCCGAACGCCTGGTCGGGCGAGGCGTCGCGGTTCCGCAGCGCCTCCCGGGCGCGCGACTGGTACGTCAGGAAGGCGGTGCTGTCCGGGCGCGGCGCCGTGAAGTACAGGTACACCAGCTGGAGCAGCGTTTCCACGTCCTGCGTGGACCCGCCCCCGCTGAACCCCTCGCGCAGGTCGCCGACGTTGGGCCCCACCCCCACCAGCTTGCCGGAAAGGCGCTTGCCCAGCTCCACCAGGCTCAGCTCCCCCACCCCGCCGCCCGTCACCACCCCGGCCGCGGTGAGCGCCGGCACCCACAGCGAGTCGGGGGCCAGCGAGGTCCCGCCGGGGCTGTTGCCGGCGAACAGGAACTCGTCCTCCTTGAAGTCGGTGGACTTCACCAGCACCCGCACCCCGTTGGAGAGCGTCCACTCCCGCACGTCCACCCCGGGAACCGTCCGCTCCGACACCACCCGCCCGGCCCGCGGCGGCGTCGTCACCAGCGGCCGGTCGGAGACCCGGTCGTCGTAGGCGGCCACCCGGCGCCGGGCCACCGAGTCCACCACGGCGCGCAGCGCCGCCTCGGTGGGCACCGCGAGCCCCGCCTTCTCGGGGAGGCTCACCAGCACCACCCGCCCCTGCTCGCGCAGGCGGGCGGCGGCCATGCGGTTCACCTCCTCCAGCGTGATCCCCGGGAGGAAGCGGCGGTACAGCTCGAACTCCGAGGCCACGTCCGGGATGGGCTCGCCCTCCAGGAAGTGGGCCACGTACTCCGCGGTGAACTGCCCGGAGTGCATCTTGTCGCGCTCCGCGTACACCTGCTCCCACAGCCGCAGCAGCGTTTCCTTCTGCCGCGCCAGCTCGGAGGCGGTGAAGCCGTGCTGCGCGGCGCGCTCGGCCTCGGTGAGCAGCGCCTCCAGGCCGCGCTCCACGCCGCCGTCGCGCACGCTGGCGGAGAGCACCTGCGAGTCCGTGCCCCTCACCAGCGGCCCCGACGACGCCGAGGCCGACAGGTACGGCGCGTCCGGCTTCTGGGTCAGCTCGTACAGGCGGTCGCCCAGCATCCCCAGGTACAGCGTCTCCACGATCCCCTCGCGGTAGGCGCCCACCGTGCCGTCGCCGCGGCGCGGGTGCTTGAAGTACACGGTGACGCCCGAGCCGGTGGTCTCCGGGTCGGTGGCGACCGAGAACAGCGCCTCCCCGTGCTCCGGGAGCCCGAACGCCGGGCGCTCCCGGGGCGCGGGGGAGGCGGGGATGGCGGCGAAGCGCTCGCGGATGGCGCGCACCATGGCGTCCCGGTCGAAGTCGCCCACGGCGACCACCGCCATCAGCTCGGGGCGGTACCACTCGGCGTAGAAGCGGCGCAGCGCGGCCGGGTCGGCGCGCTCCAGCGACTCGCGCGAGCCGATGGGGAGCCGCTCGGCGTAGCGCGAGCCGCGGAAGAGCACCGGGAACTGGCGGTCGCGCAGGCGGGAGCCGGCCCCCTGCCCCAGCCGCCACTCCTCGATCACCACCTTCCTCTCCTTCTCGATCTCCTCGGCGTCGAAGGTCACCGCGCGCGCCCAGTCGTCCAGGATGCGCAGTCCCGTGTCCAGCACCCCGGCGCTGTCGGTGGGCAGGGTGAGCGAGAACACCGTCTCGTCGAACCCCGTGTAGGCGTTGACGTCGGCGCCGAACCTCATCCCCACCCGCTCCAGGTAGTCGCGGATCTCCTGCTTGGCGAAGTTGCGCGTCCCGTTGAAGGCCATGTGCTCCACCAGGTGCGCCATGCCGCGCTGGTCCTCGGTCTCCAGCACCGAGCCGGCGTTGACCACCAGGCGCAGCTCGGCGCGCTTCTCGGGCTCGTGGTTGCGGCGCACGTAGTAGCGCATCCCGTTGGGGAGCCGCCCCATGGCGACCGCCGTGTCCACGGGGAGCGGCGACGCGAGCGGCGCGCGCGCCGTGGCCGCGGCGGGGGCGGCGGCGCGCCCCTGGGCGAGCGCGCCGGCCGGCAGCCCGGCCAGGGCGAGGAGGGCGAGTACGCGCGCGGGCGCGGTGCGGATCGGGAGCATGGAACCGGTGTCGCTGGGATTTCGGTCGCGGACGGGTGCGCGGGTCGCCGCGCCGGCAGGAGTACCCGGCACCGGGTGGGAGGTGCCGGAAGCGCGAAGCGGCCGCACCGGGGTGCGGCCGCTTCGCGGCGGCGGGGGCCGGCCGGGGGCTCAGCGCGCCGTGGTGGTGCCGGGGGCGGCGGGCGCCGCGGCCCGTCCGGGCTGCGCGGGGCGGGGCTCCGGCTTCCAGCGCACCATGGTGAGCACCGAGTCGATGGACGCGCGCTCGCGCAGCTCGCCCAGGTGGGAGTGGATCATCCGCCCCTCCTCGTCCAGCACCACGGTAAGCGGCACCGAGCCGGCCCGGTAGATGGAGGCCAGCTTGTCCTGGGGGAAGCGCACCACCGGGAAGGGGAGCTTGTTCTTGGCGGCGTAGCTGCGGGTGACCGCCGCCGAGTCCAGCGAGATGCCGTACACCGCCACCGGCACCGAGCGGACGGTGTCCAGCGACGCCTTGATCTCGCGCCAGGCGGGGAGGGTGGACTGGCAGTAGGGGCAGGTGGTGGTGAACACGAACAGCACCTGCCGCCCCTTTCCCGGCGCCTCGCCCACCGTCACCGGCGCCCCCTCCAGGGTGGTGGTCTGGAAGGTGGGGACGAACATCCCCGCGTACGGCCGCGTGGCGCGCTCGAACAGCTTGGAATAGCGCTCGTTGAGGTCGCGCACCTTGAGCGAGAGCACCACGACGAGGGCCGCCGCGGCGGTCAGCGCGATGGCGGGGAGGAATCTGCCGATCCGTTCCATCATGGGAGAGTGCTCCGGGGGAGGGAGGGAAACATGCGGCCCGGACGGAGCTTAATGCGACAGCTTTCGTGGATCAAGGGTCGTTCTCCCCACTCCGCGCGGCCCGGACCCGGCGGCGGCGCAGGTCGCGCCGCCGCCGCGCACGGCCTCAGGCCGGGTCCAGCCGCACCGCGGCGAAGGCGCCCGTCGCGGTGTTCTGCGCCGTCGCGACCACCTGGCCCGCGTCGTTCAGGTCGTGGACGCCGGTGAGCCGCCACCCCGTCGCGGCGACCGCCTCGGCGAGGTTCAGGACCCGGCCCTCGTGCCAGAGGAAGGGCACCGGCGTGCGCCCGGAGTACCCCTGCACCAGGACGTGCCCCCAGCGGTTGACCGCGACCGCGCTGGACGCGTCGACGGGGAGGTCCCTGCCCACGTCCGTCATCCTGCCGCCGCGCCACAGGAAGGCGCGCATCCGGCTGCCGCACGCGCTGCGGTCCGCCGTGCACACCATCCCCCAGGAGTCCCCCACCACCTCGTCGCGGTCGTTGAGGTCGCGCGCGATGTGGCTGAAGCGGCTCGGGTCGGCCACCTGCCCCGGCCCCGCCGCGGGGGAGTCCAGGTGGCCGAGCGGCACCAGCGCGCCGCCGCGCCACAGGCTCGCGCGCACCACGCTGGCCGGCTCGTTCGGGAGCGGCGCCACCGTGCGCTGGCTGTTGACCGCCACGTGCCCGGCCGCGTTCACCGCGACCGCCTGGCTGGTGCTGTCGCCCGGCACGTCCAGGAGCGTCACCCTGCCGGCCTCGAGGACGAAGGCGCGCTCCCTCCCCGCCGGGCCCGCCTCCCCCACCACCGTCCCCCGGCTCGCGACGGCGCGCGCGCACGCCCGCTCCAGCCCCGCGCCGGCGAGGTACCAGAGCCGCCCCGCCTCGCCGAGCAGGGGGCGCTGCTCCCCCTGGCCGAAGACGCTGCCCGTGCACCCCACGATCCGCCCGGAGTCGTCCAGCCCCGTGGCGGTCGCCAGGTAGGGCGCCGTGAAGGCGGTGGCGCTCCCGCCGGACCACAGCACCAGGGTCCGCCCGGAGTAGCCGCTCCCCAGCACCACCTGGCCGGAGGCGTTGATCGCCCTGGGGAGGAGCTCCATCTGCTGGAGCCCCGCCGGGCGCTCGATGACCGTCAGCGAGTAGCGCCGCGGCAGCCCGGGGCCCTCCTCCCCGGGAGCCACGGGGTCTCCGTCGCACGCGGTGGCGAGCAGGCATGCGGCCAGGAGGGCGAAGGAGCGTGTCACGGCGTCGGTCCGCGGGATGGAAATCATGGTCAGGGCCTCCTCAGCACGCGCACCCGGGCCCGGGCGCGCCCGGCGCGCTCCGCGGTGACCAGGGCCTCGCCCTCGCCGACGGCCACCGCCCGCTGCGGCTCGCCGCGCTCCAGCAGGCGCACCACGGTGGAGTCGGAGCCGGCGTACCGGAAGAGGCCGGGGTAGACCGGGGCCGCGCCCCCGCCGAAGTTCATCGTTCCCCGCAGGGTGAAGGTGTCGCCCACGAACACCGTGGTGTCCGCGGGGAGGATGCGGTACTCGGCGACGTTGACGGGCACCGAGTCCCGCCGGGCCTGCTGCCAGCTCCCGATCACGTAGGCGGTGCCGGCGGCGAGCCCGAGCACCCTCCCGGAGGGGCTCACCTCGACCACGGCGGGGGCGCCGCTGCTGAAGGTGACGGGCAGCTCCGGCACCGGCCGTCCGCACTGGTTCACCACCTCGCCCCGCACCCGCAGCGTGTCGCCCGGGGTGAGGCTGCCCTCCGGCCATTCGGGCGCGCGGAACACGCGCACCGCGCTGGGCGAGCCGGGGAGCACCCGCACCAGGGCGGTGTCCTGGTAGCCGGCGGAGGATGCGATCAGGCGGGTCTCGCCCGCGCGCCTGCCGAACACGTACCCGTTGACGATCCCCGCCGTCCCCCCGCTGCCCCTGCGCACGCCGGCCACGGTGGTGTCCTCCACGGCGTAGGACACGGCCTGGCCGAACACCCGGGCGCCGGTGCGGTCGAACAGCGCCGGGGAGACGGTGACCTCGCACGCGGTGGCCGTCCCCGGCGCCACGATCGTCACGGTGTCCCGCCCGATCTCCAGTCGGTCGGGTCGGGGCGCCACGCGCACGCCGATGCTCGCGGCCTGCGCGGACGCGCCCGGGAGGTGGACGCCGACCTCGGCGCGCCCGGGCCGCAGGGCGAGCACGCGCCCGGCCGAGTCCACGGCCACGACGGCCGGGTCGGACGTCGACCAGCTCAGCCGGGCGCCGGGGACCGGCTCGCCGTCCTCGTCCAGCGCGGCGGCGGGGATCACGGCGCCCTCGCCCACGTAGAGCTGGACGCTGTCGGCGGCGATGCGGACCCGCGTCGGAACGGGCGAGGGCCCGGGACCGGTGCCCGCGTCGCAGGCGGCGGCGAGCGCCGCCGCGAGCAGCACCGGCATCATCCGCCGGAGCGTGGCCGGAAGGGGGGGACTGCGCATGCGCAATGGGGGGTGGAGTGGAGCGTGTGCGCCACGGGGCGCGGCGCATGCTGACGAGGAATGGGTGTTTCCGGTCACCACCCGTGCCGGAGCGCGCGCGCCCGCCGGGACGATTCCCGGCGGGCGCGTCAGGGCCGGTCCGCGGACCCAGCGTCTACAGGTAGCAGCTGCAGCTCACGCCGTCGCCGCAGAAGCCGCCGATGAACCCCGCCGCCCGGCACACCCGGTTGCAGAGCGTGTCGCACGAGTCCGCCGCCGCCGGCTGCGTGGGCTCCGCCAGTGCATGCGAAGCGCCGAACCCGAGCGCCCCCGCCACGGCCAGCCCCAGCAGGCCGCTCCTCACCTTGTGGATGGATCGCGTCACGGTCTCCTCCTTTCGGCTGCGAAGTCCAGGCGCTACGACGGCAATGGACCCCAGTGGACGTCCCAGCAGGAGCAGCCTCCCCCGGCGCTGCACTCCCCACCGCCGAATCCCCGCACCGCGCAGTCCAGCGAGCATTTGGCCTGCACGCACGCCGACCCCAGCGGGGCCGGCGCGGGGCCCGCGACCGCCTGCGACGCGCCGAACCCCAGGGCGCCGAGCACTCCGGCCGCGAAGAGCACCTTCCCCGGCACGAGCGGAACCTTCATGGCAGCCTCCCGGATGATCGTTTGAACGGAGCACAACTCCTTGCGACGTGCCGGGTTGCGCACGCAATCCGCGGGCCGGGCGGGGCCCCTGCGGGAGCGCCCCGGCGCTCGGGGGAGCACCGGGGCGCAGGCCGGATGGCGGGCGGGCGGGGCGGCCTTCAGCCCTCGGCCGCCACCGCCCGGGGGCGGCCGGCGGGCACGCCGGCGTCCAGCGCCCGGAGCGCGCCGCGCAGCCGGCCGAACATGGCCTCGATCTCGGGGAGCGAGACGGCGCCCACGGAAAGCCGGAACCAGCCGCTGTCCTCCTTCATCCCGAAGGCCTGGAAGGGGACCGCCGCCAGCCCGGCGGACTCCAGCAGCCAGCGCCGCACCTCCTCGTTGCCGGCCGGCCCGCCGCGGCCGCGCAGGTCGAAGCGGGCGCTCAGGTAGATTGCGCCCATGGGGACCATTGCGTCCACGGGGAAGCCCTCCTCGCGCAGCCGCATCAGCCCGGCGTACAGGGCGTCCAGCCGGGCGCGCACCCCCTCCTTCATCCCGGCGTGGTACGCGTCGATGACGGCGTCCTCGCGGAGCAGCCGCGCCGTGGCCACCTGCTCGGCGCGCGGAGCCCAGGCGCCCACGTGGCCCAGGATGCTCGCCATGCGCGCGGTCACGTCCGCCGGGCCCAGCGTCCACCCCACGCGCACCCCGGTGGCGGCGAACGCCTTGGAGATGCCGTCCACGTACACGGTGTACTCCGCCATCTCCGGGCGGAGCGACACCGGGTCCACGTGGACCGTGGGCGGAAAGGTGAGCATCCAGTACACCTGGTCGTACATCAGGAACAGCGGGCGCTCGTCCGGTCCGCGGCGGCGGTTCTCCTCCAGCACCAGGTCGCAGATCTCGCCCAGCGCCTCGGCCGTGAAAGCGGTGCCGGTGGGGTTGAGCGGCGAGTTGAGCGCGAGGAGCCGGGCGCCCCGCACCACCGGCTCCAGCAGCGCGCGGGTGGGGAGGAAGTCGTCCTCCGGCCGGCACGCCACCGGCACCCCCTGGGCGCCCACCAGGTGGGCGTAGTGGTTGTTGTTCCAGGAGGGGACGGGGTAGACCACCCGGTCGCCCGGGTCCACCAGGGCGCGGTACACGGCGTAGATCCCCGGGCGCGAGCCGCCGGTCACCAGCACCCGCTCCGCGGGGTACTCCAGCCCCAGCCGCCGCAGGGTGAACTCGCTCACCGCGGCGCGCAGCGCGGCCACGCCGTCCGAGGGCGGGTAGTTGGTCTCCCCCGCCCGCAGCGCCTCGCCGACGGCGTCCTCCAGGAGCTCCGGGATGCGGAACTCGGCCGGGCTGAAGTCGCCCACGGTGAGGTTGCACACCTCCGCGCCGTCCGCCACCATGGCGCGGATCTCCCCCGCGATCTTGAGGATCTCCGAGCCGATCAGTCCCGCCGCCATGGCCGAGACCCGCTCTCCCCCTGCCGCCTGGTTCGCCACTGCCGCCCTCCTTTCGCCGGGAATCACGCACCGGCCCGCCGCGGGCCGGGTGCACCGGGAAAGGATACTGCCCGGCGCGGGCGCACACCACTCCGCGCCGCTCCCGGACGACGCACCGCCCCGGCGCCGTGGGGCGCCGGGGCGGTGGGAGTGCCGTCGCCGCGGCTCAGAACGGCTGGCAGTTGCAGTTCACCGCGCCGCTGGAGTACTTGATGCACCGCGAGAGCGCCCCCTGCGGGTAGAGCGACATGCAGTACTGGTTGCAGTAGCTCTGCTCGGACGCCGAGCAGAACCCGGCGAACCCCTGGGCCGCCGGCTCCCGCACGGAGCCCGGGAACAGCCCCCCGGCGAGCACCACCGCGCCGGACGCGGCCTGCAGCACCTTCCGCGTGAGACTCTTCATCCGTCCCCTCCCTGGTGGTAGGTGAGCTCCGGTCCCGCCCGGGACCGCCGTCCCGCCCCGGAGACCGTCAGGCGCCGGGGAGGAAGATCTGGACGCACTGGCAGCTCACCTGCCCGTACGCGGTCTTGGTGCACCTCCCCCGCCACCCGGTGCCGAGCGCCTCCTGGCAGGCGAAGCTGCACTCCGCCGCCTCCTCGCGGGTGCAGTACGCGGCCTCCCGCGCCGCCCCGGGCGACGCGAGCGCCTGGCTCGCGCCGAACCCCAGCGCGCCGAGGAGCGCCGCCGCGTAGACGCCGCGGCCCAGGGTGCGTGTGCGTGCGACCATCTCAGACCTCCGCTGCAAGGTGAGCCGAGTGTGGCGCGGGCGTGCCGCCCCGCCCGGGGGCCGCCGAAACGAACGCCCGTCGCGTCCGGGCCGCAGTCGCCTGCGGGACCCGAGCTCCGGACCGGCACGCCCGCGCCGCCTACAGTATAATTTCAGACACCGAATTAGCAACCCCCTCCCCGGTGGCCGACGAGCGACGCCCCCGCCGGGATGGTCCCGGCGGGGGCGTCTTCATGGGCGGGCGGCCGCGTCTCCCCTGCACGGGCGCGGACCCGCCGGCCGATTCTTGCAAAAGCAAAGGAGCCGCCGGATGATTAACATCCGACGGCCCCTCGATTCTGCCGCTCCCCGACGCGATGCCGACCGGCTCGCGCCGCTGCGGAGAAAGTTCGCTGCGCAGTTCGGCGTTAGCCGACGCGGCGATCGCTTGCCCGGGTCAGGGAACGAACAGCATTCGGTTTGGCCAAGAGATCACCTCCTTCGTTCAGGTTGAACATCGGGCGTGGACATCGGAGCCGAAGCTCCGGTGGTTCCGCGGCTCCCGGGTTCCCCCGGAGGCCGCCGGCCCCGTCGCCTGCAACCAGCGGCGACGCATGAAGATATAAGAATTCTCCGGGATGTCAACGGGTCCGCTCGCGACGGATCCACACCCACCCGCTCCACCCGAAAGGACCCCGTGCGCCGCTCCCTCGTCCTCGCCTCCCTCGCCCTCCTCGCCCTCCCCGCCGGCGCCCGCGCCCAGGCCGCCATCGAGGAGCTGTTCTCCAAGACGGAGGCGGTCACCGTCTCCGGCAACCTGGGGTGCCTCACCGGCTCCGGCGTCGCCACCGACTCCGGGAACTGCGGCCTGTACGGCTTCGGCCTGGAGGCGGTGATCAGCCTGGCGACGCCCGAGGGAAGCGGCTGGGGGTTCGAGCTGGCGCTGGGCTACGGCCAGCTCTCCGGGTTCAGGTCGGACGACCCCTCGCTGGACCTGCGCGGCGCGGTGCGCGCGCTCCCCTCCGTCGCGGCGTACGCGTCGCGCGAGCGCCGGATGCCGCTGGGCTTCGAGGACTTCTACTTCGGGCTTCACACGGGCTTCCTCCAGACGGTGAACCTGCAGGCGTACGACCCGGAGGGGAGGCAGTTCTCGCTGGAGGGGGAGACCTTCGAGCTCGGGGTGTCGGTGGGCGTGTACCACCGCTCCGGGCTGTTCATCGAGCCCACCTACCGCTTCCGCTACTTCCCCAGCGTGGAGTGGACGCTCCCGGAGGGCGTGGACGCCCTCCCCGCGGGGTGGCCCCGGGGGCTCAACCTGAGCGGGCCGTCGGTGTCCGTGGGCTACCAGTTCGCCATCCCCTCGTCGTCCTCGTCGGAGAGCTGAGGGCGCCGGCTGGCCGCGTTGTTGCGGATCCCCGCCCCCGGTCCGCACCCCTCACCCTTCACCCGCCGCCTCCATGTCCGCACCCGATCCCCACGCCCCCGGCGCCGCGGCGCCCCTGCGCGTGGCCGTCACCGGCTCCACCGGGCTGATCGGCACGCCGCTGGTGCGCGCCCTCCGCGCCGACGGCCACACCGTGCTCCGGCTGGTGCGCTCGCGCCCGGTGTCC
Organism: Longimicrobiaceae bacterium; assembly: GCA_036389055.1. Taxonomy (GTDB): domain Bacteria; phylum Gemmatimonadota; class Gemmatimonadetes; order Longimicrobiales; family Longimicrobiaceae; genus JAFAYN01. Next base: position 26,163 of record DASVQR010000260.1, on the reverse strand, counting down.
GGCGGCGACGAGGTGTACTGGAACCCCGCGCTGGGCGAGATCGACACGGCCGCGCTGGAGGGGGTGGACGCGGTGGTGCACCTGGCGGGGGAGAACGTGGGGCAGCCACCGTGGACGGAGGAGCGCAAGCGCCGCATCCGCGACAGCCGCGCGCAGGGCACCACGCTGGTCGCGCGGACGCTGGCCGGGCTGTCGCCGAAGCCGCGGGTGCTGGTGAGCGCCTCGGCCACGGGCTGGTACGGCGACCGCGGCGACGAGCTGCTGACCGAGGCTTCGGGGCCGGGGACCGGCTTCCTCGCCGAGGTGTGCCAGACCTGGGAAAGCTCCGCCGATCCGGCGCGCGACGCCGGGATCCGCGTGGTCCACCCGCGCATCGGGCTGGTGCTGACGGGGGAGGGCGGCGTGCTGGAGCGGCTGCTCACGCCGTTCAAGCTGGGCGTGGGCGGCAAGCTGGGGAGCGGCAGGCAGTGGATGAGCTGGGTGGCGCTCCACGACGTGCTGGAGGCGATCCGCTTCGCGCTGCGCGCGGACGGGCTCTCCGGGCCGGCCAACCTGACCTCCCCCGCGCCCGTGACCAACGAGGAGTTCACCCGCGCGCTCGGCCACGTCCTGGGCCGGCCCACGGTGCTGGGGGTGCCGGAGTTCGCGCTCAAGCTCGCCTTCGGGCAGATGGCGGACGAGGCGCTGCTCTCCAGCCAGCGCGCCCTGCCGGATCGGCTGCGGGAGGCGGGGTTCACCTTCCAGTACCCGGACCTGGAGGGGGCGCTGCGCGTGGCGCTGGGGAAGTAGTCGTAGCCACCCGACCGCTCGGCTCCGCAGTGCCAAGCAGGTCAGGCCCGTGCGGTCAGCTGGTTCTCGCGAGGCGCAGATAGAATTCCCTGACCTGCTGCTCGTAGGCCGTACGCGTCAGCCCCCCCATCCCCAGCAGCTCGCCGGGATCCCACCAGCCGATCTCGTTCAGGTGATCGGCGGGAAGCGGGAACCGGATCCGCTCGACGCTCTTCGACACACCTGCATGTGAGACGATCCGGTCGTCCCACTCCTGCGACGACCGCGGAACGACCCCGTCGCTGGCACCTGCCAGAAGCTTCACCTTGATCCAGGCGGCCTGAAGCAGGGGAGACGTTCGCGCCAGGCTTTCGCTGGTCCAGACTGCGCGGTAGCGGACGGAATTCGTCGCCTCCGCATCCCTCACCCGCTGGTTGAAATCGAGGCACGCCCTGGTCGTCAGATCGTTGAAGCCCGCCAGGTCGATCAATGGTGTGATCGCCGCAATGGCCGCCTTTCCGCCCGCCTTGAGCACGACGTCCGCCAGTGCGGTGCCATGATGGGGAGTGCCGATCGTGGTGAGAGTGGCGACGTGATCCGCCATGTCTTCGTCCACGATCATGCGGCGAGCGTCGAGGCCTCCCATGCTATGTGCGATGATGTGCACCTTCTGGGCGCCCGTTTCAGCCAGACACGCGGCGACCTGCTCCCTGAGCTGGCGTGCCCGCAATGCGAGCGGTCCCGCAAAGCTCGCATCCGTCTCCCTTACCTGAAAGCCGGCAGAGGCCAGGTGCTGCCGGATGCCGTTGAAATAGTGCGGCCCGACGTCTACACCGAGCTCGTCACGGAAGAAGATGCGGAGCTGATCCAGGCGGAAGATCCCATGCGCAAGAACGATCGGCAGGGTGTTCATGGGGAGGTCCTGGGGGCACGGTGTCGGCGGCGCTGTAGTGCAGAGGCGGAGAGCAGGAAAACGGATGTACGACGGCTCTGCACCCGCAGGCGGGGAGGAACAAGGCAAAGCGCAGCATAGTGTGCATATGCCGGCGAGTCAACAAACCCAGGTACCGCATGGGCGAGCCCCGGTGGACCGGGGCCGCCCCTCAGCGGAAGTCAGCGAGCGCCCGCCGCACCCGGTGCCGCTCCGCCTCCGCCCACGCCTCCATCTCCTCCAGCTTCCCTACTTGCCCCGTGGTGTCCACGTGGGCGACGGCAGGGTCCCCCGCCGGGCCCGAATCGACCGTGCGGATGAACTGCGTGAGCGCCTCCAGGTACTCGTCGGCGGCGGCGCGGGCCTCCGGCGCGCGCTCCGCGGCGGCGCAGTCGAAGCGCGCGCGCACCTCCTCCAGCCTGGCCTTCTCTGCGTCGTACATCGCGGTGCTCCCCTGTGGCCGTAGCGTGGTGAGCGGCGGGGACGGTGCAAGCTCGGCCGTGCCCGATCCGTTACAGCAGCAGCGTCTCCACGCGGTGGGCGTGCACCATCCCCTCGCACTCCGACCAGGCGAACACGGTGAAGCGGCCGTCCTGCGACGCCACCAGGGCGAAGGCGTCGCGCTGGTCGTGCGCGAACTGCGCCGCCGACAGGTGCCGCGTGCCGCCCAGCTGCGTGGGGTGCAGCACCAGCGGCTGGTTGCCGGCCACCGGCTCCGTCAGCACCACCTGCTCCACCGTGGGGCTGCCGTCCACGCGCCCGATCTTCGCCCCGAAGGCGAGCAGCTCGTACCGGTCGCTGAGCACCGCCGCGCCGTCCACCGCGGTGAGGCCGCCGATGGACTCCACCGCGCGCTCGAACGCCTCCTGCCAGGCGCTGCGGACCCGCGCCTCGGGCCCCTGTCGGGTCAGCTCGGCCAGCTCCGCGAAGGCAGGCACCACCGAGTAGCGCACCGGCGACACGATGGACTCCCTCCAGCGGTCCGAGCCGCCGGGCACCACCAGCAGCGAGCCGCCCCGCCCGTGCGAGCGCATGGACACGGCGAGCTGCAGGAGCACGTTGACCGAGTCGGCGCGGGTGGCCGGGGCGTCGACGCCCAGGAGCAGGGTGACCAGGGGCGGACAGTCGGGGAGGCGCCCACCGCCCTCGTCCACCACCTTGACCTGGTCGCCCGCGAACACCACCACGTTGGCGAACTTGCTGAACTCGTCGCCGCGGCGGTACTTGACCACCAGCACCCCCGGCTCCACCACCTCCAGCACCAGGCAGAGCCGCGGGATGGTGCGCGTGGTCCCCCACACGTACGGCTCGCCGCCCTCCCTCCAGACGCCCAGGTGGATGCCGGGGCGCTCCACCGCCGGGGCGAGCCGGGTGAGCCCGCCCGCCGTGAACGGCAGCCGCTCCTCGAAGAGCATGGGGCTGTGCGCCCGCTCCGGCGGGAGGTACGCCAGCGAGACGCGCGTGGCGTTGCCCTCCTCGCGGCGCAGGCTGGCCCAGAACGCCGTGTCCACCATCGCCTCCACCGCGGCCGCGTCGGGGAGCGGCGCCATGTCGTCCGCGCCCTGCTCCCGCGCCTCCGCCAGCCGGCGCGCGAAGTACTCCTCCACCGTGGCGGCGACCGAGCGCGCCGCCGGATAAGCCGGTTCCGTCATGCCCCCGCAGGTTCGAGTTCAGGGAGGTCCGCGCTCCGCCCGCGCGGACCGCCTCCCGGCCCGCGCCGTGCACACCACGCGCCGCGGGCATCGGCCACCCTTCACACAGGAGCCCGGATGAGACGCGTGCGCTATGCGGTGGGGATGAGCCTGGACGCCTGCATCGCCGACGCGGAGGACGGCGTCGGGTGGATGATCGGCGACCCGGAGTACGACGGGATGGCGTTCTTCGGGGAGATCGACACGGCGCTGATGGGGCGGCGCACCTGGGAGGTGGCCCTGCAGCACAGCGGGGGCGCCATGCCGGGGATCCGCGGCTACGTGTTCTCGCGGACGCTGCGCCCGGAGGACCACCCCGGCGTCACCGTGGTCGCGGAGGACGCGGCCGGCATGGTCGCGGCTCTCCGCGCCGAGGACACCGGCAGGGACATCTGGCTGTCCGGTGGCGGGGAGCTGTTCCGCACGCTGGCGGCGGCGGGGCTGGTGGACACGGTGGAGATCGGCCTCAACCCCGTCCTGCTCGGCACCGGCATCCCCCTCGCCCCGCGGCTCCCACGCGCCGTCCACCTGGAATTGCGCGAGAGCACGGCGTATCGGAGCGGTCTGGTGGTGCTGCGCTACGACGTGCGGCGCGACGGCGCCTGAGCTGTGGCGAGGTAGATCAGTGGTCTGTAGATGAGTTGAAGTCGAAGCCCGAGGCCATCAGAGTTCCGCCATTGGAACAAACGTCGGTATCTGCTCGAATCGTCTCCCAACCCACGGAGGTCCTGATGTCGGATGATGCTGCGACACATGGTGAGGCAAACCTGCCGGACCTCTCAGCGGTACTCCCTACATCCTCCCTGCTGGCCCATGCTCAGAAGTCGTGGTCAAACCTGACGGCTGGGGAGCGACTCCTCCTCCACGCGGCGACGCTTGGCGATATCGCGCGATTTCCCGGCGATCCCGAAGAAGGAGGTGATCCGGAGGCATCTGAGCTTTGGACCGAGGATCGCACCATTCGCGCGGATCTGCTGCGCTGGTTGTTCGTCGATCCTGAAGCAGCAGGTTGCATTGATGCTCGGGGCGTTCAGTTGCGTGCTGCACGAATCGTAGGATCTCTCGACCTTAGCTTTCTTGACCTTTGTTTTCCGTTGCGGCTTTGGCGGTGTGTAACGACGGAGGACATCATCCTCGCATACACTACTGCACGCCTGGTGAGTCTACGCGGGTGTAGTGTGCGAGCACTGATTGCACCGGGGCTCACGGTTCGTGGAAACCTGACATTTGATCACCTCAAAACAGAAGGTGGCGTCAACCTGCTCGGCGCTCAGATAAGTGGTAATCTCCATGCAGACGGCTGCTGTCTTCGTGCCACGGATGATCGTCCCGCGCTGAATCTGGAATCGGCGCACATCAACGGAAGCGTATTACTGCGGCGCGACTGGGGTTTCAACGATGATCGCCGGGATCGCGTTCGCACCGGGCGTGTTTTTCACGCGTCAGGTGCAGTCCGACTGTTCTCCTGTCACATTGGTGACAACCTTGAGTGTGATGGCGCGACATTCACGAATCCTGGCAAGTCTGCACTGGAGGGTTCCCGGGTGCGGGTCGGTGGACACATCTTGCTCCGAAGCGGCTTCTCCAGTGACGGAGAGATCGACCTTTACAGTGCTCATATCGGTGGAAGTTTCAATGCCGACGGGGGTATGCTCGATGCTGGACCTGACGGCAGGGCGCTGATTTTGGACGGCGCACACGTTGAAGGGAGTGTACTTCTACGGCGGCAATGGCGTCGAAGAGATGGTTATCGTGGCGCTCACATCGGCCGCATGTTCCAAGCGGTTGGCCAAGTCGATCTGTTCTCCTGCAGAATCGACCACAACCTGATCTGCTACAGCGCAAAGTTCTCAGCATCTAGCAATATCGCATTGCGGGGCTCACGGGTACGCGTGAGCGGAGACGTCATACTTTCTCGTTGCACATTCGAGGGAGGCGCAGACCTTATCGACGGTCAGATCGGAGGGAATCTGCGGGCCGATGGGAGCACCTTCAATGCCATGCTTCAGAGTGCCCTCAGCCTGGAGGGAGCTCACATCGGGGGCGAAGTAAGTTTAATTCGAGACTGGCACACTCAAGACGATCGCCGCGGCGGAGTACGCACAGGACGGCGGTTCCGGGCCGTGGGCGGAATTCGGCTTACATCCTGCACGATTGGCCGGGGGCTATGGTGCCGCGGTTCGACATTGACGAATAGACATGGTTCGGCGCTCGCAGCATTTCGCTTGAAAGTCGGTGGCCCTGTGGACCTTTCCAACTGCACCAGCCAAGGAGCAATTGTTCTGGACTACGCAAGCATCTCCGGAGACCTGACAGCTAAAGGAAGCGCCTTCAACGGTGAAATGGCTCGCCTTGCGTTCAGTCTTTGGGGAGGCCACGTCGAGGGGAACATGCTATTTACACCCGAGCGGAATATACGTGCTCACCTGACGGACCGTGGTAGATTTCGAGCCAGTGGCGCAGTAATTCTCAGTTATTCCAGAATCACCGGTAATTTGGACTATGATGATGCCCTCCTATCGAACCCGGGCTTGGTTGCGATGGATGGATCATGGCTGAAGGTGGGTGGCAACGTTCATCTTCGAAATGGTTTCTCAAGTCAGGGTACGGTTCGACTTAGAGGTATTCGGGTGGAGGGGGAACTCGATTGCCGTCGAGGCGTGTTCAATACAGGTTTTATCGGATCCAATGGAGCCGACACTGATGATCGGATATCTTACGATGATAGCCGCGAATACGCTTTGGACGCATCATACTCTCTCATCAGCAACAACGTATGGCTTGAAGAATCCATAATCGGTATGGGCTGGGTTCAATTTTACGCAGCAAAGGTCAATGGAGACCTTTCGATGTGGAAGCTGCACCTTCCGGAGTATACAACGGCGGGGGTAAACCTGGTACGTTCAGTGGTGCAGGGCGTATTCCTCTGGACGGGTATCGATATGCAGCGCTCGCCCAGCGCGAGATTGCTACTCGACCACGCCGAATTGGGCCGGCTGCGTGATGATGCAGGCGGCTGGCCCCAAAAAGGGCGCCTGTCGCTCGCCGGGTTGCGCTACACTGCGATTGGCCATGGGCCGCAGGATGCGGAGAGGCGTGTCGAGTGGCTTCGCCGCCAAGACCCTTCCACTTTCAGCCTACAGCCATACGAGCAATTTGCTGCCGTCCTCCGAAGCAGCGGGCAGGAGAGCGCCGCACGACGTGTGGCAATCGCCCGTGAAAACGCACGGCGGCAGCAAGAAGGTCTCAAGATCGTGCATGCACTCAGGCGCAGTGCCGCCGCATTCAAGCTCCTAGCCTCGCGTCGTCGTATGGTTGATCCCGAGACGTTGAACAACTTGCCTGCCAAGGTATCTTCAGAAGCTCCTAGAGGAATGTCGCTACGAGCGTGGATCGGGAGCCAACTGCTTCGTGCTACGATCGGCTATGGATACGCGACCGGACGTGTCCTGATTTGGCTCTCGTTCTTTGTCGGTATCGGATGGATCGTATTGCAGACGGCGCACGAGGCGAATCCGTGTGTCTTCGTATCTGCCGACCTGCCCGCCGGGGCAGCTCCGCCCACGTGTGATCCGATCAATGGAAGCCACGGCGTGGCAAAGGGGCGTCAAACCTTTAATGCGTTCGCCTATTCGGTCGATTCTTTTTTACCCGTCGGTGACCTCCACCAGGAATCGCGGTGGCTTCCGGATACTGGTGTAAGTTGTGAGCTGTATGGGCGATCGTATCCGTGCGGCCGTCTACTGCGAGGTTATCTGTGGTTGCAGAATGTGGCAGGATGGATGCTCACCACACTGGCCATTGCAGGATTGACTGGGTTAATACGGAAAACATGATCACAGCTGTTTTCGGGACACACGCTCCAAGGCATCGTTGCGTGACAGCCTGACCTTGAGCCCAGGGCACGGAACGGTGTTACGGATGGACCGCCCGCTCCTCCGCCAGCACCTCGGCGCCGAGCGACGCCACGCCCTCCACCAGCGCGTCGAAGTCCTCCCGGCGGCTGCGGTGGTTGACGTTGGCGGCGCGGATGGCGAAGCGGCCGCCGAGCACGGTGCTGGAGGGGACGGCGATCCCCCGCTCCTGCAGGCGCAGCAGCACCTCGGCGTTGACGCGGTCCAGCACGGCGTCCGGGACGCCCGCGGGCGCGTAGCGGAAGCAGACCACGTTGAGCGGCACCGGGGCGAGCAGCTCCAGCTCCGGGTGCGCCTCCACCCCGCGCCGCCAGGTAGCGGGCCTGGCGGACGTTCTGCTCGATCATGCGCGCCAGCTTGTCGGCGCCGTAGGCCTTCAGCGACATCCACACCTTGAGCGCCTTGAAGCCGCGGGTCAGGTCCACGCCGCGCTCGGCGAAGGGGATCCCGTCGGCGATGACGCCGCGCTCGGCGCCGGCCAGGTAGCTCGCGGTCATGGCGAAGGCGGCGCGGTGCAATGCCGGGTCGCGCACCAGCACGCAGGCGCACTCGAAGGGGAGGTATCCCCACTTGTGCAGGTCGAACCCCACGGAATCGGCCTCCTCCAGCCCCGCCACCGCCGGCCGCAGCGCGTCCGACAGGTACGCCAGCGCCCCGAAGGCGCCGTCCACGTGGAACCAGAGCCCCTCCCGCCGGCAGAACTCCGCCAGCGCGCGCAGGTCGTCCGAGGCGCCGGTGTTCACGGTTCCGGCGGTGCCCACCACGCACACGGGCCGGAAGCCTGCCGCGCGGTCCTCCGCCACGGCGCGGGCCAGCGCGTCCGCGTCGATGCGGAACTCCGCGTCCACGGGGACGCGGCGGAAGGCCCGGTTTCCCATCCCCAGCAATTCCACGCCCTTGCCCAGCCAGCCGTGCATCTCGGCCGAGCCGTACACCGTGAGCGGCGGCCGGTCGCCCTGGAGCCCCTCGGCGCGCACGTCCCACCCGGCTTTCGCGTGCCGGGCGACGGCGAGGCCCAGGACGTTGGCCATGGTGCCGCCGGTCACCAGCACGCCCCCGGCGTCGCGCGGGAAGCCGAGCAGCTCCGCCAGCCAGCAGATCACCTGGGTCTCCACCAGCGCGGGCGCCTGGGTGAAGCCGGCCATGTGCGGGTTCATGGCGGCGGCCAGCATGTCCGCCATCATCCCCAGCGGCGTGCCGTTGCCCTGCACCCACCCCCAGAAGCGCGGGTGGCGGTTGCCGTTGCTGTACGGGAGCACGTGGCGGACGAACTCCTCGTACGCGGCCTCCTCGCCCGCCCCCTCGCGCGGCACCGGCGCGTCCAGCGCGCGGCGCACCCCGTCCGGCAGCGGCCGCCAGGGCGGGCCGTCCCGCAGCGTGGCGAGGCCGTCCAGGGTGTCGTCCAGCATGCGGTGGGCGAGCGCGCGGAAGCGGTCCCAGCTCTCGGGGTCGAAGGTCTCTTCCTGCGGCGTCGTGTCCGTCTGCATCCGGTCTCTCCATTCTGAAAGGGAACGGAGAGATAGCACGTCCAGCCGCGGCGCCGCCACCCGCTTCTTGCGGTGGAATCCGCCGATGCACCGATCACTTCTCTCCTGGAGGCGGCTCATGAACCCGAACGTGGTCAGGCTCGTGCTCGTCCCCGTGCTCGCGCTGGGAGCGATGGCCGGCTCCCCTGGCGAGGCCCACGCGTGCAGCCGGTTCTTTCCCGTGACCCTCGGGGAGGTCTTCCAGGCCGACGCCATCGTCCGCGTCACGGCGACGGGCTACGCGACGCCGCCCGGCTCCGGTCCACGCACCACCGGCATCCCGGAAGCGACGGTCAGGTTCCGGGTGGAGGAGGTGCTGCGCGGACCGGGCTTCCCGCGGGAGGTGGTCGTCAACGGCTACCTGACGGACCGGGACGACTTCAACGACGTCCCCCTGCCGTACCGGTTCGTCCGCCCCGGCGGGCGCGGCGGGAGTTGCTTCGCCAACGGCTACCGCGAAGGCGCGCAGTACCTGCTGTTCCTCAGGCGGACCGCCGACGGGTACACGCCCTACCACACCTCGCTGGGGCCGACCAACGAGCAGGTGCGGGGCGCGGACGACCCGTGGGTGGACTGGGCGAGGGCGTACCTGAGCCCGTGCGCCGCGCCGGGCGGGCGGGGCGCCGAGCTGGGGGAGGTGCCCAGGGCACGGATGGAGGCGATGGAGGAGAGCCCGGGGAGCGACCTGGACCGGTACCGCCACGCGCGCTGCTACGTGGCCCGGTTCGGGGCGGAGGGGAGCCGCGGGGAGCGGCTGCTGCGCACGGTGGACGCGTTCGAGCGGACGCCGCGGCCGAGCTAGCGCGGCGCCACGTCGTGCCGGAGCACGGCGACCACGGCGCCGCGCTCCGGGTCGCGCGGGTGGCGGCGGAAGTCCCAGCGACGGGTCTCCAGCACGAAGGCGCGGATCCGCCGCCTGGGGGGCGCGGAGGCGTCGACGCGGCGGGCGCAGGCGTCCAGGAACTCGCGCAGCAGCGGGATGCGCTCCGGGTGCGTGTCCCAGTCGCGCAGCAGCCGGCGGTAGCGCGCGTCGGCCACCGCGCCGATCCAGCGCTCGAAGCGCGCCGGCTCGGTGGCGCCGTCCGCGTAGACCACCAGCGGCCGCACGTACTCCACCGGCTCCAGCGCCTGCGGCCGGCTGAACATCTGCATCGCCGTGAGCGGGAACTTCTCGGTGCGCGTGGCCCACGCCAGGCACGCGACGACCAGGAACGCGCGCGCGACCAGGAGCTGCCGGCGGGCGGCGGGGTCGGACGTCCGGGACGCGCCTTCGCGCGTCCGGGACGGAGCCGGCGCCGCGCCGGACGCGGAGCCCGCCGCCGGCATGGCGGCGGCGGACAGTGCGTCCCCGGCCGCCGCGCCGGCCCCGGCGAGCGCCGGCGCCGGCACGGGCCGCGCCGCCAGGCCGGCGGCCGCCGCGCGGACCGAGCGCGCCGCGGCGAGGGCGCGCTCCCGCAGCGGCGCCCAGTCGTAGAACACCGCCTGGATGGCGATCAGGTCGGGGAAGAGGATGTTCTGCATCAGCAGGATCCCCACGTGCATCCCGGCCATGACCAGCGGGAAGACGCGGCGGGCGAGCACGCTCACCAGCACCACCGCGAAGAACACCTCGCCCAGCAGCGCCGACAGCCCCAGCGCGTCCCACGCCCAGCCCGGCGCGGCGAGCAGCCGGTCGGTGACGCGGAAGTCGAACTGCATGGGCTCCACCACCGTGGCGACCAGCATCTGCTTCATGTGCTCGCCCGTCCACCAGTCGAAGCCGGTGTTCCGCAGCTTGCTTAAGCCCGCCAGCGTGTACGGGACCGCCACCGCCATCCACACCAGGTAGCGCCCCGCGCCGTAGCGCATGCGGGGCACGCGCGCCGGCTCCACGTCCAGCCCGCGGCGCAGGCGAAGCCGCCGGTCCAGCGAGAACGCGTCGCCGCAGGGGGTGAAGGCGAGGAGGAGGAGGCAGTACAGCGGCACCAGCCCGGTGTGGTACGACCAGGCGTAGCTCCGGAAGATGGCGGCGAACACCATGTACGCCACCGCCCCCGCCGGTACCGTCCAGCGGGAGAACAGCCCGAGCATCGCCGCCGCCAGCAGCGCCCCGGTGAGCGCCTGGTACGCCAGCAGTCCCGGGGCGCTGGTGAGCAGCCGGTCGAAGCCGATGGGGAGCGAGTACAGCGTCCCCACGATCCAGTGGTGGTCCACGTCCAGCATGCCGCGCGGCAGCGCCGCCGAGCTGGGGAGGTCCTCCCACAGCACGCTCCCCAGCAGGATGGCGGCGATCCACGCGCGGGTGGCCCCCAGCGCCTCCGCCGTGGCGCGCGGCACCCACCGCTCCGCGCGCCCGGCGCGCAGCGCCGCGAACGCCGGCACCGCCCCGCCGAGCACCAGCAGGATCAGCGCCCCGTCGCGAAGCGATGCGCGCCACGCCTCGATCCCGCGGGCGAGCACGCCGTCCGCCGCGAGCGAGGGAAGCAGCAGCGGCCCCGCCACCCCGCCCACGAGCAGCCACGCCGCGAGCGCCGCCGCGACCGCGGCGCCGAAGCGCCCCCAGGGCGAGGCCCGCATCCACGAGCGCCGACCTTCCATCCACACCTCCTATCGCAGCGGGAACCGCCGTTCGCCGTTCCGCAGTACCCACACAAGATGTAACGGAGGGAGACTCGCCGGCAGTTTGGCGAGGCTCCCTCCGGCGAAGGGAGACACGGGGCAGTTTCCGTGGCTCCCGGAGCCCGCGTAGGAAACAGGCCGGCAGTTTGGCCTGGTTCCGGAGCGGCCCGCAAAACCCCGACGAAGCGAGATCGGCCTAGCTCGCCGCCACGGGAGAAGGCTTTGGCCGCGTGTACTCCTCGATGCCGAACCCCATGAACAGCGTCCCGAGCACCAGCACGGCCCCCGTCCAGAACGGCACCCCCGCCCCCAGGTGGTCGAACGCCCACCCCGCCCAGAGCGGCGCCAGCACCCGCGCCATCCCCCCGAAGCTCTGCTGCACCCCCATGTAGACCCCCCGCTCGAACGGCGGGATCAGCCGCGACAGGATCGCCGTCACGCACGGAAAGGTGAACGCCGTCCCCAGCGGCACCAGCGCCAGCGCCCCCATCAGCGCCAGCACGCTGAACCGCACGTCGACGATGCCGGGGGAGCCGGGGAGCCCGGACAGGTCCAGCGTGGTCCCGCCCGGCACCATCCAGGTGAGGGGCAGCAGCGCCAGCCCGGCGGCGAGCAGCGTCTGCCCCACGCGGGACAATCGCGCTTCCCCCAGCCGGTCGACGGCCCTGCCCAGCACCACCGCGCGCGCCAGCACCGAGATGATGCCGTTGTAGGCGTACACGATGCCGATGGTCTTTTCCGTGACCCCGTAGCGCAGCGCCAGGAACAGGGCCAGCAGCGCCGTCATCATCTGGAAGGCGCCCATCCCCACGGCGTAAATCCAGATCATCCGCGGCGCCGGCTCGCCGGGGTGGGTGAGGGTGTGCCACACCGCCTGCCGCGGCCGGCGCGCCCCCGCGGCCGCCGCGCGCGCCCCCGCCACGTCGTGCGACTCCGCCAGGTAGAACCAGGCGAACACCATGTTGGCGACGCACAGCCCCGCGGCGATCAGCCCCGGCGCGTGCTCGCTGATCCCCATGCTGAACGAGCCGATCACCGGGCCGATGGTGACGCCCACGTTGGTGGCGGCGGAGAGCCAGCCCAGGCTCTTTGCGCGGTTCTCCGGCTCGGTGGCGTCGGCCACGTACGCCTGGATGACCCCCACGGTGCCGCCCCCCGCGCCCTGCACCAGCCGCGACAGCAGCAGCACCCAGAGCGAATCGGCGTAGGCGAAGATCACGTACGCCAGCGCCGACGCGCCCAGCCCCACCAGCAGCGCCGGCCGCCGCCCGAAGCGGTCGGAGACGCGCCCCCAGAGCGGGGCGCTGAGGAGCTGGGCCACCGCGTACGACGACACCAGGACCCCCACCACCAGCCCACCCCCGCCCAGCTTCAGGGCGTAGAAGGGGAGCAGGGGGAGCACCATCAGGAGCCCCACCATGTCCACGAACGCCGTGACCATGAGCACGGCGAGCTTTGCGAACGACTTATCCAGGGATCACCTGCGGGGCGGGGCGGCGGGTCGTCATAGGCGCCAATGTACCCCCCTCCCGCTCCCCGGCGAAAGCCCCGTGCGGCACCCCTCCCGCCTCAGGCGGCGGACGGGCTCTCCGCCTCCTCCCCCACCAGCGCGGGGACCGCAACGGCGCGCGGGGCCAGGTGGGCGATGGAGTTGGCGTAGTAGCGAAGCAGCGCCATCTCGTCCTGCCGGGCCACGAACAACCCTTCCGCGTCCTCGTCCACCAGGCGGCGCAGCACCAGCATGCGCAGCCCCACGGCGAGCGCGTAGTCGCGGTCGCGCCGGGGGACGTAGATGCGCGCCCCGGCGGCCTCCAGCTCGCCGATCAGGCGGTGCAGCTCGGCCTTGAGCTCCAGCTCGCTCCAGGCGCGCCGCGGCGCCCGCACGAACACCGTGGCCGCGAGCGCCACCGGGACCACGGGCACGGTGCGCCCCACGGCGTCCATCAGCGCGCGCCCCAGCGCCTCCACCGCGACGAAGCGCTCCTCCCTGGGGAGGGCGGCGAAGTCCACGCCGTGCTCGGCGGCGTAGGCGCGCATGGACACCGGCGTGCCGAAGTTGACGCAGGCGTAGCCGAAGCGGTACCAGCGGCTGCGGGCGGCGAGCAGCAGGTTGCGGCCGACGAAGCGCAGCATGTTCGCCGCGGTGCGGGCGGCGCCGGGCCTCGGCGCGCCGGGGTCCAGGTCCAGCAGCAGGGTGCGGTCCTCCAGCACCCGGTCGTAGTTGATCCCCACGGGGATGAACACCAGGTCGCGGCCGCGCGGCTCCCACGATTTCACCAGGTAGTCCAGCAGCCCCAGCTTGGGCTGCCGCAGCCGCCCGTCGCGGCTGAGGCCCCCTTCCGGGTACACCGCCTGGGTGACGCCCGCGGCGGTCGCCATGGCCACGTAGCGCTCCAGCACCCGGCGGTACAGCTCGTTGCCGGAGCCCCGGCGCACGAAGTACGCGCCCATGGAGCGGATGAGCATGTGCAGCGGCCAGATGCGCGCCCACTCGCCCACCGCGTAGCTGAGCGCGGCCCGCTTGGCGGCCAGGTAGCCCACCAGCACGTAGTCCATGTTGCTGCGGTGGTTCATCACGAACACCACCGTGGAGCCGCGCTCGATGGCGGCCAGCCCGTCCTCGTCGGCGTAGCCCAGCCGCACCCGGTAGAGCAGCCGCGCGACGCGGCGGCCGGCCCAGTACCCCACCCGGAAGTACAGGTACGCGTTGAAGGCGGGGACGATCTCGCGGGCGTAGCGCTCCACGCGCGCCACCACCACCTCGCGCGGCATGCCGTGCTCGCGGGCGTGCGCGTCCACCGCCTCCATGACCCGCGGGTCGTACACCAGCCGGTCGATGAGCACCTGCCGGCGGGTCAGCTTGAAGGGCGGCAGCTCGAAGGGGAGGCGGGTGTTGATCTCCTCGATCACCCGGTTGGTGCGCTGCCGCACGAACCAGCGGGCGCCGGGCACCAGCATCCGCTCCAGCACCGCCCACGCGGCCAGCGCGGCGAGGAGGAGGACCAGCCAGAGGGGGAGGAGCACGGCCTGCGTCATGGGGACGCTCCAGGGAGGGGATCGCGCGGCACGCACGGGCGCCTGCGAGCAAGGTAACGCTGCCCCGGGGGATGCGGAACGGCGCAGCGCCGGCACCGGGCCCCCGCCTTGCGGGTACGGAGCGCAGTCGCGGCCCGTCCGGCCGCCCGCAGGCCCTCTCCACCGTGCCGACGATGCCCCCGATCTCCCGCCGCAGGCGCGCCCCGGCCGATCCGGCGCGCACCCTGGCGCTCGCGCTGCTGCTCGCGGGCGCCTGCTCGCGCGCCCCCGCCCCGCCCGCGGAGAGCGCCGCCGGCGCCCCCGTGCCGCGCGCCCCGGCCGGCGTCCCGGCGGACTCCTTCCCCGCCCCGTCGCGCCCGGTGGCCGGCATCGTCACCGACACCTGGAGCAGCGAGGACGCACGCGACCGCGCCGGCGAGGCGGAGCGCGTGATGCAGCTGCTTGGCGTGGGCCCCGGGATGAACGTGGCCGACGTGGGGGCGGGGAGCGGCTACTACGCGGCGCGGCTGTCGCCGCGGGTGGGGCCCACGGGGCGGGTGTACGCGCAGGACATCGTGGC
This sequence comes from Longimicrobiaceae bacterium, assembly GCA_036389055.1. GTDB lineage: Bacteria > Gemmatimonadota > Gemmatimonadetes > Longimicrobiales > Longimicrobiaceae > JAFAYN01. The sequence continues at coordinate 11,140 of DASVQR010000260.1, read as the reverse complement.
GGACTACCTGCGCAAGCTGGGCGACCGGGTGAGGCGCGAGGGCTTGAGCAACGTGACGCTGGTGCTGGGCGACCCGCACGACCCACGGCTCCCCCGCGACTCGGTGGACCTGGCGCTGCTGGTGCACATGTACCACGAGGTGGAGCAGCCGTACGCCCTGCTCCACAACCTGCGCCCCGCCCTGCGCCGCGGCGCCCGCGTGGCCGTGGTGGACCTGGACCGCCCCACCGGGAGCCACGGGACGCCGCCCGCGCTGCTGCGCTGCGAGATGGCGGCGGTGGGCTACACCCCCGTCGCCTTCCGCGACCTGGGCCCGGAGAGCGGCTACCTGGCCGTGTTCGAGGCGCCGGCCCCCGGGGCGCTCCCCGCGCCCGGCTCCATCCGCGCCTGCCCGGCGCCCGGCGCGGGAGCCCGCCGGTGACGCTGCCGCGCGACCCCTGGTTCTGGCCGGCGCTGTTCGCCGCCTTCTCCATGGCGGTGCTGTTCGTCGACGGGCTGCGCGGGGCGCGCTCCCTGCGCCGCCTGCACGACGTGCCCCCGGTGCCGGACGCGGAGGCGCCGCCCGCCTCCGTGGTGATCGCCGCGCGCAACGAGGAGCGCAACATCGAGCACGCGCTGGCCTCGGTGCTGGCGCAGCGCTACGGCCTGCTGGAGGTGGTGGTGGTGGACGACCGCTCCACCGACTCCACCGGCGCCATCCTCGACCGCATGGCCGCCGCGAACCCGCGCCTGCGCGTGGTGCACGTCACCGATCTCCCCCCGGGCTGGCTGGGGAAGAACCACGCCCTGCACGTGGGCGCGGCGGAGGCCCGCGGCGAGTACCTGCTGTTCACCGACGCGGACGTGGTGATGGAGCCGGACACGCTGGCCCGCGCGGTCGGGCACATGCGCGCCGAGCGGCTGGACCACGCGGCGGCGGGGCCGCGGGTGGAGCTCCCCTCGCTGCCCCTGCGGGTGTTCGTGGTCCTGTTCACCCTGTTCTTCGCCATCGCCTTCCGCCCCTGGAAGGTGCGCGACCCGCGCAGCCCGGCGCACATCGGGGTGGGCGCCTTCAACCTGGTGCGGGCGGAGGCGTACCGTGCGGCCGGCGGGCACCAGCCCATCCGCATGAGGCCGGACGACGACCTCAAGCTGGGCAAGCTGATGAAGAAGCACGGCTTCCGGCAGGACTTCCTGGTCGCCACCGAGTCGATTCGCGTGGAGTGGTACCGGACGTTCGGGGAGCTGGTGCGCGGGCTGATGAAGAACGGCTTCGCCGGGGTGGACTACCGGGTCTGGTTCGTGGTGGCGGCCACGGTGGCGCAGCTGCTGGTGTTCGTGCTCCCCTGGGTGGCGGTGTGGTTCACGGGCGGCGCCGCGCAGCTGCTCTTCGGCGCTGCGGTGGCGATGGCGTTCGTCATGTATGCAGGGGCGGCGCGGGGGCAGGAGGTGAGCCCGCTGTACGGGGTGTTCTTTCCCGTCGCCACGCTGGCCTTTTTGTACATCGTCTGGCGGGCGACCGTCGTGACCCTCGCAAACGACGGCATCGACTGGCGGGGGACGCACTACGCGCTGGACGAGCTGCGCGCCAACGAGGTGTAGGAGAGATCTGCCTGCCTGACCGGGGCCATGCTCGTGTGCCGAGACGGCTCCGGACTGCGGGCTGGCGCCAAAAATGGGAGGCTGGTACTGTAAGGCGCCCGCCGGAGAGCTGCGCCTCCGCCTGCGTTTGCGTAACAAAAGAGATCGGGGCAGGTGAAGGCTCACCCGCCCCGATCATTATTCTTCGATGTCCCTCGGGGAGCCCGTGAAGGGCGCAAATCCGAAGGCTCACACGACAAATATGCCACAATCACAGCCCGCCGTCAATCCGCCAGCCACTCGGGGAACTCACCCCATCGTAATCCCCGCCACCGTCGCGGACCTGCATGCACTCCGCGAAGCCATCTCCCCTGCGAGACTCGGCACATATCTAAAGCGCACCCACTACAATGCGCGGCTTGCACTGGACCTTTACGCGTGGAACATCCGGGCTGGAGCGGCGGATGCGGATGCCGCGGGTCTCGACCGGTGACGTCGTCGCGGCACAGACGTACTGGTTCTGGGTGATGCTGCTCACGAGCCGCTTCGAAAATCGCGTATGGAAGCAGGAGTTCAAGTCGTCCTTTCCGCATGCTCCCGCACGTGTAACCCGCGACATCGTCCACAGCAGGGCCGATACGATCCGGAAGCTCCGCAATCGAATCGCGCACCACGAGCCCCTGGTGGAGTTCGACCTCTTGGGAGCCTACAACAGGGCTCTCGCGATCGTGCGATGGATCTCTCCGACCACCGCAGCATGGACCGCGCAACGGTGGCCGCCTGCACGCGAATTCACATCGCGCCCCTGACCCAAAGATCAGCTGGCTCGCGAGCAGCTGAACACCTCTGGAAGTCGGACCCGGTGATCCGACCCCTCACCACTCGGTCAGCTCGATGTCGCGCAGCCGCCGCTTGCCCGCGGCGAGGGCTTCCACGTACGGCACGGTGTAGGCCCGCAGCATGGTGTTGGACGGGTACCACTCCACCAGGTATAGGTCGCCGGGGGGGATGCCGCGCAGCTGCTCCATCCCGCCGTACGCCCGCACCTCGTTGATGTAGACGATCAGCCCCTGGCGCCGCCCGCGCACGATCACGCAGCTGTCCCGGACCCCCTGCGGGCAGCTCTGGATGTTGAAGCGCAGCCGGGCCACGTCGGCGGCGTTGGAGTAGCCGGCGATGGCGATCTCTTCGTGCGTGGCGGCGAGCGAGGCCGTGGGGACGCGGTTGCGGCGCTCGGCCAGCCGGTCGGCGCTGACGGTGATCGCCTCCAGCATCACGGAGCGCGGCAGCATCACCACGTCCAGCCGGTCGCCGTCCACCAGCTCCACCTCCTCGCTGAGCCGCGCGTAGCCCAGCCGGTCGAAGGTGAAGGTGTGCGCGCCCGCCGGGAGGCGGATGGTGAACCGCCCGGAGGAATCGGAGGCGACGAAGGTGCCCAGCGAGGGCACCCCCACCCGGGCGCCCACGACCGGCGCCCCGGAGCGGCTGTCGGCGACGCTGCCGCGCACGGTGATGGGAGCGGCGGCGGGGACCTGCGCCGCGGCCGGGAGGCGGCAGAGCAGCAGCGCGGCGAGGACGGCGAGCGTGGCGCGCATGGCGGGACGGGGTGCGGGTGGACGGCGTCGCAGCGGCGGGCGGGCGCGTGGCGGCGGCGCAGGACGCAATGTGGGGCAGGAGGCTCGGCGCGCAAGGAAATCGTGCGGGCCGGGCCTCGCCGGCGGCTACTCGCGCAGGCGGATGCCGGTGCTCCCCTCGCCGAGGACCTCCTCGGCGAGCAGGGCGTCCACGGCGGCGGCGACGGCCGCGTCCAGCGCGGCGCCGGTGCGGCCGAAGCCGAACAGGCGGCGCACCCCCGCCGTGAGCGCCCTGCGGTCCATGCCGTCTCCGGCGCGGAGAAGGCGCAGCACGGCGGCGCGGTATTCCTCCGGGGCGATGCGCTCGGCCGGGATCCGGGTGCCGGCGCGGGTGCGGACCGGCGCCTCCGCCGCCCCCGCCGCCCCCGCCGCCCCCGCCGCCCCCGCCGCCCCCGCCGCCCCCGCCGCCCCCGCCGCCCCCGCTGCGTACACGAAGTCGCCGCGCACGGCGATGCGGCCGCGCCCGGCCAGAGCGGCCGCGACGTCGCGCACCCGCTGCATCATGCGCGGGCCCACGCGCTCGCACCCCCAGCGCGCCACCACGCGCGCGGCAAGGTCGGCCAGGTGCAGCGGCGCCTCCACCGCCACCACCTCCTCCACCGCCCGCCCCACCAGCGGCGCCGGCGCGGCGTTGAAGTCGCCCCCGTGCACCGCGCCGTCCGGAGCGAAGGCGTACGGCTCGCCCTGCGCTGCGGCCGGCACCGGCTCCGCCCCGGGCTCCCCCTCCCCGTCGTCCGGCTCCACGCCCGCCTCGAACGCGGCGAGCGGATCCGCCGCCGGGTCCGCCGCGGACCCCGCCCCGGCCGCGGGCGCGGCCTCCGCCTCCACGAGGGCGCGCCGCCGCGCCTCCTCGCGGGACCCGCCGATCAGCTCCAGCAGGCGGGCGACCTGCCCCTCGCGGTCCTTGAACCAGTCGGTGGACCAGAGGCGGTGGATGGTCCAGCCGCGCGCCTCCAGCACCTGCTGCCGCAAGCGGTCGCGGTCGCGGGCGGACTCGGATGCGTGGTACGCCACCCCGTCGCACTCGATGCCGCAGACGTAGCGCCCCGGCGCCCCGTCGTCCACCACGCCGAAGTCGATGCGGTACCCGGCCACGCCCACCTGCGGGTGGAGGACCACCCCGCGGCGCGACAGCTCCGCCTGCACCTCGCGCTCGAAGGGCGAGCCCTCCTCCGCGCCCGTGGGCCCGGCGGCCCCCTCCAGCCGGCCGTGCTCGGCGTACACCAGGAACTCGCGCAGCAGCCGCGGCCCCTGCGAGGCGGCGTGCGTGGGGTTGATCTCCTCGCCGCGCATGGACGAGAACACCCGCATCCCCCGCCGCGCACGGGTGGTGAGCACGTTGAGGCGCCGCCAGCCGTTCTCGCCGTTGAGCGGCCCGAAGTTGTAGCGCAGCACCCCGCCGGCGTCCTTCGCGTACGTCACGCTCAGGAAGATCACGTCGCGCTCGTCGCCCTGGATGTTCTCCAGGTTCTTGACGAAGAACGGCTCCGGGCGGTCCCGCGCGAAGAACGGCTCCAGCGAGGGATCGGCGCGGCGGCGGGCCTCCAGCTCGTCCTGGATGGCGATCTGCTGGCGCAGGTTGAAGGTGCCCACGCCCAGAGACACCCCGGGGTGCTCCTTTGCGTGCGCCACCACCGCGTCCGCCACCCGGCGCGCCTCCACCGGGTTGAGCCCCCTGCCCTCGTACACGCCGTCGGGCACGTGCTCGAAGCTGAGGCCGGCCGCGTGCCCGGCCGTCTCCACGCTGGGGAAGGTGAACAGCTCGGCGTCGTAGAAGCTGACGTTGGCGAAGGAGATCAGCGACTCGTGGGCGCTGCGGTAGTGCCAGCGCAGCCGGGTGCGCGGCGAGCCGGAGCCCATGAACTCCTCCAGGATGCTCTCGCTGTCCTCGAAGAGCGGGACCCCGTCCTCGTCCGTCGGCGCGGCGACCGCGCCGCTCATCACCGAAAAGAAGTTGGTGGGCGGGAGCTGCTTGGGGTCGCCCACCACCACCAGCTGCCGCCCCCGCCCGATGGCGCCCACCGCGTCCTCGGCGGGGAGCTGGCTCGCCTCGTCGAACACCACCAGGTCGAAGGCCCCGGTCTTCCCGTCCAGCAGCTGCGCCACGGTGAGCGGGCTCATCATGAACACCGGCTTGATGGCCCGGATGGTGGCGTACGAGCGCCCCAGCGTGGTGCGCAGCGGGCTCAGCCCCCGCTGGAGGGTGAGCTGCCGGCGCAGGAAGGGGAGGCCCTCGGCCGCGGCGGGCTCGCGGAGGCGCGCCTGCACCCGGTCGCGGACCCCGGCCACCAGCCGCGCCCGGTTCTCCTCCAGCACGCGGCGGTCGAGCCGCCTGAACTCGGCGACGCGCTCCTCGTGCGTGAGGGTGTGGAAGGCGCGCAGGGGCTCGCGCTCCCGCACCACGTCGCCCAGCCAGCGCTGCAGGAAGGCGCGGCGCAGCGCGGGCGCCAGCTGGTCGAACGCCACCTCCCCGCGCATGGCCGGCTCCAGCAGCTCGGCCGCGAGACCCGCAGCCACGCGCGCCCGCACGGACTCGAACGCGGCCCAGCGCGGCGCAAGCGCCGCGCCCTCGTGCATCGCTTCGATCCGCGCGGCCACGTCGGCCAGCGGCGCGGCGGCCAGGGAGGCGGCCGGCCACCCCACGTGCGCCCGCAGCGCCGACATCTCCGTCTCCAGCGCCGCCGACTCGCCGCGCAGCTCCGCCACCGCGGACACCTCCGGCCGGGGCTGCGCCGCCGTGGCGATGGCCTGCTCGCGTAGCCCGTGCGCCACGCACAGCCCGCGGAACTCCACCACCCAGCGGACGTAGCCGTCCAGCGCCTCCCAGTCGGAGCGCTCCCCCTGCCACAGCCCGCCGAACAGCTCCCGGGCCTGCGCGTCGTCCGCGGCGAGCGCCGCCCGCTCGCGGCGCAGGGCGTCCACCTTCCTCATCTCCCCCGCCTGGTCCAGCAGCGAGCCGGTGAAGCCGGGCAGACGGTAGCCCAGCCAGCGGCGCTTCAGGGCGCGGTGGCGGCCGCTGAGGAAGTTGAGGAAGCGGAAGGGGCTGGTCTCCTTTGCCTCCATGAAGTCCGCGTCCGCGGCGTGGTCCTGCTCCAGCGCGTCGGCATTGAAGCGCGACTCCACCCGCTCGCGCAGCTCCTGGAGCTTCCGCCCGCGCTCCACCATCTCCAGCGCGCGCGGCGGCGGCGAGTTCCACGCGTCGCTGCGCAGCACGGCCAGTGGCGCCCCCGGTGAGCGGGCCAGCACCTCGCCCACGGCCACGGCCGTCCGCACCTCGGCGGCGGTGCGGACCGGCGGCAGGCTCAGCTCCGCCTCCACCCTGGCCGCCAGCTCCCGGACGCGCGCCAGCCGCCCGCGCAGGCCGCCCAGCATGTCGCGCGCGGTGTCCAGGTCGTGCTCGGTGTACAGCTCGCGCGTGGTGTCGCGCCACGGGTGCTCGGCGGGGTTCCCCACGCCGCGCACCGCGGCGGCAAGGTCGCCCAGGTCGCGCACGGCGGCCTCCAGCGCCTCCCGCGTCACCCCCTCGATCGGCACGGTGAGCCTGACCTTGGGCGCGGCGAGCACCCCCTCCAGCTCGCCGTAGGCGCGGTAGGGCGAGACGGCCAGCGCGCCGTGCGGCGCGTGCACCGCCTCGGCGTACGCCGTCAGCTCGGCGCGCACCGTGGCCAGGCGTGGCGCGGACGAGTCGCCGGCCGCCGCGCGCTGGAGCGAGGCGTCCAGGGCGGCGGCGATCTCCTTCATCACCGCGCGCTTGTTGGCCTTGGTGGAGTGCAGCTCCAGGCAGAACTCGCCCAGCCCGGCCTGCACCAGGCGCGAGTGCACCACCTCCAGCGCGGCCATCTTCTCGGCCACGAACAGCACCGACTTGTCCTCGGCCAGCGCCTGCGCGATCAGGTTGGTGATGGTCTGCGACTTTCCCGTCCCCGGCGGCCCCTCCAGCACCAGGTCGTGGCCGCGGCTCACCGCCAGGATGGCGCGCAGCTGCGTGGAGTCGGCGTCCACCACCTGGGCCGTGGCCTCGGGCGGGAACTCCGCGTCCAGCCGGGCGGCGCGCACCTCCTCGGGGAGGCCGCGGATCTCGCCGCCGCTGCGCAGCACCACCTGCCGCACCAGCCGGTGGCCGCCCAGGGCCGCGGCGTTCGCCTCCAGGTCCCTGTACATCACGAACTTCTGGAAGGAGAAAAAGGACAGGTACACGTCCGTCTTCACCTGCCAGCCGTCCCGCTCCGCGACCGCGTCCAGCACGGCGCGGAAGAAGTCCTGCAGGTCGTACGTCTCCGGGAGGTCGGTGAGGTCCGGGAGCGCCGGGAGTGTGACGCCGTGGGTGCGCTGGAGGTACTCCGCCAGCGCCGGGTTGACGATGGGGTCGTCCTCGGTGGCGCGCAGCACGTAGCCTGCGCGCGCGCTGCCGCGGGCGAGCGCCACGGGGAGGAGCACCAGCGGCGCCCGCAGCAGCGCGGCCTCCTTCGCCCCCGGCTCCTCGCGGTAGTGCAGCATCCCCAGCGCCAGGAAGAGCGTGTTGACGCCCTGCTCCTCCAGGCTGACGCGCGCCTGCTCGTCGATGCGCCGCAGCGACCTGTCCAGCGCCTCCGGGTCGGCCGTGGTCTGCAGCACGTCGTCGGTGTGGCGGGCGTCCAGCCCGCCCGCCTCGTACGGGACGAAGTCCAGCGACGGCCCGGCCTCCTCCACCTCCTCCAGCGCGTCGGCCTCGGCTGCGGGGAGCGGTGGCGGCGTGGCGGCGTCCGCGCGCCGGGGCGTCGTGGCCTCGCCGGAACCCGCCGACGCGTCCGATCCCGCCGTTGCCTCGGGCTTCGGCGGCGCCGGTTGGAACTTCATCGCCTTCTCGCGCAGGTAGAGCTGCCGGAACGCCTCGGCCGGCTGCTCGTCCACGATGGCGAGGGTGGTGACCTTGCTGGGCTTGAAGTTCAGGGCGCGGTTCCGCTTGCTGACGTCCAGGAGCTTGCGCTTCCAGTTCTGGATCGTCGCGGCGACGCGGGCGTCGTCGCCCTCCTGCGCGGGCGCGGCGGCGAGGTCCGGCTGGGTGGTGGACATCAGGATCGTGTTCGTGGGGTGGTGCGGAGGGAGCCGCGGCCCGGCGGGCGGGGCGCCCCTCAGGTTAGGGGACGGGCCGGGCGGAAACAAGGAACCCACCGCAGGCGATGCGGCAGGTGACGTGGTACGACCGAGGTCAGGCAGGGATGTCGCTGATCTCGACCAGCGGCTCGCCGATCCGGAGCAGATCCAACGCCCTGGAGAAGCTCCGCAGCAGGACCGCTCTCATCCGTGCGTTCGAGGTATTGCCGAGCGTGATCCAAAGAACCTGCGGAGGGGGGCCGTACCGTTGCAGGAGAAGAACGAAGTCGCTGTCCTTGGTCATGACGACGGCTCCGGCCGCACGTGCTGCCTCGAAGATCGCCCGGGCCGCAGCGTCGCGCAGCCCCAGATATCTGACGGAGAACGCTTCGACCCCGAACTCGCTCGCGATCCACGGAGCGAGCGCAGGGTTGAGCTGTGCGTCGACCCAGACGGTCACGCGGCGAGAACGGGGTGGTCCAGCCTGCGCACGGCGAACTGAAGCGTGGCGCGCACGTCTTCGGGCTCGAGATCAGGAAGCTCTTCGAGCACTTGCTCGGAAGAGAGGCCGGCGGCCAGCAGCTCGAGTACGTCGGTCACGCGGATGCGCATACCCCGGATGCACGGCCTGCCGCCACACTGCTCGGGATCCATGGTGATCCGGCTCAACAACTCGCTCATGCTCACCGTGAGGTCCGAGGGCAACCAGGAAGGACAGTGAACGCAATATAGCGATTCGGGACTACGCCTGCTCGCCTCCCGTTCGCGGCGCGACTTCGTGGGCCTTCGCCGCCGGGCGGAATGGGGATTGCGGGGCCGTTCATCCCCAACGCGCATCCGCGAAACGACTTGCAGGAGGAGGCGACATGCATCGGCCCGACCACCACGACCGCAACCCCGTCGACGTGGACGGCGATCCCCGTGCGGCCCGGGAGAACCCGCTCAGCGTCACGCCGGGAAGCCGCGAGGACAACGAGAACGCCACGGCCTACGCCAACCGCACGGAGCAGGAGGACACCACCTCCGAGCGCCCGCGGCGCGGCGGCGACGGCTCGCCCGAGCGGGGCCTGTAGACGCGGGGCGCCCGCCGGACCGCTCCGGCGGGCGCCTTGCCGCACCAGCTCCTGCCGCGGGACCTACAGCTCCGTCCGCATCAGCACGCAGTGCACCCCGTGGTGCTCCGCGGGGCCCAGCGAGGTCCACCCCAGCCTGGCGTACCACTCCGCGCGGTCGGTGGCGAACAGGTACATCTCGCGGAATCCCATCTCCCGCGCCCGCTGCTCGCAGGCGCGCACCAGCGCCTCCCCGATGCCGCGCCCGCGCATGTCGCCCCGCACGTACATGCCGCCCAGCCAGGGCGTCAGCTCCGGCCGCGACGGCATGTCGGCGGGGCGCAGGTTCACCGTCCCGATGGGGGCGTCCCCTTCGAGCGCGACCAGCGCCAGCGGCAGCGTGTCGTGGCTGAGGTGCGTGCGCAGCCTTTCGCGGAACCATTCCAGCGTTCCACCGGAAACAATGCCGCCCCACTCGGAATGGTGCCACTCCGCCAGCACGGGGAGGTGCTCGGGGCAGTCGGCCAGGTCGCGGATCTCCATCTACTCGTACAGGTCGGAGGGGTCGGCGGCGGCGAGCTCCGCCAGGAAGGCCGCGACGCGCTCCGCGACGGCGTCGAAGAAGGCGCGCCCTTTTTCCGGGGTGGAGGCGGCGGGGTCGCCCACGCCGGTGTCGGCGGACACGGCGGTCCAGCGGCGCGGCGTCCACGCCCACCCCTCGCGAAAGGCGGCGATGCGCGGCCGGCGCTCGCTCCCGTCCCCGGCCTCCGCCAGCGGGAGCACCAGCTCCGGGGCCACGTGCATCATCACGCTGGTCTCCAGCTCGCCGGCGTGGTCGCCCGGCTCGGCGAAGTACGGCGCCGCGTCCACGACCTTCCACCAGTTCACGGCGCACAGGAACACCCCGGTGCGCGGCTGGAGCTCCCGGATCATCTGCCGGAAGTCGTTGCCGCCGTGCCCGTTCAGCACCACCAGCTTCCGGATCCCCTGCCCCTCCAGCGAGGCCACCAGGTCCGCCAGCACCGCGGCCTGCGTGCTGGGGTTGAGGTTGAGGCAGAGCGGGATGTCCAGCTGTCCGGTCTGCACCCCGAACGGCACGGTGGGGAGCACCACCACCCGCGCGCCCGCCTCCCACGCCCGCCGCGCCGCCTCCGCCGCCACGTGGTCGCACTGGACGACGTCCGTGGCGTACGGCAGGTGGAAGTTGTGCGCCTCGGTGGCGCCCCAGGGGAGCACCGCCACGTCGAACGCGGTGCCGCGCACCGCCTTCCAGTTCGTTTCCGCGAGGATGTACGGGCGTCCGGCCATGCAGAAGTCGAGGTTACAGGGGACAGGTTACAGGGGACAGCCTGCGAACGGCGACCCCCTCCCGTGGCCCCTCCCCGCAAGGGGGAGGGGAGAACGGCGGGAGTGTTGGGGCAAGGTCTGGAGCGAGGGGCGGCCCCTCACCCCCCGGCCCCCTCTCCCACGAGGGGAGAGGGGGAGCGTGACGACAACGAGGCCCGGACGGCCCTCCCCCGGCACGGGGGAGGGTGGCGGCTCTCAGGCCGCCGGGTGGGGGCCCCGGCGGACGCCAGCACCACCCCTGCGTGAGGGATGCGAGCCCGAAGGGGCGAGACCCGGCGGGGCAGTTTCCGCCGGGTCTCGACTCCGTTACGCACGGTAGTATCGTGCGTTACGGAGCCGCAGCCCGACCCCGCGCCAGCGGGGGCACGCCCGAACCCGCCGTGCCTTGCCTCCCCCGCCGTCCCGCACGAACTTGCCCCTTCCACGTCCCCTCCCGACCCCGGTGAACAGCCCGATGCCCACGACCCCCGAGCG
>DASVQR010000259.1:0-2760 GCA_036389055.1 Longimicrobiaceae bacterium | reverse complement strand
ACGGGCGACGCGTAGAGTCTCCTCCGGGATGGGCGGGATGGGCATCGGCTTCAGCGACATGGAACCCCTCGCGGCTAGGGAGCTTGGATCAGGGGATTTCCCTCGCCTGCGAACCGTGGGCCAATTCGCCGACAGTATCGTCGTATCGTCTGCTACGGAGCCGCAGCCCGACCCCGCGCCAGCGGGGGCACGCCCGAGCAACGCAGTACTATCCGTCACCCCACCGGGAATAGAACTTGCTAGATCCGGCGCTCGGAATCGGCACGCCCGGTCACGACGGATACCACAGGGGAGGTGGCGTAAGGTGGCACTGAATCGGAACACGTCGCGCGCGCTGCAGCGGCAGATGGACCTGACCACGGCGGTCTGCCAGGAGCGGCTCCTCGCCACGCACGTACGGCACGTCCTCGCGCTGGTGGACCTGGTCTCCGACCAGATCCCGTTCGACAACGCGCTCGACATCTACGTCCGCATCCTGCGGCTCACCCCGGAGCAGGCGCGCAACGTGGGGAGCCGCGCGCTGGCGGCGATCGGGCGGCGCTCGGGGCTCCCCGAGGTGGCGGAGATGGACATCGACGCCCTGGCGGACTCCACCGACCGCGAGGACGAGCCGGAGGACCGCGGGGCGGGCGGGCGCTTCGACGCCGTGTTCTCCCGCGTGCGGCGCCGCATCCGCGGGCGCGTGCAGGAGGACCTGCGCCACCGCATCAACCTGGCGGCCGCCCGCGCGGAGGACGACCTGTTCGCCACGCACGTGGAGAACTCGCTGATCTTCGCCAAGGCGCTCTCCGAGGAGGTGTCGCTGGCCGAGGCGGTGGAGCTGTACCTGGAGACCATGTCGATCCCGGACGGGGTGTCCGACGTGATCTTCAACCGGTCGCTGCGGACCGTGGCGGACGAGGTTCTCCCGCCGCTGTCGCACGTGCGCGAGGGGCGCCGGCTGGCCGAGCCGCCCGCCCCGCGGACGCTGGCCGACTCGCCGGTCTCCGGGGCGCTCCCCGCCAGCGCCGAGCCGCTCCCCTGAGCCGATGATCCTCCACCGGCGCCCCCGCCCGAGCCTGCCGCCGGGGGCGCCGTGTCTCCCCAGCCCGCCGACCCGCACCCCCGACCAGCCGGATGACGATCACCTGGAGCGCGATCCTGTGGGCGGGGCTCGTGGCCACCACGCTGGCCGCGGCCTGCTTCTGGCTTTTCAGGACCTTCGGCCTCACGGAGTTCAGCCCCTCGGGGCAGCTGGGGTGCCTGTTCCTGCGGAACCCCCGCCTGCCGGCCACGGAGGGGTTGGGGACGGCCCTGCTCTTCGTGCTGGGCTCCACCCTGGTGGCCTGGCTGTACGCCACGCTGCTGAGGGGCGCCGGAGGGGTGTCGCTGGGCGGGGGGGCGCTGCTGGGGCTGGTGCACGGGGGGATCGTGGTGGCCGGCTTCCCCGTGCTTGGTACGATTAGTGCTTGCGTCCGCTCTGGTTTTCTTCCGCCCCCGGGGCGCTTCGGCATGGCCTGGGGACGGTGGACGCCGGCGGGAGTCGTCGCGGGGCACGTGGTGTACGGCGCGACGCTCGGGGCGACCCTGGCCGCGTTCCTGACGCCGCCGGCGTGAGCCGCGGCCGGGGCCGGCACCGGGCCGGCTTCACCCGAACAAGGAGGTCGCACGGCGAGTGACGCTCTCGTGCGGGTCCCCAGGGGCCCGTGATGTGTGGTCGGGAGGCAGGCCCGGTGGCCTGCCAGTCGGGGGACCGCCCTTCGGAATGGGAGGCGGCGGATCCAAACCTCTGGTCTGGAGAGGACTCAGATGAGAAAGATACTGAGCGTGGCAGCGGTGGCCGCCTGTATGGCGGTTGGGGCGACGCAGGTGCAGGCGCAGGACGACATGGTGAGCCGCAGGGCTTCCCTGTTCGACCTCGGCATCTACGCGGGTGGATCCTGGACGACCAGCTGGTTCGAGATCGGCGACGAGGGGTACCAGGTCGGCTACGGGCCCATCTTCGGGGCCGCGGCGACGTACTGGGCGAGCCCCAGCTTCGGCGTGCGGCTGCACGGCGCGTATTTCCCCACGCAGCTCCCGCAGGCGGATTCGGACGCGGGCTTCGAGGACGGAAGCGACGAGTACGAGGTGAACAACTGGCTGTACGACCTGGACCTGGTGTTCCGGCCCTTCTTCTTCAGCGCCGGCTCGCCGCTGATGAGCTCCGTGTACTTCTTCCTGGGCGGCGGCGGTCTGACCACCAACATCGCCGGCAACCCGACGCCTCCGGGCGGCGTGGGCTACCCCTGCGTGGCGGCGTACCGTCCGGCGGGCGTCTGCCTCTCGCAGGACCCCGAGTACGCCTCGGTCGGCCAGGGCGTGCTGGGCGCCGGCATCGACCTGTTCCCCATCTCCTCGGGGCTGGGGATCTTCGGCGAGCTGGCGGTGCACGGCTACGACTCGCCGGCCCACGTGTACAACGAGCAGGCCGCGCAGGACAAGTTCGCCTTCACGCCGCGCGCCAGCATCGGCCTGAAGTTCATGTTCGGCGACATCCTGCCGCCGCCGCCGGCCCCGGTGCTCCCGCCGCCGCCGGTGGCCGTGACCCCGCCGCCGGCCGCCCCGGAGATGCAGACGATCCGGGTGTGCGTGGTGGAGGGGACGGCGCTGCGCGAGGTGGAGGCGATGTACAACCCGGCCACGGGTGACACGATGGTGGCGGGCCAGGCGTTCGCCACGGCCTACCCGGCCACGACCGGCTACGCCAGCGGCGCGACGTGGTACATCAACAACGAGCCG
>DASVQR010000258.1:0-173286 GCA_036389055.1 Longimicrobiaceae bacterium | reverse complement strand
GGGGCCCCGCGCGCGCCGCATTCGGCAGGGGTGCAGTCGGGGCCGATGCCTCCCCGCCCGTGCCCGCGAACGGCATTTATTTGGCGACAGGAAGGCTTGCGATGTCGTGGGTTCGGGGGTAGCTTGAGGCGTGCCGCGCGGGCTTCGCGGGGCACCCTCCCGGAGCGCCGGGGGGAGCGTTCCCAAGCGGCCAGGGCAGAGCAGCGCTCCCCCGGCCCCAACCCGCGGCAGGCAGTGAGCAACACGTCCCGGAAGAGCACCGTCGTCGAGTGGGAGAAGCCCGGGCCCCGGGCGCGCATCCGCCTGTTCTGCTTCCCGTACGCCGGGGGCGGCGCCGCGGTGTTCCGCGGGTGGGGCGCGCTGGCCTCGCCCGAGATCCACGTGGTGCCGGTGCACCTGCCGGGGCGCGGCAACCGCTTCACCGAGCCGGCGCTCACCCGCTGCGACGCGCTGGTGGAGCAGCTCGCCGACGAGCTGGAGCCGTACATGGACGCGCCCTTCGCCTTCTTCGGGCACAGCATGGGGGCGATGCTGGCCTTCGAGCTGACGCGGCGGCTGCGCGCCGGGGGGAAGGCGCTGCCGGAGCACCTGCTGGTGGCCGGGCGGCGCGCGCCGCAGCGCCCCAGCGACAAGCGCAAGCTGCACGGCCTTCCCGAGGACGAGTTCCTCCAGGAGCTGCGCAGCCTGGACGGCACCCCGGACGAGATCCTGGAGCACCCGGAGCTGATGGAGCTGTTCTCGCCCATCCTCCGCGCCGACTTCGAGCTGTGCGAGACGTACGCGTTCCGGGAGGACGAGCCGCTGGACCTCCCCTTCTCCGCCTTCGGCGGGCTGGAGGACCCGGACGTGAGCCGCGACGACCTCATGGCCTGGAAGGAGCACACCCGCGGCCCCTTCAAGCTGCGCATGTTCCCGGGCGGACACTTCTTTTTGAACGGGGTGCGCCAGCAGCTGGTGCACGCGCTGTCCGAGGACCTGATGCGCTTCGCGCTCCGCTGAGCGCAGCCCCCGACCGGCAACCGGCGATGCAGCTACCCGCGGCGCTCCTCGAAGACTGGATGCGCTACTACTACTTCGACGTGGACGTCGACATCGGCAGCAGCGGCGTCGACGACTTCTCCATGGTCGACCTGCGCCGCCTGCTCGGGATCACCGAGGCCGACTTCGACCGCGTCGTCTTCCACGACAGCATGTCGCTGGGCGGCGACGGGCTGCGCCGCGCCCTCGCCGACCGCTGGCTCGTCGGCGACGCGTCGCGCGCTATGGCGACGCACGGCTCCAGCGAGGCCAACTTCCTGCTGGACCACGCCCTCCTCCGCCCGGGCGACGAGGTGGTGGTGCTGGACCCCTGCTACCCCCAGCTGTACGCCGTGGCGGAGGCGCTGGGGTGCACGCTGAAGCACTGGCGGCTGCGCCCGGAGAACGGCTTCGTGCCGGACGTGGAGGAGGGGGTGGGGCTGATCGGGCCGCGCACCCGCATGGTGGTGGTCAACTTTCCCCACAACCCCACCGGCGCCAGCGTGTCCCCCGCGGAGCAGGACGCGCTGATCGCCGCCTGCGACCGCGCCGGGGCGTACCTGGTGTGGGACAACGCCTTCCTGGAGCTCGTCTACGACGCGCCGCCGCTCCCGGAGCCGGTGCTGAAGTACGAGCGCGCCGTCTCCACCGGCACCTTTTCCAAGGCGTACGGGCTGCCGGGGCTGCGGGTGGGGTGGTGCTTCGCCGCCCCGGAGATCCTGGAGCGGATGGTCCGGGTGCGCGACTACGTCACGCTGCACCTGTCGCCGCTGGTGGAGATGATCGCCGAGCGCGCCGTGGAGCGCGCCGACCGCCTGCTGGCGGAGCGGATCGGCCTGGCCCGCCACAACCGCGCCGTGCTGGCGGGGTGGATGGAGGAGCACGCCGACCTGGTCTCGTGGGCGCCGCCCGCGGGCGGCGTGACCGCCTTTCCGCGGCTGGACGCCGTGGGCGACGTGGAGGCGTTCTGCCACCGGCTGGCGCGCGAGCAGCGGGTGCTCCTGGTGCCGGGCAGCTGCTTCGGGCACCCGCAGCACGTCCGACTGGGGTTCGGGCGGACCACCGCGGCGCTGGAGGAGGGGCTGGACCGCCTTTCCCGCCAGCTGCGCGCCGCCCCCGCCCTGGCATAGGCGTCGGCGCGGCGCCGCGCGGGCGGGCCGTCCGGCCGCCCCGCCGATCACATACATCCAGACTCAAAGAGAGGCCGTCATGTCCAGGGTCGTGCTGAGCGCCGAAGAGGTGGACTCCATCCGGGGCCTGCTCCGGGAGCTCTCCTCGCGCTTCCACACGCCGGAAGACCCGCAGTTCCTGAAGGAGGCGGACGTCCTGGCGCACGAGCTGCCGCGGCGGGTGAGGGCGGCCTTCCGCGAGTTCCGGCTGGTGGAGCCCAAGGGGGCGCTGCTCACCGTGTCCGGCTACCCGGTGAACCAGGACAAGATCGGCCGCACCCCGAAGCACTGGCGCGACCGGGACCCCTCCAACGACACGCTGGAGGAGGAGATGCTGCTGGTGCTGTTCGCCTCGCTGCTGGGCGACGTGATCGGCTGGTCCACGCAGCAGGACGGGCGCATCGTGCACGACATCTTCCCCATCCAGGGGCACGAGCACGAGCAGCTGGGAAGCGGCAGCGAGGAGCTGCTCACCTGGCACACCGAGGACGCCTTCCACCCGTTCCGCGGCGACTACCTGGGGCTGATGTGCCTCCGCAACCCGGACGGCGTGCCCACCACCTTCGCGTCGCTGGACAGGGTGCGCCTCACCCCGGAGCAGGCCCGCCTGCTCGCCGAGCCGCACTTCACCATCCGCCCCGACGAGTCGCACCTGGCCAAGAACCGCGGCCAGGAGAACGGCCGCTCGCCCGAAGAGGAGGCGCTGCTCCGGCGCGCCTACGCCAAGATCGACCAGATGTGGAGCTCGCCGGAGAAGATCTCGATCTTCTCGGGCGGGACGGAGTCGCCCTACATCCGGCTGGACCCGTACTTCATGGACCCGGTCCGCGACAACGACGCGGCGCAGGCCGCGCTGGACGAGCTGATCCGCCAGGTGGACGAGGTGATCGAGGACCACGCCCTGGAGCCCGGCGACTTCATCTTCGTGGACAACTACAAGGCGGTTCACGGCCGCAAGCCGTTCAAGGCGCGCTTCGACGGCACCGACCGCTGGCTGAAGCGGGTCAACATCACCCGGGACCTGCGCCGGTCGCGCGAGGCGAGGCTGGCCCCGGACTCCCGCGTGATCCACTGAGGCCGCGGGGGCGCGGGGGACGCTCCCCCGCGCCCCGCCCGGCAGCCGCACCGAACTGGTCACGAGATGAAGCTTCTCTTCGTGCTCCTTCGCAGATCGCCCGTGCTGGTGGGGCTCGCCGTCGTGGCAGGCGTGGTGAGCGGGGCGAGCAACGCGGGGCTCCTCGCCCTGATGAACACGGCGATCCACACGCCGCGGCCGTGGACGCACGAGCGGCTGGTGTGGCAGTTCGCGGGGCTGTGCCTGGTGCTCCCCCTGGCCCGGTCCTTTTCGTCGTACATCCTCACCACCCTGGGGCAGACCACGGTGATGGAGCTGCGCACGCAGCTCAGCCGCCGCATCCTCGCCGCGCCGCTGCTGCGGCTGGAGGAGATCGGGTCGCACCGGCTGCTGGCGGCGCTCACGCAGGACGTGACCACCATCGTCGTGGCCATGCAGGCGCTCCCCATGATGTTCGTCAACTTCGCCGTGGTGGCGGGGTCGCTGGTCTACCTGGGGTGGCTCTCCTGGAAGGTGCTGCTGATCGTGCTCGCCTTCCTGGCGGTGGGGGTGGTCACCTACCAGTTCCCCATGCTGCGGGCCACCGCCTACCAGCGCGCCGCGCGCGAGGAGGCGGACGCGCTGTACGGGCACTTCCGCGCGATCACCGGCGGGTTCAAGGAGCTCAAGCTTCACTATCCCCGGCAGGACGGGCTGATCCGCGGGCTGGACGCCACCGGCGGGGTGCTCAAGCGGACGACGGTGATCGCTTCCACCATCTACAGCGCGGCGGGGGGGTGGGGGCAGCTGGTGGTCTTCGGGATGATCGGCAGCATCATCTTCGTGGTCCCCTCCTTCGAGGCGGTGGGGCTGCAGACGATGACCGGCTACGCGCTGATCCTGCTGTACATGATGACCCCGCTGGAGGTGCTGCTGGCCGCCATCCCCGAGGTGTCCCGCGCGCAGGTCTCCTTCCGCAAGATCGAAGAGCTGGGGCTGTCGCTGGACGAGGCCCGCGTGCCGGAGCTGCGCCCGGTGGGCGGGCCGGTCCCCCCGCAGCGCGCCGACTGGGGGAGCCTGGAGCTCGTGGGCGTCACCCACGCCTACCACCGCGAGGGCGAGGAGGCGCCGTTCACGCTGGGGCCCATCGACCTGCGGGTGGAGCAGGGGGAGACGCTGTTCGTGGTGGGCGGCAACGGCAGCGGCAAGACCACGCTGGCAAAGCTGCTCCTGGGGCTGTACGCCCCGGAGGCGGGGGAGCTGCGCTTCGGCGGCCGCCCCGTCACCGACGCCACCCGCGCCGAGTACGTCCACCAGTTCGCGGCGGTGTTCTCGGACTTCTACTTGTTCGAGTCGCTGCTGGGGATGGACTCGCCCGAGACCGACGCGCTGGCATCGCGCTACCTGGACCGGCTGAAGCTGTCCCACAAGGTCCGGGTGGAGGGCGGCCGGCTCTCCACCACGGCGCTCTCGCAGGGGCAGCGCAAGCGGCTCGCCCTGCTCACGGCGTACCTGGAGGACCGCCCCATCTACCTGTTCGACGAGTGGGCGGCGGACCAGGACCCCGTCTTCAAGGAGGTCTTCTACCTGGAGCTGCTCCCCGAGCTCCGGGCCCGCGGCAAGACGGTCATCGTGATCTCGCACGACGACCACTACTACGGCGTGGCCGACCGGATCGTGAAGCTGGACTACGGCCAGATCGAGTACGACGGCAGCCCGGAGGGCTTCCAGTACCGCCCGGCGGGTGTGCCCCTCGCCTCCGCGCGGGAAGCATAGCCGTTCCCGACTCCCGCCGCCCCGGCGGCACCCGACCGCGACGCGGCCCACCGGGCCCCGCGCAACGAACAAGGAGGAAGCACGTATGGCGATCGACCAGAGCGCGAGCGGGCTCGCCCCGGCCGGCCTGACGCAGGCCCCCCCCACGGAGGGCGCCCCCGCCGGCGCCCCCGGCGCGCGGCCCGGCACGCCCGGCGCGGCGGCCGCGCTGCCGCTCTCGCGCGAGGCCCGGCGGATCCGCGACGGCCTGGGGCTCCCCATGACCGCGCTGCCGGGGGTGGAGCGCGAGGAGCGCGCCTACCTGCACGACCACTCCGAGGCGCTCAACCGGATGATCGTGGGCGAGGCCTCGGAGGCCGGGGTCTGGCGCTTCCTGCGCGAGCACCTGCCGGCGGAGGCCTTCGAGGCCATCCGCGAGCGCGCCCGGGTCTCCTTTTCGCCGCTGTGGGACGCCGGCGAGCTGGAGGCGCTGGAGGACAAGGGCCTCCGCGACCTGGAGGCGGAGTGGAAGGGCCGCATGGCCGCGCACCCGCGCTGGTCGGCGGCGTCGCAGGTGATCCGCGACCGCGGCGACTACGCGGCCATCTGGCGCGCCATCATGGGCGGCGACTTCGACCTGCGCGGCCGCGGGGCGGAGTACACGCGCGGCATGGCCAGCTTCCAGGCCAGCCGCTGGCTGGGGGCCCGCACGCTCCTGGACCTGCTGGGCGCGCGCGACGGCGGCCCGGGGATCTTCCTGGACGTGCTGGGCGGCGACGGCTACGTGTGGCGCCTGCTGGAGGCGGAAAAGGGCGTGGCCGACACGCGCCTGGTGATCGTGGAGGACGAGCGGCTGTTCTGGGCGGAGGGCGCGGAGCTCCCGGCCGACACCCGCGCGCTGCTGGACCGCCTGGCCGCGACCGACCCGCACGTGGCCGTGCTGGTGGTGAAGCCGGCGCCGGGCGCCGCCGGGCACGACGAGGCCCGCTACGACGCGCGGCTGCTGGCCGCGCCCGCGGGGGAGCCGGCGGCCTCGGGCGCGATCTCGCTCTCCGGGGCGGAGCTGCTGCACCTGGTGAACGCGGGCGAGGCGGCGTGGCTGGCGGCCTCCGACGCGGCGGGCGCGGAGCCGGTGGCGGACCGCGCCGCGGCGTTCGTGGCCGAGGGGCGCGAGCGGCAGGGCGGGGCGCTGATCGTCACCAACGACATCTCGCCTCACATGTTCTACCGGGCGGGGCTGTGGGGGCTCCCCTCGCGCGAGGACGCCACGCAGCTGTCGCGCACCTTCCGCGAGAAGTCGCTGGACGGGGTGCTCTTCGCCTACGGCACGCACCACATCCTGGACATGTTCGACGCCACGCGCGAGGCGGGCGCGGTGATGAAGCCCGGCGGCGTGGTGGTGGTGCACGACTTCTTCGACGAGGGCCCGGCGGGGCAGTGGTTCCACCACGTGGTGGACAAGCACAGCAAGACGGGGCACGACATCCCCCACATCGGCCCGGTGCAGATGGCGGTGGTGCTCTTCGCCGCCGGCTTCCAGGACCTGGAGCTGCACGAGACGCAGGACCCCTTCTTCTTCGCCTGCGACGGCGGCGAGGTGAAGGCAAAGGACCTGGCGCTCCACTACCTGCTGGGGATGTACGGGATGGAGCACAGCTTCAAGCACCGCATGGACCACTTCGAGGAGGTGGTGAAGACGGTGCTCACCTACCCGGAGGTGGACGAGACGCCGGTGTTCACGGACGAGTTCGTGTACGTGCCGCGCCGCGCCGTGGTGGCCCGCGCCCGCAAGCCGGAGGGCGGCAGGCCACGCTACTCGGCCGGCGACCTGGCCATGATCCGCACCATCACCGAGCTGTTCCGCCTGGAGCCGGACGAGGTGATGCGCCGCGCCAGTGCGCCGGAGGAGATCCGCCAGTACTGGTTCGGCGTGGACGGCGTCCGCTGGGGCGTGTCGCGCGAGCGGCAGCAGGAGTGGCTGGAGTGGGCCCGGACGGTCGTCTGACCGCCCTGGTCCCCGCCACGGGGTGATAGGCCGCCCCGGACCTCCCCTGGAGGTCCGGGGCGGCCGCCTTGCGGTGCACGCGCACCTTTCGTGAAATTGCGTGTGGGATTAGTATTGGCGTAGCTGTCCAGGGTTTGGATAGCGTAACGCCCGACGGCTCCCCGAACGCATGCTCCGCTGTGCTCGCCCTGCTCTCCGCCGGCCGCGACCAGGCACCCAGGCTGTCCTCCGCCCTCCCGGTGGGAAGGCGGGTGCTCCCCGTCGCGGACTGGGAGCACCTGGAGCGCGTCGCGCCGACGGTGGAGTGCTCGGTGGTGCAGATCTCCCGGCTCCACGACAGTCCCGCTCTCCCCCGGCTCTCCGCCTTCAAGGCGCGGCACCCCGACCTCCCCACCGTGCTGGTGACCCGCTGGGAGCCCGAGAACGCGCGCTGCCTCAAGGACCTGTTCGTGGAGGAGGTGGTGTGGGACCACGAGGTGGGGTGCGAGCTGGTGCCGGCGGTGCAGCGCGTCTGCGGCCACCGGGCCAACTACGTGCGCTGCCTGGTGGTGCCGTTCGAGACGGCAGGGCACCTGCCCCGGGCGCTGCGGGACGCGCTCGCCTTCGCCTGCCGCAGCGACCGGGCCGTCCATTCCGTGAAGCAGCTCGCGGCGGCGACCGGGGCGAAGCGGGGCACCCTGTGGCACCAGTGGAAGCGGGTGGCGGGCGAGGACTCCGCGCTCCGCCTCCAGGACCTGCTTCACTGGATCCTGCTGCTGCGGGTGGCCGTGCTGAAGTCGCCGGACAGGAGCTGGGCGGCGGTGGCCGAGGAAGTGGGCGTGCACGGACACACGCTGTCGCGCTACGCGAAGCAGCTCACCGGCTGCACGCTGCGGGAGCTGGAGGCGCGGGAGGACGCCGTGACGCTCCTGTTCCGGGAGCGGGTCCTGGGGTGCCTCCTCGACGGGGAGTTGCTGGACCTGCCGCGCAGGCCGCCGGCCGTGCGGGACCGCGCGGAGCCCTGAAGCGTCGCCATACGGACGAAGGGGACCGGGCCTGTCGGCCCGGTCCCCCCTCTCCGGCGATGGAACGGCAGATTCCGCTACATGCCCTGCGTGTGCGCCTCCAGCGTGGAGCACCCGGTCTGCCTCGTGGCCCCGGACGAATCCCCGTCGATGATCTTCCAGTTGCCCTGGGTGCCGTCAGGGTAGCTGCACGGCGTGTTGACCCGGGTACCCACCAGCTCGTCGTTGCTCTGGAGCCAGGAGGCGACCGCGACCGCCGCGGTCCGGACGGCGGGCCACGCCTCGATCGGCCCTGCCGCGGTGGTGTCCTTCATGGCCGCGTGCGTGGCCGGGAACACGGCCACGACGGCCTTCAGCATGTTCTGGAACCGGCTCTGCTCCACCTTGATGGTGCAGCGCGTGTCGTCGTCCTCCCAGCTGATGATGCTCATCCCCACCTCGGACCCGTACTGGCTCCGGAAGGCGTTCATCTCGGCCTCGCTGGCGACGAGCACCGCGCCGGTGTAGCCGGTTCCGTCCTGGTTGTAGACGCTGAACGGGTCCGGCGCCGACTCCCCCGCGCAGCGAATGTCGGCCGCCGTCGTGGGGTCGTCCTTGGGCGCCTGCAGGTGCGTCTCGAACTCCGGGTTCCCCTTGAACGCGCCCTCGTAGTCGTGGGGGATGTATACGCGCGTCATGTAGAGCCCGCTCGGCCGGTCCGCCGGGACCGCGCTCGCCCGGGCGCCGCCGGCGCGGAGCCCGCTGACCGGAGCGTAGGTGCCGATGGCCTGGCCTCCCTGGTCGTCGCGGTTCTCGAAGCGCGCCGCTTCCAGGCTGCGGGCGAAGTCGGTCTCCACCGGCACCAGCGCCAGGGTCGGGAGCGGGGGCGTGGCGTCAGCGGCCACGGAGACCGGCTCGCCGCGCAGGGTGAACACGGTAGGCGTGTCGTGGTCCTCCAGGAGCGACCCCACGAGCAGGTTCGTTCCCCCGGTCCAGCTCTCGCGCTGCTCGCGCACCGGCATGTAGAACTCCAGCGGGCGGACCTGGCCGACCAGCGCGAGGAGCGCCTCGGGGCTCCTGCCGGTGGCCTGCGCCATCTTGGCGAGGAGGATCCCCCCGTTCGCGCCCTTGAGGTAGCTGGTGAGCTCCAGCTTGTGCTCCACGGTGTGCCTGGACTCGCGCATGTCGTTCTTCACGCGCTGCCGCAGCCCCTGGTCGCGGAGCGCCAGGGCGACGGCGCGGGTCAGCTCGTCCAGCGCCGCGTCTTCGCCGGCCGGCCGCGCCGACGCGGACGACTCTCCGGTTCCCTCCGTCGGGAGCGTCGCCGCTCCGTCCTCGCTGCACGCGGCTGCCCCGAGGAGTGCCACGAGCAGAGCTGCCCCCGTGAGGGGCCTGTATCCGAACTTCATCGTGCTGCCTCTATGCTACCGGGTTGTTGTGGCGGACGTGCCCGCCGCGCAAGTGGATGCAACCAAAGTAGATAGAGGTTTTCCCCCGTTCCACCGCAGAATGTCCGACGTGGCGTGCAGAATGTTCGACTTCGGCGCCGTGCGCGGCGGCACGGATGAAACAAGCCGCCCCGGACTTCGACGAGGTCCGGGGCGGCTCGCGTTTGGCGCTGGCGGCGTGGGGAGCTACGATGCGGGGCAGGGAATGCGGCGGGCGGTCACGGAAGTGCGCATCGATGGCGGTCCCGGGCCGCCGTAGGCCTCGACGTCGCCGCGCAGGTCCGCGCCGTCCCGCGCCAGGTGCAGGTTGAAGCCCCCGAACTGGATGGGCACGCCTGCCCGGACCGAGTCCGTGCCCACGGGCCTCCATACCGGGAACGGGTTGTAGCCGCGCGTTCCGCCCGAGAGTGCAAGCGCCATGTATCCCAGGCTTGGCCCGCGACGTCCCTCTCTCCAGCCGGAGGGCTTCGCGGTCAGGTGAATGGCAGCGGGAAGCTCCGTCGCCGAGTGCAGCCCGGAGTCGTGGATCTCCGGCCCCCATGCCCCGTACTCCAGGGCGTAGCACCCCGCGAGCGCGGCGACGCTCGCCGGGAGCGGCGCGGAGCGGGGCGCCAGGCCGCAGCCGGCCGTCAGGCACAGGAGGACCAGCGTCGCGCGCATGGCAGGGGCGGGTGAAAGGCGGAGGTGGCGGTTCCCGCCGCAATCTGCGGGTTCGTCGTTTCGGCCAGCAAGAAGATTGATGCGATCCGCCGGGCCGGTGGCGAGGTCCGAACGAACGGCCCCGCACTGGAATGGCGCGGGGCCGCCGTCGTACGGTGCACCGCTGCCGGTCAGGGGCAGGCGGGGCAGGGGCTGCCGGGCGAGACGCAGGCGACCACCTGGAGGCCGCAGCGGCAGGTGACCTGCGTGGACTTGCAGACGAGCGGGCCCGCGTCCTCGCGCGGTGCCGCGAGAGCCTGCGAGGCGCCGAAGCCGAGCGACGCGACGACCGCGGTCCCGAGGACCAGGCGGAGCCTGCTGCGGAAGGTGTGGCTCATGGATTCCTCTGCACGTAAGGGGAGAGTGGGGGAGCGCGGCCGGAACTGGTCGCGTGTTCGAATATTGTCGTTAAATGTGTCCATGGCAAGTACTGTTCCGCCGTCCACCCGCCGAGCGGCCCGGGCAGGCGTCAGGGCTCCGGGCTCGCCCCGAAGGCGCGGCGCTCGCGGTCCCACCGGAACGGGCGCCACTCGCCGGTCTCCGTGCGGAGCTTCAGGGCCTCGTACGTCGACCACTCCCGGAGCGCGAACACCAGGTAGAACCAGCGTCCGTCGCGCTCCAGCACGCAGGTGGTCGGCGGCGCCGGACGCCCGGGTCAGTCGGACGGCCCCTGTCACCGGTCAGGCCGCGTTCGAGGTACCCTGCTGTGGTTTGCGCGGGGGGAAAGATACGACCTCGCGGCCACCCTGCCGCTCCTGCTCTTTGAGGTCGCGCACCAGGGCTTCAAGGTCGTAGTCGAACTGCGCAGCGTATTCGTCGCGGAGCCTTCGCGTCTCCTCTACGATTGGATCATTCCACATGATTCACCCTCCCATCAGCTCTTCGGGGGTGCAAAGCACCGGAGGCTCCACGCCGTGAACCCTACAGGTGCGCTCGATCAGCGGCCGCATTTCCGCATTGGCGATGTGCTTGCAGTTCCACGTCAGAAGGTACTCGATGCCATGGGCCGCAGCCACCGCGATGTGCAGCGCGTCGGCAGTCGCTTTCCGAGGCAACGCGCCTTGTGTCAGCAGGGCCTGTGAGAGGGTGACGGCCGCAGGAAGAATCTCCAGGAGCGGAAGGTCATCGAGCGCGCGCAGTCGTGCGCGTGCCGCCTCGGGATCACCTCCGCTGGCCTCCCGGATCACCAGCTGCGAGGCGAATAGATGGAAGCGCGACCGCTGGCTCCTCCACCATTCGTGCGTGACCTGCTGGTGGCCGGCTACGATCAAGTCGCGGCTCGGCCGAGCAGTCAGGTAGCTGACGATGCTGGTTTCGACGTAGACACGCGCTGGCATCTACGCAAGCTATCTCTAATCTACCAGAACGCCAAGTCGTGGGCGTTCCTTCCCGAGGCCAAGGCGGCACCGCGTTGCCCGTCGCCGCTCAGCGCGCTCCCCGCGCCGCATCCACCCGGCTTACCTCGTGGTCGCCGTAGAACGCGCCGATCCCATCGCCGCCCGTGCTGAGCTGCTCGACGTGCAGGACGGCCGAGTCTCCGGACGCGCGGAAGCTGCCGCGGACCTCGTTCCAGCCGTCGTTGCACTCGAACTCCAGCTGCCCGCTCCGGTTCCGCTCGGCTCTTCCCTCGCACCCGGCGACCCGTGCCGGCGGATCCACCTGGACGCTGTACTCCACGTACGTGTCCGGCCCCCGGCGGGATACCTCCACGTCCACGACGTGGAAGCCGCCCTCGCCCCAGCTCGTTTCCGCCCGGTAGCGTCCGGCCCGCGGGTCGTCCGTGGCAGTGCAGGCAGCCGCGAGCGCGAGAGCCGCGAGGCCGGCGGCGCCGAGCCGCAGGAGGGCGGGGTGCCGGAGCGAGCGTGAGTGCATGAGGTGCGTCCTGGAAGGTAGGGGGCAGGCGACGCCGCGGGTCACCGGGAGCGGCGGAGCAGCTCCATCGCGGCGAGCAGCTCCGTGTCCACGCCGCGGGCGACGTCCTCGGCGCTGGGCTCCACCGCCACGTCCGGGACGATGCCGGCGTCCGGCCGCTCGCCCGGCGGGTAGAAGCCGATGAGCGGCAGGTCCACCTCGATCCCGCTGTTGGGCAGGCGGAGGAAGAAGAAGGCGCCGCCGTTGATGCCGCGCTGGTTGCCGCCGGTGGTCTGGCCGACCAGCGTCGCCAGGCGGCTCCGGCGGACGGCCTGCGCGAACTCGAAGGTGGCGGAGCTGTTGGACGCGTCCACCAGCACCAAGGTACGGCCCCGGAACGGGCGGGGCGAGGCCCGCACCACGCTGGCCCCCGGCTCGTCGTCGTAGCGGGTGAGGGTGTAGAAGCCGTCGCGGGGGCCCGTGGCCTGGTCGCCCCAGTCCAGGAAGGAGCGGTCCCAGGTGTCCAGGTACGGGCGCAGCCGCTCCGGGACGCTGCGACGGCGGACCAGGCGGCGGAAGCCGTCCAGCCGCAGGTCGCGCGGGGTGAGCCGCGCCAGGATCGAGTCGCCCACGCCGGTGCCTCCCTCGTTGCCGCGCAGGTCGATCACCAGCGCCCCGGCGCCCTGCTCCTCCAGCTGCGCGAACACCCCGTCCAGGAAGCCCTGCCAGTCCCAGCGCGAGTTGTACGTGGCCCAGGTGGGCATGCGCAGTAGCCGGTGCGCGCGTCCAGGAAGCGGAACTCCCAGAGCGGGGCGTCGGCGGGGCGGGCGGCGTCCATGGAGGTCGCCGCCAGCCGCTCCGCGTACGCGAGCGGCCGCACCCGCACGGCGGCCGGCGGCGCACCGGCGGGGCCGGCGACCTCGAACGTCCAGGGGCCATCCGGCGGCGGAAAGAACAGGGGGAAGAAGACGTCGAACGCCTCGTAGCGGCTGGTCCCCCGGGCCTCCATCCCCGCCACGCGCTTGGCGTCGTTGGAGCCGTCCGCCCGCGCCACGGTGAGGAGCCGCGCGAGGATCTCCGCGGCGGGGACGCCGTTGACGGAGCGCACCACGGTGCCCGGCGCGAGCCGCGGCTCCGCGGACAGGTTGCGGGTGACCACCAGGCGGCCGCCGATCCACCGGAACAGGAAGGGGACGCGGTCGCGCTCCAGCAGCGCGTCCGCCACGGCGTCCGTCTGGTTGAAGAAGTTGGCGTAGCTGTGCCCGCACTTCACCGTCGCCAGGAACACGGAGACGGCGAGGTACGCCTCCGCCAGCGTGCGGTCGCGTCCCAGCTCCGCGCGCAGCGCCCCCCAGGCGGCGTCCACCCGGGCGGAGTCGGCGTAGCGGTACAGGCCGGGGTGGAGCGTCTCGTACGCGTCGCGGAGGACCGCGAAGTCCTGCTGGAGCCCGGCCGCGGGGATGCGGGCGGGCGGGGCCTGGGCGCGCAGCGGCGCCCCGCACGCGCAGGCCGCCAGCAGCAGGGCGAGCGCGGCGCGCAGGGCAGAGCGGGAGGGCGGGGGAGAGTGCATGGAGGCGCGGTGCATGGGCGAGGTCCTCGGGCTGGGGTTCGAGCCCAAGGTAGCTCAGCCGCCGCCGGCGTGCGTCGCACTTTCGGCCGGGGGCGCGTCGTGGCGCGCGTTGAGACGCGCGGCCTCCGCCTGGCGCCGGAACGCAGAGGGCGTGGTGCCGGCGTACGCCCGGAACGCCCGGTTGAAGCTGGCCTTGGAGCTGAATCCCGCGTCCAGCGCGATCGCCAGCAGGTCGCGGCGGCTGGCGGGGTCGCGCAGCTCCGCCGCCACCGCGTCCACCCGCAGCCGGTTGACGAACTCGTTGAAGCCCTGCCCCAGCCCCTCGTTGAGCGCGCGCGACAGGGTGCGCGGCGAGGTCCCCAGCCGCCGCGCCAGCTCCGCGAGGGTGAGGTCCTCGTCGCGCCACCAGCCGGCCTCCGCCACCCGCGCCGCCCAGCGCGCGGCAAGCGGCCCGTAGTCCGCCCCGGCCGCGGGCTCCGGCGCCCCGTCCTCCGCCATGGCGGCGTCGGAGGGCGCCGGGGTCGCGACGGCCTCCGGGGCTCCGGCGGCGGCTGCTGCGTCGTCGTCGGGAGCCGCGGGCTCCGGGTGGGGGTAGGCGCGCTCGCCGTGGCGCCACCCCACCAGCCCCAGGAAGTAGACCAGCCCCGCCAGCCACACCATCTGCGGGAACCGGTCGAAGTAGTCCAGCGGCGTCACCAGCCAGGAGGTGAGGGCGAACGCGGCCCCCACCGCCACGGTGGCCCCGAACGCCAGCAGCAGCCCGCGCAGCCACGCCAGGCGCAGCTCCTCGCGGTTGCTCAGGTTGGCGGCGAGCCACGCCTGGTACGCGGCGTAGCGCCGCCAGGCGGCCCGCAGGTACGCCGCCAGCGACAGCAGCGACGCGGCGAGCCCCGCCGGCGCGACGGCGTGGAGGTGCGGGCCGGTGTACCACTGCCACTTTGCCTCCAGCGGCAGCGCGAAGCAGGCCAGCGAGTAGGCGAGCTGCGCGCCCGCGGGGAGCAGGTGCAGGCGCCAGCGCGGCGGCAGCCCGCCCGTGGTCAGGGCGGCCACGTACCCCCAGAGCAGCGGCCCGAAGGCAAGCGACAGGTCGAACGGGGCGAAGGTGAGCCAGCGGTGGGCGTCGTAGGCGCCCGCGTAGCCGAGCACGTAGGGGAGCAGGCGCAGGGCGACCAGCGCGGCGAGCGCCGCCAGCAGCCGGTTCGCGGTGCGGTTGGCGCGCGCGGTCCAGAGCAGCGCCGCGAGCACGAGCCCGTTGGCGGCGCCGAGGAGAAGGAGGAGGCTGTACGCGTTCACGCGCGGCTGGGGCGGGGTGTCTGCCGGGATCCACGGCCCGTCGGCCGGGGTCCCGCCGAAAGCTCGTGCGATCCGCCGGGCTCCGCCAGCCCGCCGGCACCCGCGTCCGCGGTCAGCGAGGAATCCGTCCTTGGGCGCGCAGCCTACCCGCCACACGGGGCTTGCCAGGCCGCCCGCGCGCTGCGACTTTGGTGCGCCTTCCTCCCCGAAATCCCACCTGTCTCCTCCCCGATCCTCCCATGAACCCAGCCGCCCCGCCCGCCGCCCTCGAGGGGCGCGTCCGCTTCGTCCAGCACAGGGGCAAGCGCATCCTGCTGATCGACTTCTCGCACCTGGAGCGGACCGAGGACATCCTGGAGGTCATCCGCGCCGCAAAGGAAGTGGTCGCCAAGCAGCCCCCCGCCTCGCTGCGCACCCTGTCCAACGTGTACCGCGCGCGCTACACGCCGCCGGTGATGGACGCGATCAAGGAGCTGGCGGTGCACAACCGTCCCTACGTCACCGCCGCGGCGGTGGTGGGGATGGAGGGGCTGCACCGCATCCTGTTCCGCGCGGTGCTCATGTTCAGCCGCCGCAACATGGAGTCGTTCGACACCGTGGACGCCGCCCGCGACTGGCTCGCGACCCAGCCCTGACGGCGGCGCGGAACCCCGCGTGAGGGATTTCGGCCCGAAGGGGCGAGACCCCAACAGCAGTATCGTTGGGGGCTCGACTCCGTTGCGGACGGTTGTTTCGTCCGCTACGGAGCCGAAGCCCGACCCCGGCGCAGCCGGGGGCACGCCCGAACCCCGCCCTTCAAGAGCAGTTCCCTCGTCTTTTAGAACACCCGCCCCTCCCAGTACGTCTCGACGGCGTCCGGCAGCCGGTCCAGGAAGTTGTAGCCGGTGAAGCTCTCCAGCCGGTCCACGGTGGTCTTGTAGTCCGTCCACGGCCGCGTGGAGATGCCGGTGACGTTGGGCATGTCCACCGCGATCACCTGGAGGCTCGCGGTGGAGGTGACGCTGGAGAGCCCCAGGCCGTACGGCAGGACGACGGCGATCTTCCAGGTGTAGGTGGGGATCACCACCTTGCCGGCGCCGTTGAGCGTCCCCCGGTTCCCCGTGCCCCCGGCGATCACGTAGATCTCCTTGTTGCCGTTCTGCGCCAGGTCCTGCAGGTACTGCTCGAACTTGTACCAGGGGCCGCCGTTGAGGTCCTGGTACTGCGGCAGCACGTTGGTCATCAAAAAGGTCTGCTTGTTGTCGTCCGCCGACCAGGTGCGCTCCTCGCTGCGGACCATGTGGCCGCGGGAGTAGCCGGAGTTGGTGTAGTCGGAGGTGACCACGCGGTAGCACCCCGCGGGGAGGGTGGCGTCGGAGTAGAAGCTGGTGGAGCGCGGGGCGTCGCCGTAGTGGGTCTTGTTCAGGTTCCACGACACCCAGTTGGGCCCGCCCTCGGCGCAGTTGTGCGACGCCGTGTAGGTGCGCTTGGACAGGATCAGGTCGTTGCCGGGGCTGCCGTCCGCGGGGGTGCCGAACTCCACGTGGCTGCGGTAGATGGCGCTGGGGTAGGTGTAGAAGGCGGGCGATTCGGGCGCGGACGACGGGGCGGTGGGGACGGTGCCGTCCGGGGCGCAGGCGGCGAGGAGCAGGGCCAGGATCGCGAGTACGGCGGGGTACGGCCGGGACGACGACACGCCACGGGTGGAGTGCATGCTCGGCTCCTCGGGTGGATTGTGGGGGTGCGCTGCGGAACGCGGCGGAAAGTATCCGCCGCGAAACTCGTGCGCGACCACGGGAGCGTCACATTCGGGCGACCGCGGCGAAGCGGCCGTTTCTCGCGCGCGGCCGCGGGTGGGACGCGTCGGTTGTGCCCGGACGGGGCGCGCGATAGGATGCCCGCGTCCGACCGGGAGCGTCCCGGCCGGCTCACCCATGCCACCGGGGGATGCCATGCGGATCGCGATCATCGGCGCCGGCGGCGTCGGCGGGTACTTCGGCGGGCGGATGGCCCGCGCGGGCGACGACGTGGCCTTCATCGCGCGGGGCGAGCACCTGCGGGCGATGCGGGAGGAAGGGCTGCGGGTGCGGAGCGTCGCGGGGGACTTCACGGTCCACCCGGTGCGGGCCACGGACGACCCGGCGGAGGTGGGGCCGGTGGATGCCGTGCTGGTGGCGACCAAGACCTGGCAGGTGGAGGAGGCGTGCCGGACCGCCGCGCCGCTGCTGGGGCCGGAGACGGTGGTGGTCACGCTCCAGAACGGGGTGGAGGCGCCCGCGCAGGCGGCGCGGATCGTCGGGCGGGAGCGCGTGCTCCCCGGCGTGGCGCGCATCTTCAGCCGGGTGGCGGAGCCGGGGCTGGTGGTGCACGCGGGCGGGCCGGCGTCCGTCACCTTCGGCGAGCTGGACGGGCCGCCGACGCCGCGGGTGCTGCGGCTGCGGGACGCGCTGGCGGCGGCCGGCGTGGCCGTGGAGACCCCGGACGACGTGCAGGCGGACCTGTGGGCCAAGTTCCTGTTCGTGGTGCCGATGGGCGGGGTCGGCGCGCTGGCGCGGGCGCCGGTGGGCGTGCTGCGCGGCATGCCGGAGACGCGGCGGCTGCTGGAGGAGGCGATGGGGGAGATCCTGGCGGTGGCGCGGGCGCGCGGCATCCGCCTCCCGGACGACGTCGTGGCGCGCACCATGGGCTTCGTGGACGGGCAGCCGGCGGAGGGGACCACCTCGCTCCAGCGCGACGTGGCGGCGGGGCGGCCCTCGGAGCTGGAGGCGTGGTGCGGGGCGGTGGTGCGGCTGGGCGCGGAGAGCGGGGTGCCGACCCCGCTGCACCGGGTGATGTACCACGCGCTGCTTCCGCTGGAGCGGCGGGCGCGGGGGGACGTGGAGTTCGCGGACGGCTGAACGGCGGGGTTGGGCGTGCCCCCGGCTTCGCCGGGGTCGGGCTGCGCGCTGCGTAGCAGACGAAACTACCGTCTGCAACGCAGCCGAGCCCCGCAAACTGCCGCGGGTCTCGGCCCTGCCGGGCGCGCATCCCTCACGCGGGTTCGTACCGGCGTCCGGAAACGGCTACGCCAACTCACCCCGCAGCTCCGTCAGCAGCACCAGCGCGTCCATCGGGGTCATGCGGTTGGGGTCCAGCGCCCGGATTCGCTCCGCCACCCCGCGCTCCGCGCCGTCCGCCGTGGGGGCGGGCGCTGGCGGCGCGGACGCCGCGGCGCGCTGCGCCTCGTCGGCCAGGTACACTTCCTCAGCGAGGTGCTCGATGACGCGGCTCTCGGCGGAGCGCGAGCCCTCCAGGGTGCGCAGGATCTCGCGGGCGCGGGCGATCACCGGGGCGGGGATCCCGGCCATGCGCGCCACCTCGATGCCGTAGGAGCGGTCGGCGCCGCCGGGGACCAGCCGGTGCAGGAAGAGGATGTGGTCGCCCTCCTCGCGCGCGGCGACGTTGAAGTTGACCACGCCGGGGAGCAGGTCGGCCAGCTCGGTCAGCTCGTGGTAGTGCGTGGCGAAGATGGTCCGGGCCTCCATCACCCCGTGCAGGTGCTCGGTGATGGCCCAGGCCAGGCTCACCCCGTCCCAGGTCGCGGTGCCGCGCCCCACCTCGTCCATCAGCACCAGCGAGCGGCGGGTGCCGCCGTTGAGGATGGTGGCGCACTCGCTCGCCTCCACCATGAAAGTGCTCTGCCCGCGCACCAGGTTGTCGGAGGCGCCCACGCGGGTGAAGATCCGGTCGCTCACCCCCAGCGAGGCGTGGTCCGCGGGGACGAAGGCCCCCACCTGCGCCAGCAGCTGCACCAGCCCCACCATCCGCAGCAGCGTGCTCTTGCCGGCCATGTTGGGGCCGGTGAGGATCATCACCCGCCCGTCCTCGTCCAGCACCACGTCGTTGGGGATGTAGCGGTCGCGCGGCATCATGGTCTCCACCACGGGGTGCCGCCCGCCGCGGATCTCCAGCCGGTAGCCGTCGTGCACCTCGGGGCGCACGTAGCCCCGCTTCACCGCCGTTTCCGCGAAGCCGGCCAGCACGTCCAGCGTGGCCACGCGCACGGCGGCGTCCTGGAAGCGCTTCACCTGGGTGGCCAGCGCCTGCCGCAGCTCGCCGAAGAGGCGGGCCTCCAGCTCCGCGATCTTTTCCTCGGCGCCCAGGATCTTGGCCTCCCACTGCTTCAGCTCGCCGGTGACGAAGCGCTCCAGGTTGGCGAGCGTCTGCTTGCGCTCGTACTCGCCGGGGACGCGGTCCGCGTGGGAGCGCGGCACCTCCAGGAAGTAGCCGAAGACGCGGTTGTAGCCCACCTTGAGCGACCCGATGCCGCTCCGCTCGCGCTCCCGCACCTGCAGGCGCGCCATGAAGTCGGTGCCGCCCTCGCGCAGCCCGCGCAGCTCGTCCAGCTCCGCGTCGAAGCCGGCGCGGATCACCCCCTCGCCCTCCGCGAACGTGGCCGCCGGCGCGTCGGCGAGGGTGCGGTCGATGCGCTCCCGGACGTCCTCCAGCGGGTCCAGCGTGCGCAGCAGCTTGCGCAGCGCCCCGCCCCCGGCGCCCTCCTCCAGCCGGCGCAGCCGCGGCAGGCGGGCCAGCGAGTCGGCCAGAGCGCGCAGCTCGCGCGGGCCGATGCGGCCGGAGGCCACCTTGCCGGCCAGCCGCTCCAGGTCGCGCACGTGCTCCAGCTCGCGGCGGATGCGCCCGCGCAGCTCGTTGTCGCCGGCCAGCTCGGCCACCGAGTCCTGGCGCGCGCGGATGCGGTCCAGCGCGGTCATGGGGCGCAGCAGCCAGCCGCGCAGCAGGCGCGCGCCCATGGGGGTGAGCGTCTCGTCCACCACGCCCAGCAGCGTCCCCTCGCCCGGCTTCATCCCCGGCTCGCGGCGCAGCGGCTCCGTCAGCTCCAGGTTGCGGCGGGTCATGTCGTCCAGCACCATGGCCTCGCCGGGGCGCTCCAGCCGCGGCGGGCGCAGGTTCATGGACGCGCCGGGCTGCACCTCGCGCAGGTAGGCAAGCAGCCCGCCCAGCGCGGAAATCAGCGCCTCGTCCTTGGCGCCGATCCCGAACCCCTCCGGCGACTGCACGCCGTAGCGGAAGCAGATCTCGTCCCAGGCGAAGCGCGCGTCGAACATCACCGGCGGGCGCCGGGTGACGCGCAGCCGCTCCAGCCCCGCGATGCCGTCGCCCTTCCACTCGGCCGGGAGCAGCAGCTCGGCCGGCTCGATGCGGGCCAGCTCCGACTCCAGCGTCTCCACAGTGGCGGCGGCCACGATCACCTCGCCGGTGGTCACGTCCGCGGCGGCGAGCCCCAGCTGGCCGTGGCGGTCCTCCACCAGCGCGGCCAGGAAGTTGTTGCGCCGCTCGCGGAGCAGCCCGTCGGCGAACAGCACGCCCGGGGTGACCACCTCCGTCACCTCGCGCCGCACCGTCCCCCTGGCCTCCGCCGGGTCCTCCACCTGCTCGCACACGGCCACGCGGAACCCCTCCCCGGCCAGCTTCTCCAGGTACTCGTCGCGCGACTTCGCGGGGACGCCGGCCATGGGAATTGCGCCGGGGCCGCCCTTGGAGGTGAGGGTGAGCCCCAGCACGCGCACGCCCACCTCGGCGTCCGGTCCCAGCAGCTCGTAGAAGTCCCCCACGCGGATCATCACCACCGCGTCCGGGTGCTTCTTCCTGGCTTCCTGCCACTGCTTCATCAGGGGGGTGCTCGCTCCCGACATCGCTTCTCCGCTGGGTTCTCCGGCCCGGTCCAGGTGTCCACTTTCGTACACCGCTGCGCCTTCGGGGATCACCCGAAAGGCGCCGCCGCCGCGTGCTGGTACGGTGGATGCCGTACGCACGGCCCGGCGCCGCGGACGTGTGCACGCGGCCCGGGAACTCTCAACGGGCAGGTGCTCATGTCGATCCGCAGAACTTCGGCCTTCGCGCTGCTGGGCCTCTCGCTCCTCGCCGCCGGGTGCGGCGAGTCCAACTCCACCAAGTCCTCGCCCCGCGACGCAGTGGGGTTGGGCGAGGCGGAGGGCGCCGCCGCCGGCACCTCGCCGGGCAGCAGCGGGGCCTCCGGCGAGGGGATGGAGACGCTTTCCCCCGAGCAGGACGGCACGGCCGCCAACGACACCGTGCCCCACCGCCCGGAGGAGGCAATGCCGCAGCAGCCCTGACGGGGGCTCCGCCGCGGGGCGGCGCTCGAAGGTAGGGGGCGGGGCGGCGGCGGGACAGGAGCCGTGCCCCCCGCTCCTTTTCGCTCCCGGGTGGCGGGGGAGCCCGGCGGCGGCGCTCCCGAAGGGGTCCCGAAACGGACGCGAGATGGTTGGCGCGGCGGAAAGCGTTCGTGGACAGGCACTTGGGACCCGCCCGGGGTGCCTGGGAGAGGGAGCATACAACTTGACACGATTCGCCGGAGTGCGATATTGAAGGGCCCCGGCCCGGCTCCTTTTTAGCCAGCGGCGGAGCGGGTTTTTCGGCGGGAACGGGGGCTCCGGCCCCGGTCCCGGGGTGCCCTCCGGGTCGGCGACCGTACCGAATCCGTCAGGGCGTGCGAGATCCCGCGACGGCGGGGTCCCGGTGTATCCGGCCAGACCCGTCCCCCTACCCACGCGCCGCACCCATGAGCACTCCCCAATCCTCTTCCGGGCGCCCGGACCTCACCGCGGCCAAGAAGGCGCTCCTGGAGAAGAGGCTCCGGGGCCAGGCCGCCGGCGCGCCGCGGGCGGACGTGGTCACCCCGCCGGCGCGGCGCGACTTCCTCCCGCTCTCCTTTTCCCAGCAGCGCCTGTGGTTCCTGGAGCAGCTCCAGCCGGGGCTCGGCTTCAACCACATCCACGCGGCGATCCGCGTGCAGGGCGACCTGGACGTGCCGGCGCTCCGCCGCACCCTCACGGAGATCCTTCGGCGTCACGAATCGCTCCGCACCAACTTCACGGTGGTGGACGGGAGCCCCGTGCAGACGGTGGCCGCGCCCTTCGAGTTCGCGCTCCCGGAGACCGACCTGCGCCACGTGCCCGCCGCGGAGACCGACGCCGAGGTGCACCGGCGCGCCATGGAGGAGGCGAACCTCCCCTTCGACCTGGAGCGCGACCCGCTCTTCCGCGGGCAGCTCCTGGTGCTGGGCCCCGAGGACCACGCCCTGTTCCTGACGATGCACCACATCATCAGCGACGGGTGGAGCATCGGGGTGATGATCCAGGAGCTGGCGACGCTGTACGAGGCGTTCCGCGAGGGGCGGCCCTCGCCGCTCCCGGAGCTCTCGCTGCAGTACCCGGACTACGCGGCCTGGCAGCGCGAGTACCTGTCGGGCGCGGTGCTGGAGCGGCAGCTGGGCTTCTGGAGCGAGAAGCTGCGGAGCGCCCCCGCGCTGGAGCTGCGCACCGACCGTCCGCGCCCCGCGGTGCAGACCTTCCGCGGCGAGTCGCTCTGGTTCACGGTGCCCGCCGCGCAGACCGGGGCGCTGCACGAGCTGGCGAACCGGATGGGCGCGACGCTGTTCATGGTGGGGCTGGCCGCCTTCCAGGCGCTGCTCGCGCGCTGGAGCGGGCAGGAGGACGTGGTGGTGGGCTCGCCCATCGCCAACCGCACCCGGCGCGAGATCGAGCCGCTGGTGGGCTTCTTCGTCAACACGCTGGTGCTGCGCGGCGACCTGTCGGGCGACCCCACCTTCCGCGAGCTGGTGGCCCGCACCCGCGAGGCGGCGCTGGGGGCCTACGCGCACCAGGACCTCCCCTTCGAGAAGCTGGTGGACGAGGTGCAGCCGGAGCGCGACCTCAGCCGCAACCCGCTCTTCCAGGTGATGTTCGCGCTGCAGAACGCGCCGGGGAGCGAGCTGGAGCTGCCGGGGCTGCGCCTGACCTGGGAGCCGCCAAAGAGCGGCACCTCCAAGTTCGACGTGATGCTGTGGGCGCAGGAGCGCGGCGGCGAGCTGGACGCCTGCTTCGAGTACAACACCGACCTGTTCGACGCGCCCACCATCCACCGGATGGAGCGGCACTACCTGCGCGTGCTGGACGCCGTGCTCGCCGACCCGGACGTGCGCCTCTCGGCGCTGCCGCTCATGGACGACGAGGAGCGCGAGCTGCTCGCCGCCTGGAACGAGACCGCGGAAACGTTCGACGCGGCGGGGGCAACGCTGCACGGGCTGGTGGAGGCGCAGGCCCGCCGCACCCCGGACGCGGTCGCGGTGGTCTTCGAGGGCACCGCCCTCACCTACGCGGAGCTGGACGCGCGCGCCGACGCGCTCGCCGCGTCGCTGCGGGCGCGCGGCGTGGGCCCGGAGACCCGCGTGGGCGTGTGCATGGAGCGCTCCGCCGAGCTGCCGGCCGCCCTGCTGGGCGTGCTCAAGGCCGGCGCCGCCTACGTGCCGCTGGACCCGTCCTACCCGGCCGAGCGCCTGGCCTACATGGCCGCCGACGCCGCGCTCCCCGTGCTGCTCGCGCAGGAGGAGCTGCGCGGCCGCGTCCCCGGCTTCGCCGGCGAGGTGGTGGTCGTCGGCACGGATGCAGCGGACCCCACCGCCGTTGCAGGCTGTCCCCTGTCCCCTGTCCCCTGTAACCTGCCGTCCGACTCCCTCGCCTACGTCATCTACACCTCGGGCTCCACGGGGCAGCCCAAGGGGGCGATGAACGCGCACCGGGGGATCGTCAACCGGCTGCTGTGGATGCAGCGGCAGTACGGATTGATCGCGGACGACGTGGTGCTCCAGAAGACGCCGTTCTCCTTCGACGTCTCCGTCTGGGAGTTCTTCTGGCCGCTGACGGCGGGGGCGAAGCTGGTGCTCGCCCGGCCGGAGGGGCACCGCGACCCGCACTACCTGTCGGAGCTGATCGAGGAGCAGGGCGTCACCACGCTCCACTTCGTCCCCTCCATGCTCCAGGCGTTCCTGGACGCGGGGGAGCCGTGGCGCTGCGGCAGCGTGCGGCGGGTGGTGTGCAGCGGCGAGGCGCTGGGCGCCGAGGTGCGGGACCGCTTCTTCGAGCGGCTCCCCCACGCCGAGCTGCACAACCTGTACGGGCCCACCGAGGCGGCGGTGGACGTCACCTTCCACCCCTGCGAGCGCGGGCGGCCCACCGTGCCCATCGGGCGGCCGGTGGCGAACACGCGCATCCACGTGCTGGACGGCGACTTGCGGCGGGCGCCGGTGGGCGTGCCGGGGGAGCTGTACATCGGCGGGGTGCAGGTGGGGCGCGGCTACCACGGGCGGCCGGGGCTCACGGCGGAGCGGTTCGTCCCGGACCCGTTCGGGGCGGAGCCGGGCGCGCGCATGTACCGCACCGGCGACCGGGCGCGCTGGCTCGCCACGGGCGAGGTGGAGTACCTGGGGCGGCTGGACGAGCAGGTCAAGGTGAGGGGGCACCGCATCGAGCTGGGCGAGATCGAGTCGGCGCTGCTGCGGCAGCCGGGGGTGCGCGAGGCGGTGGCCGCCGCGCGCGAGGACGCCCCGGGGCACGCGCGGCTGGTGGCGTACGTGGTTGCGGGCGAGGGCGGCGAGGTGTCGCCGGCGGGGCTGCGCCTGCGCCTCAAGGAGGAGCTCCCCGAGTACATGGTCCCCGCGGCGGTGGTGCTGCTGGACGCGCTCCCCGTCACCGCGAACGGCAAGCTGGACCGCGCCGCGCTCCCCGCGCCGGAGTGGAGCCGCGCGGAGGAGGGGCCGCTGGTGACGCCGCGGGACGAGGTGGAGGAAACGCTGGCGGGGATCTGGTGCGGCGTGCTCCGGCTGGACCGGGTGGGCGTGCACGACAACTTCTTCGAGCTGGGGGGCGACAGCATCCTCAGCATCCAGGTGATCTCGCGGGCCGCGCAGGCCGGCATCCGCATCACCCCCAGGCAGGTGTTCCAGCACCCCACCGTGGCCGAGCTGGCGGCGGTGGCGGACACGGCCGCCGCGGTGCAGGCCGAGCAGGGCGAGGTGACCGGCGAGGCGCCGCTCACCCCGGTGCAGCGCTGGCTGCTGGAGCTGCCGCTGCCGGAGCCGCACCACTGGAACCAGGCGCTGCTGCTGGAGGTCGCCCGGCCGGTGGAGCCCGCCATCCTGCGGCGCGCGGTGGCCGCGCTGCTGCGCCACCACGACGCGCTGCGGCTGCGCTTCGCGCGCGGCGCGGACGGGGAGTGGAGGCAGGAGGTCGCGCCGATGGGGGCCGAGGTGCCGTTCGAGCACGTGGACCAGTCGGCCACGCCCGCGGCGGAGCGCGAGGCGGAGACCGGGCGCGCGGCGGCGCGGGCGCAGGCGGGGCTCGATCTGGAGCGCGGGCCGCTGCTGCGGGCCGTGTACTTCGGGCGGGGGGAGGAGCCGGGGCGGCTGCTGCTGGCGGTGCACCACCTGGCCGTGGACGGCGTGTCCTGGGGCGTGCTGGTGGAGGACCTGGAGCGGGCCTGCGCCCAGCTCGCCCGCGGCGAGCCGGCGCGCTTCCCGGCGAAGACCACCTCGTTCCGGCAGTGGGCGGAGCGGCTGGCGGAGCACGCCCGCACCCCGGCCGCCGAGGCGGAGATGGAGCACTGGCTCGCCGCTTCGGCCGCGCCGGCCGCGCGCCTCCCCGTGGACTTCCCCGGCGGCGACAACACCGAGGCGCACGCGCGGGTCGCCCGCGTGGAGCTGTCGGAGGAGGAGACGCACGCGCTGGTGCACGAGGTCCCCGTGGCGTACCGCACCCAGGTGGCCGACGTGCTGCTGGCGGCGTACGCGCGGGCGCTGGGCGCGTGGACCGGCGAGCGCGCGGTGCGCGTGGAGATGGAGGGGCACGGGCGCGAGCCGCTGTTCGAGGACGTGGACCTGTCGCGCACGGTGGGCTGGTTCACCTCGGTGTTCCCCGTGGCGCTGGACGCCGGCGACGGGCCCTCGCCCGGCGACGCGCTCAAGGCGGTCAAGGAGCAGCTGCGCGCGGTGCCGGGCAAGGGGATCGGCTACGGGGTGCTCCGCTACCTGGGGCGCGACGAGGTCCGCGCCGCGCTGGCCGCGCCGCCCTCGCCCGAGGCGAGCTTCAACTACCTGGGGCAGCTGGACTCGCTGCTCCCGGGCGCGGCGCTCTTCCGGCCGGTGGACGAGCCGATGGGCGCGTCGCACGCGGCCTCGTCGCCGCGCAGGTACCTGCTGGAGGTCAACGCCAGCATCCAGGGCGGGCGGCTGCACGCGGGGTGGACCTACTCGGAGCGCGTCCACCGGCCGGAGACGGTGACGGCGCTGGCGGACAGCTGGCTGGCGTCGCTGCGCGAGCTGATCGCCCACTGCCGCGCCCCCGAGGAGGCGGTCTACACGCCGTCCGACTTCCCGGAGGCCGAGCTGAGCCAGGACGAGCTGGACGACCTGATCGCCGACTTCATCTCGCTGAACGAACAGGGCTGAACACGACGATGGACCGCAGCGCGATCGAGGCGATCTACCCGCTCTCCCCCCTCCAGCAGGGGATGCTCTTCCACACCCTGTACGCGCCCTCGTCGGGCACGTACTTCGAGCAGTTCGCCTTCACCCTGCGCGGCGACCTGGACGAGGCCGCCTGGACGGCGGCGTGGGACCGGGTCGTGGAGCGCCACGCGGTGCTGCGCACCGCCTTCGCCTGGGAGAAGCGCGAGAAGCCGCTGCAGATCGTCTCGCGCGCGGCCCGGGCCCCCTGGGACCGCCGGGACTGGCGCGGCCTGGCGGAGGACGAGCGGCGGGAGCGCTTCGACGCGTGGCTGCGCGAGGACCGCGAGCGCGGCTTCGAGCTGGCGCGCGCGCCGCTGATGCGGCTTGCGCTGCTGCGCGTGGCCGACGACGCGTGGGAGTTCGTGTGGAGCCACCACCACCTGCTGCTGGACGGCTGGTCGGTGGGGCTGGTGCTGGGCGAGGTGTTCGAGCTGTACGAGGCGTTCCGCGCGGGGGAGAAGCCGGCGCTCCCCCTGCCGCGCCCCTTCCGGGAGTACGTGGCCTGGCTGGGGCAGCGCGACCCGGCCGCCGCGGAGGCGTTCTGGCGCACGGAGCTGCGCGGCTTCCGCGCGCCCACGCCGCTGGGCATAGACCGGGGGGCGCGCCCGGGCGGGACGGGCGGGTACGGCGAGGCGCGGCTGGACCTGTCGCCGGAGACCACGGCGGCGCTGGCGGAGCTGGCCCGCCGCTACCACGTCACGACCGGCACGGTGATGCAGGGGGCGTGGGCGCTGCTCCTGTCGCGCTACTCGGGCGCGGACGACGTGGTGTTCGGCGCCACGGTCTCCGGGCGCCCGCCGGAGCTCCCCGGCGTGGACCGCATGGTGGGGCTGTTCATCAACGCGGTGCCGGTGCGCGCCCGCGTCCCCGCCGACGCCGTGCTCGCCCCCTGGCTCCAGGAGCTCCAGGCCCGCCAGGTAGAGGCGCGCGAGCACGAGCACGCGCCGCTCACCGACGTGCGCGCCTGGAGCGAGCTGGCGGGCGGCGAGCCGCTCTTCGACAGCCTGCTGATCTTCGAGAACATGCCCATGGACGTCTCCGACTCGGAGCGGCGGGGCGGGATCGAGATCGCGGGCTTCCGGGCGTTCGAGCGCACCAACTACCCGCTGACGCTGGTGGTCGCCCCGGGGGAGGGGCTGGTGCTGCGCGCCATGTACGACGCGGACCGGCTGGACGACGGCGCCGTGCGCCGGCTGCTCGGCCACCTGCGGACCCTGCTGGAGGCGGCGGCCCGGGACCCGGAGGCCCGCCTGGGCGACCTGCCGCTGCTGGACGCGGAGGAGCGCCGCCGCGAGCTGGAGGAGTGGAACGCCACCGCCGCGGACTTCCCGCGCGGCGAGCGGATCCACGACCGCTTCGAGGCCGTCGCGGAGCGCACCCCGGACGCGGTCGCGCTCGTCTTCCGCGGCCGGTCGCTGACCTACGCCGGGCTGGACCGCCGCGCGGACGCCCTGGCGCGCCGGCTGGCCGCGGCGGGCGTGGGGCCGGAGTCGCGGGTGGCGGTGTGCCTGGAGCGCGGCCCGGAGATGGTGGTCGCGCTGCTGGGCGTGCTCAAGGCCGGCGGCGCGTACGTCCCCGTGGACCCGGCGTACCCGGCGGAGCGCGTGGCGTACGTGCTGGAGGACGCGGGCGTGGCGGCGGTGGTGACGGAGCTCGCCCTCGCGGCGCGGCTGCCGACCGGCGGGGCGGAGGTGGTGCTGGTGGGCGGCGACGCCAGTGAGGAGTACGAAGTACGCAGTACGCTACAAGCCGAGGAGACTGCCGACGGCGGCTCGCCGTCCGCACTGTCGCACTCCCGCACTTTCGCACTCCCGCACTCGCCGTCCCCCGAGAACGCGGCGTACGTCATCTACACCTCGGGCTCCACCGGGAAGCCCAAGGGCGTGGCGGTGCCGCACCGGGCGGTGGTCAACTTCCTGGACTCCATGCGCGCGCGGCCAGGGCTCGGGGCGGACGACGTGCTGCTGGCGGTGACCACGCTGTCGTTCGACATCGCGGGGCTGGAGCTGTTCCTGCCGCTCACCACGGGCGCCCGCGTCGAGCTGGCGGACCGGGAGACGGCGGGCGACGGCGCCCTGCTGCGCGACGCGCTGGCGGCCACGGGCGCGACGGCGATGCAGGCGACGCCGGCGACCTGGCGGATGCTGCTGGAGGCGGGGTGGACGGGCTCGCCGGGGCTGAAGGCGCTGTGCGGCGGCGAGGCGCTGCCGCGCGAGCTGGCGGAGCGGCTGCTCCCCGCGGTCGGCGAGCTGTGGAACCTGTACGGGCCCACCGAGACGACCATCTGGTCGACCGTGGAGCGCGTGGGCCCGGAGGAGGGGCCGGTCTCCATCGGGCGGCCGATCGCGAACACGCGCGCGTACCTGCTGGACCGCGGGGTGGAGCCGGTGCCGGCGGGGATCGCGGGCGAGCTGTACCTGGGCGGGGAGGGGGTGGCGCGGGGGTACCTGGGGCGGCCGGAGCTGACGGCCGAGCGCTTCGTGCCGGACCCGTTCGCGGAGCCCGGGGCGCGCATGTACCGCACGGGCGACCTCGCCCGGCGGCGGCCGGACGGCGCGCTGGAGTACCTGGGCCGCACGGACAACCAGGTCAAGGTGCGCGGCTTCCGCATCGAGCTGGGGGAGATCGAGGCCGCGCTCGCGCTGCACCCGGAGGTGGGCGAGGCGGCGGTGGTGGCGCGGGAGGACGCGTCCGGGCACGCGCGGCTGGTGGCGTACCTGGCCGGCGGCGCGGTCCCGGCCGGGCTCCGCGAGTTCCTGCGCGAGCGGCTCCCGGAGCACATGGTGCCCTCGGCGTTCGCGGCGCTGGAGGTCTTCCCGCGCACCCCCAACGGCAAGACGGACCGGCGCGCGCTCGCCGCGCTGGAGGTGTCCGCCGGGGGCGCGCGGGACGCGTACGTGGCGCCGCGCACCCCGGAGGAGGAGATCGTCGCCCGCGCCTGGAGCGCGGTGCTGGGCGTGGAGCGGGTGGGGGCGCGCGACGGCTTCTTCGAGCTGGGCGGCCACTCGCTGCTGGCGATGCAGGTGGTGTCGCGCGTGCGCGCGGCGCTGGGCGTGGAGGTGCCGCTGCGGGCCGTGTTCGACGCGCCGCGACTGGACGCCTTCGCGGAGCGCGTGCGCCGCGCCCGCACCGGCGACGCGGACGCGCCGCCGCCGCTGGCGCGCGCGCCGCGCGACCGGCCGCTGCCGCTCTCCTTCGCGCCGGAGCGGCTCTGGTTCCTGGAGCAGCTGGACCCGGGCGGCGCCGCGTACGTCA
The DNA here is from genome assembly GCA_036389055.1 of Longimicrobiaceae bacterium. Classification (GTDB taxonomy): domain Bacteria; phylum Gemmatimonadota; class Gemmatimonadetes; order Longimicrobiales; family Longimicrobiaceae; genus JAFAYN01. Next base: position 143,846 of record DASVQR010000258.1, on the reverse strand, counting down.
TGGCCGGCGCGCTCCGCCTGGCCGGCGCGCTGGACGCGGCGGCGCTGGAGTGGAGCCTGGGCGAGGTGGTCCGCCGCCACGAGGCGCTGCGCACGACCTTCCGCGCGGTGGACGGCGTCGCCGCGCAGGTGGTGGCGGAGGCGGGCGCGTGGACGCTCCCCGTGGAGGACCTGTCCGCGCTCCCGGAGGACGAGCGGGAGGCGGAGGCCCGGCGCAGGGTGGACGCGGCGACGTCGCGCGGCTTCGACCTTGAGACGGGGCCGCTCTTCCGGGCGCTGCTGCTGCGCCTTTCGGGCGAGGAGCACGTGCTCGCCGTCGCCATGCACCACGCCGTGTCGGACGAGTGGTCCGTGGGCGTGCTGGTGCGGGAGATGTCGGCGCTGTACGCGGCGCGCCTCCGAGGGGAGGACGCGGCGCTCCCCGGCCTCCCGGTGCAGTACGCGGACTTCGCGGCCTGGCAGCGCGAGTGGCTGCGCGGCGAGGCGCTGGAGCGGCAGCTCGCCTTCTGGCGCGGTCGCCTCGCCGACGCGCCGGGCGCCATCGACCTGCCCGTGGACCGCCCCCGCCCGCCGGTGTGGAGCGGCCGCGGAGCGCTGCACGCCTTTGCCCTCTCCCCGGAGGTGGCGGCGCGGGTGGACGCGGTGGCGCGGGAGCGCGGGGCGACGCCGTTCATGGTGCTGCTCGCCGCCTTCCAGCTGCTGCTCGCCCGCTGGTCGGGGCAGGAGACGGTGGTGGTGGGCACGCCGACGGCGAGCCGGCAGCGCGAGGAGACGGAGGGGCTGATCGGCTTCTTCGTCAACATGCTCGCCCTGCGCGCCGACGTGCGCGGCGACGCCGGCTTCGCGGAGCTCCTCGGACAGGTGCGCGAGACGGCGCTGGACGCCTGGGCGCACCAGGACCTCCCCTTCGAGCGGCTGGTGGACGAGCTGCACCCGGAGCGCGACCGCAGCCGCACGCCGGTGTTCCAGGTCGCCTTCGTGATGCAGAACGTGCCCACGGCGGACACCCTGCTCCCGGGCCTCGCCGTCGCCGTGCAGGGCGGCGTGGAGCGCCGGACGGCCAAGTTCGACCTGACGCTGGAGCTCGCCCCGGAGGGCGACGGGCTGCGCGCCTCCATCGAGTACGCCACGGACCTGTTCGACGCCGCCACCGTGGCGCGGCTGGCGGAGCACTTCGGGCTGCTGCTGGACGCCGCGCTGGCCGCGCCGGACGCGCCGGTCGCCGACCTCCCGCTGGCGACCGAAGCGGAGCGCGCGCAGCTCGCCGCCTGGAACGACACGGCGGAGGCGCTGGACGGGGCGGGGGCGACGCTGCACGCGCTGATCGGGGCGCAGGCCGCCCGCACGCCGGACGCCGTGGCCGTCGCCTTCGAGGGCGAGACGCTGACCTTCGGGGAGCTGGACGCGCGCGCCGGCGCGCTCGCGGCCACGCTCCGGGCGATGGGCGTCGGCCCGGAGTCGCGCGTGGGCGTGTGCATGGAGCGCTCCGCCGAGCTGGTGGTCGCCCTGCTCGGCGTGCTCAGGGCGGGCGGCGCGTACGTGCCGCTGGACCCCGGCTACCCGGCCGAGCGCCTGGCGTACATGGTCGCGGACGCCGCGGTGCCGGTGCTGCTGACGCAGGAGCGGCTGCGAGACCGGCTGCCGGAGCTCGGGGGCGAGGTCGTGGTGTGCGACACCCCTCACCCCCCGGCCCCCTCTCCCACAAGGGGAGAGGGGGAGCACGACAGTGCAGAGGACGTGGCTGCCGTCGCAGGCTGTTCCCTGTTCCCTGTTCCCTGTTCCCTATCTCTCGCCTACGTCATCTACACCTCGGGCTCCACGGGGCAGCCCAAGGGGGCGATGAACGAGCACCGCGGCATCGTCAACCGCCTGCTGTGGATGCAGCGGCAGTACGGGCTGACCGCGGACGACGTGGTGCTCCAGAAGACGCCGTTCTCCTTCGACGTGTCGGTGTGGGAGTTCTTCTGGCCGCTGATCGCCGGGGCGCGGCTGGTGCTCGCGAAGCCGGAGGGGCACCGCGACCCGCAGTACCTGTCGGAGCTGATCGAGCGGGAAGGCGTCACCACGCTCCACTTCGTCCCCTCCATGCTCCAGGCGTTCCTGGAGGCGGGGGAGACGGCGCGCTGCGGCAGCGTGCGCCGCGTGGTGTGCAGCGGCGAGGCGCTGGGCGCCGAGGCGCGGGACCGCTTCTTCGAGCGCATGCCCGGCGCCGAGCTGCACAACCTGTACGGGCCGACGGAAGCGGCGGTGGACGTCACGTACCACGCCTGCCTCCCGGGCGAGCCGACGGTGCCCATCGGCAGGCCGGTGGCGAACACGCGCATCCACGTGCTGGACGGGCGCCTCGCGGCGACGCCGGTGGGCGTGCCGGGCGAGCTGTACATCGCGGGCGTGCAGGTGGGGCGCGGCTACCATGGGCGGCCGGAGCTGACGGCGGAGCGCTTCGTCCCGGACCCGTTCGCCTCCGAGCTCGGCGCGCGGATGTACCGCACGGGCGACCGGGCGCGCTGGCTTGCGACGGGCGAGGTGGAGTACCTGGGGCGGCTGGACGCGCAGGTCAAGGTGAGAGGCTTCCGCATCGAGCTGGGCGAGATCGAGTCGGCGCTGCGGCGGCACCCGTCGGTGGCGGACGCGGCGGTGGTGGTGCGGACCGACGCGGGGCGCCCGCAGCTGGTGGGCTACCTGGTGGCGGCGCAGGGCGGGGCCGTGGACGCGGAGGCGCTGCGGGCTCACCTGGGCGCGTGGGTGCCGGAGTACATGGTGCCGGCGGCGCTGGTGGCGATGGAGAGTCTTCCTCTTTCTCCCAGCGGAAAGCTGGACCGCCGCGCGCTCCCGGCGCCGGACGCCGGCGCGGGCTCGCGCGAGGAGCACGTCGCGCCGCGCACGGACGCGGAGGCCGCGCTCGCCGGGGTGTGGCGCGACCTGCTGGGCGTGGAGACGGTGGGCGCGCGCGACAACTTCTTCGCGCTGGGCGGCGACAGCATCCTCAGCATCCGGATGGTGTCGCGCGCCGCGGCGGCCGGGGTGCGCATCACGCCGTGGCAGGTGTTCCAGCACCAGACCCTCGGCGCCCTCGCCGCCGTGGCCGACACCGCGTCCGTGGTGCGGGCGGAGCAGGGCGAGGTGACCGGCGAGGCGCCGCTGACCCCGGTGCAGCGCTGGTTCTGGGAGCTGCCGCTGCCGGAGCCGCACCACTGGAACCAGGCGCTGCTGCTGGAGGTGGCGCGCCCCGTCGGCGCGGACGTGCTGGAGCGCGCGGTGGGCGCGCTGCTGCGCCACCACGACGCACTGCGCCTGCGCTTCACGCCCGACGGCGGCGGCCGACGGCAGGAGGTGGCGGCGTCCGGCGGCCCGGTGCCGTTCCGGCGCGCCGACCTGTCCGCCGTGCCCGACGCGGAGCTGGAGGGAGAGATCGAGCGGATCGCCGGGGAGGCGCAGGCCGGCCTCGACCCGGCCGCCGGCCCGCTGCTGCGCGCCGTGCACTTCGACCTGGGGCCGGGGCGGCCCGGGCGCCTGCTGCTCGTGGTCCACCACCTGGCCGTGGACGGCGTCTCCTGGCGCATCCTGGTGGAGGACCTGGAGGCGGCCTGCGCCGGCGCCGAGCTGCCGCCGAAGACCACCTCGTTCCCCGCCTGGGCGCGGCGGCTCGCGGAGCACGCGCGCTCGGAGCGGCTGGAGGCGGAGCTGCCGGGCTGGGTGGCGGCGGTGGACGGGCCCGCGGCCGCGCTCCCGGTGGACCTGCCCGGCGGCGAGAACACCGAGGGGCGGGCGCGCACGGTGGACGTCGTCCTGCCGGAGGCCGAGACGGCGGCGCTGCTGCGGGACGTGCCGGCCGCGTACCGCACCCAGGTCAACGACGTGCTGCTCGCCGCGCTGGCGCGCGCCTTCGCGCGGTGGACGGGGCGGCGCTCGCTGCTGCTGGACCTGGAGGGGCACGGCCGCGAGCCGCTGTTCGCGGAGCTGGACCCGTCGCGCACGGTGGGGTGGTTCACCTCGCTCTTCCCGGTGCGGCTGGAGGCGGCGGACGACACCGCGCAGCTGATCAAGTCGACCAAGGAGCGATTGCGCGCCGTGCCGGGGAAGGGGATCGGCTTCGGGCTGCTCCGCTACCTGGGCTCCGACGCGGCGCGGGAGCGGCTGGCGGCGCTCCCCGCGCCCCAGGTGCAGTTCAACTACCTGGGGCGCTTCGACGGGGACGGCGCGCCGGACGCGCTCTTCCGTCCCGCCGCGGAGCCCGTCGGGGCGGCGCGGGCGGCGTCCGCGCCCCGGGCCTACCTGCTGGAGGTGAACGCGGCCGTTGCCGGGGGGCGGCTGCAGGCCGCGTGGACGTACTCGGAGGCCGTGCACCGCGAGGACACGGTGCGGCGGCTGGCCGAGGGGTGGCTCGCCGCGCTGCGCGAGCTGATCGCCCACTGCACCGCGCCCGGCGCGGGCGGCCCCACCCCGTCCGACTTCCCGCTGCTCGGGATCGGCCAGGCCGAGCTGGACCGGCTGGTCGCCGGCTTCGGCGGGCGGGTGGAGGACGCGTACCCGCTGTCGCCGCTCCAGCAGGGGATGCTCTTCCACTCGCTGGAAGCGCCGGACCAGTCCAACTACTTCGAGCAGTTCACCTTCCACCTGGCCGGTGCGCTGGACCCCGCCGTGATGCGGCGCGCCTGGCAGGCGGTGGTGGACCGGCACGACGTGCTGCGCACGGCCTTCGTCCGCCGCCCCACCGGCGAGGACGTGCAGGTGGTGCTGCGCGGGGTGGAGGTGCCGTTCGCGGAGCACGACTGGCGCGGGGCCGGCGCCGGCGACCACCCGCGGATGCTGGACCGGTTCCTCGCCGCCGACCGCGCGGCCGGGCTGGACGTGGCCTCCGCCCCGGTGATGCGGGTGGCGGCCATCCGCACCGGCGTGCAGGACTGGCACCTGGTGTGGAGCCACCACCACGCGCTGCTCGACGGCTGGTCCATCCCCATCGTGCTGGACGAGGTGGTCACCGCCTACGAGGCGATCCTGCGCGGCCGCGAGGCCGATCTCCCGCCCGCGCGCCCCTTCCGCGAGTACGTGGAGTGGCTGGGGCGGCAGGACGCCGCCGCGGCGGAGGCGTTCTGGCGCGAGGAGCTGGCCGGGATCGAGGGCCCCACCCGGCTGGGGATCGAGCTGGACGCCGGGGCGGACTCCGGGCCCCGGGGCGTGCGCGAGCTCCAGCTCCCGGCCGGGGTCACGGAGGCGCTCGGCTCGCTCGCGCGCTCCCAGCGCCTGACGCTCAACACGCTGCTGCAGGGCGCCTGGGCGGTGCTGCTGTCGCGCTACTCGGGGGAGCGGGACGTGGTGTTCGGCGCCACCACCTCGGGGCGCAACGCGGACCTCCCGGAGATGGGCGGGCGCGTGGGGCTGTTCATCAACACGCTCCCCGTGCGCGTGCGGGTCCCCGCCGAAGCGCCGCTGCTGGAGTGGCTGGGCGGCCTCCAGGAGCGCCAGGGGGCGATGCGGGCCGTGGAGCACACGCCGCTCACCCAGGTGCAGGGCTGGAGCGACGTGCCGCGGGGGACGCCGCTCTTCGAGCACCTCCTGGTGTTCGAGAACTACCCCAACTCGTCCAAGGGGGAGGACGAGACCGGGCTGGCGCTGCTCGGCTACCGGGTGGACGAGCAGACCAACTACCCGTTCTCCATGCTCGTCATCCCGGGCGAGGCCCTCACCCTCCGCGCCGAGTTCGACACGGACCGCTACGACGCCGGGGCCGTGGAGCGCCTGCTGGGCCACCTGGCGACGCTGCTGGGCGGGATGACGCGCGCCCGGGGCGCCCCCGTGGGCGCCGCCGCCGCGCCCGAGCCGCTCCCGGAGTGTGGCATCGGCGCGGCGCTGCCGGAGGACGCGGAGCGCCCGGTGCACCTGCGCGTCCTGGAGCAGGCGGCCCGCGCCCCGGCCGCGGTCGCCGTGGCGCACGGCGCCGAGCGGCTCACCTACGGCGAGCTGGACGCCCGCTCCGCCGCCCTCGCCGCCACGCTCCGGGGCCTGGGCGTCGGCCCCGACACCCGGGTCGCCCTGTACGCCGACGCCTCGCCGGACGCCGTGGTGGGCATGCTGGCCGTGCTGCGCGCCGGCGGCGCCTACGTCCCCGTGGACCCGGCGTATCCCCGCGAGCGCATCGCCTACCTGCTGGCCGACTCCGCCGCGCCGGTGCTGCTGACCCGCGCGGAGCTGCGCGACGGCCTGCCGGAGTTCGCGGGCGAGACCGTGCTGATCGACACCCCTCACCCCCCGGCCCCCTCTCCCACAAGGGGAGAGGGGGAGAACGACGGTGCCGAGGGCGAGTCTGCCGTTGCAGGCTGTCCCCTGTCCCCTGTAACCTGTCCCCTCTCCCTCGCCTACGTCATCTACACCTCCGGCTCCACCGGCCGGCCCAAGGGCGTGCAGGTGAGCCACGGCAACCTGGCGCGCTCCACGGCGGCGCGGCTCGCCCGCTACGCGGAGCCGGTGCGCGGCTTCCTGCTGCTGTCGTCGGTGTCGTTCGACAGCTCCGTGGCGGGGATCTTCTGGACGCTGTGCTCGGGCGGGACGCTGCACGTGCCCACGGCCGGGGCGCAGCGCGACCCGGCGCTCCTGGTGGAGACGGCGGCGCGGGAGGGCGTGTCGCACCTGCTGGGCGTTCCGTCGCTGTACGCGGCGCTGCTGGACGAGGCGGAGTACCGGCGCGACTGGGCGCCCGTGGCGGCGGTGGTGGCGGGGGAGTCGTGCCCGCGCGAGCTGGTGCAGCGGCACGCGCGGCTCTTCCCCGGCGCCGCGCTCTTCAACGAGTACGGGCCCACCGAGGGGACCGTGTGGTGCACCGTGCACGAGTGCCGCCCGGACGAGGCGGCGGCGCGCGTCCCCATCGGGCGGCCGACGCCGGGCGCGCGCGTCTACGTGCTGCACCGGGACGGGTCGCCCGTGCCCGCCGGGGCCGCCGGCGAGGTGCACGTGGGCGGGGCCGGGGTGGCGCGCGGCTACCTGGGGCGGCCGGAGCTGACGGCCGAGCGCTTCGTCCCCGACCCGTACGCGGCGGAGCCGGGGGCGCGCATGTACCGCACCGGCGACCTGGGCCGGTGGCTGCCGGACGGCTCGCTGGACTTCCTGGGGCGCGTCGACGAGCAGATCAAGGTGCGCGGCTTCCGCGTGGAGCCGGGCGAGGTGGAGGACGCGCTCCTCGCCCACCCCGCGGTGCGGGAGGCGGCGGTCGCGGCGCGCGCCGACCGCGGCGGCGCCCGCCTGGTGGGGTACGTGGCGCTGCGCGAGGGCGAGGCGACGGACGCGGCCGGGCTGCGCGGCTTCCTGCGCGAGCGACTGCCGGAGCACCTGGTCCCCTCGGCGTTCGTGGTGCTGGACGCGATCCCGCGCACCCCCAACGGCAAGACGGACCGCGCCGCCCTCCCCGCGCCGGAATCCATGGAGCCCGCCCGCGCCCACGTGGAGCCGCGCACCGAGACCGAGGCGAGCGTCGCCGGGGCGTGGGCCGCGGTGCTGGACGTGGAGAGGGTGGGCGCGCTGGACGACTTCTTCGACCTGGGCGGCCACTCGCTGCTGGCCATGCAGGCGGTGTCGCGCCTGCGCCACGCGCTGGAGGTGGACCTCCCGGTCAGCGCCATCTTCGACCACGCCACGGTGGAGCGCCTGGCCGCCGAGATCGACCGGCGGCGGGACGAGGCGCTCGCGGCGCTGCTGGCGGAGATCGAGGGGCTCTCCGAGGACGAGGCGGGCGGCCTGCTCGCGGCCGAGCTGGCGGCGCTGGACCCGGAGGGGGAGGGCAGGGGAGGATGACCGCCGCGGTCCACCCCCCGGTCCACCTCGCCTTCGCGGCGCAGGCCCGCCGGGTCCCCGACGCCGTGGCCGTGGAGGCCGGCGGCGTCGCCGTCACCTACGCCGCCCTGGACGCCCGCGCCCGCGCGCTCGCCGCGCGGCTGGCGGCGCTGGGCGTGGGCCCGGAGACGCGCGTGGGCGTGTGCATGGAGCGCTCGGCGGAGATGGTCGCCGCCCTGCTCGCCGTGCTCGGGGCCGGCGGCGCCTACCTCCCGCTGGACCCCGCCTACCCGGCCGAGCGCCTGGCCTTCATGCTCGCCGACTCCGCCGTGCCCGTGCTGCTGACGCAGGAGCGGCTGCGCGCCCGGCTGCCGGAGTTCGCGGGCGAGGTCGTCGCGGTCGACACCCCTCACCCCCCGGCCCCCTCTCCCACAAGGGGAGAGGGGGAGAACGACACGGCAGGAGCCGAGGGCGAGGCCGCCGTCGCAGGCTGTCCCCTGTCCCCTGTAACCTGTCCCCTATCCCTCGCCTACGTCATCTACACCTCCGGCTCCACCGGCCGCCCCAAGGGCGTCATGGTGCCGCACGGTGCGCTTGCGGCGCACATGGCGTGGATGGGGCGCGAGTTCCCGCTGGAGGCGGGGGACCGGGTGCTCCAGAAGACGCCGTTCAGCTTCGACGCCTCGGTGTGGGAGTTCTGGGCGCCGCTCCTGGCGGGGGCGACGCTGGTCATGGCGCCGCCGGGGGCGGAGCGCGACCCGGCCGGGCTGGTGCGCCTCGCCGCGCGGGAGCGCGCCACCGTGCTCCAGGCGGTGCCCACGCTGCTGCGGGCCATGCTGGAGGCGGGCGGGATGGAGGAGTGCCGGGCGCTGCGGCGGCTCTTCTGCGGCGGCGAGGCGCTGCCGGCGGAGCTGGCGGAGCGCGCCCGCGCTGCCACGGGAGCCGAGGTGGTGAACCTGTACGGGCCCACGGAGGTCTGCATCGACGCCACCTGGCACCGGCACGGCGGCGGGGCGGGCGCGACGGTGCCCATCGGGCGGGCCGTGGACGCGGTGCGGGCGCACGTGCTGGACGGGGGCGGCGAGCCGGCGGCGGAGGGCGAGCTGTACCTGGGCGGCGCGCAGACGGCGCGCGGCTACCTGGGGCGGCCGGAGCTGACCGCCGAGCGCTTCGTCCCGGACCCGCTCTCCGGCGAGCCCGGCGCGCGGCTGTACCGCACCGGCGACCGGGTGCGCGCGCTCCCCGACGGGGCGCTGGAGTGGCTGGAGCGGCTGGACGGGCAGGTCAAGGTGCGCGGCTTCCGCATCGAGCTGGGCGAGGTGGAGGCCGCGCTGCTGCGCTGCCCCGGCGTGCGCGAGGCCGCCGCCACCGTGCGGCGGTACGGGCCCGGCGACGCGCGCCTGGTGGGGTACGCCGTGCCGCGCGACCGCGCGCCGCTCGCGCCCGCCGCGCTGCGGCGCGCGCTGGCCGCCGAGCTGCCGGAGCACCTGGTCCCCTCGGCGGTGGTGGTGCTGGAGACGCTCCCGCTCTCGCCGGGGGGAAAGCTCGACCGGGCGGCGCTCCCCGCGCCCGCGCTGGCGGGATCGGCGGAGTACGTGGCGCCGCGCACCGCCACCGAGGCGGCGCTGGCGGAGATCTGGCGCGAGGTGCTGCGGCTGGAGACGGTGGGCGCCGCCGACCACTTCTTCGACCTGGGCGGGCACTCGCTGCTCGCCACCCAGGTGGCCTCGCGCGTGCGCGCCCGGCTGGGCGTGGAGATCGCCATCCAGCAATTGTTCGACACGCCCACGCTGGCGGCGCTGGCCGCCTTCCTGGACGGGACCGGGGAAGCGCGCCTCGCCGCGCTCCTGGCCGACATCGAAGGCCTTTCCGACGAGGAGGCCGGGGCGCTCTACCTGGCCGAGTCCGCGCTGCTCGCGGACGCCTCGTCCCCGCGGGAGGCGCGCCCGTGACCTCCCGCACCGCTTCCGCAGCAGACGCAACGCAGATGAACGACGCCATCCGGGACGCGTACCCGCTCTCGCCGCTTCAGCAGGGGCTGCTCTTCAACGCCCTGTACGCGCCGGGGACGGGGGTGGACAACGTCCTGATCCGCTACGTGCTCCGCGAGGAATTGGACCCCGCGGCCATGGAGCGCGCCTGGCGCGCGCTGGCGGAGCGGCACGCCATCTTCCGCACCGGCTTCCGCTGGCGGGGGCTGGAGACCCCGGAGCAGGTGGTGTACGCGCACGAGAGGCTCCCCTTCGTCCACCTGGACTGGAGCGCGCTGGAGCCGGAGGAGCGCGAGGCGCGCATCGCCGCGTACGCCGCGGCCGACCGCACCCGCGACTTCGACTTCGCGGCGGGCCCCATGCACCGGCTGGCGCTGGTCCGCGCCGCCGCCGACGAGTGGCACCTGGTCTGGACCTTCCACCACATCGTGCTGGAGGGGCGCTCCATCATCGTCGCGCTCCAGGAGGTGTTCGCGCTGTACGAGGCCTTCCGGCGCGGCGAGGCGCTGGAGCTTCCGCCGGTGCGTCCGTACCGCGAGTACGTGGAGTGGACCGAGCAGCGCGACACGGCCGCGGACGAGCGGTTCTGGCGGGAGATGCTGCGCGGCTTCGGCGAGCCCACGCCCATCTGCGAGCGCGAGGAGCGCGCGGACGCCGACGCCGACGTCATCCAGCCGCAGCTGGACGCCTGGATCCCGGAGGAGGCGACCCGCGCGCTCCGGGAGCGCGCCGCCGCCGAGGGGATGAGCCTGAACACGGTGCTGCACGGGGCGTGGGCGCTGGTGCTCGCCCGCTACACCGGCGAGCGCGACGTGCTGTTCGGCATCACCCGCGGCGCGCGCTGGTGGACGGACGGCGGCAGGCACGCCATGGTGGGGCTGTTCCTCAACAACCTGCCGCTGCGCGTGAGGGTCCGCCCGGAGGCCGCCGTGTGGGAGTGGCTGCGCGAGCCCCGCGCCACGGTGCGCTCCATGCGCCCGCACGAGCACACGCAGCTCACCGCGATCCGCGGGTGGAGCGAGCTGCCGCACGGCGCGCCGCTCTTCGACAGCTTCGTCAACTACGACGCCGCCTTCCTGGACGCCGTCCTCCACGGGCAGGGCGGCCCCTGGGCCCGCCGCAGGCTTACGCTGTTCAGCCGCACCAGCTACCCGCTTGCGCTCGCGGGCTACGGCGAGCGGGAGATGTACCTCAAGCTGGTGTACGACCCGCGCCGCTTCGAGGAGGGCACCCCCGCCCGCCTCTTCGCCGCCCTCCAGGAGATCCTCCGCGCCGTCGCCGCCGACCCGGACCGCACGGTCGCCTCGCTGCTGGTTCCCGGCGCCGACGAGTTGCGCGCGCTCGCCGCCTGGGGCGCCGGCGGCGAGCGCCCGCTCCCGGACCGCGCGGTCCACCAGCACTTCGCCGAGCAGGCCGCCCGCACCCTCGACGCGGTCGCGGTCGAGTCCGCCGGCGAGCGCTGGAGCTACGCCGAGCTGGACCGCCGCGCCGATGCCCTTGCCGCCGAGCTGCGCGCCCGCGGCGTGGGCCCGGAGTCGCGCGTGGCCGTGTGCCTGGAGCGCGGACCCGCCCTGGTGGCCGCGGTGCTCGCCGCCTGGAAGGCCGGCGGCGCCTTCGTCCCGCTGGACCCCGCCTACCCGGCGGAGCGCCTGGCCTTCCTGCTGGAGGACTCCGGCTGCACCGCGCTGGTCGCCGACGCCCGCACGCGCGACGCGCTCCCCGTCTTCGCGGGCGAGATCGTCCTGTTCGACACCCCTCACCCCCCGGCCCCCTCTCCCACAAGGGGAGAGGGGGAGCACGACGGTGTGGAGGATCGGGCTGCCGTTGCAGTTGCAGGCTGTTCCCTGTTCCCTGTTCCCTGTTCCCTATCCCTCGCGTACGTCATCTATACCTCCGGCTCCACCGGCACCCCCAAGGGCGTCGCCGTGTCGCACGGGAGCCTGGCGAACCTGCTGCTCGCCACGCGCGACGGGTTCGGCTTCGCGGCGGGCGAGACCATGCCGGGGCTCGCCAGCTCGGCGTTCGACATCTGGCTGTTCGAGACCTTCGTGCCGCTGCTGGCGGGAGGGACTGCGCGCATCGTCCCGCGCGAGCGGGTGCTGGACCCGGCGGAGCTGGTGGCGGAGCTGGAGGACGCGGCGGCGCTGCACGCGGTGCCGGCGCTGATGCGGCAGGTGGTGGCGGAGGTGCGCGAGTCCGGGCGGGGGAGCCTGCCGGGGATGCGGCGCGTCTTCGTCGGCGGGGACGCGGTGGCGCCGGAGCTGCTGGCCGCGATGCGCGGGGTGTTCCCGGCGGCGGAGCTGCGCGTGCTCTACGGGCCCACCGAGGGCACCATCCTCGCCTCGGTGATGCCGCTGGCCGCGGGGGACGAGGTGCGCGGGCTGCTGGCCGGGCGGCCGCTGCCGGGGGTGCGGCTGCGCGTCTGCGGGCGCGACGGCGAGCCGACCCCCGTGGGCGCGGCGGGCGAGCTGTGGATCGGCGGGGCGGGGGTGGCGCGCGGCTACCACGGGCGGCCGGGGCTGACGGCGGAGAGGTTCGTCCCGGACCCGTTCGGCGCGGCGCCGGGGGCGCGGGCGTACCGCACCGGCGACCGGGTGCGCTGGCGGCCGGACGGCGCGCTGGAGTTCCTGGGGCGCGTGGACTTCCAGCTCAAGGTGCGCGGCTTCCGCGTGGAGCCGGGCGAGGTGGAGGCCGCGCTCGCCGCGCTCCCGGAGGTGCGCGAGTGCGTGGTGGCGGCGCGGGCGGACGCGGGCGGGGAGACGCGGCTGGTGGCGTACGTGGTGCCGGCGGCGGGGAGCGCCCCGGCCGCGGAGGAGCTGCGCGCCGCGCTCAGGGAGCGGCTGCCGGAGCACATGGTGCCCTCCGCCTTCGTGGCGCTGGACGCGCTGCCGCTGACCCCCACGGGCAAGGTCGACCGGCGCGCCCTCCCCGCGCCGGAGGCCCCGGCGGAGAGCGGGGCCGGGGCCGCGCCGCGGACGCCCACGGAGGAGGTGCTGGCGGAGACCTGGGCGGAGGTGCTGGGGGTGGAGCGGTGCGGGATCCACGACGACTTCTTCGCGCACGGCGGGCACTCGCTGCTGGCCACGCGCGTAGTGTCGCGCGTGCGGCAGGCGTTCGGCGTGGACGTGCCGGTGCGCGCGGTGTTCGAGGCGCCCACCCCGGCCCTGTTCGCGGAGCGGGTGGAGCGCGCCGCCGCCGCGGGCGGGGACGCCGCCCCGCCGCTGCTCCCCGCCGCGCACGACGGGCCGCTGCCGCTGTCGTTCGCGCAGCAGCGGCTCTGGTTCGTGGAGCAGCTGGCGCCCGGGACCCCCGCGTACAACGTCCCGGCCATGGTCCGGCTCTCCGGCGCGCTGGACGTGGAGGCGCTGCGGCGCTCGCTGGAGGAGATCGTCCGCCGCCACGAGGGGATCCGCACCCGCTTCGGGCTCGCGGACGGCGAGCCGGTGCAGACCGTCGCGCCGGCGGAGCCCGTTGCCCTCCAGGTCGAGGACGTGGCGGACGAGGACGCGGCCCGGCGCGAGTTCGCGGAGGAGGCGCGGCGCCCCTTCGACCTGGCCGGGGAGGCGCTGTTCCGCTTCCGCCTGCTGCGCGTGGCGGCGGAGGAGCACGTGCTGCTGCTGGTGGTCCACCACGCGGTGGCGGACGGGTGGAGCATGGGGATCCTGTTCCGCGAGCTGGCGGCGCTGTACCCCGCCTTCGCGGCGGGGCGGGGGAGCCCGCTCCCGGAGCCGGCGCTCCAGTACCCGGACTTCGCCCTGTGGCAGCGCGGCTGGATGCGGGGCGAGACCCTGGACCGGCAGCTCGCCTTCTGGCGGGAGCGGCTGGCCGGCGCCCCGCCCGTCCTGGAGCTCCCGACGGACTCGCCGCGCCCGGCGGTGCAGAGCTTCCGCGGCGCCGTGCACCGCTTCGTCCTCCCGGCGGAGCTGGCGGACCGGCTGCACGCGCTCACCCGGCGCGAGGGCGCCACGCTGTTCATGGGGCTGCTCGCCGCCTTCCAGGCGCTGCTGGCCCGCTACGCGCGCCAGGACGAGGTGGTGGTGGGCTCGCCCATCGCCGGGCGGACGCGGGCGGAGGTGGAGGGGACGCTCGGCAACTTCGTCAACGTCCTCCCGCTGCGCGCCGACCTGGCGGACGACCCGTCGTTCCGCGCGCTGCTGGGCCGGGTGCGCGAGGCCACGCTGGGCGCCTACCAGCACCAGGACGTGCCGCTGGAGCGCGTGGTGGAGGAGCTTCGCATCCCCCGCGAGCTGGGCCGCAACCCGCTCTTCCAGGCGGTGTTCGTGCTCCAGAACGCGCCCATGGACCGCGCCGACCTCCCCGGCGTGGCGCTGCGCCTGGAACTGGGCGACACCGGCACCTCCAAGTTCGACCTGACGCTGACGCTGGAGGAGACGCCGGAGGGGCTGCGCGGCCGCCTGGAGTACGCCACCGACCTGTTCTCGGAGGAGACGGCGGTCCGCTTCGCCGGCCACTTCGGAGTGCTGCTGGAGGCCGCCGCCGCCGACCCGGACGCGCCCGTCGCCGCGCTCCCGGTGCTCACCCCGGAGGAGCGCCGCGCGCTCACGGCCCCGCCCGCCCGGCCGTCGCCGCCGGTCGAGGGGACGCTGCACGAGCGCTTCGCGGAGGTCGCCGCCCGCTTCCCGGACTCCGTCGCCGTCGCCGCAGAGGACGGCTCCCTCACCTACGCCGACCTGGACGCCCGCTCCGACGCGCTCGCCGCCGCGCTGCGGGCCCGCGGCGTCGGCGCGGAGTCGCTGGTGGGCCTGTGCATGGAGCGCGGCGCGGGCCTGGTCGTGGGGATCCTGGGGATCCTCAAGGCCGGCGGCGCCTACGTCCCGCTGGACCCGTCGCTCCCCGCGGACCGCCTGGCCTTCCTGCTCTCCGACTCCGGCGTGCGCATCGTCGCGGCGGAGGAGCGGACGCGCGGCGTGCTGCCGGCGTTCGAGGGCGAGATCGTCGTGGTGGCCCCCTCTCCCCCCGGCCCCCTCTCCCCCGCAAGCGGGAGAAAGGGGGAGAATGACAACGACGTGTCTTTAGCCCCTCTCCCGCTTGCGGGGGATTGGAGGGGGCAGGCCGTGGGGAGGGGGCCCGTCGTCTCCGCGGACTCCCTCGCCTACGTCATCTACACCTCCGGCTCCACCGGCCGCCCCAAGGGCGTGCCCGTCACGCACGCCAACGTGGCGCGGCTGTTCGACGCGACGCGGGAGTGGTTCGGCTTCGGGGCGGACGACGTGTGGACGCTGTTCCACTCGTACGCGTTCGACTTCTCGGTGTGGGAGATCTGGGGGGCGCTGCTGCACGGCGGGCGGCTGGTGGTGGTGCCGCACGCGGTGTCGCGCTCGCCGGAGGCGTTCCGGGAGCTGCTGGGGCGCGAGGGCGTCACCGTGCTCAACCAGACGCCGTCGGCGTTCTACGGGCTGATCCGGGCGGACGGGGACGCGGCCGGCGGGGCCGGCCTGGCGCTCCGGCACGTGGTGTTCGGCGGGGAGGCGCTCGACCTGGCGGCGCTGCGGCCGTGGATGGAGCGTCACGGCGAGGAGGCGCCGCGGCTGGTGAACATGTACGGGATCACCGAGACCACCGTGCACGTCACCTACCGGCCGCTGGCGCGGGAGGACGTGGACGGCGCGCGCGGGAGCCGCGTGGGCGTGGCGATCCCGGACCTGGCCGTGTACCTGCTGGACGCGCACGGCGGGCCGGTGCCCGCGGGCGTGCCCGGCGAGATGTGCGTGGGCGGGGCGGGGGTGGCGCGCGGCTACCTGGGGCGGCCGGAGCTGACGGCCGAGCGGTTCGTCCCGGACCCGTTCTCGGGCGCGGCCGGGGCGCGGATGTACCGCTCGGGCGACCTGGCGCGGCTGCGGCCGGGCGGCGACCTGGAGTACCTGGGCCGCATCGACAGCCAGGTCAAGATCCGCGGCTTCCGCATCGAGCCGGGCGAGGTGGAGGCCGCGCTGGCGGAATTGCCGGAGGTGCGCGAGGCCGTGGTGCTGGCGCGCGGCGACGCGTCCGGCGAGCGGCGGCTGGTGGGGTGGGTGGTCCCGGCGGACGGCGCCGCGCCCACCGTGGAGTCGCTGCGCGACGGGCTGCTGGGGCGGCTGCCGGAGTACATGGTGCCGGCCGCGTTCGTGGTGCTGGAGGAGCTTCCCCTCACCGCCAACGGCAAGGTGGACCGCCGCGCGCTCCCCGAGCCGGACGCCGCGCGGCCGGAGCTGGCGGGGGCGTACGTGGAGCCGCGCACCGACGCCGAGCGCGCGCTGGCCCGCGTGTGGAGCGAGGTGCTGGGCGTGGAGACGGTGGGCGCGCGCGACAACTTCTTCGCGCTGGGCGGCGACTCCATCCGCAGCATCCGCGTGGTGGCCCGGGCGCGCGAGGAGGGGCTGGAGGTGGCGCTGCCGCTGATCTTCCGGCACCAGACGGTGGAGGCGCTGGCCGCCGCCGTCGCCGGGGAGCGGGTCGCCGCGCGGACGGAGGGCGGGCCCTTCCGCCTGGTGGGCGCCGCCGACCGCGCCACGCTCCCGGCGGACGTGGTGGACGCGTACCCGCTGACGCGCCTGCAGCTGGGGATGCTCTTCCACAGCTCGGCGTCGCCGTCGAGCGCCGTGTACCACGACATCTTCGGGTGGCACGTGGGCGCGCCGCTGGACGAGGCGGCGTTCCGGGCCGCGGTCGGCGAGGTGGCGGCGCGGCACCCGGTGCTGCGCACCTCGTTCGAGCTGGCCGGCCACGCCGAGCCGCTGGCGCTGGTGCACGCGGCGGCGGAGGTGCCGGTGGAGGTGGAGGACGTGTCCGCGCTCTCCCCCGCCGAGCAGGACGAGGCGGTCGCCGCGTGGATGGAGGCCGAGAAGGGGCGCGGCTTCGACTGGGCCGCTGCGCCGCTGCTGCGCTTCCACCTGCTCCGCCGCGGCCCGGACGGCTTCCAGCTCGTCGCGAGCTTCCACCACGCCATCCTGGACGGCTGGAGCGTCGCCGCGCTGCTCACCGAGCTGCTGACGATCTACGCGGCGCGGCTGGGGCACGACGCGCCGGCGCCGCCGCCCGCGCCGCGCATGTCCTTCGGCGAGTACGTGGAGCTGGAGCGCCGCGCCCTCGCCTCGGACGAGCTGCGCGCGGCGTGGACGGCGCGCGTGGCCGACGCGCCCGCCCGGCTCCCGCGCGACCCGCAGGGCGCCGCGCCGGGCGGGCGGCAGCTGGAGGTGCCGCTGGCGCCGGGGCTCACCGGCGCGCTGCGCGCCGCCGCCGGACGCGCCGGGGTGCCGCTCAAGCACCTGCTGCTCGCCGTCCACCTGCGCGTGGTCGCCGCCCTCACGGGCGCGGCGGACGCCGTGACCGGCGTCACCACCAACGGCCGCCCGGAGGACGCGGACGGCGAGCGGGTGCTGGGGCTGTTCCTCAACACCCTGCCGCTGCGCGTGGAGATGCCCGGCGGCAGCTGGGCCGACCTGGCCCGCGCCGCGTTCCGCGCCGAGGAGGAGCTCCTTCCGCTGCGCCGCTTCCCGCTGGCCGAGGTGCAGAAGCTGGCGGGGGGTGAGGCGACCTTCGAGGCCGCCTTCAACTACGTCCACTTCCACGTCTGGCGCGACCTGGCCGGCATCCCCGGCGTCCGCGTCCTGGGCCGCCGCACCTTCGAGGAGACCAGCCTCCCGCTGGTCGCCCACTTCGTCGTGGAGACCGACACCGACCAGGTGCGGCTCGTCCTCGCCCGCGACGGCACGGTGCTCGGCGACGCCCGCGCGGAGGAGGTCGCCGGGTGGTACGCGCGCGCCCTCGCGGCCGCCGCCGGGGACCCGGACGCCCGCTACGACGCCTTCTCGCCGCTCTCCGCCCGCGAGCGGAAGCGGGTGCTGGAAGAGTGGAACGACACCCGCGCGCCCTTTCCGTCCAACCGCTGCGTCCACGAGCTGTTCGAGGCCCAGGCCGCCCGCACCCCGCTGCGCGTCGCCGTGTCGTCCGCCGCCGGCTCCCTCACCTACGCCGAGCTGGACGCGCGGGCCAACGACGTGGCCGCCCTGCTGCGCGCGCGCGGCGTCGTCCCGGACGCGCGCGTAGGCATCTGCCTGCCGCGCACCCCGGAGATGGTCGCCGCCGTCCTGGGCGTGCTCAAGGCCGGCGGCGCCTACCTCCCGCTGGACCCCGCCTACCCGCCGGACCGGCTGCGGTACATGCTGGAGGACTCCGGCGTCCGCGTGGTCCTGGCCGGCGCGGCGACCGCCGCGAAGCTGCCCGCGTTCGCGGGCGAGACCGTCGCGCTCGACACCCCTCACCCCCCGGCCCCCTCTCCCACAAGGGGAGAGGGGGAGCACGACGGTGCAGACGACGGGTCCACCGTTGCAGTTGCAGGCTGTCCCCTGTCCCCTGTGGCGCTTCACGCTTCGCGTGAACCGGATGAACCCTGTCCCCTATCTCCCGAAAACCTCGCCTACGTCATCTACACCTCCGGCTCCACCGGCGCGCCCAAGGGCGTCATGGTGCCGCACCGGGGGGTGGTCAACTACCTGCACTGGGCCGCGGAGGCGTACGGGGCGGGGGAGGGCGAGGGGTCGCCGGTGCACTCGTCGCTGTCGTTCGACCTGACGGTCACCTCGCTGCTGGCGCCGCTGGTGTCCGGCGGGCGGGTGGTGCTGGTGCCGGAGAGCGCCGAGGTGGCGGGGCTGGCGGAGACGCTGCGCCGGGCCGACGACCTGACGCTGGTGAAGCTGACGCCGGCGCACCTGGCGCTGCTGGGGCGCGA
The DNA here is from genome assembly GCA_036389055.1 of Longimicrobiaceae bacterium. Taxonomy (GTDB): domain Bacteria; phylum Gemmatimonadota; class Gemmatimonadetes; order Longimicrobiales; family Longimicrobiaceae; genus JAFAYN01. Next base: position 125,364 of record DASVQR010000258.1, on the reverse strand, counting down.
GCTGGAGGGCGAGCACGTCCACGTGCGCACCTTCGTGGTGGGCGGCGAGGCGCTTCCCGCGGAGACGGTCGCGATGTGGCGGGAGATCGCGCCCGGCGCGGTGGTGGTCAACGAGTACGGGCCCACGGAGACGGTGGTGGGCTGCTCGGTGCACGTGGTCACCGCGCGCGACGCGGAGCGGGCCACGGTGCCCATCGGCGCGGGGGTGGCGAACGCGCGGCTGTACGTGCTGGACGCGTACGGCGACCCGGCGCCGGCCGGGACCACGGGGGAGCTGTTCGTGGGCGGCGCCGGGGTGACGCGCGGCTACCACGGGAGGGCGGAATTGACGGCCGAGCGCTTCGTTCCCGACGCGTTCGGGGGGGAGCCCGGGGCGCGGCTGTACCGCACCGGCGACCGCGCCTGCCGGCGGCCGGACGGGACGCTGGAGTACCTGGGCCGCGTGGACGAGCAGGTCAAGGTGCGCGGCTACCGCATCGAGCCGGGGGAGATCGAGGCGACGCTGCTGGCGCACCCCGGGGTGCGCGAGGCCGCCGTGGTCGCGCGCGAGGACGAGCCGGGCGCGCGGCGGCTGGTGGCGTACGTGGCCGGGACGGCGGGGGCGGCGGAGCTGCGCGCCTTCCTGGCCGGGCGGCTCCCGGAGTACATGGTGCCGGCGGCGTTCGTCGCGCTGCCGTCGCTGCCGCTGACGCCCAACGGCAAGACGGACCGCCGCGCCCTCCCGGCGCCGGAGGGCGACCGCTCCGCCGCGGCGGCGGAGTTCCAGGACGCCCGCACCGACACGGAGCGGCAGCTGGCGGAGATCTGGGCCGGGCTGCTCAAGGTGCCGGCGGTGGGCGTGCACGACAACTTCTTCGAGCTGGGCGGCGACAGCATCCTGGGGATCCAGGTGGTCGCCCGGGCCAAGCGGGCGGGGATCAAGCTCTCCACCCAGCACCTGTTCAAGCACCCCACCGTCGCCGGGCTGGCCCGGGTCGCCACGCCCGTCGCGCCGGCGGCCGCGAAGCCGGCGCCCGCGGCGAAGCCCGCGCAGCCGGCCGCGGTGCCGCTCACGCCGGTGCAGCGCTGGTTCTTCGGGCGCGGCCTGCCGCGCCCGGAGCACTACAACCAGGCGCTGCTGCTGGAGGCCGCCGAGCCGGTGGACGCCGGCCGCCTGGAGGCGGCGCTGGCGCAGGCGGTGGCCTGGCACGACTCGCTGGGGCTCCGCTATCGCCCCGGGCCGGGGGGATGGACCCAGGCGCCCGGCGCGGGCGGGGGGACGCTCGCCTTCGAGCGCGTGGACGGGCCCGCCGGGGACGACGCGGTCGCCTCCGTCGGCGCGCGCCTCCAGGCGGGGATGAATTTGGCCGACGGGCCGCTGGCGCGCGCCGCGCTCTTCGCCGCGGGCGGGGGGCGGCCGCAGCGGCTGCTGCTGGTCGTCCACCACCTGGTGGTCGATGCGGTCTCCTGGCGGGTGCTGCTGGAGGACGTGGAGACCGCCTACCGCCAGCTCGCCCGCGGCGAGGCGGTGGCGCTGCCGGCGAAGACCACGCCGTTCGCCGAGTGGGCGGAGCGCCTGGCGAAGCACGCCGCCACCCCGGAGGCCGCGGCGGAGCTGGACCACTGGGCGGCGCTGGCGGACGCCCGGCCGGCGCCGCTCCCCCGCGACGGCGCGGGGCCGAACACCGCCGCCGCCGCGCGCGAGGTGGTCGTCGCCCTGGGCGAGGAGGAGACGCGCGCGCTGCTGCAGGACGTGCCGGCGGCGTACCGCACCCGCATCGACGACGCGCTGCTCGCCGCGCTCACCCGGGTGCTGGGCGCGTGGACCGGCTCCGACGAGGTGCTGGTGGAGATGGAGGGCCACGGCCGCGAGCCGCTGTTCGAGGACGTGGACCTGACGCGCACCACGGGCTGGTTCACCTCCATCTTCCCGGTGCGGCTGTCCGTGCCGGCCGGGGCCGACGAGGGCGCGCTCCTCCGCTCGGTCAAGGAGCAGCTGCGCGCCGTGCCCCGGCGCGGCGTGGGCTTCGGAATCCTGCGCTGGCTGGGCAGCGACGCCGTGCGCGCCAAGCTGGCCGCCCTGCCGGGGGCGGAGGTCTCGTTCAACTACCTGGGACGCTTCGACGCTGGGTTCGCGGACGACGCGCTCTTCCGGCGCGCGCGCGGCGACGTGGGCCCGGCGCACGCGCCGGAGGGCGCGCGCAGCCACCTGCTGGACGTCAACGCGCTGGTTACGGGCGGGCGGCTGGAGGTGGGGTGGACGTACGCCGAGGGCGTCCACTCGCGCGCGACGGTGGAGCGGATCGCGGCGGAGTACCTGGACGCGCTGCGGGCGCTGGTGGCGCACTGCGCGGCGCCGGGCGCGGGCGGCTGGACGCCGTCCGACTTCCCGCTGGCGGGGCTGGACCAGGCCGGCGTGGACCGGCTGACCGCCGGGAGGAGGGTGGAGGCGGTCTACCCGCTCTCGCCCATGCAGCAGGGGATGCTCTTCCACGCCGCGCTGGGCGAGGGGGAGAGCCCGTACCTGGTGCAGCTGGACATGACGCTTGCCGGCGCGCTGGACCCGGAGGCGCTGGCGCGGGCTTGGAGCGACACGGTCGAGGCGCACTCCGCGCTGCGCTCCGCCTTCGTGTGGGAGGGCGTCCCCGAGCCGCTGCAGGTGGCGGAGACGGGGGTGGAGCTCCCCTGGCACGTGGAGGACTGGCGCGGCCTGTCCGCCGACGAGTGGGAGGCGCGGCTGGACGCGTACGTGGCCGAGGACCGGCGGCGCGGCTTCGACCTGTCGCGCGCGCCGCTGATGAGGTTCGCGCTGTTCAGGACCGGCGAGCGGGAGCACCGGCTGCTGTGGACGCAGCACCACCTGCTGCTGGACGGCTGGTCCGGGGCGATGGTGCTGCGCGAGGTGCTGGCGCGGCACGACGGGCGCCCCGTGGACGCGGCGCGTCCGCGGCCCTACCGCGACTTCGTCGAGTGGCTGCGCTCGCGCGACGAGCGGGCGGCGGAGGCGTTCTGGCGCGGGGCGCTGGCCGGGTTCGCGGCGCCCACGCCGCTGGCGCTCCCCGCGCCCGCGGAGCCCGGCGCGGGCATCGCCGAGGCCGACCTGCGCCTGTCCGCCGACGCCACGGCGGCGCTGCTCGCCATGGCGCGGGGGCGCGGGCTGACGCTCAACACCCTGGTGCAGGGCGCGTGGGCCCTGCTCCTGGCGCGCTACGCGGGCGAGGACGACGTGGTGTTCGGCGCCACCGTGTCCGGCCGCCCCGCGGAGATCGCCGGCGTGGAGCAGATGGTCGGCCTGTTCATCAACACCCTGCCGGTGCGCGCTCGCCTCCGCCCGGACGCCCGCGTGGGCGACTGGCTGGCCGGGCTCCAGGCGGAGCAGTCGGAGGCGCGCCGCTTCGAGCACGCGCCGCTGATGCAGGTGCAGGCGTGGAGTGAGGTCCCGGCCGGCGAGCCGCTGTTCGGGAGCCTGCTGATCTTCGAGAACTACCCGGTGGACGACTCGCTCCGCGCGCCGTCCGACGAGGCGCTGTACATCTCCGGCGCGCGCTCGCTGGAGCGGACCACCTACCCGCTGACGCTGATCGTCGTCCCCGGCGCGGGGCTGGGGCTGCGCCTGGCGTACGACGGGGCCCGCTTCGACGGCGAGGGCGCGCGGCGGCTGCTGGACCACCTGGGCGCGGCGCTCGCCGCCTTCGCCGCGGAACCGGCGGCGCGGCTGGACGACGTCGCCCTGGCGACGGCGGAGGAGCGCGAGCGGGTGCTGGCGTGGAGCGCGGGGCCGCGGCGCGACTTCCCGGCGGGCACGCTGCACGGCCTGGTCGCCGCGGCGGCGGGGCGCGCGCCGGACGCGGTCGCCGTCTCGCGCGGCGGCGAGCGCTGGACGTACCGCGAGCTGCTGGAGCGCGCGGACGCGATGGCGGCGCGGCTGCGGGCGGAGGGCGTCGGGCCGGAGGCCCGGGTGGGCGTGCTGCTGGAGCGCACCCCGGCCATGGTGGCGGCGCTGCTGGGCGTGATGAAGGCGGGCGGCGCGTACGTGCCGCTGGACCCGGCGCACCCCGCGGAGCGGCTCGCCTACGTGCTCCGCGACTCGGGGGCGCGGGTGCTGGTGACGCAGGAGTCGCTGCGCGGCGCCGTCCCGGCGGAGGGCATCCGCGTCGTCGCGATCGACTCCGCGGACGCGGGCGTCCACGGCGGCGAGGGGGAGCGGCCGGAGGTGGACGGCGGCGCCGCGGCGGACGGCGGGGCGGGGGCAGACAACGCGGCCTACGTCATTTATACTTCGGGTTCCACCGGGCATCCAAAAGGCGTCACGATTGAGCACCGCTCCGTCGTGAGCTTCCTCCACGCCATGCGGGAGACGCCCGGAGCGGGCGCGGAGGACGCCTTCCTGGCGCTGACCACGCTGGGCTTCGACATCTCCGTGCTGGAGCTGTTCCTCCCGCTCTCGGTCGGAGCGCGGACCGTGCTGGCGGACCGGGAGGACGCGGCGGACGGGGCGCGGCTCGCCCGGCTGCTGGCGGAGGAGGGGGTCACCGTGGCGCAGGCCACCCCGGCGACCTGGCGGCTGCTCCTCCTTTCCGGCTGGACGGGGACGCCGGGGCTGCGGGTGCTGTGCGGCGGCGAGGCGCTGCCGGCGGAGCTGGCGGGGCAGCTGCGGGCGCGGGCGGCCGAGGTGTGGAACGTGTACGGGCCCACGGAGGCGACGGTGTGGGCCACCGTCCACCCGGTCGGCGCGGAGGAGCGCGGCGACCCGGTGGCGATCGGACGGCCGATCGCGAACCTCCAGGCGTACGTGCTGGACGCGGCCGGCAGCCCCGCGCCCGCGGGCGTCGCGGGTGAGCTGCACCTGGGCGGCGCCGGGCTGGCGCGGGGCTACCTGGGGCGGCCGGAGCTGACGGCGGCGGCGTGGGTGCCGCACCCGTTCTCCGCGGAGCCGGGAGCGCGGCTGTACCGCACCGGCGACCGGGCCCGCCGCCGGGCGGACGGCGCGCTGGAGTTCCTTGGCCGCATCGACCAGCAGGTCAAGGTGCGCGGCTTCCGCATCGAGCCCGGCGAGATCGAGGCGGCGCTGCTGGAGCACCCCGCCGTCGCCGCGGCGGCGGTCGCCGCCCGGCGCGACGCCGCCGGCGACACCGGGCTGGTGGCGTACACGGTCGCCGCGGACGGGGCGGCGCCGGGCGCGGCGGAGCTGCGCGGCTGGCTGCGGGAGCGGCTCCCGGAGTACATGGTGCCCACCGCGTTCGTGGCGATGGAGGCGCTCCCGCTCTCCCCGGCCGGAAAGCTGGACCGCCGGGCTCTCCCCGCGCCGGACGCGGCGGGCCACGACGCGGAGGACCGCGTGCCGCCGCGCGACGCCACGGAGGCGGAGGTGGCGCGGGTGTGGGCGGAGGTGCTGGAATTGGACGCCGCGGGCGTGGGCGTTCACGACGGCTTCTTCGAGTCCGGCGGGCACTCGCTGCGGGCCATGCGGCTGGTGTCTCGGCTGCGCGAGGCGACGGGGACCGACTTCGCGCTGCCGGCGCTGTTCGCGGCGCCCACGGTGGAGGGGATCGCCCGCGAGGTGGAGGCGCTGCGGGCCCGGTCCGCCACGGCGGCGGCGGAGCCGGAGATCGCCCCGGCGCGGCGCGGGGCGCGCAGCATCGAGGAGATGCTGGACGAGCTGGAGGGGCTGGAAGGGTTGTCCGAAGACGAGATCCTGGCGCTGCTGGAGTCCGCGGAGTAGCCGCGGCCCGGGAGCGCGAGACCAAGGGAAGACGCGGATGAGCGACATCTCCAGCCGGCTGGCGGCACTCTCGCCCGAGAAGCGGCGGATCCTCGCGCTCGCCCTGCAGAAGCAGGGCGGCGGGCGCGACACCTTTCCGCTCTCGTTCGCGCAGCAGCGCCTCTGGTTCCTGGACCAGTGGCAGCCGGGGAGCGCCGCGTACAACTCGCCCATGGCGCTGCGGCTCGCCGGGCGGCTGGACGCGGACGCGCTCGGGCGCGCCCTGTCGGAGATCGTCAGGCGCCACGAAGCGCTGAGGACCGTTTACCTGGGGCTGGAGGGCCGCCCCGTGCAGACGGTGCAGCCGGCCGCGCCCGTGCCGCTCCCGGTGGACGACCTGGCCGCGCTCCCGGAGCCCGCGCGCGCCGCCGAGGCCCGCCGGCTGATCGACGCCGAGACCGGCACGCCCTTCGACCTGGCGCGCGGGCCCCTGCTGCGCGCCCGCCTCCTCCGTCTGGACTCGGAGGAGCACGTGCTGGTCGTGGTCACCCACCACATCGCCTTCGACGGCTCGGTGGGGATCTTCTTCCGCGAGCTGGCGGCGCTGTACGACGCCTTCGCGCGCGGCGGGGCGTCGCCGCTCCCCGAGCTCCCCGTCCAGTACGCCGACTTCGCCGCGTGGCAGCGCGACCGGCTCCAGGGCGAGATGCTGGACGCGCAGCTCGCCTGGTGGCGCGAGCGGCTGGCCGGCGCGCCCCCCGCGCTCCAGCTCCCCGTCGCCCGCCCGGTGCCGCGGGTGAGGACCGACCGCGGCGAGGGCTTCCGCTTCGCCTTCCCGCGGGAGCTGTCGGAGCGGGTCCGCGCGCTGGCCCGCGCCGAGGGCGCGACCGTCTTCATGGCGCTGCTGGCCGCCTGGGACGCGCTGCTGCACCGCTACACCGGCGAGTCCGACCTGCTGGTGGGCACGCCGATCCAGGTGCGCACCCGCGCCGAGACCGAGGGGCTGATCGGCTGCTTCACCAACACCGTGGTGGTGCGCGCCTCGGCGGAGGGGAACCCCACCTTCCGCGAGCTGCTGCACCGGGTGCGGGACGCGTCGCTGGGCGCCTTCGCGCACGGCGAGGTCCCCTTCGAGCGGCTGGTGGACGAGCTGCACCCCGAGCGCGACCCCGGGCAGAACCCGCTCTTCCAGGTGATGTTCGTGGTCCACCCCGGCGCCACCGCCGCGGAGCTGCGCATGGGCGACGTGGCGGTGACGCCGGTGCCCACGGACACCGGGCGCTCGCGGCTCAGCATCCTGCTGGGGATGACGGACGCGGACGACGGCCTGACGGGCGTCCTGGAGTACTCCATGGACCTGTTCGACCACGCCGCGGTGGAGCGGATGGTGGGGCACTTCCGCGCGCTGCTGGAGGCCGCGGTCGCCGACCCGGAGACGCGCCTGCTCGACCTGCCGCTGCTCTGCGAGCTGGAGACGCGCCGCCTGGTGCACGAGTGGAACGACACCGACGGCGACTACCCGCGCGGCGTCTGCATGCACCAGCTGTTCGAGGCGCAGGCGCAGCGCGCGCCGGACGCGGTTGCCGTGGTCTGCGGCGAGCGCACGCTGACGTACGGCGAGGTGGAGCGCGAGGCCAACCGGCTGGCGCACCGGCTGCGCGGGCTGGGCGTGGGCCCCGGCGTGTACGTGGGCGTGCACCTGGAGCGCTCGCCCGAGATGGTCCCCGCGCTGCTGGGGATCCTCAAGGCGGGCGGCGTCTACGTCCCCGTGGAGATCGGCCACCCGCCGGCGCGCATCGCGGCGGTGCTGGGCTCGCTGGAGGCCGCCGTGGTCGTCACGCAGACGGCGCACGCGGGCGTGCTCGCCGCCCTGGCGCCGGAGCTGCCCTCGCTGCGCGAGCTGGTGTGCGTGGACCGCGGCGGCTCCGCCGCGCTCCCGGCCGGCGGCCCGGTCCGCCTCTGGAGGCAGGAGGAGACCGACGCGCTCCCGGACGCGCCCGTGGACTCCGGCGTGGGCGCGGACGACCTGGCGTACGTGATCTTCACCTCGGGCTCCACGGGGGCGCCGAAGGGGGTGATGGTCCGGCACGCGCCCGCCGTGAACCTGATCGACTGGGTGAACGGCACCTTCGGCGTGGGCCCGGCGGACCGGGTGCTGTTCGTCACCTCGCTGTCGTTCGACCTGTCGGTCTACGACGTGTTCGGGCTGCTGGCGGCGGGCGGCTCGGTGCGAGTCGCCGCCGCGGACGACGTGCGCGACCCGGAGCGGCTGGTGCGGATCCTGGCGGAGGAGCCGGTCACCTTCTGGGACTCGGCCCCGGCGGCGCTGCAGCAGCTGGTCCCCTTCTTCGGCCCGGAGGAGACGGCGGCGCTCCGGCTGGTGTTCCTGAGCGGCGACTGGATCCCCGTCGCCCTGCCGGACCAGGTGCGCCGCCGCTTCCCGGGCGCCGAGGTGGTGGGCCTGGGCGGGGCCACGGAGGCCACGGTGTGGTCCAACTTCCACCGCATCGGCGTGGTGGACCCGGACTGGACCAGCATCCCGTACGGCCGCCCCATGCGGAACGCGCGCTACTACGTGCTGGACGAGGCCATGCGGCCCGCGCCCACGGGCGTGGCCGGCGACCTGTACATCGGCGGCGAGGTGCTGGCGGAGGGGTACGCGGCGGCGCCCGAGCTGACCGCCGTCAAGTTCGTCCCGGACCCGTTCGGGGGGACGCCCGGCGCGCGCATCTACCGCACCGGCGACCGCGCCCGCGTCTGGTGGGACGGGACGCTGGAGTTCCTGGGACGGCTGGACGCGCAGGTCAAGGTGAGGGGCTTCCGCATCGAGCTGGGCGAGATCGAGACGGCGCTCTGCGGGCACCCCGCGCTGCGCGACGTGGTGGTGGCCGCGCGCGAGGACGAGCCGCGCGTCAAGCGCCTGGTGGCCTACGTGGTGCCGGACGCGGGCGCGGAGGCTCCCCCCGCCGCCGACCTGCGCGCCTGGCTGCGCGAGCGGCTCCCGGAGTACATGGTGCCCTCGGCGTTCGTGCCGCTGGGTTCGCTCCCCGTCACCCCCAACGGCAAGCTGGACCGCAAGGCGCTCCCCGCGCCGCAGCAGGACCGGCCGCACCCGGAGCACGGCTGGGAGGCGCCGCGCACCGACGCCGAGCGCGCGCTGGCGGCGATCTGGTCGGAGACGCTGCGCGTGGAGCGGGTGGGAATCCACGACAACTTCTTCGAGCTGGGCGGCGACAGCATCCTCAGCATCCAGGTGGTCGCGCGCGCGGCCGCCGCGGGGATGAAGATCTCCCCGCAGCTGGTGTTCCGGAACCAGACGGTGGCGGAGCTGGCGCAGGCCGCCCAGGCCGCGGAGGCGCCGCGCGCCGAGGACGCCTCCACCGCCGGCGAGGTGCCGCTGACGCCGGTGCAGCGCTGGTTCTTTGAAAAAAACCTGCCGGAGCCGGCGCACTGGAACCAGTCGCTGGTGCTGGAGGCCGCGGGTCCGGTGGACGCCGCGGCGCTGGAGCGCGCGCTCGCCGCCGTGCTGGCGCAGCACGACTCGCTGCGGCTGCGCTTCCGCCGCGCGCCCGGGGGGTGGACGCAGGCATACGCGGCGGAGGGCGCCTTTCCGCTGGAGCGGGTGGACCTCTCGGACGTCGCGGACGCCGACCTCGCCGACGCGCTGCGGGAGCACGGCGCGGCCGTCCAGGCGGGGATGGACCTGGAGCACGGGCCGCTGGCGCGCGCCGCGCTCTTCGACCTGGGGCCGGGGCGCCCGGCGCGGCTGCTGCTGGCCGTGCACCACCTGGTGGTGGACGGCGTCTCCTGGAGGGCGCTGCTGGAGGACCTGGAGACGGCGTACCGCAAGCTCGTGCGCCACGAGCCGCTGTCGCTCCCGGCCAAGACCGCGTCGTTCCGGAGCTGGGCGGAGCGGCTCGCGGAGCACGCCCGCGGCGGCGCCCCGCTCGCGGAGGCGGCGCTCTGGACGGAGATTGTGGCTCCTGGCGCCGTGGCGCTCCCGACCGACTTCGCGGGGGGCGCGAACCCGGAGGGGCTGGCGCGGACCGTGACGACCACGCTGGGCGCGGACGAGACGCGGGCGCTGCTCACGGAGGCGACGCGCGCCTACCACACGCGGGTGGACGAGACGCTGCTCGCCGCGCTCGCCCTGGCGCTCGGGGACTGGACGGGCGGCGGGCCGCTGCTGCTGGACCTGGAGTCCCACGGCCGCGAGGAGTTGTTCGACGGGGTGGACCTGTCGCGCACCGTGGGCTGGTTCACCTCCATCCACCCGGCGCGGCTGGAGGTGGCGCCCGAGGCCGGCCCCGGCGAGGCGCTCAAGGCGGTCAAGGAGCAGCTGCGGCGCATTCCCCGGCAGGGGATCGGCTGGGGGCTGCTGCGCTGGATGGCGCCCGACGCGGACACGGCGCGCGCCCTGGCGGAGGCGCCGCGGCCGGCGCTCGCCTTCAACTACCTGGGCCAGTTCGACGCCGGCCGCTCCGCCGACGCGCTGTTCCGCATCACCCCGGCGGCGGCCGGGCCGGCGCGCGCTGCCGCCAACCCGCGCACGCACCTGCTGGAGGTGAACGCGGCGGTGGCGGACGGCGAGCTGCGCGTGGGCTGGACCTTCGGCGCGGAGCTCCACCGCGAGGAGACCGTGCGCGCCCTGGCGGACCGCTTCCTGGACGCGCTCCGCGGCATCCTGGCCCACTGCCGCTCCGCCGACGCGGGCGGCTACACCCCGTCCGACTTCCCCTCGGTGAAGCTGAACCAGAAGTCGCTCGACCGGCTGATGGGCAAGCTGGCAAAGGCGGGCGCCTGACGCCCGCCCCGTCCTCCCCCCCGGTGCGGCGCCCGACGACGCGATGAGCGACCTGTCCCAGAAGCTGGCGGAGCTGTCCCCCGAGAAGCGGCGGCTCCTGGAGGCGCGGATGAAGCTGTCCCGGGGCGACGCGCCCCGCGGCGGCATCCGCCCGCGCGACCCCGAGCTGGGGCCCGCGCCGCTCTCGCACGCCCAGGAGCGCCTGTGGCTCACCGAGCGGCTGGGCGCCGGCGCGGGCGTGTACACCATGGCGTACGCCGTCCGCCTGCGCGGCCCGCTGGACGCGGACGCGCTCCGCCGCGCCGTGGACGAGACGGTACTCCGCCACGAGCCGCTGCGCACGGTGTTCGCGGAGCGGGACGGCGCGCCCGTGCAGCTCGTCCTCCCCGCCGTGCCCGCCGACCTCCCGGTGGAGGAAGTGGCCGGCGAGGCGGAGGCGCGCCGCGCCGCGCGGGAGGACGCCGCCGCCCCGTTCGACCTCCAGACGGGGCCGCCCTTCCGCGCCCGCCTGCTGCGGCTCGCGCCGGACGAGCACCGGCTGCTGCTCGCCATGCACCACGCCGTGAGCGACGGCTGGAGCATGGACGTGCTCTTCCGCGAGCTGGCCGAGCTGTACGCCGCCTTCGCGGCGGGCGCGCCCTCGCCGCTGGCGCCGCTCCCGGTGAACTACTCCGACTACGCGGCGTGGCAGCGGGAGCAGGTCGCCGGCGCGGCGCTGGACGCGCACCTCGCCTGGTGGCGCCAGGCGCTCGCCGGCGCGCCCACCGTCCTCGACCTCCCCGCCGACCGTCCCCGGCCGCCCGCGCAGAGCTTCCGCGGCGCGCTGCACCGCTTCGCCCTCCCGGCGGACGCCATGGCCGGCCTGCGCGCGCTGGCCGCGGACGCCGACGCCACGCCGTTCATGGCGCTGCTCGCCGCGTTCGGGCTGCTGCTGGCGCGCTACACGGGCGAGGACGAGCTGGTGGTGGGCACGCCGGCGACGCACCGCACCCGGCCGGAGCTGCACGGGCTGGTGGGCTTCTTCGTCAACACGCTCGCCCTGCGCCCGGACCTCCGGGGCGACCCGACGTTCCGCGAGCTGCTGGGCCGCGTGCGCCGCGCGACGCTGGACGGCCAGGCGCACCAGGACGCGCCCTTCGACCGCGTGGTCGACGCCGTGCAGCCGGAGCGCGACCCGGGCCGGACGCCGCTGGTGCAGGTGATGTTCGCCCTGCGCGGCGCGCACCCGGAGCCGCGCGCGGCCGCCGGCGTGGAGTGGACGCTGCAGGAGGAGGAGACCGGCACCGCCAAGTTCGACCTGACGCTGGAGGTGGCGGACGAGGGCCCCGCCGCGACCGCCGCCTTCGAGTACGCCACGGACCTGTTCGACGCGGCGACGGTGGAGCGGATGGCGGAGCACTTCCGCGTGCTCATCGCCGGGATCGCCGCCGCTCCCGACCGCCCCGTCTCCGCGCTCCCCCTGATTCCGGAGGACGAGCGCCGCCGGGTCGTCCGCGAGTGGAACGCGACGGACCGCCCGCACCCGGCCGGTCCGCCGGTCCACGCGCTGGTGGCGGAGCAGGCCCGCCGCCACCCGAACGCACCCGCCGTCGTAGCCGGCGACATGGCGCTCACCTACGCCGAGCTGGACGCGCGCGCCGACCGTCTCGCCGCGCGCCTGCGCGAGCGCGGCGTCGGGCCGGAGACGCGGGTGGGCGTGCTGCTGGAGCGCACCCCGGAGCTGGTGGTGGCGCAGCTCGCGGTGCTCAAGGCCGGCGCCGCGTACCTGCCCATCGATCCGGCCGTCCCGGACGAGCGCATCGCGTACATGCTGTCCGACGCGGGGGCGCCCGTCGTGCTGGCGTCCGCGGCGACGGCGGGGCGGGTGGAGTCGTTCGGGGGCGAGGTGGTGCGTGTCGACGGGACCCCCCTCCCCCCGACCCCCTCCCCCGCAAGGGGGGAGGGGGAGCACGACGGTGTGTCGATCGAGCACACCGCCGAGGGTCAGGAAACCCTCTCCCAGAATTGGGAGAGGGTGGCGAGCCTAAGCGAGCCGGGTGAGGGCGACCCCGTGGACGCCAGCTCGGCGCCTGCCGTCGCGAGTGCAGTTCTCCCCTCCCCCCTTGCGGGGGAGGGGCCGGGGGAGGGGGGTCCGGGCGCGGACAGCCTAGCCTACGTCATCTACACCTCCGGCTCCACCGGCACCCCCAAGGGTGTGGAGGTCACGCACGGCGCGCTGCTGAACCTGGTCCACTGGCACCGCGACGCGTTCGCCGTCACGGAGCACGACCGCGCGACGCAGCTCGCCGGGCTGGGCTTCGACGCGTCGGTGTGGGAGCTGTGGCCGTACCTCGCCTCCGGCGCGGCGGTGCACCTCGTCGCGGACGAGGAGACGCGGACGTCACCCGAGGCGTTGCGCGACTTCCTGCTCGGCCGGGGGATCACCGCTGCGTTCGCGCCGACGCCGATGGCCGAGGCGCTGCTGGCGCTGGAGTGGCCGGCGGAGGCGCCGCTGCGCGTGCTGCTGACCGGCGGCGACGCGCTGCGGACCCGCCCGCGCGATGGGCTGCCGTTCGCGCTGGTGAACAACTACGGGCCTACCGAGAACACCGTCGTCGCGACGTCGGGCACGGTGGCGGCGGGGCGGGGGAGCGGGCGGGCGCCGGGGATCGGCCGGCCCGTGGACAACGTGCGGACGTACGTGCTGGACCGGCGCGGGGAGCCGGCGCCGACCGGCGTGCCGGGCGAGCTGTGCGTGGGCGGCGCGCAGGTGGCGCGCGGCTACCTTGGGCGGCCCGAGCTTACGGCGGCGGCGTTCGTGCCGGACCCGTTCGCGGCGGAGCCCGGCGCGCGCATGTACCGCACGGGGGACCGGGCGCGCTGGCTGGCGGACGGCACGCTGGAGTTCCTGGGGCGGCTGGACCGGCAGGTCAAGGTGCGCGGCTTCCGCATCGAGCCGGGCGAGATCGAAGCGACCCTGCGACAGGCGCCGGGCGTCGCGGACGCGGTGGTCGAGGTGCGGGCGGACGCGCGGGGCGAGGGGCGGCTGGTCGGCTGGGTGGTTGCGGCGGAGGCGCGGCGCGCGGAGATCCTGGCGTTCGCCCGGACGCGGCTGCCGGAGTACATGGTGCCCGCCGCGCTGGTCGCCCTCGACGCGTTCCCGCTGACGCCGAGCGGCAAGACGGACCGGCGCGCGCTGCCGGAGCCCGAAGTCGGAACCGATGCCGGCGCCGCTCCCTCGACCCCGGTGGAGGAGGTGCTGGCGGGGATCTGGGCGGAGGTGCTGCACCTGGAGACGGTCGGCGTGCGCGAGAGCTTCTTCGCGCTGGGCGGGCACTCGCTGCTTGCGACCCAGGTGGTCTCGCGCGTGAGGCGGGCGCTCGGGGTGGAGCTGCCGCTGCGCGCCGTGTTCGAGGCGCCCACCGTCGCGGGGATGGCCGCGCGCGTGGAGCAGGCCCGGCGCGAAGGCGCGGCCGACATGGCGCCGCCCCTCGTCCCCGCGGACCGCGGCCGGCCGCTCCCGCTGTCGTTCGCGCAGGAGCGGCTCTGGCTGCTGGACCAGATGCAGCCGGGCGACGGCGTCTACACCATCCCCGTGGCGCTGCGCCTGTCCGGCGCGCTGGACGTGGACGCGCTGCGGGGCGCCCTGGCGGAGATCGTGCGCCGCCACGAGGCGCTGCGCACGGTGTTCGAGCGGGACGGCGACGGCGCGGTGCAGGTCGTCCGGTCCGCCGCCGGCTTCGAGCTTGCGGCGGAGGACCTTTCGGGCGTGGCGGACGGCGCGCGTCCCGCCGCCCTGGAGGCGCGGGTCCGGGAGGAGGCGCGCCGGCCGTTCGACCTGGCGGCGGGTCCGCTCTTCCGCGCGCTCCTGCTGCGCGCCGCGGCGGACGAGCACGTGCTCGTCCTGGCCAATCACCACGCGGTCGCCGACGGGTGGAGCATGGACGTGCTCTCGCGCGAGCTGGGCGCGCTCTACGCCGCCTTCGCGCGCGGCGAGGCGTCGCCGCTCGCGCCGCTCCCCGTGCAGTACGCGGACTACGCCGCCTGGCAGCGCGGCTGGCTGCGCGGCGAGGTGCTGGAGCGGCAGCTGGACGCGTGGAAGTCGCGCCTGGCCGGCGCCCCGGGGCTGCTGGAGCTGCCCACCAACCGTCCACGCCCCGCCGTGCAGAGCCACCGCGGCGCCGCGCACGACTTCCGCGTCCCTGGCGAGACGGCGGGCGCGCTCCAGGCGCTGTCCCGGCGCGAGGGCGCGACGCAGTTCATGACGCTGCTCGCGGCGTGGCAGCTCCTCCTGGCCCGCTACGGCGGGCAGGACGACGTCGTCGTCGGCACCCCGGTGGCTGGGCGGACGCGCGCGGAGCTGGAGGGGATGGTGGGGATGTTCGTCAACACGCTCGCCCTCCGCGGCGACCTGTCCGGCGACCCCGGCTTCCGCGGGCTGCTGGCGCGCGTCCGCGAAACGGTGCTGGACGCGCACCTGCACCAGGACCTTCCCTTCGAGCGCCTGGTGGAGGCGCTGGAGACCGGGCGCAGCCTGGGGCACGCGCCGGTCTTCCAGGTGATGTTCTCGCTCCAGGCCGCGCCCCCCGCCGCGCCCGCGCTCCCCGGGCTGGACGCGCGCGTGGAGGAGATCCCCACCGGCACCGCCAAGTTCGACCTCACCCTCCAGATCACCGACTCCGGCGGCGACCTCGCGGCCTCGCTGGAGTACGCCACCGACCTGTTCGACGCCGCGACCGTGGAGCGGATGGCGGAGCACTTCCGCGTGCTCCTCGCCGGGATCGCCGCCGACCCGGACCGCCGCCTCTCCGCGCTCCCCCTGCTCCCCGCCGACGAGCGCCGCCGGGTCCTGGAGGAGTGGAACGCGACGGACCGCCCGCACCCGGTCGCGCCGCTCGTCCACGAGCTGGTCGCGGAGCAGGCCCGCCGCCGCCCCCACGCGCTCGCCGTCGCCGCGGGCGGCGCGACGCTGACCTTCGGCGAGCTGGTCGCGCGCGCCGACCGCCTCGCCGCGCGCCTCGCCGCCCTGGGCGTCGGCCTGGAGACCCGCGTGGGCGTGATGGTGGAGCGCGTCCCGGAGCTCGTCGTGGCGCAGCTGGCCGTGCTCGGGGCGGGCGGCGCGTACCTGTCCATCGACCCGGCCGTCCCGGACGAGCGCATCGCCTTCATGCTGGAGGACGCGCGCGTGCCCGTGGTGCTCGCCTCCCGGGCCACCGCCGACCGGGCGGGCCGGCTCGCGAGCGAGGTCGTGGTGGTGGACGGGAACACGGAGCACGGAGACGCCGGCTCGTCGTCCGCACTTTCGCACTCCCGCACTTTCGCACTCCCGCACCCGCCGTCCCCCGGGTCCCTCGCCTACGTCATCTACACCTCCGGCTCCACCGGCAGGCCGAAGGGCGTGGAGGTCCCCCACGGCGCGCTCCTGAACCTGGTGCACTGGCACGGGCGCGAGCTCGGGGTCACGGAGGACGACCGGGGCTCGCAGCTCGCCGGGCTCGGCTTCGATGCCTCCGTGATGGAGGTGTGGTCGCACCTCTGCTTCGGCGCGTCGCTGCACCTGGTCGCCGACGAGGAGGTCCGCAACTCGCCCGCGGCGCTCCAGCGGCTGATGGTGGAGGAGCGGATCACCATCGGCTTCGCCCCCACCCCCATGGCCGAGGCGCTGCTCGCGCTGGAGTGGCCCGCCGACGCGGCGCTGCGCTACCTGCTGGCGGGCGGGGACGCGCTGCGCGGCCGTCCGCGCCCGGAGCACCCCTTCGTCCTCGGCAACGCCTACGGACCCACCGAGAACGCGGTCGTCACCTCCTACGAGTCCGTCGCCGTGGGGGTGGGGAACGCCCGTCCCCCGGGCATCGGGCGGGCGGTGGACAACGTGCGGGCGTACGTGCTGGACCGGAGCCTGGAGCCGGTCCCGGTGGGCGTGCCGGGCGAGCTGTTCGCCGGGGGAGTGCAGCTGGCGCGCGGCTACCTGGGGCGACCCGAGCTGACCGCCGCGGCGTTCGTGCCGGACCCGTTCTCCGGCGTGCCGGGCGCGCGGATGTACCGCACGGGCGACCGCGTGCGCTGGCTCGCGGACGGGACGCTGGAGTACCAGGGGCGGCTCGACCGCCAGGCAAAGGTGCGCGGCGTGCGCATCGAGCCGGGCGAGGTCGAGGCCGTGCTGCGCCAGGCGCCGGGCGTCGCGGACGCCGTGGTGGAGGTGCGGGCGGACGCGCGCGGCGAGCGGCGGCTGGTGGGCTGGGTCGTCGCGCCGGAGGCGCGGCGCGATACGATCCTGGCGTTCGCGCGGACGCGGCTGCCGGAGTACATGGTGCCCGCCGCGCTGGTCGCGCTCGACGCGTTCCCGCTGACGCCCAGCGGCAAGGTGGACCGCCGCGCCCTCCCTGAGGCGGAGGCCGCCGCGGAGGCGGAGACGGCGGCCCGGACGCCGACGGAGGAGGTGCTGGCGGGGATCTGGGCGGAGGTGCTGGGGATTGAGCGCGTGGGCGCGGGCGAGAGCTTCTTCGCGCTCGGCGGCCAGTCGCTGCTGGCGACGCAGGTGGTCTCGCGCATCCGGCGGGTGTTCGCGGTGGAGCTGCCGCTGCGCGCGGTGTTCGAGGCGCCCACCGTCCGCGACCTCGCCGCGCGCGTGGAGGAGGCCCGCCGCGGCGAAGGCGCCGCTCCCGCCCCGCCGATCGAGCGCGTGGAGCACGACGGGCCGGTGCCGCTGTCGTTCGCCCAGGAGCGGCTCTGGTTCCTGGAGCAGATGCGCCCCGGCGAGGGGCTGTACACCATCCCCGTGGCGCTGCGGCTGGCAGGCACGCTGGACGCGGACGTGCTCGCCCGCGCGCTCACGGAGATCGTGCGGCGGCACGAGGCGCTGCGGACGGCGTTCCCGACGCTCGGCGGCGCCCCCGTGCAGGTGGTGAGGCCCGCCTTCCCCGTCCTCCTCCACGCGGAGCCCGTGGCCTCGGTCGGCGCGCTGGTGCGGGAGGAGATGCTGCGCCCGTTCGACCTGGAGGCCGGGCCGCTGTTCCGCGTCCGCCTGGCCCGCCTGGACGGCGGCGACCACCTCCTGCTCGTCGCGCTGCACCACTCGGTGGGCGACGGGTGGTCGGCGGGGGTGCTGCTGCGCGAGCTGGCGGCGCTGTACCGCGCCTTCGCCGCGGGCGAATCGTCGCCGCTGCCGGAGCCGCCCGTGCAGCCGCGCGACCACGCCGTGTGGCAGCGGCGGCACCTGGCGGGCGCCGCGCTGGACGCGCAGCTCGCCTGGTGGCGCGAGCGGCTGTCCGGCGCGCCGCCCGTGCTGGAGCTGCCCACCGACCGCCCGCGCCCGCCCGTCCCCGGGTTCCGCGCCGGCACGGTCCGCTTCGCGCTGGACGCGGGGCTGACCGCGGGCCTCAGGGCGCTCTCCCGGCGCGAGGGCGCCACGCCGTTCATGACGCTGCTGGCCGCATGGCAGCTGCTGCTGGCGCGGTACGCGGGCCAGGACGACGTGGTGGTGGGGACGCCGATCGCCGGGCGCACGCGGGCCGAGCTGGAGGGGCTGGTCGGCTTCTTCGTCAACACCCTGGCGCTCCGCACCGACCTGTCCGGCGACCCAGACTTCCCGGAGCTGCTGGGGCGCGTGCGCGAGGCGACGCTGGACGCGTACGCGCGCCAGGACCTCCCCTTCGAGCGCCTGGTGGAGGCCCTCCAGCCGGAGCGCGACCTCAGCCGCAACCCGGTGTTCCAGGTGCTCTTCGTCCTCCAGAACGCGCCCCTGCGCGCCGAGGACGCGGGCGGGCTGCGCATCGCCCCGGAGGAGGTGGAGGGGACCGCCGCCAAGTTCGACCTGACGCTCGCGCTGGAGGAGCGGGACGGCGCGCTCGCGGGCGTGATCGAGTACGCCGCCGAGCTGTTCGACGCCCCCACCGTGGAGCGCATGGCGGAGCACTTCCGCGTGCTGCTGGAGGCCGTCGCCGCGGAGCCGCGCCGCCGCCTCTCCGCCCTGCCGGTGCTCACGCCGGGGGAGCGCGCCCTGCTCGCCGCGGGCGGCAACCCGGAGCCGGAGGGCTTCCCCGCGGCCGGCACGCTGCACGGCCGCTTCGAGGCCGTCGCCCGCGCCCGCCCGCACGCGCCGGCCGTGACCTTTCGCGGCGAGTCGCTCACCTACGCCGAGCTGGACGCCCGCGCCGACCGCCTCGCCGCCGCGCTCCGGGCGAGGGGCGCCGGCCCCGAGGTCCGCGTGGGCCTGTGCGTGGAGCGCGGCCCGGACACCATCGTCGGCATCCTGGGGATCCTCAAGGCCGGCGCCGCCTACGTCCCCCTCGACCCGACCTATCCCGCCGACCGCCTGGCCTACCTGCTGGAGGACTCGGCGGTGCGGGTGGTGGTGACGCAGGAGAGGCTGCTCGGCCTGCTCGGGGCATCGCCGGTGGAGGTCGTCGCGATCGACGCCCCCCACCCGCACGACGGCCCGAAGGCCGAGTCTGCCGTCGCAGGCTGTTCCCTGTTCCCTGTTCCCTGTTCCCTCGCCTACGTCATCTACACCTCCGGCTCCACCGGCCGCCCCAAGGGCGTGATGGTCACGCACGCCAACGTGCTGCGGCTGTTCGAGTCCACCGAGCGCTGGTTCGACTTCGGGCCGGACGACGCGTGGACGCTGTTCCACTCGTACGCCTTCGACTTTTCCGTGTGGGAGATCTGGGGCCCGCTGCTGCACGGCGGGCGGCTCGTCGTCGTCCCCTTCGAGACCAGCCGGGACCCGGAGGCCTTCCGCGCGCTGCTGGCCGCCGAGCGCGTCACCGTGCTCAACCAGACGCCCTCCGCCTTCCGCCCGCTGGTCGCGACCGACGCGGCGGCGGCGCGGGCGGACGACCTGGCGCTGCGCTACGTGGTGTTCGGCGGGGAGGCGCTGGACCCGGGAAGCCTGCGGCCATGGACCGACCGGCACGGCTTCGAGCGGCCGCGGCTGGTGAACATGCACGGGATCACCGAGACCACGGTGCACGACTCCTTCCGCCCGGTCACGGCGGCGGACGTGGACGCGGGCTCCGTCAGCCCCATCGGCCGGCCGCTGCCGGACGGGCGGCTGTACGTGCTGGACGCGCTCAGCGAGCCGGTCCCCTTCGGCGTGCCCGGCGAGATGTGCGTGGCCGGGGCGGCCGTCACGCGCGGCTACCTGGGGCGGCCGGAGCTGACCGCGGAGCGCTTCGTCCCCGACCCGTTCGCGTGGGAGCCCGGCGCGCGCATGTACCGCTCCGGCGACCGCGTGCGGCGCCTGGCGGGCGGCGAGCTGGAGTTCCTGGGCCGCGTGGACCACCAGGTCAAGATCCGCGGCTTCCGAATCGAGCCGGGGGAGGTCGAGGCCGCCGTGGGCGCGCACCCCGCGGTGCGCCAGGCGCTGGTGCTGGTGCGGGAGGATCGCCCGGGAGACCGCCAGCTGGTGGCCTATGCCACGGCCGACGCCGGTGCGACGGACGCGCGCGAGCTGCGCGAGTGGACGGCGGCCCGGGTGCCCGACTACATGGTCCCGGCCGCGTTCGTGGTGCTCGACGCCTTTCCGCTCACCGCCAACGGCAAGACCGACCGACGCTCGCTCCCGGCGCCCGCGCGCGAGGGCGGCGACGCGTTCGTGGCGCCGCGGAGCGGGCTGGAGCGTACGATCGCGGCGGCGTGGGAGGAGGTGCTGGAGGTGGAGCGGGTGGGGGTGGAGGACAACTTCTTCGAGCTGGGCGGCCACTCGCTGCTGCTGGCGCGCCTGCACCGGCGATTGCGCGACGGGCTGGGGCGGGAACTGTCGGTGGTGGACCTGTTCCGCTTCCCCACGGTGGCCGCGCTGGCCCGGCACCTGGACCCGGACGCCGCGGCGGACGGGGAGGGCGGGGAAGGGCGCGGCCGGGCCGCGACCCGGCAGAAGCTGATGCGCAGGCAGCGGGAGCCCCGGCGGTAGACGCGAGGAGACGCACATGGACACCCCCCAGGACGGATCCGCCCGCCCGGCGCTGTCGTCGGCAAAGAAGGCGCTGCTGGAGAAGCGGCTGCGCGGCGCCGCCGCGAGCGCCCCCCGCGAGACCATCCCGCCCCGCACCGGGACCGGGCCGCTGCCGCTGTCGTTTCCGCAGCAGCGGCTCTGGTTCCTGGAGCAGCTGGAGCCCGGCCGCCCGTTCTACCACATCGGCGTCCCCGTGCGGATGCGGGGGCGGCTGGACCGCGGCGCGCTCGCGCGCGCGCTCAGCGAGATCGTGCGGCGCCACGAGGCGCTGCGCACCGGCTTCGTGCTCGTGGACGGCGAGCCGCGGCAGACGGTCCGCCCGCCGTTCGAGGTGGAGATCCCGCTGGACGAGTGCGCCGGCATCCCGCACGACGCATTGCTGGAGCGCATCCGCGCCGAGCTGGAGGCGCCCTTCGACCTGGAGCGCGACCCGCTGGTGCGCGCCCGGCTGCTGCGCCTGGGCGACGAGGAGCACGTGCTGGCCGCCACGCTCCACCACGTGATCAGCGACGGGTGGAGCATGGGCGTGTTCATCCGCGAGCTGACCGTGCTGTACGAGGCGTTCGTGGAGGGCCGCCCCTCGCCGCTCCCCGACCTCCCGCTCCAGTACGGCGACTTCGCCGTGTGGCAGCGCGGCCGCCTGGGCGGCGAGGTGCTGGAGAAGCAGCTCGCCTACTGGCGCGAGCAGCTCCGCGGCCTCCCCACCATAGAGCTCCCCACCGACTTCCCGCGCCCGCCGGTGCAGAGCCACCGCGGCGCCGGGCTGTGGTTCCGCCTCCCCGTGGAGACCAGCGCGCGCCTCCGGGCGCTCGCCACGGCCGAGGGCGCCACGCTGTTCATGCTCCTCCTGGCCGCCTGGCAGACGCTGCTGCTGCGCTACACCGGGCAGGACGACCTGGTGGTGGGCACCCCCATCGCGAACCGCACGCGCAAGGAGATCGAACCGCTCATCGGCTTCTTCGTCAACACGCTGGTGCTGCGCGGCGACCTGTCCGGCGACCCGCCCTTCCGCGAGCTGCTGCGCCGGGTCCGCGAGACCACGCTGGGCGCCTACGCCCACCAGGACCTCCCCTTCGAGCGCCTGGTGGAGGAATTGCAGCCCGAGCGCGACCTCAGCCGCAACCCGCTCTTCCAGGTCCTGTTCGCCCTCCAGAACGCCCCCGAGGAGCACCTGGAGCTGGCGGGCCTGAAGCTGACCTGGCAGTGGGTGGACAGCACCACCGCCAAGTTCGACCTGATGCTGTGGACGCACGAGGAGCGGGGCGAGATCGTGCTCCTGCTGGAGTACGCCACCGACCTGTTCCGCGCCTCCACCGTCGAGCGGATGCGCGACCACCTGGTCACGCTGCTGGACGGCATCCTCGCCGCCCCCGACGCGCCGCTCTCGGCCCTGCCGCTCCTCGCCCCCGCGGAGCGCCGCCGCATCCTGGGCGAGTGGAACGACACCGCCCGCGAGCTTCCGCCCGCCACGCTGCACGGGCTGTTCGAGGCCCAGGCCGCCCGCGCCCCGGAGCGCGTCGCGCTGGAGTTCGCCGGCGGGCGCTGGAGCTACGCCGAGCTGGACCGCCGCGCTTCCGCGCTCGCCGCCGCCCTTGCCGCCCGCGGCGTCGGCCCGGAGACGCGGGTCGCCCTGTGCCTGGAGCGCGGCCCGGAGATGGTCGCCGCCCTGCTCGCCGTGCTCCGGGCCGGCGGCGCCTACGTCCCCCTGGACCCCGCCTATCCCGCCGACCGCATCGCCTACGTCCTGTCCGACTCCGGCGCCCGCGTGCTGCTGACGCAGGAGCGGCTGGTCGAGGCGATGCCGAGCTTCGGGGGCGAGGTGATGTGCATCGAAGACGTAGACGACGTCGCCGTTGCAGGCTGTCCCCTGTTCCCTGTGGCGCTGCACGCTGCGCGTGCACCGGTTGAACCCTGTTCCCTGTCTTTAGCCTACGCCATCTACACCTCCGGCTCCACCGGCCGCCCCAAGGGCGTCATGGTCACCCACGGGGCGGCCGTCAACTTCCTGCACGCCATGCGGGAGCGCCCGGGGATCTCGCCGGACGACGCGCTGCTGGCGGTGACCACCCTGGCGTTCGACATCGCGCTGCTGGAACTGCTGCTGCCGCTGTCCGTGGGCGCGCGCGTGGTGCTGGCGGACCGGGAGACGGCGGCGGACCCGGTGGCGCTCGCGGACCTGCTCGCCGCGTCCGGGGCCACCGTGATGCAGGCGACGCCGGCCACCTGGAAGATGCTGGTGTTCGCCGGGTGGGAGGGCGACCGCTCGCTGCGGGTGCTCAGCGGCGGCGAGGCGCTCCCCGGCGCGATCGCCGACCTGCTGCGCGAGCGCAGCGCGGCCGTGTGGAACCTGTACGGGCCCACGGAGACCACGGTGTGGTCCACCCTGCACCCCGTCACGGGCTCCGAGCCGGTGGTGCCCATCGGGGCGCCGATCGCCAACACGCGTGCGTACGTGCTGGACGCGGCCTTCCAGCCGGTGCCGGCCGGCGTCCCCGGCGGGCTGTACCTGGCCGGGGCGGGGGTGGCGCGCGGCTACCTGGGGCGGCCGGAGCTCACGGCCGAGCGCTTCCTCCCGGAGCCGTTCGGGGGCGAGCCGGGCGCGCGCATGTACCGCACGGGCGACCGTGCGCGCTGGCGCGAGGACGGCGTGCTGGAGTTCCTGGGCCGCGACGACCACCAGGTCAAGGTGCGCGGCTTCCGCATCGAGCCGGGCGAGGTGGAGAGCGCGCTGGCGGCGCACCCCGGCGTGCGCGAGGCCGCCGTCGCGGCGCTGGACGACGGGACGGGCGAGGCGCGGCTGGTGGCGTACGTGGTGGAGGAGGAGCGGGTGCCGGAGGACGCGCCGGAGCTGCGCGCCTGGCTGCGCGACCGGCTCCCGGACTACATGGTTCCCTCGCTCTTCGTGGCGCTGGACGCGCTCCCCCGCACCGCCAACGGCAAGACCGACCGCGCCGCGCTCCCGGCGCCGGAGGGCGGGCGCGCCGGGGTGGAGGCGGAGTACGTGGAGCCGCGCACCGCCGTGGAGGAGGCGCTCGCCGCCATCTGGGCGGAGACGCTGCACGTGGACCGCGTGGGCGTGCACGACAACTTCTTCGAGCTGGGCGGCCACTCCATCCTCGCCACGCAGGCCGTGGTCGCGACGCGCTCCACGCTCCAGGCCGAGGTCCCGGTGCGCGTCCTGTTCGAGCACCCCACGGTGGCGGAGCTGGCGGCGGCGATCGTCGCGCGGGACCCCGTCCCCGGCCAGACGGAGCGGGTCGCGGAGATCCTGCGGCTGCTCGGTTCCATGTCCGACGACGAGGCCGCGCAGACGCTGCTGGAGCAGCAGGCGCTCGGGGGAGGCTGAGACACGCATGCACCCGACGCAACGAGCCGTACCCGAGCTGTTCGCGGAGCAGGCGGCGCGCACCCCCGGACGGGTCGCGGTGGCCGCGGGCGGCGAGGCGCTGAGCTACGCGGAGCTGGACCGCCGTGCCAACCGGCTCGCCCACCACCTGCGTGCGCGCGGCGCCGGGCCGGAGACCCGGGTGTGCATCTGCCTGGAGCGCGAGGTGGAGATGGTGGTCGCCGTGCTGGCGGTGCTCAAGGCCGGCGGCGCCTACGTCCCGCTGGACCCGGCGTACCCGGCCGAGCGCCTGTCCCACGCGCTGGCCGACTCCGGCGCCGTCCTGCTGGTGTCGCGGGCCCGCCTCCTCCCCGTGCTCCCCGCGCTCGGCGGCGGGATCGTCTGCCTGGACGCGGACCGGGAGGCGATCGCCGCCGCGCCCGACAGCGCCCCGCCGGGCGGAGTGGACGCCCGCGGCGCGGCCTACGTCATCTACACCTCGGGCTCCACGGGCCGGCCCAAGGGGGTGGTGGTGGAGCACGCCGGTCTGGCGAACCTCGTGCTGGGCACGGTGGAGGCCTTCGGCGCCGGCCCCGGCGACGTGACGCCGGCGCTGGCCAGCTACGCCTTCGACATCTGGTGCCTGGAGGTCTTCGTTCCCCTCCTTTCGGGCGGGGAGGTGCGCCTGCTGCCGCTCGACACGGTCAGGGACGTGGACCGCCTCGCCGGGGAGCTGGCGGAGATGGACGCCGTCCACGCCGTGCCGGCGCTGATGCAGGAGGTCGTTTCGCGGGTGCGGCACGGGCCGGGGACGCTGCCGCGCATGCGCAGGGCCCTGGTCGGCGGCGAAGCCGTGCAGCCGGAGCTGATCGCGCAGATGCGGCGGGCTTTCCCGAATGCGCGGCCGTGGGTGCTGTACGGCCCCACGGAAACGACCATCCTGGCGTCGGTGTCTCCGCTGCGGGCGGGAGAGGCGTACGACTGGCACGTGCTCGGCAGGGAGCTCCCCGGGGTGGAGATGTACGTCTGCGACGACGGGGGCGACCCGGTGGACGAGGGCGAGGGCGGCGAGCTGTGGATCGGGGGGCGGGGGGTGGCGCGCGGCTACCTGGGCCGGCCGGCGCTGACGGCCGCCATGTTCGTCCCGGACCCGTTCTCGGGCGAGGCGGGGGCGAGGCTGTACCGCACGGGAGACCGGGCGCGGCGGCGTCCGGACGGGGAGATGGAGTTCCTGGGGCGGATCGACCGGCAGGTCAAGATCCGCGGCTTCCGCATCGAGCCGGGCGAGATCGAGGCCGCCCTCCTGGAGCAGGAGGGCGTGCGCGAGGCGGCCGTGGTCCCGCGGGACGATGCCCCCGGCGCGCCGGGGGAGAAGCGGCTGGTCGCCTACGTCGTGCCGCGGGACGGGGCGGAGCTGGCGCCGGCCGCGCTGCGGGACCGGGTGGCGGCGCTGCTGCCGGAGCACATGGTGCCGTCCGCGCTCGTGGTGCTGGAACGGCTGCCGCTGAACGTCAACGGCAAGCTCGACCGGGGCGCGCTCCCCGCGCCGGGACCGGCGCCGGCGGAGTACGTGGCGCCGCGCACGCCGACCGAGGAGACGCTGTGCGGGATCTGGGCGGAGGTGCTGGGCGTGGAGCGGGTGGGGGTCGAGGACGCGTTCCTGGAGCTGGGCGGGCACTCGCTGCTGGCCGCCAGGGTGGTCGCGCGGGCGCGGGCGGCGTTCGGGACCGAGGTGCCGCTGGCCGCGCTCTTCGAATCGCCCACCGTGGCGCGCTTCGCGGACGCGGTGGAGGCGCGGCTCCGCGGGGGCGCCGCCGCGGGCCCCCCGCTGGTCCCCGCCGCGCGCGACCGGCCCATCCCCCTGTCGTTCGCGCAGGAGGCGATCTGGTTCCTGCAGCGGCTCTCGCCCGGGATGCGCGCCTACAACTTCCAGGCGATGCTGCGCGTCCGCGGCCTGCTGGACGTCGCGGCGCTGGAGGCGGCCCTGGGGGAGATCGTCCGCCGCCACGAGGTGTTCCGCACCTCCTTTCCCGCGGTGGACGGCCGGCCCGTGCAGCGGGTCCACGCGCCCTGGCCGGTCCGCCTGGACCCGGTCGACCTCGCGGCGCTCGCGCCGGAGGAGCGCGAGGCCGCCGTCCGCGCGCACCTGGCGGAGGAGATCGCGCGCCCCTTCGACCTGGCGCGCCTGCCGCTGGTGCGCTGGACGCTGCTGCGCGTCGCCCCGGACGACCACGTGCTGGCCGCGGTGGAGCACCACTTCGTGCACGACGGCTGGTCGTTCGGGGTGTTCCTGCGCGAGCTCAAGGCGCTGTACGAGGCGTTCGCCGCGGGGGCATCCTCGCCGCTGCCGGAATTGCCGGTGCAGTACGCCGACTACGCCCTGTGGCAGCGCGAGTGGATGCGGAGCGACGCCGCGCGCGAGCACCTGGAGTTCTGGCGCCGCACGCTGCCCGGCGCGCCGCCGCTGCTGGAGCTTCCGCTGGACCGCCCCCGCCCGCCGGTGCTGCGCTTCCGCGGCGCCACCCGGCGCCTGCACATGCCGGCGCCGCTCGCCCGCGCCGCCCGGGCCTTCTGCCGGGAGCGCGGGGTGACGCTCTACAACACGCTGCTGGCGGCGTACTGCGCGCTGCTGCACCGCTCCACCGGCGCGGAGGACGTGGTGCTGGGCGGGGCGGTGGCGGCGCGCGGGCGGAGCGAGCTGGAGGGGCTGATCGGGATGATCGTCAACATCGTCGCCCTGCGCACCGACCTCTCCGGCGACCCCACGTTCGGGGAGTTGCTGGAGCGGGTGCGGCGGACGGCGCGCGAGGCGCTGGACCACCAGGAGATGCCCTTCGTCCAGGTGGTGGAGGCGCTGCGGCCGGAGCGCGCGCTGGACCACCTCCCCGTCTACCAGGCGGCGTTCAGCTTCCACGACTCCCCTTATCCCGTGCCGACGCTGGGCCCGGCGCGGCTAGAGGTGACGGAGGGGCTCCCCAACGGCTCCGCCAAGTTCGACCTGCAGGTGATCGTGATGCCCCGGGCGGAGCAGCGCCCCGGCTCCCCCGCCGACGAGATCGAGATGGCGTGGGAGTACGACACCGACCTGTTCGACGCCGCCACCATCGACCGCTTCATCGAGCGCTACTGGCTGCTGCTGGGCGCCGCCCTGGCCGATCCGGGAGCGCACATCTCCACGCTGCCATTTCAGACCGACGCCGAGCGCGCGCAGCTCGCCGCCTGGAACGACACGGCGCGGGCGCTGGACGGGGCGGGAGACACGCTGCACGGGCTCGTCGAAGTCCAGGCGCGCCGCACGCCCGGCGCGATCGCGGTGGCGTTCGAGGGCGAGACGCTGACCTACGCGGAGCTGGAGGCGCGGGCGGACGCGCTCGCGGCCACGCTGCGGGCCCTTGGCGTCGCCCCGGAGACGCGGGTGGGCGTGTGCATGGAGCGCTCGGCGGAGCTGGTGGTCGCCCTGCTCGGCGTGCTCAAGGCGGGGGGCGCGTACGTCCCGCTGGACCCCGGCTACCCGGCCGAGCGCCTGGCCTACATGCTCGCCGACGCGGCGGTGCCGGTGCTGCTGACGCAGGAGCGGCTTCTCGGGAGGATTCCGGAGTTCGGGGGGGAGATCGTGGTGTGCGACACCCCTCACCCCCCGGCCCCCTCTCCCACAAGGGGAGAGGGGGAGCACGACGGTGTGGAGGCCGGCTTCGGAGCGCCGGACCGGGCCCTCACCCCCCGGCCCCCTCTCCCAATGCTGGGAGAGGGGGAGCACGACAGCGTGTCGGGCGAGCTAACGGCTGAGGGTCAGGAAACCCTCCCCCAGAATTGGGGGAGGGTGGCGAGCCTAAGCGAGCCGGGTGGGGGCCCCTTCGCGGGCGCCAGCTCCGAACCTGCGTCTGCGGGTGCAGTTCTCCCCTCCCCCCTTGCGGGGGAGGGGCCGGGGGAGGGGGGTCCGACCGGCACGCCGGAGCCCGCGGTCTCCCCCGACAACCTCGCCTACGTCATCTACACCTCGGGCTCCACGGGCCAGCCCAAGGGCGCGATGAACGAGCACCGGGGCATCGTCAACCGCCTGCTCTGGGGGCAGCGGGAATACGGGCTCACCGCGGACGACGTGGTGCTCCAGAAGACGCCGTTCTCCTTCGACGTCTCCGTCTGGGAGTTCTTCTGGCCGCTGGTCGCCGGGGCGCGGCTGGTGCTTGCGAAGCCGGAGGGGCACCGGGACCCGGCGTACCTGTCGGAGCTGATCGAGCGGGAGGGCGTCACCGTGCTGCACTTCGTCCCCTCCATGCTCCAGGCGTTCCTGGACGCGGGGGATGCGCGGCGCTGCGGGAGCGTGCGCCGCGTGGTGTGCAGCGGCGAGGCCCTGGGAACGGAGGTGCGCGACCGCTTCTTCGAGCGGCTCCCCGGCGTGGAGCTGCTCGACCTGTACGGGCCGACGGAGGCGGGGGTCGAGGTGACGCACCACGCCTGCCGCCCGGGCGAGCCCACGGTGCCCATCGGACGGCCGACGGCGAACACGCGCATCCACGTGCTGGACGGGCGCCTCGCGGAAACGCCGATCGGCATCCCGGGCGAGCTGTACATCGCGGGGATCCAGGTGGCGCGGGGCTACCACCGGCGGCCGGAGCTGACAGCCGAGAAGTTCGTCCCGGACCCGTTCGCCTCCGAGCCCGGGGCGCGGATGTACCGCACGGGCGACCGGGCGCGCTGGCTGGCGTCGGGCTTGGTGGAGTACCTGGGGCGGCTGGACGCGCAGGTCAAGGTGCGCGGCTTCCGCATCGAGCCGGGCGAGATCGAGTCGGCGCTGCGGCGGCACCCGTCCGTGGCGGACGCGGCGGTGGTGGTGCGGACCGACGCGGGGCGGCCGCAGCTGGTGGGCTACGTCGTGCCGGCGGAGGGCCAGGCGGTGGATGCGGACGCGCTGCGGGCGCACCTGGGCGCGTGGGTGCCGGAGTACATGGTGCCGGGCGCGCTGGTGGCGATGGAGAGGCTGCCGCTCTCGCCCGCCGGCAAGCTGGACCGCCGCGCGCTCCCGGCGCCGGACGCGGCCACCGCCGCCGACGCGGAGTACGTCGCGCCGCGCACGGAGGCGGAAGCGACGCTCGCGCGCGTCTGGCGGGAGCTGCTGCGCGTGGACGCGGTGGGCGCTCACGACAACTTCTTCGAGCTGGGCGGCGACAGCATCCTGGGCATCCAGGTGGTCGCGCGGGCGGCGGCCGCCGGGCTGCGCCTCACGCCGGACCAGATTTTCCGCCACCAATCGCTCGCCGCCCTCGCCGCCGCCGCCGAGTCCGCCGCCGTAGCCGCGGCCGCGGACCAGGGCGAGGTGACGGGCGAGGTGCCGCCGACGCCGGTGCAGCGCTGGTTCTGGGAGCACGAGCACGCGCGGCCGGACCACTGGAACCAGGCGTGGATGCTCGCCGCGTCCGAGCCGCTGGATCTCGACGTGCTCCGGCAGGCGACCGACGCGCTCCAGCGGCACCACGACGCGCTGCGCCTCCGCTTCCGCCGGGACGAGGACGGCGGCTGGCGGCAGTGGAACGCGCCGGCCGGCGACCCGGCCCCGGTCGAGCGGGTGGACCTGTCCACGATGGACGCATCCGCTCGGGCGGACGCGCTGGCGGCCGCGGCGGACCGCGCGCAGGCGAGCCTGGACCTCGCCGCCGGGCCCGTGTTCCGCGTCGTGCTCTTCGACCTGGGCGCGGAGGGGAGCCGCGTGCTCTTCTGCGCGCACCACCTGGTGGTGGACGGCGTCTCCTGGCGGGTGCTGCTGGAGGACCTGGACACGGCGCTCCGCCAGCTCCGCCGCGGCGAGCCCGTCCGCCTCGCGCCAAAGACCACCTCGTACCGGGCGTGGGCGGAGCGCCTGGCGGAGCACGCCGCGTCGCCGGCGGTGGAGGCGGAGGCAGGGTACTGGCGCGCCGTCGCATCCGAGCCCGTCCCGCCGCTGCCGCGCGACCTGGACGGCGACAACCCGGAGGGCTGGGCGCGCGCCGTCACGGTGGAGCTGACGGAGGAGGAGACGCGGGCGCTGCTCACGGAGGTGCCGCCCGTCTACCGGACGCAGGTCAACGACGTGCTCCTGGCGGCGCTCGCCCGCGCGCTCGGCGAATGGACCGGCGCGCGGTCGGTGCTGGTGGACCTGGAGGGACACGGGCGCGAGCCGCTCTTCCCGGATGTGGACCTGTCGCGCACCGTGGGCTGGTTCACGGCCATCTTCCCGGTGCGGCTGGACGCCGGCCCGGCGGACGCGGGCGAGCTGCTGAAGGCGACCAAGGAGCGGCTGCGCGCGGTGCCGGGGAAGGGGATCGGCTACGGCGTCCTCCGCTACCTGGCGGGCGCGGCGGGCGTCGCCGTGGACCCGGAGGTGAGCTTCAACTACCACGGGCAGCTCGACGCCTCGTTCGGCGCGGACGCGCTCCTGCGCCCCGCAGCGGAATCGCCCGGCGCCCTGCGCGATCCCGGCGCGCGGCGGCGCTACCTGCTGGACGTGGTCGCGGCCGTGGTCGGCGGGCGCCTGCGCGTCCGCTGGCACCACGGCGCGGGCGTCCACCGCCGCGAGACGGTGCAGGCGCTGGCGGAGCGCTACGCCGCAGCGCTGCGCGAGATGGTGGCGCACTGCCGGCTGCCGGAGGCGGGCGGCTGCACGCCGTCCGACTTCCCGCTCGCGGGGCTGGACGCCGCCGCGCTGGCCGGGCTCGCCGCGGCGGTCGGGGCCGGGCCGGGCGGGCGCGAGCTGGAGGACGTGTACCCGCTCACGGCCATGCAGCAGGCGATGCTCCTGCACGCCGAGGCGGCGCCGGGGAGCTACCTGGTGCAGTTCGTCCACCCGCTGCGCGGCACGCTGGACGTGCCGGCGCTTCGCGGCGCCTGGGACCGCGTGGCGGCGCGCCACGCCGTGCTGCGGACCGCCTTCGTGCGCGACGGTCTCCCGGAGCCGATGCAGGCGGTGCTGCGGCGCATCGACGTTCCCTTCGAAGTGCGGGACCGGCGCGGGGTGCCCGAGGCGGAGCGGCGGGCGGAGATGGACGCGCTCCTCCGCGCCGACCGCGGGCGCGGCTTCGACACGGCGCGCGGACCGCTGCTGCGAGTGCTGCTGGTGCGGTGGGCGGACGACACCTGGGAGATGGCGTGGAGCTTCCACCACGCGCTGCTGGACGGGTGGTCGGCGGCGCGCGTGCTGGGCGAGGTGGCGGCCGTGTACCGCGCCCGGACGGCCGGACGCGCCCCGGCGCTCCCGGACCCGCGGCCCTTCCGCGACCTGGTGGAGTGGACGCGCCGGGGCGACGCGGGCGATGCGGAGGCGTTCTGGCGGCGCGAGCTGGACGGCTTCGCCGCGCCGACGCCGACCGGGGCGGACCGGCCCGCGGGCGCGGAGCCGCCCGGCGAGCCCGGCGACGTGCGGGTGGCGCTCACCGCGGAGACGGTGGATGCGCTGCGGGCGCTGGCGCGGGAGCGGCGGCTGACGCTGAACACCGTGGTGCAGGCCGCGTGGGCGCTGGTCCTCGCGCGCCGCGCGGACACCGACGACGTGGTGTTCGGCGCCACCGTGTCCGGCCGCCCCGCGGAGCTGCCCGCGGTGGAGGAGCGCGTGGGGCTGTTCATCAACACGCTCCCGGTCCGCGTCCGCGTGCCCGGGGACGAGACCGTGGGAGGGTGGCTGGAGCGGATCCAGGAGCGGCAGGCGGAGACGCGCCGCCGGGAGCACACGCCGCTGGTGGACGTCCACCGCTGGAGCGGGCTCCCCTGGGGGGCGCCGCTCTTCGAGAGCCTGCTCGTCTTCGAGAGCTACCCGTCGGACCCGGCGCTCGCCTCCGCGGAGGGCGGGCTGAGCTTCGGGCGGGGGCGCGCCGTGGAGCGTCCCGGCCTGCCGCTGACCGTGTTCGCGCGCCCCCGCGACGGGCTGTCGCTAGGGCTGCTGTTCGACCCGGCGCGCTTCGACGCGACGACGGCGGAGCGCATCCTCGGCGAGCTTGCGGGCGCGCTCGCGGCGATCGCCGCGGACCCGGAGCGGCGGCTGGGCGACCTCGCCGTCGCGGACGCCGGGCTCCCGTTCGAGTGGGCGACGGACCGCGGCGCGCTCGACCTCGCGGCCCGGGCGCGGAGGGAGGCGGCGGAGCGCGCGCTCGGCGAGATCCTCGCGGAGGTGCTCGGCGCCGCCGAGGGCGAGGGCGACTTCCTGGCGCTCGGCGGCGACTCACTCGCGGCGACCCGGGTGGCCGCGCGGGTGCGGCGGCGGCTCGGGGTGGAGCTGCCGCTCCGCGACGTGTTCGATGCGCAGTCCCTCGCGGAGCTGGCGGCGTGCGTCGAGCGGGCGAGGCCGGTTCAGGCTTCGCCCGACGCGCAGCCCGCCCGCGCGTCCGGGCCGGGCCCGGTCCCGCTCTCCCGCGCGCAGGAGCGGCACTGGCGGCGGGAGCGCGACTCGGGTGGTGCCGAGCTGGACGTGGTGCCGGCCGTGATCCGCCTGTCCGGCCCGCTGGACGCGGACGCGCTGCGGCGCACCCTGGAGGAGACCGTGCGCCGCCACGAGACGCTGCGCACCGTCGTCCGGGCGACGGCGGACGGCCCGGTGCAGGCGGTGCTCGGCGCCGCCCCGGTCGAGCTGCCGGCGGAGGAGGCCGCGGGCGCCCGGCTCCAGGCGCGCATGCGGGAGGAGGTGCGCCGACCGTTCGACCTGGCGCGCGGCCCGGCGTTCCGCGCCGCGCTCTTCCGCGCCGCGCCCACGGAGCACGTGCTCCTGCTGGTGGTCCACGCCGTCGCGGCAGACTGGCCCAGCGTCGGCATCCTGCTGGGCGACCTGCAGGCGCTGTACGCCGCCTTTTCGCGGGGCGCCCCCTCGCCGCTCCCCGACCCGGCGGCCCGCTACGCCGACGTCGCGGCGGCCGACCGGAGCCGCGGCGGCCGCCCCGCCGCCTCCGACGCACGGCGCCCCGCGGCGGTCCACGCCTCGACGCTCCCGGCAGGGCTGGCGGACGCCGTGCGCGCGCTCGCCCGCGCTGCCCGCGCGACGCCGGCCATGGTCCTGCTCGCCGCGCTGAAGCTGCACCTCGCCAGGGCCGCCGACGTGGAGGTCGCGGTCGGGACGGACGGGCGGCGGCGCCTGGAGCTGGAGGGGATGGTCGGCCCGCTCGCCGACGCGGTCCCGGTGCGGACGGACCTGTCGGGGGATCCGCCGTTCCGCGCGGTGCTCGGCCGGGTCCGCGAGGGGCTGCTGGACGCGCTGTCCCGCGCGGACGCCGCGGACCCGGACGACGGGCGCGCTCCCGGGATCGCGTTCACGTACCGGGGCGCCTCCCGGACGTCGGCGGAGGCGCTGGGGCGTCGGCTGCTCCGCGCCGCGGCGGACGGCGGCCGGACGGAACACGGGTTGTCGCTGGAGGTGGCGGAGGCGGCGGACGGGAGCCTGTCCTGTACCTGGGAATACGCCATGGACGCATACGACGCGGAGACGGTGGAGGGGATCGCCGACGGCTGGCGCGAGCTGCTGGAGCGGGTGGCCGCGGACCCCGACGCTCGCGGGGGCGCCCGCCCGTCCGGCCGCGGCGCGTGGACCCCGCCGACGCGCGCCGACGCGCGCAGCGTGGACGAGCTGCTGGCCGAGCTGGAGGACGCCCCGGACGACGACCTGCTGCCGGCGTAGGGAACGGAAGTGCGGAAGTGCGAGAGTGCGAGAGTGCGAGAGTGCGAGAGTGCGGAACGGCGCCAACCCGTGTAGTGCTCCCCCTCTCCCGCTTGCGGGGGAGGGGGCCGGGGGGAGGGGGCCTGCCGTTCCCGCAGGATGTTGCGGAGGGAGACCCGCGCGGGCAGTATCGCGCGGGGCTCACGGAGCCGGAGCGGAGACAGCCGGGCAGTTTCGGCTGGCTCCGCGACCCGCGCAGGAGACGGACAGCAGTACCGTCCGGCTCCGGAGCGGCCCCACACACAGAACCGGCCCCACACGCCGAACCGATCGGAGTCCAACACGATGAGCCGGCCCGACGTAGAGGACATCTACCCGCTCACCCCGCTCCAGCAGGGGATGCTGTTCCACACCGTCTACGCCCCGGGCTCCGGCGCGTACGTGGAGCAGGTGGGCTTCACCGTCCGCGACCCGGCGTTCGACCCGGACGCCTTCGCGCGGGCCTGGCAGCGCGTCGCCGACCGGCACCCGGCGCTGCGGACGGCGTTCGCGTGGGAGGAGATGGAGGAGCCGGTGGCGGTGGTGCAGCGCCGCGCGGCCCTTCCCGTCGAGAAGCTGGACTGGAGCGGGCTGGACCCCACGGAGCGCGAGCGGGAGCTGGAGGCGTTCCTGGCCGAGGACCGGCGCCGCGGCTTCGACCTGCTGGCCGCGCCGCTGATGCGCCTGGCGCTGGTCCGCGCCGGCGCCGGCGAGTGGCGCGTGCAGTGGAGCTTCCACCACCTGCTGCTGGACGGCTGGTCGCTGCCGCGCGTGCTGGACGAGGTGCTCACTTTCGACGCCGACGCGCGCGCGGGCCGCGAGACCCTGCTCCCGCGCCCGCGGCCCTTCCGCGACTACGTGCTCTGGCTGCAGGGGCAGGACCCCGCCGCCGCGGAGGCGTTCTGGCGCGGCCGCCTGGCCGGGGTGGCCGCGCCCACGCCGCTGGGGATCGACCGGCCGGCCCCCGCCGGCGCCGCCGACGATCCGGCGCGCTGGGCCGAGGAGACCGTGTCGCTCCCCGCGGACGTCATGGCCGGGCTGGCGTCGCTGGCCCGCCGCGCCCGCGCCACCCCGGCGACGCTGGTGCAGGGCGCCTGGGCGCTTCTGCTCTCGCGCTACGCGGGGCAGGACGACGTGGTGTTTGGCGCGGTGGTCTCCGGGCGGCCGGCGGAGCTGCCGGGGGTGGAGGAGATGGTGGGGATGTTCATCAACACCCTGCCGGTCCGCGCCCGCGTGGACGAGGACGCGCCGCTCCTCCCCTGGATCGCGGAGCTGCACGCCCGCCAGGTGGAGGCCGGCGCGTGGGAGCACGTGTCGCTCACGGCGGTGCAGGGGTGGACGGAGGTGCCGCGCGAGCAGCGCCTGTTCGAGAGCATCCTGGCCTTCGAGAACTACCCGGTCGGCGGCGGGGCGGGGGCCCCGGACGGGCGCCTGCGCATCCACGACCCGCGGGTGACGGAGCGCACCGGCTACCCGCTGACCCTGGTCGCCTCGCCGGGCGACGGGCTGGCGCTGCGGGCCATCTACGACGCCGCGCGCTTCTCCGACGCGGCGGTGCGGCGGATGCTGTCGCAGTGGGGGACGCTGCTGGAGGCCATGGCGGCGGACCCGGAGCGCCCCCTGCGCGACCTGCCGCTGCTCACCCCCGTGGAGCGCGAGGCGGCGGTCGCCGCGGGCGCGCCGCTGCGGACGGAGTGGCCCGCGGGGCGCACCGTGACCGGGCTGCTCGCGGAGGCCGCCGCGCGCGACCCCGACGCCGTGGCCGTGGCGTACCCGGACGCGGCGCTCACCTGGCGCGAGCTGGACCGGCGCGCGGGCGTGCTGGCGGCGCGGCTGCGCGCCGCGGGCGTGGGGCCGGACGCGCGGGTGGGGCTGCTGGTGGACCGCTCGTGCGAGATGATCGTGGGGATGGTGGCCGTGCTCCGGGCGGGCGGGGCGTACGTCCCGCTGGACCCGCAGCACCCGCCGGAGCGGCTCGCCTGGATGCTCCAGGACTGCGGGGCGCGCGTGCTGGTGGCGCAGGAAAGCCTGCGCGACCTGCTTCCCGCGGCCGGGGTGGAGGTGATATCTTTCGGGACAGGTTTGGTCGGGGAGCCAGGCGCGGCGGAGGCTCCCGCTGCGACCGGAAGCGGAGAGGCGGAGAGCGGGAGCGCCGGGGACGCGGGTGCCGTCGCAGTGGCAGGCTGTCCCCTGTCCCCTGTAACCTGTCCCCTGTCCCTCGCCTACGTGATCTATACGTCCGGGTCCACGGGCACGCCCAAGGGCGTGGCGGTCACGCACGCGGGCATCCTCCGCTTGGTTCGCGACACGGATTACACGGAGACCCGCCCGGACGACCGCGTGGCGCAGATCTCCAACGCCGCGTTCGACGGCTCCACCTGGGAGATCTGGAGCGCGCTGCTGGCCGGGGCGCGGCTGGTGGGGATCCCCCGCGAGACGGCGCTGGACCCGGACGCGCTGGCCGCGGCGCTGCGGGCGGGCGGGGTGACGCAGGCCTTCCTCCCCACCGCGCTCTTCCACCGGGTGGCGGGGGAGCGGCCGGACGCCTTCGCCGGGCTGCGCTACCTGGTCGTGGGCGGGGAGGCGATGGACCCGGTGCGCTCCGCGAGGGTGCTGGAGGCCGGCGGGCCGGCGATGCTGGTGAACGGCTACGGGCCCACGGAGGGGACCACCTTCTCCACCTGGCACCCGGTGCGCGGCGACGAGCACCGCGCCGCTCCGCTCCCGCTGGGGCGGCCGGTGGCGAACACCGGGGCGTACGTGCTGGACGCGCGGCTGGAGCCCGTCCCCCCCGGCGTCCCCGGCGAGCTGTACCTGTCCGGACCCGGGCTCGCCCGCGGCTACCTGGCGCGGCCCGCGCTCACCGCCGAGCGCTTCGTCCCGCACCCCTTCGCCGCGGAGCCGGGCGAGCGGTTGTACCGCACCGGCGACCGGGTGAGGTGGTCGGAGGAGGGCGCGCTGGAGTTCCTGGGGCGCGCGGACCAGCAGGTCAAGGTGCGCGGCTTCCGGGTGGAGCCCGGCGAGATCGAGGCCGCGCTCCTGGCGCACCCCGGCGTCCGCGCCGCGGCCGTCGTGGCGCGGGAGGACGGCCCCGGCGAGCGGCGGCTGGTGGGCTACGTGGTGGCGGCCGACGGCGCCGCCCCGGAGGACGCGGAGCTCCGCGACTGGCTGGGCGCCCGCCTGCCGGAGCACATGGTCCCCGCCGCGCTGGTGCCGCTGGAGGAGCTTCCCCTCACTCCCAACGGGAAGCTGGACCGCCGGGCGCTCCCGGCGCCGGAGCTGGGCGCCGGGCCCGCCTCCGTGCCGCCGCGGGACGACGTGGAGGCGGTGGTCGCGGCGATCTGGAGCGAGGTGCTGGAGGTGCCGGCGGTGGGCGCGCTCGACTCGTTCTTCGACCTGGGCGGGCACTCGCTGCTCGCCACCCAGGTGATCTCGCGGGTGCGGGAGGCGCTCCAGGTGGAGGTGCCGCTGCGCGTGCTGTTCGAGGAGCCCACCGTGGCGGCGCTGGCCGCGGCGGCGGTGGCGCTGGAGGCGGAGCCGGGGCAGACGCAGACCGTCGCCCGCATCCTCCGCATGCTGGACACGATGTCCGAGGAAGAGATGCAGGCGATCTCGGCGGAGGAGCTGGAGCAGGCCCTCCGCGCGAGCCACCCGAGCGGAGAAGGATCGACGTGAACAGGCCCGCGGGCGGGATCTCCGCGCAGAAGCGCGAGCTGCTGGCGCTCCTCCTCAAGAAGGAGGGGATCCGGCAGGTCGAGGAGGACCGCATCCCCCGGCGGGCCCCGGGCCCCCACGCGCCCGTGTCCTTTTCGCAGCAGCCGCTCTGGTTCCTGGACCAGCTGGACCCCGGCAGCGCGCTCTACAACATCACCAACGCGCTGCGGCTCAACGGCCCGCTGGACCGCGGGGCGCTCGGCCGCACCCTGGCGGAGCTGGCGGCGCGCCACGAGGCGTTCCGCACCTCGTTCGCCGTGGTGGACGGGCAGCCGGTGCAGGTGATCGCCGACGCGGTGGAGGTGGAGCTGCCGCTGGAGGACCTGTCCGATTGGGAGGAGCCGCGCCGCGGGGAGGAATTGCGCCGCCGGGTCTCGGAGCACGTGCGCGCGCCCTTCGACCTGGGGCGCGCGCCGCTGCTGCACGCAAAGCTGTTCCGCGTCACGGAAACGGAGCACGTGCTGTCGCTCTCCATGCACCACATCGTCAGCGACGGGTGGAGCATGGGGATCTTCGCGCGCGAGCTGGGGGAGCTGTACCAGGCCTTCTCGGCCGGGCTCCCCTCGCCGCTGCCGCCGGTGCCGCTCCAGTACGGCGACTTCGCCGCCTGGCAGCGCGGGCGGCTTTCCGGCAGCGCGCTGGACGACCTGCTGGCCTGGTGGCGCGGGCAGATGGAGGGCGCCCCCGCGCTGATCGAGCTCCCGGTCGACCGCCCCCGCCCGCCGAACCAGCGCTTCCGCGGCGAGTCGCAGCGCTTCATCCTCTCGCACCGGGTGATGGAGGGCGTCCGGGAGCTGAACCGGCGCGAGGGGACCACGCTGTTCATGGCGCTGCTCGCCGTGTGGGACGTGCTGCTGGCGCGGCTCTCCGGCCAGGACCGGGTGGTGGTGGGCTCGCCCATCGCCAACCGCACGCGCAAGGAGCTGGAGGGCGCCATCGGCTTCTTCGTCAACACGCTGGTGCTGCACGCGGACCTGTCCGGCGATCCCACCTTCCGCGAGGCGCTGCGCCGCGTCCGCGAGAGCACGCTGGGCGCCTACGCGCACCAGGAGCTGCCGTTCGAGCGGCTGGTGGAGGAGCTGCACCCCGAGCGCTCCCTGAGCCACACGCCGGTGTTCCAGGTGATGTTCGTGGTGCAGAACGCGCCCATGAAGCCGGTGCAGCTCTCCGGGCTGGTGCTTTCCCCGGTGGACGCGGACAGCGGGATGTCGGCGTTCGACATCTCGCTGTTCGTGGAGGAGCGCTCCAACGGCATCCACGCCGTGTTCCGCTACAACCCCGACCTGTTCGACGCCGCCACCCTGCGGCGGATGGGGGCGCACTTCCAGGTGCTCGCCGAGGCCGTGGTCGCCGACCCGGATCGCCGCCTCTCCGAGCTGCCCATCCTCACCGACGCGGAGCGCGCGCAGCTCCTGGACGAGTGGAACCGGACGGAGCGCCCCTTCGACCCGCGCCCCGTCCACGAGCGCATCGCCGAGCGCGCCCGGGAGACGCCCGACGCCCCCGCCGTGCTCTTTCGCGGCCAGGCGCTCAGCTACGCCGAGCTGGAC
Organism: Longimicrobiaceae bacterium; assembly: GCA_036389055.1. Classification (GTDB taxonomy): domain Bacteria; phylum Gemmatimonadota; class Gemmatimonadetes; order Longimicrobiales; family Longimicrobiaceae; genus JAFAYN01. The sequence goes on along the minus strand of DASVQR010000258.1, from coordinate 86,711 downwards.
CGCCGCGCCGACGCCCTCGCCCGCGAGCTACGCGCGCGCGGCGCCGGCCCCGAGCGCCGCGTCGCCGTCCTGCTGGAGCGCTCGCCGGAGATGGTGGTCGCCGTGCTGGCCGTGCTCAGGTCCGGCGCCGCCTACGTCCCCCTCGACCCCGGCTACCCCGCCGACCGCGTCGCCTACGTGCTGGAGGACTCCGGCGCCATCCTGCTGGTCTCCGGGGACGGCGTGACGGCCCCCTCTCCCCCCGGCCCCCTCTCCCCCGCAAGCGGGAGAAAGGGGGAGAACGACAACGGCAACGATATGGCTTTAGCCCCTCTCCCGCTTGCGGGGGAGGGGTTGGGGAGGGGGCCTGCCGAGGTCACGCCCGACTCCGCCGCCTACGTCATCTACACCTCCGGCTCCACGGGCCGCCCCAAGGGCGTGGTCGTGCCGCACCGGGCGCTCGCCGGCTACACGGAGCACGCGCGGGCCGAGTACGGGATCGGGGCCGGGGACCGGGTGCTCCAGTTCGCGTCGCTGGTGTTCGACGCCAGCGCGGAGGAGATCTTCCCGGCGCTCGCGTCCGGGGCGGGGCTGGTGCTGCGCACGGAGGAGATGATCGACTCGCCGGGCGCGTGGGCGCGGGCGTGCGGCGAGTGGGGGATCACCGTGGCCTCGCTGCCCACGGCGTACTGGCACGAGCTGGCCGCCGCCCCGGTGGACGAGCTTCCGGCGCTCCCGGAGGCGCTGCGGCTGGTGATCATCGGCGGGGAGCGGGCGCTCCCGGAGCGGCTGGACGCCTGGCGGGCCCGCTTCGGGACGCGCGCGCGGCTGGTGAACACGTACGGGCCCACGGAGGCGACCATCGTCGCCACGCTGGCCGACGTGACGGAGCCGGAGCCTGCGGACCCGGTGCGCGCCGAGCTGCCCGACATGCCGCTCTCGCCGGTTCCCATCGGGCGGCCGGTGTCCAACGCGCGGGCGTACGTGCTGGACGCGCACGGGCGACCCGTGCCGGCGGGCGTCGCGGGCGAGCTGTTCGTGGGCGGCGCCGGCGTGGCGCGCGGGTACCTGGGGCGCCCGGGGCTCACGGCGGAGCGGTTCGTCCCGGACCCGTTCGGGAGCGACGGCGGCGCGCGGCTGTACCGCACCGGCGACCGGGTGCGCTGGCGGCCGGACGGGCGGCTGGAGTTCCTGGGGCGGACCGACGCGCAGGTCAAGGTGCGCGGCTTCCGCATCGAGCCCGGCGAGGTGGAGACGGAGCTGGCGCGCCACCCCGCGGTGCGCGAGTGCGCCGTGGTCGCGCGCGAGGACGAGCCGGGCGCCGTCCGCCTGGTGGCGTACCTGGCCCCGGCGGACGGCGCGCAGGCCCCCGACGCGGCGGAGCTGCGCGGCTTCCTGGGCGCGACGCTGCCGGCGTACATGGTCCCCGCGGCGTTCGTCGCGCTGGACCGGCTGCCGCTCACCGCCAGCGGCAAGCTGGACCGCCGCGCCCTCCCGGCGCCGGACGCCGCCCCCGCCGGGGAGGGCGGGGCGCCGCGCACGCCGGTCGAGGAGATCCTGGCCGGCATCTTCGCGGAGGTGCTGCGGCTGGAAAGGGTCGGCGTCCACGAGGGCTTCTTCGACCTGGGCGGCCACTCCCTGCTCGCAACCCAGGCGATGTCGCGCCTGCGCGCCGCGCTGCACGTGGACCTGCCGCTGAAGGTGCTGTTCGAGGCGCCCACCGTGGCCGCCCTCGCCGGCCGCGTGGAGGCCGCGCTCCCCGACGCCGTCCCCGTCCCGCCCATCCGCCCCGCGCCGCGCGGCGGCGAACTGCCGCTGTCGTTCGCGCAGGAGCGGCTCTGGTTCCTGGACCACCTGGAGCCGGGGAGCCCGTTCTACAACGTCCCCGGGGCGCTGCGGCTGGCGGGCGCGCTGGACGCGGCGGCGCTGGAGTGGGCCCTGGGCGAGGTGGTGCGGCGCCACGAGGCCTTGCGTACGGTGTTCCCGGCGCGCGGCGGGCGGGGCGTGCAGGTGGTGCTCCCGCCGGAGCCGTTCGCGCTCCCGCTGGAGGACCTGCGCGACCTCGCGGAGGCGGAGCGCGAGGCCGCCGTCCGCCGCGCGGTGGACGAGGAGGTGCGGCACGCCTTCGACCTGGCGCGGGGGCCGCTGCTGCGCGCCCGCCTGCTCCGCGTCGCGGACGAGGAGCACGTGCTGGCGATGGTGATGCACCACGTGGTCAGCGACGCGTGGAGCACGGGGATCTTCTTCGGCGAGCTGGGCGAGGCGTACCGCGCCCGCCTGGCCGGGCGGGACCCCGCGCTCCCACCGCTCCCCGTGCAGTACGCCGACTTCGCCGTGTGGCAGCGCGAATGGCTCCAGGGAGAGGTGCTGGAGCGGCAGCTGGGGTGGTGGCGCGAGCGGCTGCGCGGCGCCCCCGCCGTGCTGGAGCTCCCCACGGACCGCCCGCGCCCGCCGGTGCAGCGCTTCCACGGCGCGTCGCACGTGTTCGCCGTCCCGGACGATGCCGCGCGCGCCCTCCGCGCGCTGGGCCGGCGCGAGGGCGCCACGCCGTTCATGGTCCTGCTGGCCGGCTTCCAGCTCCTCCTGGCGCGCTACGCCGGCCAGGACGACGTGGTGGTGGGCACCCCCATCGCCGGGCGCAACCGCCAGGAGACGGAGCGGCTGATCGGCTTCTTCGTCAACACGCTGGCGCTCCGCACGGAGCTGTGGGACGATCCCGGCTTCCGCGAGCTGGTCGCCCGCGTGCGCGAGACCACGCTGGGCGCCTACCAGCACCAGGACCTGCCGTTCGAGCGGCTGGTGGAAGAGCTGCAGCCCGAGCGCAGCCTGAGCCGCACGCCGCTCTTCCAGGTGATGTTCGTGTTCCAGAACGCGCCGCCGGGCGCGCTCGACCTGGGCGGCGTCGCCGTGGAGCCGGTGGAGTTCGAGTTCAGGTCGGAGAAGTTCGACCTGACGCTGACCATGCTGGAATCGCCGGACGGGCTGCTGGGCGGCATCCAGTACAGCACCGACCTGTTCGACGCCGCCACCGTCGAGCGGATGGGCCGGCACCTCGCCACGCTGCTCGCCGACGCCGCGCGCGACCCCGCCCGCCCCGTCTCCGGGCTGCGCCTGCTGGACGACGCCGAGCGCGCCGAGCTGGTGTCCGCCGCGGGCGGCGCCCGCTCCTTCCCGGTCCGCGACACGCTGCACGGCCGCTTCGCCGCCGCGGCCGCCCGCACGCCCGACGCCCCGGCCGTGACGCTCGGCGCCGAGTCGCTGACCTACGCCGAGCTGGACCGCCGCTCCTCCGACCTGGCCTACGCGCTCGCCCGCCGCGGCGTCGGCCCGGAGACGCGCGTGGGCCTCTGCCTGGAGCGCTCCGCGGAGATGGTGGTCGCGGTCCTGGGCGTGCTCCGCGCCGGCGGCGCCTACGTCCCCATCGACCCCGCCTATCCCGCCGACCGCATCGCCTACCTGCTGGAGGATTCCGGCGTCGCGCTGGTGCTCGCGCAGGAGGCCACGCGCGGCGTGCTCGCCGGGTCGCCGGTCGAGGTGGTCGCGATCGACGGGACCTCCGGGGAGCACGACACGTGGAATGGCGGGGACGCGGGCGCACTTTCGCACTCCCGCACTTTCGCACTTTCGCACTCGCAGTCTCCCGACTCCGCCGCCTACGTCATCTACACCTCCGGCTCCACCGGCCGCCCCAAGGGCGTCGTCGTCACGCACGCCAACGTGCTGCGGCTGTTCGACGCGACGCAGGACCGGTTCGGCTTCGGCGCGGAGGACGTGTGGACGCTGTTCCACTCGTACGCCTTCGACTTCTCGGTGTGGGAGCTGTGGGGGGCGCTGCTGCACGGCGGGCGGCTGGTGGTGGTGCCGTTCGAGACCAGCCGCGACCCGGAGGCGTTCCGCGCGCTGCTCGGCCGCGAGGGCGTCACCGTGCTCAACCAGACGCCCTCCGCGTTCCGGCAGCTTGCGCGCGCCGACGAGTCGGCGGCGGGCGACGACCTGGCGCTGCGCTGGGTGGTGTTCGGCGGGGAGGCGCTGGAGCCGCGCAGCCTGAAGCCCTGGTTCGACCGCCACGGCGACGCGCGGCCGCGGCTGGTGAACATGTACGGGATCACCGAGACCACCGTCCACGTCACCCATCGCCCGGTCACGGCGGAGGACGCGGAGAGCGCGCCGGGGAGCGTGATCGGCGAGGGGATCGCGGACCTCGCCGTCCACCTGCTGGACCGGGGCCTGGAGCCCGTCCCGGCCGGCGTCCCCGGGGAGATGTTCGTGGGCGGGGCAGGCGTGGCGCGCGGCTACCTGGGGCGGCCGGAGCTGACCGCCGAGCGCTTCGTCCCCGACCCGTTCTCGGCCGTGCCGGGCGCGCGGATGTACCGCTCGGGCGACCGGGCGCGCCGCCGCGCCGGGGGCGGGCTGGAGTACCTGGGCCGCGCCGACCAGCAGGTCAAGGTGAGGGGCTTCCGCATCGAGCCGGGCGAGATCGAGGCCGCGCTGCTGGAGCACCCGGGCGTGCGCGAGGCGCTGGTGCTGGCGCGCGAGGACGAGCCCGGCGCGCGCCGCCTGGTCGCCTACGTGGTCGCGGACGGGGCGGCGGACGGGATCACCGTGGACTCGCTGCGCGCCCTGCTGGCGGAGCGGCTGCCGGAGTACATGGTGCCCGCGGCGTTCGTGCTGCTGGAGACGCTTCCTCTTACCCCGCACGGAAAGGTGGACCGGCGCGGGCTGCCGCTGCCGGACGGCGCGCGCCCGGAGCTGGGCGCCGGCTACGTGGCCCCGCGCGACGCGGTGGAGGCCGCGCTGGCGGAGGTGTGGGCGGAGACGCTGGGGCTGGACCGCGTGGGCGTGCACGACAACTACTTCGCGCTGGGCGGCGACTCCATCCGCAGCCTCCAGGTGCTGGCGAAGGCGCGCGAGCGCGGGATCGGCTTCGGGCTCCAGGACGTGTTCCGCTTCCAGACCGTGGCGGAGCTGGCCCCGCGGATCCGCGCCGAGGGGCGCGAGGCCGCCGCCCCCGCCGAGCCGTTCGTGCTCCTGTCGCCGGCGGACCGGGCGCGGGTGCCGGAGGGGACCGAGGACGCGTACCCCATGACGCGCCTGCAGCTGGGGATGATCTTCCACACCGAGCAGCACCCGGACCGGGCCGTCTACCAGAACGTCAACACCTTCCACCTCCGCGCCCCCCTGGACGAGGCGCGGCTCCGCGGCGTCCTGGCGACGCTGGCGCGGCGGCACGCCATCCTGCGCACCGGGTTCGACCTGGCCGGCTTCTCCGAGCCGGTGCAGTTGGTCCGCGCCGGGGTGGAGATCCCGCTGGAGGTGGAGGACCTGTCCGGCCTGGCGCCGGAGGCCCAGGACGCGGCGGTCGACGCGTGGATGGAGGCGGAGCGCCTGCGCCCGTTCGACTGGCGCGCGGCCCCGCTGATCCGCTTCGCCGCGCACGTGCGCGGTCCCGACGCATTCCAGCTCGGCTTCGCGGAGCACCACTCCATCCTGGACGGCTGGAGCGTCGCCGCGCTGCTGGCGGAGCTGTTCGGCCTGTACTTCGGCGGGGGGGACGCGGAGGCGGCGCCGCCCGCGTCCACCTTCCGCGACTTCGTGGCGCTGGAGCGCGAGGCGCTGGAGTCGCCCGGGGCGAGGGAGTTCTGGGCCGGCGTGCTGGAGGACGCCGAGCCCACCGTCCCGCCGTCGCTCGCACCCGCGGGCGAGGCGGGCGCGCGCGCGCAGGCCGCCGAGCTGCCGGCGGAGCTCGCCGACGCGCTGGGCCGGGTGGCGCGGCGCGCCGGGGCCACGCTCAAGAGCGTGCTGCTCGCCGCGCACCTGCGGGCGATGGGCGCCGCCGCCGGCACGGACGACGTCACGGTGGGCGTCGTCGCCAACGGCAGGCCCGAGGGCGGCGACGGCGAGCGGGTGCTCGGTCTGTTCCTGAACACGCTGCCGCTGCGGCTGCGCCCGGGAAGGGGGAGCTGGCTCGACCTCGTCCGCGCCGCGTTCGACGCCGAGCGGCGCATGCTCCCCTTCCGCCGCTTCCCGGTGGCGGAGCTGCAGCGGATGCGCGGCGGCGAGCCCCCGTTCGAGGTGCTCTTCAACTTCGTCCACTTCCACGTGATGGACCGCGTGGCGGCGGAGGAGGGCGGCCGCTTCGTCCGAGCCCGCTCCACGGGCACCACCAACTTCCCGCTGGGCGTCACCTTCGCGCAGGGCGCCGGGGGCGCCGGCGTGCAGCTGGCGGTGGAGTACGACGCCGCGCGCTTCTCCGACGCGCAGGTGGAGCGGCTCCTCGCCGCCCACCTGGCCGTGCTGGAGCGCATGGCCGCCGACCCGGACGCCCGCCACGACGCCCTGGACCTCCTCCCCCCGGAGGAGCGCGAGCAGCTCCTCTCCGGGTGGAACGACACCGCCCGCGGCTACCCGCGCGACGTGCCGGTCCACGAGCTGTTCGCCGCCGCCGCCGCCCGGGTTCCCGACGCCCCCGCGATCTCGTTCCGCGGTCGGGTCGTCACCTACGCCGCCCTCGCCGCCCGCGCCGACGCGCTCGCCGCCCGCCTGCGCGCCCTCGGCGTCGGCCCCGAGTCGGTCGTCGGCGTCTGCCTGCCGCGCACCCCCGAGCTGATCGCCGCCCTGATCGGCGTCCTCCTGTCGGGCGGCGCCTGCCTCCCGCTCGACCCCGCCTACCCCGCCGACCGCCTCGCCTTCATGCTCGCCGACTCCGGCGCGCGCGTGGTGGTGACGCAGGAGAGCCTGGCGGCGCTGTTCGCGGAGTTCGGCGGCGACGTCCTGGCGGTGGACGGCGCCGTCCCCGGGCAGGCCCCCTCTCCCCCCGGCCCCCTCTCCCCCGCAAGCGGGAGAAAGGGGGAGAACGACGGTGCGGAGGATGGGCCGGCCGTTGCAGGCTGTTCCCTGTTCCCTGTTCCCTGTTCCCTATCCCTCGCGTACCTCATCTACACCTCCGGCTCCACCGGCCGCCCCAAGGGTGTTGCCATCCCGCACGGCGCCGCCGCGGCGCTGGTGCACTGGATGCGCGACACCGTGAGCGACGAGGAGCGCGCGGGGGCGCTGGCGTCCACCTCCGTCTCGTTCGACGTGTCCGTGGCGGAGATCTGGGGGACGCTGTGCTGGGGCGGGCGGCTGGTGCTGGTGGAGAACGCGCTGGAGCTCGCCTCGCTCGCCGAGGCGGACGGCGTGCGGCTGGCGACCATGGTCCCCACCGCCGCCGCCGAGCTGCTCCGGACGGGCGGGATCCCGCGGAGCGTGACGGCCTTCAACCTGGCCGGCGAGCCGCTCCCGGCGGACCTGGCGCGCGGGCTCTACGCGCTGGGGCACGTGGACACGGTCAGGAACCTGTACGGGCCCACCGAGGACACGGTCTACTCCACCTGGACCGTGGTGGAGCGCGGGGCGGAGCGCGTGTCCATCGGCCGGGCGCTGGGCGACTCGCGGGCGTACGTGCTGGACGCGGAGCTGCGGCCGGCGCCCGTGGGCGCGGCGGGCGAGCTGTACCTGGCCGGGGCCGGGGTGGCGCGCGGCTACCACGCGCGCCCGGGGCTGACGGCCGAGCGCTTCCTCCCCGACCCGTTCTCCCCCGCGCCGGGCGGGCGCATGTACCGGACGCTGGACCGGGCGCGCTGGTCGCCCGCCGGCGAGCTGGAGTACCTGGGGCGCGCCGACACCCAGGTCAAGATCCGCGGCTTCCGCGTGGAGCTGGGCGAGGTGGAGTCCGTGCTCCGCGAGCACCCCGCCGTCGCGGACGCCGCCGCCCTGGTCCGCGCCGACGGGGCGGGGGACCGGCGCATGGTCGCCTACGTGGTCCCCGCGGACGGGGAGGGCGCGCCCGGCGCCGCCGCGCTGCGGGAGTGGCTGCGCGGGCGGCTCCCCGAGCACATGGTCCCCTCGGCCGTGGTGGAGCTGGCGTCGCTGCCGCGCACCCCCAGCGGCAAGACCGACCGCCGCGCCCTCCCGGCGCCCGAGCCCGCCACGGACGACGACACGTACGTGGCGCCGCGCACCCCCACGGAGGAGCGGCTGGCCGCGGTGTGGGCGGAGGTCCTGGCCCTGCCGCGCGTGGGCGTCGCCGACACCTTCCTCGCGCTGGGCGGGCACTCGCTGCTCGCCACGCAGGTGGTCTCCCGCGTCCGCGAGGCGTTCCGCGTGGAGCTGCTGGTGGCCGACCTCTTCGACGACCCCACGGTGGAGGCGCTGGCGCGGCGGGTGGACGGCCTGCTGGCGGCCGGCTCCCTGGCCGACGTGCCGGCCCCGATCACGAGACAGGCGCGCAGCTCCACCGCGCGCCGGACTTCTTCGCAGTAAACCGACACGGCAGATGCACACGCTCCCGCAGCAGTTCGACGCCGAGGCCAACCTCCCCGGGATGGAGGACGAGGAGGAAGTCTTCGTCTTCCCGCTCTCCTTCGCCCAGCAGCGCCTCTGGTTCGTGGACCAGATGGACCCGGGGAACCCGCTCTACAACGTCCCCACCGTGCTCCTGCTGGAGGGGGCGCTGGACGCGGACGCGCTGGCCCGCGCCCTGGGCGAGATCGTCCGGCGGCACGAGGTGCTGCGCACCGTGTTCGAGGAGGAGGAGGGGGAGGCGGTGCAGGTGGTGCTCCCCTGGAGGGAGCTGGAGCTGCCGCGGGCCGACGCCAGCGGCCTCCCCGAGGCGGAGCGGCAGGCCGAGCTGGAGCGCCGCGCCGAGGCCGAGGCGCGGCGCTCCTTCGACCTGGCGGCGGGCCCGCTCTTCCACGCCGAGCTGCTGAAGCTGGAGCCGGAGCAGCACGTCCTCTTCCTGACGATGCACCACATCGTCAGCGACGCCTGGTCCATCGGCGTGCTGCTGCGCGAGCTGGGCGCGCTGTACGAGGCGTACTCGCGCGGGGAGGAGTCGCCGCTGGACGACCTCCCCATCCAGTACGCCGACTTCGCCGTGTGGCAGCGCGAGCGGCTCTCCGGCGACCGGCTGGAGGCGCAGCTCGCCTACTGGCGCGAGCAGCTGGGCAGCCCGCCCGTGCTGGAGCTCCCCACCGACCGCCCGCGCCCGCCGGCGCCCAGCTTCCACGGCGGCAGCGTGGGGCTGGAGATCTCCGCGGCCACGGCGGCCGCGCTCCGCGACCTGGCCCGCGCGGAGGGGGCCACGCTGTTCATGCCGCTGGTCGCCGCCTGGCAGACGCTGCTGGCGCGCCACGCGGGGCAGGAGGACGTGGTCGTCGGCACCCCCATCGCTAACCGCAACCGCAGCGAGATCGAGGCGCTGATCGGCTTCTTCGTCAACACGCTGGCGCTGCGGGCCGACCTGTCCGGCGACCCCACCTTCCGCGAGCTGCTGCGGCAGGTGCGGGAGCGGACCTTCGGGGCGTACGCCCACCAGGACCTCCCCTTCGAGCGGATCGTGGAGGAGCTGGCCCCGGAGCGCGACCTGAGCCGCAGCCCCGTCTTCCAGGTGATGTTCTCGCTGCAGAACGCGCCCGGGGCGGAGGCGCCGGCGGAGTCGGGGCTGCGGATCGGGGTGTACGGCGCGCGGATGGAGTCGGCCAAGTACGACCTGATCCTGACGCTGATGGAGACGCCCGCGGAGATCCGCGGCGGCCTTTCCTACGCCACCGACCTGTTCGACCGGGCCACCGCCGAGCGCATCGCCGCGCACTACGCCGCGCTGCTCGACGGCATCGCCGCCGACCCGGACCGCCGCATCTCCGACCTGCCGCTGATGGACGCGGCCGAGCGCGGCCGGGTGCTGGAGGAGTGGAACGCCACCGCCCGCCCGTACGACCTGTCGCGCCCGGTCCACGAGCGCATCTCCGAGCAGGCCCGCCGCACTCCCGACGCCCCCGCCGTGGTGTCCGCCGCGGGGACGCTGACCTTCGCGGAGCTGGAGCGCCGCGCGGACGCGCTCGCCCGGCGGCTGGCCGCGGCGGGCGTCGGCGTGGACGGCCGCGTGGGGATGCTGCTGGAGCGCAGCGCCGAGACCGTGGTCGCCGTGCTCGGCATCCTCAAGGCCGGCGCCGCCTACGTCTCCCTCGACCCGTCGTACCCCGACGACCGCCTGCGCTTCATGCTGGAGGACGCGGGCGCGTCCGCCGTGGTCGTCGGCGCGGAGCTGGCCGCGCGGGTGTCGGAGTTCGGAGGCGCGGTGGTGGCGGTGGGCGGCGGCGCGGAGCCCGACGACGCCGACGCACTTTCGCACTCCCGCACTCCCGCACTTTCGCACTCCGCGTCCCCCGACAACCTGGCGTACGTCATCTACACCTCCGGCTCCACCGGCACCCCCAAGGGCGTGCTGGTCACGCACCGCGGGCTGTCCAACTACCTGGCGTGGTTCGACGAGTCGGTGCTCGGGACGGACGGCTTCGCGCTGCCGCTGGTCAGCCGGCTCAGCTTCGACGCGCACGTGCGGCAGCTCTTTCCGCCGCTGCTGCGCGGCGAGCCGGTGTGGGTGCTGCCGGAGGAGACCGTCACCGACCCGGCGGCGCTGCTGCGGGCCCTGTCGGAGCACGAGCGGGTGTCGTTCGGCGGGGTGCCGTCGCTGTGGAGCGCCATGCTGGACCTGGTGCGCGCCGGCGAGGCGCCGAAGCCGCGGGGGCTGAGGGCCGTGCTGCTGGGCGGCGAGGCGCTGTCGCCCGACCTGGCCGAGCGCACCTTCGCTACCTTCCCCCAGGTGGCGCTGCTGAACCACTACGGGCCCACCGAGGCCACGGTCAACACCACGGTGGCGCGGGTGCGGCCCTTCGAGCCGGTCACCATCGGGCGGCCGGTGGGCAACGTGCGCGTGTACCTGCTGGACGCGCACGGCGCGCCGACGCCCGTGGGGGTGCCGGGCGAGCTGTACGTGGGCGGCGCGGGCGTCGCCCGCGGCTACCTGGGGCGGCCCGGGCTGACCGCCGAGAAGTTCGTCCCGGACCCGTTCTCGGGCGAGCCGGGGGCGCGCATGTACCGCTCCGGCGACCGGGTGCGCTGGCGCGCCGACGGCGAGCTGGAGTACTCGGGCCGCGTGGACCAGCAGGTCAAGGTGCGCGGCTTCCGCATCGAGCTGGGCGAGATCGAGGCGACCCTGGAGCGCCACCCCGGCGTCCGCGCCGCCGCCGTGGCCGTGCGCGAGGACGCGCCGGGCACGCCGCGGCTGGTGGGCTACGTGGTCCCGGAGAGCGGCGCGTCGCCCTCCACCGCCGAGCTGCGCCGCCACCTGGCCGAGCGGCTGCCGGAGTACATGGTCCCCGGCGCGATCGCCGTGCTGGAGGAGCTTCCGCTCTCCCCCAACGGCAAGGTGGACCGCCGCGCCCTCCCCGCGCCGGAAGCGTCCGCCGGCGCGGAGGACGGCTTCGTGGCCCCGCGCACCCCGGCCGAGGAGATCCTTGCCGGGATCTGGGCCGAGGTGCTCCGGCTGGAGACGGTGGGCGCGCACGACAACTTCTTCGAGATCGGCGGCCACTCGCTGCTCGCCACCCGCGTCGTGTCCCGCGTCCGCGAGACCTTCGGGGCCGAGGTGCCGCTGCGCGCCGTGTTCGAGGCGCCCACCCTGTCCGGCCTGGCCGAGCGGGTGCAGGCCGCGCTGGGCGAGGGGCTGGGCGTACAGGCGCCGCCGCTGCGCCGCATCCCGCGGGGCGGCCCGCTCCCCGTGTCCTTTTCGCAGCAGCGCCTCTGGTTCATCCAGCGGATGGAGCCGCGGAGCGCCGCGTACAACATGCCGTACGCCGTGCGCATCCGCGGCCGGCTGGACCCGGACGCGCTGGAGCGGAGCTTCGCCGCGCTGCGGGAGCGCCACGAGACGCTGCGCACCACGTTCGCCGAGGTGGACGGCGAGCCCGTGCAGCTCGTGGGCGAGCCGGGTCCGCGCGAGATCCCCGTCACCGACCTGCGCGGCTTCGCCGGGGAGGCGCAGGCCGCCGAGCTCCGCCTGCGGGTGCGGGAGGAGGCCGCCCGCCCGTTCGACCTGGAGGCCGGGCCCCCGTTCCGGGTGAGCCTCCTCCGGCTGGGCGAGGAGGAGTGGGGGATGGTGATGGTGCTGCACCACATCGTCAGCGACGGCTGGTCCACCGGCGTGCTGATGCGCGAGCTGTCGGCGTGCTACACCGCCTTCGCCCGCGGCGGCGAGCCCCTGCTCCCGCCGCTGCCGGTGCAGTACGCCGACTTCGCCGCCTGGCAGCGCGACTGGCTCTCCGGCGAGACGCTGGAGCTGCAGCTGGACTGGTGGCGCGGCCGCCTGGCCGGCGCCCCGCCGCTCCTCGCCGTCCCCACCGACCGCCCCCGCGGCGCGGTGCAGGGCTCCGCGGGCGAGTACCGCCGCTTCGAGCTGTCGGCGGAGACCACGGCCGCGCTGCAGGCGCTCGGCCGCCGCGAGCGCTCCACGCTGTTCATGACGCTGCTCGCCGCCTGGCAGGCGCTCCTGGGCCGCTGGTCCGGCCAGGACGACGTGCTGGTGGGCACGCCCATCGCCGGGCGCAGCCGGGTGGAGGTGGAGGGGCTGATCGGCTTCTTCGTGAACACCCTGGTGCTGCGCGGCGACCTGTCGGGCGATCCCACCTTCGCGGGGCTGGTCCGCCGCGTCCGCGACGTCACGCTGGGCGCCTACGCGCACCAGGACGTCCCCTTCGAGAAGCTGGTGGAGGAGCTGCACCCGGAGCGCTCGCTGACGCACACGCCCATCTACCAGGCGGTGTTCTCGCTCCGGAACAACGAGGCCGCGCTGCTCAGCCTGGGCGGCCTGGCGCTGGAGTCGATCCGCCGGGACGCGGAGAGCGCCCGCTTCGACCTGAGCATGGCGATGCTGGAGCGCGACGGCCGGCTGACGGGGTCGCTCTCGTACCGCACCGAGCTGTTCGACGCCGCCACCATAGAGCGGATGCTGGGCCACTTCACCGCGCTGCTGGACGGGATCGCCGCCGACCCGGACCGCCGCGTCGCCGACTACGCCCTGCTGGGCGACGGCGAGCGCCGGCAGCTGCTGGAGGAGTGGAACGCCACCGCCCGCCCCTACGACCTGTCGCGCCCGGTCCACGAGCGCATCTCCGAGCAGGCCCGCCGCACTCCCGACGCCCCCGCCGTGGTGTCCGCCGCGGGGACGCTGACCTTCGCGGAGCTGGAGCGCCGCGCGGACCTCCTCGCCGGGCGGCTGCGCGGCGCCGGCGTGGGCGTGGACGGCCGCGTGGGCATGCTGCTGGAGCGCAGCGCCGGGACCGTGGTCGCCGTGCTCGGCATCCTCAAGGCCGGCGCCGCCTACGTCTCCCTCGACCCGTCGTACCCCGACGAGCGCCTGCGCTTCATGCTGGAGGACGCGGGCGCCTCCGCCGTGGTCGTCGGCGCGGAGCTGGCCGGGCGGATCGCCGGGTTCGCCGGCGCGGTGGTGGAGGTGGACGGCGGCGCCGAGCCCGACGGCGCGGACGCACTTTCGCACTCCCGCACTCCCGCACTTTCGCACTCCCCGTCCCCCGACAACCTGGCCTACGTCGTCTACACCTCCGGCTCCACCGGCACCCCAAAGGGCGTGCTGGTCACGCACCGGGGGCTGTCCAACTACCTGGCGTGGTTCGACGAGACGGTGCTGGGGACGGACGGCTTCGCGCTGCCGCTGGTGAGCCGGCTCGGCTTCGACGCGCACGTGCGGCAGCTCTTTCCGCCGCTGCTGCGCGGCGAGCCGGTGTGGGTGCTGCCGGAGGAGACCGTCACCGACCCGGCGGCGCTGCTCCGGGCCCTGTCGGAGCACGAGCGGACCTCGTTCGGCGGGGTGCCCGCGCTGTGGAGCGCAATGCTGGAGCTGGTGCGCGCGGGCGAGGCGCCCAGGCCGCGGGGGCTGAGGGCCGTGCTGCTGGGCGGGGAGGCGCTCCCGGCGCAGCTGGCGGAGCGCACCTTCGCGGAGTTCCCGGAGGTGGCGCTGTGGAACCACTACGGTCCCACCGAGGCCACGGTCAACGCGACCGCGGCGCGGGTGCGCCCGGGCGAGCCGGTGTCCATCGGGCGGCCGGTGGGCAACGTGCGCGTGTACCTGCTGGACGCGCACGGCGCGCCGGTCCCCGTGGGCGTGCCGGGCGAGCTGTACGTGGGCGGCGCGGGCGTCGCCCGCGGCTACCTGGGGCGGCCGGAGCCGACCGCGGCCAGCTTCGTCCCGGACCCGTTCTCGGGCGAGCCGGGGGCGCGGATGTACCGCTCCGGCGACCGGGCGCGCCGGCGCGCCGACGGCGGGCTGGAGTACGTGGGCCGCGTGGACCAGCAGGTCAAGGTGAGGGGCTTCCGCATCGAGCCGGGCGAGATCGAGGCCGTGCTGCTCCGGCACCCGGAGGTCCGCGCGGCCGCCGTCGCGGCGCGCGAGGACGCGGGCGGGCACGCCCGGCTGGTGGGGTACGTGGTGCCGGCGGCGGGCGCCGCCCCGGACGCCGCGGGGCTGCGGGCGTACCTGCTGGAGCGCCTCCCCGAGTACATGGTCCCCGGCGCCTGGGCGGTGCTGGACGCGCTCCCGCTCACCCCCAACGGCAAGACCGACCCGGGCGCCCTCCCCGCGCCAGACGCCTCCGCCTCCGACGACGGCTGGGTCGCGCCGCGCACCCCCGCCGAGGAGATCCTCGCCGGCATCTGGTCCGGCGTGCTCCGCGTCGGCCGCGTGGGCGTGCACGACAGCTTCTTCGCCCTGGGCGGGCACTCCCTGCTCGCCACGCGCGTGGTGTCCCGCATCCGCGCCGCCTTCGGGGTGGAGGTGCCGCTGCGCGCCGTGTTCGAGGCGCCCGACCTGGCCGCGCTCGCCGAGCGGGTGGACGCCGCCGTGCGCGCGGGCGCCGGGACCAGCGCGCCGCCGCTGGTCCCCGTTCCGCGCGACCGGCCGCTCCCCGCCTCGTTCGCACAGCAGCGGCTCTGGTTCATCCAGCAGATGGAGCCGGAGAGCGCCGCCTACAACATCCCGTACGCGCTGCGCCTGCGGGGCCGGCTGGACGTGGACGCGCTGGGGCGTGCGCTGGACGCGCTCCGCGCCCGGCACGAGTCGCTGCGCACCGTGTTCGCCTTCCAGGACGGCATGCCCGTGCAGGTGGTGGAGCCCGCCGGCACGCGCCCCCTCCCGGTGGAAGACCTCCGCGCCCTCCCGGAGGACGAGCTCGCCGCCGCGGCCATGGAGCTGATCCGGGCCGAGGCCGCCGCCCCCTTCGACCTGGCGCGCGGACCCGTGCTGCGCGCTCGCCTGCTGCGCCTGGCCGACGAGGACTGGGGGCTGCTGCTCACGCTGCACCACATCGTCTCCGACGGGTGGTCCAGCGGCATCCTGGTGCGCGAGCTGTCCGTCTTCTACACCGCCTTCTCGCGGGGCGAGGAGGCGCGGCTCCCCCCGCTCCCCGTGCAGTACCCGGACTTCGCGGCCTGGCAGCGCGGCTGGCTCGCCGGCGACGTCCTGGAGCGGCAGCTCGCCTACTGGCGCGAGCGCCTGGCCGGCGCCCCGCCGCTGCTGGAGATCCCCACCGACCGTCCGCGTCCCCCGGTGCAGAGCCCGCGCGGCGGCCACCGCCCCTTCCGGGTGTCGGAGGCGGCCACGGCGGCGCTGCGCGAGCTGACCCTGGGGGAGGGGGGAACGCTGTTCATGACGCTGCTCGCCGCCTGGCAGGCGCTGCTGGGGCGCTGGAGCGGACAGGACGACGTCAGCGTGGGCACCCCCATCGCCGGGCGCAACCGCGTGGAGACCGAGGGGCTGATCGGCTTCTTCGTCAACACCCTGGTGCTGCGCGCGGAGCTGGGCGGCGCCCCGTCGCTGCGCGAGCTGCTGGGGCAGGTGAGGGAGACCACGCTGGGCGCCTACGCGCACCAGGACATCCCCTTCGAGAAGCTGGTGGAGGAGCTCCAGCCCGAGCGCAGCCTGTCGCACACCCCCCTGTTCCAGGTGCTGTTCGTGCTCCAGAACAACGAGCGCGGCAGGCTGGAGATGGGGGACCTGGAGGTGGAGCCGCTGGGCCGCGGGGAGGGGGAGACCACCCACTTCGACCTCGGCATGGGGCTGGTGGAGTCCGGCGCCCGGGTGGTGGGCGAGATCTCGTACCGCGCGGAGCTGTTCGACGCCGGCACGGTGGACCGCATGGTCGGCCACTACGTCGCGCTGCTGGAGCGCGCCGTCGCGCAGCCGGACCGGCCGCTGGCCGAGATCCCGATCCTGGCCGACGCCGAGCGCGAGGAGGTGCTGGTCCGCTGGCAGGGCGCCGCCGGCGGTGCCCCGGCCGGCCCGTGCATCCACGACCTGGTGGCGGCGCAGGTGCGCCGCACCCCGGACGCCACGGCGCTGGCGGCGGGCGACGTGCGCGTCACCTTCGCCGAGCTGCACCGCGAGTCCGGCCGCATCGCCGACTTCCTGCGCTCCGCGGGGGTGGGGCCGGAGACCCGGGTGGGCGTGTACCTGGAGCGCTCCCCCATGCTGGTGGCCGCGCTCCTGGGGATCCTGCGGGCCGGCGGGACGTACGTCCCGCTGGACCCCGCCTACCCGCGGGAGCGCACCGCGACCACGCTGGAGGACTCCGCCGCGCGCGTGGTGCTCACCCAGGAGTCGCTCGCCGGCGCCCTCCCGCCCGGCCACGCCGCCCGGGTGGTGCGGCTGGACGCCGACGCCGGTCTCTTCCCCCCCGCGTCCGCGGAGGACGGCGCGCGCGCCCCGGCCGACCCCGAGAACGCCGCGTACCTGATCTACACCTCCGGCTCCACCGGCCGCCCCAAGGGCGTGGTGATCCGGCACCGCAGCGCCGTGGCGATGCTGGCCTGGGGCGCGGACACGTTCGGGGCGGAGGAGCGGGCCGGGCTGCTCGCCTCCACCTCCATCGCCTTCGACATCTCCGTCTTCGAGATCTTTCTGCCGCTCACCGCCGGGGGCACCGTGGTGCTCGCCCGCAACGTCCTCCAGCTCCCGGAGCTGGGCGAGGCGGCCGGGGTGACGCTGGTGAACACCGTCCCCTCCGCCTGGGCCGAGCTGCTGCGCGTGGGGGGCATCCCCTCCACGGTGCGCACGGTCAACCTGGCCGGGGAGCCGGTCTCCGCCGCGCTGGCCGGCGACAGCTGGGCGCTGGGCCACGTGCGGCGCGTCGTCAACCTGTACGGTCCCTCCGAGGACACCACCTACTCCACCTGGGCCGAGCTGGAGCGCGGCGACGGGGGCGCGCCGCCCATCGGGCGGCCGCTGCACGACACCCGCTTCTACGTGCTGGACCGGGCCCTCCAGCCCGTGCCGCGCGGCGTGCGCGGCGAGCTGTACGTGGCCGGCGAGGGGCTGGGGCGTGGCTACCTGGACCGCCCGGGGCTCACCGCCGAGCGCTGGATCCCCGACCCGTTCGGCGGGGCGGGGGAGCGCATGTACCGCACGGGCGACCTGGGGCGGCTGCGCCCCGACGGGCAGCTGGAGTACGCCGGCCGCGCGGACCAGCAGGTCAAGGTGCGCGGCTTCCGCATCGAGCCCGGCGAGATCGAGTCGCTGCTCCGCGGGCACCCCGCCGTCGCCGAGGCGGTGGTGGTGGCGCGGGAGGACGTCCCCGGCGACCGGCGCCTGGTGGGGTACGTGGTCCCCGCCGCCGGCGCCGCCGCCCCCGCCGAGGCCGAGCTGCGCGGCTGGCTGCGCGAGCGGCTCCCCGAGCACATGGTCCCCACCGCGTTCGTCGCGCTGGAAGCCTTCCCGCTCACCCCCAGCGGCAAGACCGACCGGCGGGCGCTTCCCGCCCCGGAGCAGCGGGAGAGCGCCGCCGGCTACGTGGCCCCGCGGGGCGAGATGGAGGAGGGGCTGGTGAGGATCTGGGAGGAGGTGCTGCGGCGCTCGCCCGTGGGCGTGCACGACAACTTCTTCGACCTGGGCGGCCACTCGCTGCTGGTGATGCAGGTGGTGGCCCGGGTGAGGACCACGTTCGGCGTGGAGCTGCCCATCCCCGCGCTGTTCGAGCAGCCCACCGTCGCCGGGCTCGCCGCCCTGCTGGCCGAGCGGCAGGCGGCGCCGCGGCGCACCGGCCCCATCAAGCGGGCCGACCGCAGCGGGCGGACGCTGCGCGGCCCCGGCTGAGCGAAGCGGGCTCCGTTCCCATCCGGGAACGGAGCCCGCCGCTCTTCCGGCGCAGAGTTTGCGACTGATCCAGAGTCTCTGCTGCTGCTCCGCGGCCGCAGAGTCCCGTTCCATCCCCTGGCCGGGCACGTCCCTCGGCCGCGCCGATTGTAGCAAACTACAGCCTTACAGGTGGTTGCACCGCCCGGGGCACGTGCCCCGGGAGCCCGCCGCGCTTTCCCGGGCGGCGCGCGGGACCGGACCCCGGTCCCGGGACGGTGCACCACTTTGCAGCGCTCCGCCCGCGCTCGCGGGCGGGTCCTCGGGGATCCATCCCCTCACAATTCCTTCCGGGAGGCAAGATGCGCAGGAACCTCACGGTGCTGGCGTGTACCGCCGGCACGTTCGCCCTCATGGCTTTCGCGGCGTGCAACGCCGACCAGACCAGCCAGGTCACCGCCTCCGCTCCCCCTGCCAAGGCCGCCGTGCAGGACCTGGTGGGCACGCCGGACCTGGTGGTGGACACCGAGAAGATGCGCACCTCGTGGCTAGTGGTGGAGGAGAGCTTCGTGCAGGGGCAGTGCAGCGTGGAGGAGGGCAACATCCCCACCGGCACCCACAAGTCGCTGCGCTTCTCCGTGCTCATCAACAACGTCGGCGACGCCGACCTGTTCGTGGGCGACCCGCTCAAGCACATGGACCCCAACGGCGACGGCGACTTCTCCGACCAGGACGGCCTGTTCGAGTTCGCCTCCTGCCACGCGCACTTCCACTTCCGCAACTACGCCACCTACGAGCTGATCCGCATCAACCCGGACGGCACGCTCGGCTCGCCGGTGCAGTCGCGCAAGCGCGGCTTCTGCATGCTGGACACCACCCCCATGGAGAACAGCACCCCGGGTGAGCAGCCCAAGGCCCGCTACTACAGCAACTGCGGCAACCTGACCATCCACGGCAACCAGGGGATCTCCACCAACTTCGGCGACGAGTACTTCAAGTCGCTCCCCGGCCAGCTCTTCCTGCTGACCGACCCCAACGAGCCCGTGGGCCCCGGCAAGTACATCATCCGGGTCACCGCCAACCCGCCGTTCGTCGCCAAGAAGGGTGAGGTCTGCCCGGCCAAGGACAGCAAGGGCTTCTGCCACATGTTCGCCGAGAAGAGCTACGACAACAACGTCGGCGAGGTGACCATCGAGATCCCGGCGCGCGTCGGCAAGACCGGCACCGGCCCGGGCGCCGCCACGTACAACGGCGAGCAGCTGGACCCCTGGCACCATCCCGAGGGGCACGCTGCGGGGCACTGATCGGCTCGGTTTCCTGAGCTGATGGTTGTTTGACGGGAGCACGTTCGAACTGCGGGTTCGGGCGTGCCCCCGGCTGCGCCGGGGTCGGGCTGCGGCTCCGTAAGGCAGCAAACAACGCTGCCTAACGGAGGCGAGCCCCGCAAACTGCCGCGGGTCTCGCCGCTTCGCGCTCGCATCCCTCACGCGGGCATCGGCGCGGGTCCCGGCTGCCACGGACGGCGCCGGGCGGGAAGGTTCCCGCCCGGCGCCGTCCGTTTTCGCGGTCTAACCCTGTGCTGCACCATTCTGCACCGCCCGCGCACCAAACTGCATCGCCGCGCACTCCCGCACTCCCGCACTCCCGCACTCCCGCACTCCCGCACTCCCGCACTCCCGCACTCTCGCACTTCCGTTCCCGGGAACCCGGTCTGGCGTTTCCCCGTACCAGGCTGCATTCTAGTCGGCAGCCCGCCCGGCCGGTCTCGCGGCGGGGCGCTCTCACCCGAACAGGGAACGTCATGACCATCCGGTTCCGCTCCGCAGCCGCGGGGATCTCCGCGGTCGCGGTCCTCGCGACGGCCGCGCCGGCGGCCGCGCAGCAGCTCACCCTCCAGCGCATCTTCACCACCGGCGACTTTTCCGGGGGCGCGTTCTACCCGCAGTGGTCGGACGACGGCCGGAGCTTCGTGGTGGTGGAGGCCGACCCGCAGACCCGCGCCAGCGACGTGTGGACCGTGGGCATCGACGACGGCAAGCGCCAGCGCATCGTCCAGGGCTCCAGCCTGCGGGCCGAGGGGCAGAGCGAGCCCATCGACGTGGAGGACATCACCTGGTCGGCCGACGGGCGCCGGGCGCTGATCTACACCAACTCCCAGCAGGTCTGGCGCTCGCGCACCAAGGGCACCTACTACGTGTGGGACGCGCAGGCCGGGCGCCTGGTGCCGCTGAGCCGCGGGCAGGGGTGGCAGCAGTTCGCCAAGCTGTCGCCGGACGGCACCCGCGTGGGCTTCGTCCGCGACAACAACCTGTTCGTGGTGGACCTGGCCTCCGGGCGCGAGACCCAGCTGACCCGCGACGGCAGCGACACCGTCATCAACGGCACCTTCGACTGGGTGTACGAGGAGGAACTGGGCGTGCAGGACGGCTGGCGCTGGAGCCCGGACGGCCGGCGCATCGCCTTCTGGCGGCTGGACCAGGGCCGCGTGCCCGTGCAGACCTGGGTCAACGACATGGGGCAGTACTCCGTCCCCGTCGGCCTGCGCTACCCCAAGCCCGGCGAGCCCAACAGCCAGGTGAAGATCGGGGTGGTGGACGCGGCCGGCGGCGAGACCCGCTGGATGGACACCGGCGAGGGCGAGTACCTGGCGCGCATGGAGTGGGCGGAGTCGCCGGGCGAGCTGGTGATCCAGCGGATGAACCGCCGCCAGAACCGCATCGACGTCCTGCTCGCCGACGCCGGCACCGGGCGCAGCCGCACGCTGTTCAGCGACACCGACTCCGCCTGGGTCAACGTGGACGAGGACCTCACCTTCGTCCGCGGCGGAAGCCAGATCCTGTGGACCAGCCAGCGCGACGGCTGGAACCAGATCTACCTGTACGGCCGCGACGGGCGCGTTGTGCGCAAGCTCACCCCCGACGCGTGGGACGTCACCTCGGTGGACCGGGTGGACGAGCGCGG
Organism: Longimicrobiaceae bacterium; assembly: GCA_036389055.1. Lineage (GTDB taxonomy): Bacteria > Gemmatimonadota > Gemmatimonadetes > Longimicrobiales > Longimicrobiaceae > JAFAYN01. The sequence continues at coordinate 65,812 of DASVQR010000258.1, read as the reverse complement.
CGGCTGGGTGTACTTCACCGGCACCGGCGGCAACCCCGCCGAGCGGCACCTGTACCGGGTCAAGCTGGACGGCGGCGCCGTGCAGAAGCTGACCCGCGAGCCCGGCACCCACGCCACCAGCGTCAGCCCCGACGGGCGCACCTTCGTGGACATCTGGTCGCGCGCCAGCACCCCGCCGGTGAGCCGGCTGTTCCGCACCGACGGGACGCTGGTCCGCGCCCTCTCCGACAACGCGCGGGCCCGGGCCAACCTGCGGGCGGCCGGGGTGGGCGAGCCGGAGTTCATCCGCATCCCCCTGCAGGGCGGCGCGGAGATGAACGCCATGGTGGTGCGCCCGCCCAACTTCGACGCGACGAAGAAGCACCCGGTGCTCTTCTACGTGTACGGCACCCCCGGCGCGCAGACGGCGATCGACTCGTGGCAGGGGAGCCGCGCCCTGTGGCACCAGCTCATGGCGCAGAAGGGGTACATCGTGGTGAACGTGGACACCCGCGGCACCTCCAACCGCGGCCGTGCCTGGGAAAAGACCGGCTACCTGAACCACGGCGTGCAGGTCAGCGACGACCTGATGGCGGCGGCCCGCTACATGGCCCGGCAGCCGGGCGTGGACGCGGGCCGCATCGGCATGTGGGGGTGGAGCGGCGGCGGGTACACCACCGGCATCTCCCTGGCGCGCGGCGGGCGGCTGTACAAGGCGGGGATCTCGATCGCCCCGGTCACCGACTGGCGGCTGTACGACAACATCTACAGCGAGCGCTTCATGCGCACGCCGCAGGAGAACCCGGCCGGGTACGACTCCACCTCGGTGCTCAAGAACGCGGCCGGGATCACGGCCGCCTACCTGGTGGCGCACGGCACCGCGGACGACAACGTGCACTTCCAGAACTCGGTGCAGCTGGCCAACGCGCTCCAGGCGGCGGGGAAGCAGTTCTCGTTCATGCTCTATCCCAACAAGAACCACGGGATCTCGGGGGCGCAGACGCAGCTTCACCTGTTCACCATGATGACGAACTGGCTGGAGCAGAACCTGTAGAACCAACGGCCGGGTTTGGGCGTGCCCCCGGCTGGCGCCGGGGTCGGGCTTCGGCTCCGTAAGGCAGCAAACAACGCTGCCTAACGGAGTCGAGCCCCCAACGATACTGCTGTTGGGGTCTCGCCCCTTCGGGCCGAAATCCCTCACGCGAGGGCAGGCCCCCTCCCCCCGGCCCCCTCCCCCGCAAGCGGGAGAGGGGGAGAACGACACCGAGGGCCGCGCGATGTCGGAAGGGCCGCTCCACGCAGTGGGGCGGCCCTTGCCGTCGGTGGCCCCGCCGGGATGCCCGAGGGAGGGGGTGGGGAATGGTCGGAGGAAAGAGTTTGGGGTGCGGCCGGGGCGGGGTGGCATTAACTCTTTCCGGAGACCATCCCCACCCCCCGACCCCCGCGCGCGAGTGCCCGATGACACGCGCTCTCGCGGCACGAGCCAAGAGGGCATTAGATTGCGGCCACAGCCCCGCAACGACGGCGTCCCCGCCCGCTCCGCACCCTTCAGCCCGAGCGCCCCGTGAGCCGACCCACTTCCACGCTCTCCGACACCACCCAGGTCCTGGACCCGTCCGGCCACCCGCACGGCGACGCGCTGCCGCGCCGGCTGGGCCTCTGGAGCGCCGTCGCGGTGCTGGTGGGGTCCACCATCGGGAGCGGCATCTTCCGCGTCCCCAGCACCGTCGCGGCGGACGTGGGCACGGTGGGCGCCATGATCCTGCTGTGGGTGCTGGGCGCGGCCATCGCGCTCTTCGGCGCGCTGACGCTGGCCGAGCTGGCGGCGCTCTTCCCGCGCTCCGGGGGCATCTACGTGTTCCTGCGCGAGGCGTACGGGCCCATGCCGGCCTTCCTGTTCGGCTGGACGGAGCTGCTGGTGATCCGCCCGTCGGCGCTGGGCGGCATCGCCATGCTCTTCGCCGAGTACGTGCAGACCTTCGTCCCCATCACCCAGACCGGGGTGAAGCTGGTGGCGGCGGGGGCCATCGTGACGCTCGCCACGGCCAACATCCTGTCGGTGAAGTGGGGCGCCCTGGTGCAGAACGCCTCCACGGCGGCCAAGGCGGCCACGCTGGTGGGGCTGGCGGCGGTGGCGTTCCTGTTCGGCGACGGCTCGGCGGGGGCGCTGGCGGCGCCCATCCAGTGGCAGCCGCTCACCTGGGGCGGGTTCGGGATCGCGCTGGTGGCGGTGATGTGGGCGTACGACGGCTGGGCCGACCTCACCTTCATGGCCGGCGAGGTCAAGGACCCGGCCCGGGTGCTGCCGCGGGCGCTGCTGGGCGGCACCGCGGCGGTGATCGCCATCTACCTGGTGGTCAACGCCGCGTACCTGTACGTGCTCCCCGTCTCCGAGATGGCGGGGCGCCCGCTGGTGGCCGCCGACGCCGCGCGCACCGTGTTCGGGCAGGCGGGCGCCGCGATCGTGGCGGCCATGGTGATGCTCTCCGCCTTCGGGGCGCTGAACGGCTCCACCATGACCGGGCCGCGGATCTTCTACGCCATGGCCGACGACGGGCTGTTCTTCCGCCCCATCGCCGCCGTGCACCCGCGCTACAAGACCCCGTTCGCGGCCATCGCGCTGGCCGCGGCGCTGGGGATCGGCTACGTGTCCATCCGCTCCTTCGAGCAGCTGGCCGACGCCTTCATCCTGGGGATCTGGCCCTTCTACGCGCTCGCCGTGGGCGCCGTGTTCCTGCTGCGCCGCCGCCGGCCCGACCTGGAGCGCCCGTACCGCGCCTGGGGCTACCCGGTGGTGCCGCTGGTCTTCCTGCTCGCCTCCGTGGCCATGCTCGCCAACGCGGTGGTGGAGGAGCCGGGGCAGACGCTCTTCGGCTTCGGCGTGATCCTGCTGGGGATCCCCGTGTTCTGGTTCTGGAAGCGGCAGGCCCCGGGGCAGACGCCGGCCCGGTAGCGGCGGCGGCGGAAAAAGCAGAGGGGGCGGTCCGCACGGGCCGCCCCCTCTGCGCTTCCACTCCGTTCCGTCCCTACTTCTTGAAGACCCGCACGCCGTAGTAGCACATGCTCTCCGCGCACTCCGCCATGTCCACGGCAAGCATGTAGCGTCCCGACTTGGGCGCGGTGAAGGTGAGCATCGGCGCGTCGTCCTCGGCGGTGTCCTCCGCCACCGGCGTGGTGGCGTCCGCGGCGAAGATGCGCAGGTCCATGTCGGTGCAGTCCTCGTCGCACGCCCCGGCGATGAAGTAGCTCGCCCCGCCCACCAGCGTGACCTCCATCATGGAGGTGGCGCCCTTGCCCAGCGCCCCGATCACGGACTGGCGGTCGAACACGCCCGGGTCCGCGCGGAAGCCGCCCTGCGCCGCGGGGACCGCGACGGTGTCCAGCTGGGCCAGCACGGTGGCGCGGTAGTCCTGCGCCGCTCCGGCGCGGGGGAGGGCGAGGGCGGCGGCGAGCGCCAGGGTGAGCAGCGGCGTGCGCATGGGGGCTCCTGGAAAGGGCGGGAGATCGTGGACCGGGAGGGGTGCCGGCGGAGCCCACAAAGTATGCGCCCCGGGCGGACGGGGCAACGACCCGTCCGCCCGGGGCGGCTCACGTCACTCGTGCTGCCGGCAGGGTCAGGCCGCGTCCAGCTCGTCCTCGCTGGAGACGATGCGGCCCACCAGCCCGTACTCCAGCGCCTCGTCGGCGCCCAGCCAGAAGTTGCGGTGCGTGTCCTTCTCGATCCGCTCCTTCGGCTGCCCGGTGGCCTCGGAGAAGATCCGGTTGATGCGGTCGCGCATCTTGAGGATCTCCCGCGCCTCGATGTCGATGTCGGCCGCGGTGCCGCCGCTGCCGCCCGCCGGCTGGTGGAGCAGGAAGCGGGTGTTGGGGAGGCAGAAGCGGTCCTCCCGGGGCACCGACACGAAGATCAGCGCGCCCGCGCTGGCCACCCAGCCGGTCCCCACCATCCGCACCCGCGGCTTGATGAAGCGGATCACGTCGTGGATGGTGTCGCCCGACTCCACGTGGCCGCCCTGCGAGTTGATGAACAGGGTGACCGGCTTGTCCGACTCCGCCGCCAGCGCCAGCAGCTGCGCGATGACGTGCGAGGCCAGCGCCTGGTTGATCTCGCCGCTGATGACCAGCGTGCGCGCCTTGAACAGCCGCTCCTTGACCGAGTCGGTCACGGTGGTCGGCCCGGGCGCCGCGCGCGGCTGCTCCTCCTGCTCCTGGTCCTGATCCTGGTCTTCCTCGTTCACGATCACGCTGCTCCTCCGGTCCGCGGTTGAAATGCTCGTGTCGGGGTGAAGCTGACGCCGGCCCGCAGCGCCGTCTGAAAGGTCCGTGTGCTCCCCGGGGTGCTTCCCGGGCGTCCGCCCGTGCAGGTGCCGTTCCACGCGCGGCCCGCCCGCGTCGCGCAAGGCTCCCCGGAAGGGTAGGGGGTGCGCGCCGCGGGGGCAACCTCCCCCCGCACGACCTCTGCCAGCGCGTCGCGGCTCAGCGGATCGCGCCCTCCCGCCCGGACGTCCGCCGCAGGATGCCGGTCTGGCCGGCGTGGTAGCCCTGGTGGAAGAGCACCGTGGCGAGCAGCGAGCGCACCGTCTCGTCCGGGTCGCCGCCGGGGCTGAAGGGCGCGGGCCGGTCCAGCGCCTCCGGGGCGAGCCCCGCCAGCCCGGCGTCGAAGCGGCGCGAGGCCTCGTCCCAGGCGGCAAGCAGCCGCTCCAGCGGCAGCGCCGCGGCGGGGTCCGCGAGCGGCTCCGAGCCGCGGTCGTAGCGCGCCAGCTCCTCCGGGTCCAGCACCGGCTCCTGCCCCAGCAGCGGGAGCGCGCGGCCGTAGATCGCCACCAGGTGCCCCACCACCCAGTTCAGGCAGTTGCCCGCGGGCCCGGGCGGGCGCACGCTCTCCTCGTGGCCGATCCCCTCCGCGTTGAGCCGGACCACCTGGTGGGCAAGGCGGGCCTGGAGGCGATAGGCTTCGATCTCGCCCACGGTTCCCGGTGCGGCTGCGCTCATGGTGCGTCTCCTGTCTGGGGTGTGGACCGCCGCGCATTGCTACGATATCGTACAATTCCGTTTCGGTAGAGTAGCGGGCGCCGCGTCCCCCGTCAACCCGCGTGGCGGGCGGCGGGGCGGGCGTCGTACATTCCGACGTCGTAGCAATCTCCCACGCGGACGGAGCGCATGGCCCTGGAATTCCTCTCGCCGCTGCACAAGGCGTCGCGGCAGCTCTCGGTGTACCTGGAGTCCCGCACCCGCGAGCTGGGGCTGAGCCCGGTGGAGGGGCACGTCCTCACCTACCTGCGCAGCTACGCCCCCGCGCCCATCGCCGAGCTGGTGCGGGTGTTCGGGATCAAGCAGTCCACCTTCACCAGCCTGCTGGACCGGCTGGAGGGGGCCGGCCTGGTACGCCGCGAGCTGAACCCGGACGACCGCCGCTCCTTCCTGATCCACCTGAGCGACGCGGGGCGGGAGCTGGCGGACCGCACCAACGGGCTGCTGGAAGCGCTGGAGGACGACATCCGCGCCCACGTGCAGCCGCGCGACGTGGAGGGCTTCCACGCGGTCACGGCCGCCGTGGAGCGGGTCACCCGGGTGCGCCTGCGGGAGCGCTGACCGGTGCCCGGCAATCAAAGCTGATGGCAGGCTCGAGACAGAGGGAATATCGTTGTCAGCCCACCAGCCACAGGGTATGTTGCCGCCCAACCGCCCCCGATCCAGTGGTTCGCATTCACGGAGGAAGCATGGCCCGCATCGAAGGAATTCGCATCCAGAACTACCGGGCGCTGCGGGACGTCCGATTGGGGAAGACCTTCGAGACGCAGCGCGCCGAGCCGCTTCCCGCCCTTCTCGCCGTCATCGGCCCGAATGGAAGCGGGAAGAGCAGCCTGATCGACGCCTTCGGCTTCATCGGGGACTGCCTGTCCATCGGCGTGGAGGAAGCGTGCGACCGGCCGCACAGAGGGGGGTTCGAGCGGCTGCGGACCCGGGGGCAGAGCGGTCCCATCGAATTCGAGATCTATTACCGGGAGGAGCCCGGAACTCGGCCGATCAGCTACACGCTTCACATCGACCTGGATCAGGATGGGCGTCCCTACGTGGGCCGCGAACGGCTGCGGCAGCGTCGCCGTGGCCAGTCGAGCGGAAAGCCCTTTTCGTTTCTGGACGTCGAACGAGGAAAGGGGGTGGCATGGGCCGGCGACGCGAGCGACGAAAACGACTCGAGTGCTCGCGTCGAAGTCGAGCTGGAAGATCCCCGGCGCCTCGGGATCACGACCCTGGGCAACCTGGCCTCTCATCCCCGGATCGTGGAGCTCCGGCAGTTTCTGGAGGGCTGGTATCTATCTTATTTCGTGCCGGACCTGGCCCGACAGCTTCCCATGGCGGGAGCACAGAAGCACCTGGACCGCACGGGAGAAAACCTCGCGAACTACGTGCAGTACGTCGAGCGGCAGCATCCCCGCAGGTTCGGCCAGGTGCTGAGCCGCATCGCGGAAAAGATCCCCGGCGTACAGCAGATCACCGCGGAGCGGCAGAAGGACGGGCGGCTCCTGATCCAGTTCAACGACCGTGGGTACGTGGACCCGTTCTATGCGCAGGACATGTCCGACGGGACGCTGAAGATGTTCGCGTACCTGCTGCTGCTGGAAGATCCTGAGCCCGCGCCGCTGATCGGGATCGAAGAGCCGGAGAATGGGCTGCACCACCAGCTGCTCCAACCACTCGCCTTCGAGATGAAGCAGGTGGCGAGCAGAAAGGACGGACCGCAGATCCTGGTGACCACGCACTCCCCCTACTTCGTCGACGCGCTCCGGCCCGAGGAGGTCTGGATTCTCGGCAAGGACGAACACGGGTTCAGCAACGTGGTGCGGGCAGCGGACGTTCCAAGCGTCCGCGAGCTGTACGCCGAGGGGATTCCACTCGGCAGCCTCTGGTACAGCAATCACTTCGGGCGGGGGAATCCCTGATGTTCTTCGAGGTGCTCGTGGAAGGCGGGGCGGACGTGCCGGCGTTGAAAGCGGTCCTCGAACGGCGATTCGCATTGACGGAGAACAGGGATTTCCGCATCCATCCGCATCGAGGGAAGGGCAGGCTCCCGGCCAACCCGCTGGCTCGTCCCGTACCGGCACACCAGGGTCTGCTGGACCAGCTTCCGGCGAAGCTCCGCGGCTACGGCAGGAGCCTGGGTCCCGACTGCTGTGTGCTGGTGGTCGTGGATGCGGACGACCACGACTGCCGCGAGTTGAAGCAGTCGCTCGTGGAAATGATCGAGAGCCTCCCGGTACGCCCTCCGTGCGTCCTCTTCCGCATCGCGGTGGAGGAAACGGAATCGTGGTTCGTCGCCGACGTGGCGGCGGTCGAAGCCGCATATCCCGGCGCAAACACACGGGACCTGGCTCGCATCGTGCCCGACTCGGTGATCGGGGCCTGGGAAGCTCTCGGGCGCGCCATCGGAGAGCAGGGAGTGCCCGACAAGCGACGCTGGGCCGAGCGGATCTCTCCGCGCCTCACGCTCGACCCGCCGTGTTCGCCCAGTCTGGGTGCTTTGATCGACGGTGTGCAACGAATGCTCGAAACGGGTTCGTGAATCCGCCGGAGGCTCGCTTCCACGCGGTGACTGCCGCCGTGGAGCGGATCACCCGGGTGCGCCTGCGGGAGCGCTGAGGCGATTTGCGGGGGGTGGACACGCCCGCTAAGTTGGCGGTTTCGGCAGGTACGGACCGTACCCGCCGCGCACCTCATTCGACATACCGCTAGTCATGGCCGACACCGACCTGATGGACAAGCTCGTCTCGCTGAGCAAGCGGCGGGGCTACGTCTTCCAGTCTTCCGAGATCTACGGCGGCACCGGCTCCGTGTGGGACTACGGTCCCCTGGGCGTGGAGCTGAAGCGCAACGTCAAGGACGCCTGGTGGCGCAGCATGGTGCACGAGCGCGACGACATCGAGGGTCTGGACGCGGCCATCCTGATGCACCCGCGCGTGTGGGAGGCCTCCGGCCACGTGGCCGAGTTCAGCGACCCGCTGGTGGAGTGCCTCAACTGCCACCGCCGCTTCCGCGAGGACACCCTCCAGGAGGGGGCCGGCACCAGGGACATGGCCGCCGTCCAGTGCCCCAGCTGCGGCAAGACCGGCCAATGGACCGAGCCGCGGCAGTTCAACCTGATGTTCAAGACGCAGAAGGGCGCCGCCGAAGACTCGGCCGACGTCATCTACCTGCGCCCCGAGACGGCGCAGGGGATCTTCGTCAACTTCCTCAACGTGCAGACCTCGGCGCGCCAGAAGATCCCCTTCGGGATCGCGCAGATCGGCAAGGCGTTCCGGAACGAAATCACGCCGGGGAACTTCACCTTCCGCACGCTCGAGTTCGAGCAGATGGAGATGCAGTTCTTCGTGGAGCCCGGCTCCGACGGGGAGTGGTTCGAGTACTGGCGCGAGCGGCGCATGGCGTGGCACAAGGAGGTGCTGGGGCTTTCCGAGGACCGTCTGCGCTACAAGCCGCACGAGAAGCTTGCGCACTACGCCAGCGCCGCGGGCGACGTGGAGTTCAGGTTCGGCGGCACCATCGGCGAGGACGGCTGGGGCGAGGTGGAGGGGATCCACAACCGCACCGACTTCGACCTGCGGCGGCACCAGGAGTTCTCGGGGAAGCGGCTGGAGTACATCGACCCGGCGCAGAACAAGCGCTACCTCCCCTACATCATCGAGACCTCGGTGGGAGCGGACCGCATCACCCTGGCGGTGCTCGCCGACGCCTACCGCGAGGAGGAGGTGGAGGGGGAGACGCGCGTGGTGCTGGGGATCAAGCCCTCGCTGGCGCCGCTCAAGGTGGGCGTGTTCCCGCTGGTGAAAAAGGACGGCATGCCGGAGCGCGCCACGGCGATCCACGAGGACCTGCGCCGCCGCGGCATCCCCAGCTTCTACGACGAGTCGGGCGCCATCGGCCGGCGCTACCGGCGCCAGGACGAGGCGGGCACCCCGTTCGGGATCACGGTGGACGGCGAGACCAACGAGAACGGCACCGTCACCATCCGCGACCGCGACACCATGCGGCAGGAGCGCGTGGACGAGTCGCGCATCGTGGAGATCCTCCGCGAGCGGCTGGCCTGACCGCCATGCCCGACCTGGCCAACCGCTTCGGGGACCCGCCGGAGGCCGTGGCGCGCTACGTGGCCTCGCTGCTGGACGTGCTGGGCGGCCGCGACCCCTGGGAGGTGCAGGAGGCCCAGGCCGCGCGCCTGGCGGAGGCCGTCGCCGGGCTGGACGACGCGGCGCTCCGCGCGCCGGAGGCCCCCGGGAAGTGGTCGGTGCTGGAGGTGGTGCAGCACCTGGCCGACACCGAGCTGGTGCACGGCTACCGGATGCGGAAGATCGTGGCCGACCCGGGGTGCGCCGTCGAGGGGTACGACCAGGACGCCTGGAGCCGCGAGCTGGGGTACCGCGACGCGGACCTCGGCGGCGCGCTGGAGCAGCACCGCGCGCTGCGCACCGCCAACCTGCGCTGGCTGCGCTCGCTGGACGACGAGCGGCTGGACCGCGCCGGGATGCACGCCGAGCGCGGGCCGGAGAGCGTGCGGCGCATCGTGTCGCTGCTCTCCGCGCACGACCTGGTTCACCTGGCGCAGATCGCGCGGATCCGCCGGGCGATCGGCGCCTGACGGCGGCAACGCGTGCCTGTGGAATGGGAGCGATACACTCTCACTTCCAATCTGAAATAACTTGAGGGTGTCCGCTGGAACGAGTCCGGCGGGCACCCTCAACTTATTCAGGAGAAGTAACGATGCGCACCCTCCGCCTCACCCTCGCCGCTCTCGTACTCGCCGTAACCGCGTGCAACGATGATGCGAGTCCAACTGCGACCGTTCACCCCGTCGCGCCGAGCTTCGATGGTTCCGGCATGGTGGGGTCAGGCAACAGGGATGGTTCGACGGATACGGTCATCACTGCGAGCGACAGTACTGGCGCGATGCAGCGCGGGTCCGGGATGGTTGGTTCCGGCAACTGAGCTACTTGCCGCGGATGAGGGCACGCACGGGGCTTTCTGGAGCACCGTCCCTGCGTGTCCTTACGGCGATACCAAGCGCCGCGACGAAGTCCTCGTCCCGCTCCATCTGCACCGGGTTGACCTCGACTTCGTCCAATGTGAAGGCCGGGAACAACTCCTTCATTTCAGCCGGTGCAGGAAGTCCATTCTTCAGGGCGTCGAGTATCTGCGAAGCCATGTAGATAGAGTGCGTCTCGCGGCGGCGCTGCGCGACATCCATACAAAGGCTCGCTGCCTGTCGTGCCCTCTCCAACTGCGTGGAGGCGAGGGCTGCAAGCGCCAACTGGCAGAACGCGGCTGCGTGCCCATCCTCCGTGTCCTGCTTACGCATGTAGCCATAGGTCTCCAACCAGCCCAATTCGTAAATGTGCTCCTGTTCTACCTCGGCTGCGGCGCGCGTGATGTTGGCCAGAAGCACACACCGGAAAGCCGGATCCTGCACGCGCGGCTCGATTGCTTGGAAGAGCGTGAGCGCCAGGCCTGCTTCCCCATGCAGGTGCATCCAGATCCACCCAAGATCGTTCGCCATTCTCACCAGCTGGCTATGACCGGGCCCGTAGGCGTTGATCGCCTCGCGGGCGTGGCGCATCCCTTCGTCCAGCTCGCCACGCTCGAAGTGCATCACCGCAAGGTCGTAGAGCGCGTCTCCTTCCAGACGCCGAACCCCGTGCTTCCGTGCGGAGTCCAGTGCCATGCGGTGGAATCGCACGGACTCGGGAAAGTTGCCGCGTTCGCGCTTCAGGTTGCCCGTTCCGGAGAGGGCCAGCGCGTGGTGCTGCCAGTTCCCCGCGGCAGCAGCCTTGTCCGCCGTGTGCAGCAACCAGGCTTCCGCATCGTCGTACATCGCCACCTGGCGCAGCAGTCGACCGATGTGGTAGGGAAGCGGCACATTGTCGGGCAAGAGGAGCAGAGCGGCCTGGTGGAACACGATGGCAGCTCGGATCGCCCCTCCTTCCGTCTCGATCCACTCTCCGGTCCAGACTAGCGCCAGCGCGACCGCCTCCTGGGTGTGCTGGTCCGATTCCTCGCGCAGCAGCTCGAATGTGCGTCCGGCACGCGTCGCCAGTTCGGCGGGAAGGGCGTGCAGGTCTGGGAAATCGGTCCAGAGTCGGCGGTTGGTTGCCGGCGCCTCAAGCCACGACTCGACCTCGGCCAGCAGTTGCACTAGAGCGGGACCGATATCCTGTTGCAACTCCGCGGCGATCACCGAGCCCGCAGAGGGCTCCTGGACGTTGGTCCCGAATGGGAAAGGGAACGCAGGTTGCTCGCGGTGGTGGCGGCGCTTGCTCATTGCCTCACTTGTTCGGTGGGAAGCTTCTGGAGCGGAATGTGGCGCGGACCGAACTGTACACTTTGTGCACGATTGCTGCAAGAATGTCGTGATTTGGTCTGATGGCTATGCGGGTGCAGGCGGATGGGTTTTCGCTCTGAAGCAGTTCCCCGTGATGAGGCCGTCCAGCGCTAGCCCCTTCCTCATCTTGTCCTGAACGATCAGGCACCATAAGCTTGCGAGTGTAACCTATCTATAATCTTCAAAATCTTCAACTGGCGTGCAAGCCGGGCGAGGGCCGGATAATGCCCGCGCCCAATCCGCCTACGCCGCTGGAACCGCTCCGCGAGGCTGTACGCCGTGCGGTGGAGGGGTCGTCCATGCTGGCGACTGCATCATCCATCGGGATGAGCGCACCGGGACTGCGCAATTTCCTCGACGGTGGCACACCTCGCCGGTCTACCTTCCGCAAGCTTTCCGAATGGTACGTGAGGGAGGCGGCCAGCGTGGGGGACGTATCGGACGAGGCCATAGAGGCGGCACTCGCGCTGATGGTTGAAGGGTTACCGGAGAGTGAACGGGCAGATGCGGTGCGGATGGTGCTGGACGCGTTGCGCACTGCTTATCAGAAGCACGGCGCGCTGGTTCCGGGTTGGTGCGAGCGGCTTGTGCGCAAGCGTTAGGCAAAGCTTACCTGACGGGGACTATCCATGAGTGCTCAGGAACGTGACAAGCTACTGAGACCGGGCAGCGCCGGATTCGATGAGTGGTTCAAGTTCGATGATGCCCTAGACTTCTTGGAGCGGAGCCTACACGGATCGGTCCCCGTGTACCTCAGCCTACACTCTCCGCACACGAGTGTTTTTCTTGCGGCGGCTTTCATTCCTTTTGGGGAGCTTACACCCGAGACGCGTGACGAGCTACTCGAATGGAATACCAACGTAGTAGACGAAGGGTGGGGTTACGGAGGAAAATTCCACGAGGATGGAAGCCCCGACTACTCGCTGATTCCTCCCTTTGCATGGGAACGGCTTGCAATTCTTCAAAAGGCTGTGCCTATCGTCTGGCGTAGGGAAAACCCTCTGGAGAAGCGGCGACCCACGTACTACGAGGCGAATCCGGAGATCACTCACGTTCACGACCTGCATTGGGTGGAGGAGCGGTCTGCATACTGCACGTTAGATGAGATCGGTGAGGTGCGTGAAGTCATCCGCATGAGGAAGGATTCGGACGAAGATCGGGTTATCGAGATCACTGTGGAAGAAGACGTTTTGGCTAAGCACATGGCTCTCGGTGACTACGCTCTTGTCCGGTTCTTCGATATTGACCGTTATCAGAACATCGAAGTATGCGCTGCGGACCCGGACTTCGACGCTCGCCGGCAGATCAAGCGTCGGAGCCTACGTGCCCGCTTAACGCCGGTCCCAGGTGTAGGCGGCGGAATGCTCCGCGCGTACCTGAGGGGGGTACAACTCGCCCCTCCACCAAACGGGGAAACCAAGAAAGCCCTCTTTGACGACCACGGTAACCGGAAGTATGTGGAGTTCATCGCGCACGATTTCAAGCACGACAGGATCGCAGAACTCTCTTGTGCGCCAGACCAGCTAGACAGCTACTTCACCGATACCGGGAAGCCATTCGAGACAACGCCGGCATTTTTCAGACGGGAAGTCCTTCTCAAGTACCAGTCGGACAGCGACAAGTACACGGTGCGCGATAGGGAGATTTCGTGCCGGTCAACATGGTCCCTTCGGTTCGACGTGAATCAGGCGGGGCAGGTTCACGCTTACCTTATCGATCTCCAGCACCTGCCGCATGCAGAGCAGCAGTACTGGAAATCATTTAACGAGGAGCCGAAGGGTCCGATTTCCAAGCGGTCGTTCAAGACGGATTTTGAGGGTAGCTGGGCTTTTGATCCAGAGCCGCTCAGGGATCTCAAGGGTCGTCTCGCCAAGCCCATCGAAGTCCACCGCTCCGACGAGGATGTTCATATTGTTTGGGTCCCACCGCCAGACCCCCAAGCACTCGATGATGTGCATTACCTCGCTGGTGAGTCGCAGAAGGAGTGGGCCAATGCCGTTGGCGCCCTCCACCGCGTCGTTGTAGAGGGGCTGCAAGAGTCGGTGCTACGGAAACTCGCAGTTTCTCTTGGAGATGATGCCAAATCCCTGGATCAGTTGCGGAGCATCAAGCTATTGGAGCGCGTGCTTTCCCGTTTAGGTCTATCAGCGGATACGGTAAAGGAGATCATAGACCCGCTCGCCACGCTCAACCATCTTCGCTCGAAAACCGCCTCTCACCGATCAGGTGAAGAGGCACGCCAACTTGTTCGCCAGGCCCGACGAGACCATGGCGACTTAGCGAAGCACTTCAAAGACCTAGTTCGACGAGTGGACGCGGCGGTAAATCAACTCGTCATCATTGGCGCTGATGCGGTAAGCCTGACGGAGAAAGCCTCCGAAGAAGAATGAGTGTTTCAAACTCTTGCTTGCCTTCACTCCTGCGCTAACTTCTGGGACTTTCCCGTACAAACGTGGACGATGGTGGAGATTAGATACAACTCTCCTTGTGCGGACCAGAGCCAAGAGGAAATTGAGAAGTGGCTCCGCGCGAATGTGGCGCTTGGTACGGAGGTCGTAGTCAGGCACACGCAGAGCGACTTACTCCGGTACCAGCGGGGGCGCGTGGTACGATTGGGGCGCGGACGGTTTGAGGTAGCCACCCAGCAGGCAGGTGGCACCTACTCCGAGAGCGGGAACACCTTCTACTACTCCGGGCGGAACTGCTGGCACCCCAAGGGGCAGACGAGCCTCGTGATTCCGACTCCTGCTGTGCTGGAAGCCTGCGACCGTTGTGGGCCGTATGGCACCCTTCCTCCCCCGGAGGGAGTTGATCGGATGCTATTCCACTGGTTCGCTCCGACCTTCTACCAAGTGAAGAAGTTCTGAATAAGGGGCGGGGCCGTCTGGCCCCGCCCTTCCTGCATCCGCCCGCATTCAGTAACATCAGGCATGACCTTCGAAGAGTTCGAGCGGCGCGCGCACGAGGTGTTCGACGCCGTCCCGCCGGAGTACCGCGAGGGGGTGGACGGGCTGGCCGTGGAGCGCCGCGCCGTGCCGCACCCGGAGCTCCCGGACGTCTACACGCTGGGCGAGTGCCTCACCGAGAACTACCCCACCGAGTGGGGCGGGGCGGGGGAGGTGCGCTCCATCGTGATGCTGTACTACGGCTCGTTCCTGCGGCTGTCGCGGCTGGAGGAGGAGTGGGACTGGGAGGAGGAGATCTGGGAGACCGTCACCCACGAGATCCGCCACCACCTGGAGTCGCTGGCGCTGGACGACGAGCTGGAGGTGCGCGACTACGCCGACGACCAGAACTTCGCCCGGCGCGAGGGGCTGGAGTTCGAGCCGTTCTTCTTCCGCTCCGGCGAGCCGCTGGGCCCCGGCGCGTGGGAGGTGGCCGGCGACGTGTTCCTGGAGCGCGAGGTCGCCGCCGGCCAGGCCGCCGCGCAGGTGGAGTGGGAGGGGCGCACGCTCGCCGTGCCGCTCCCCTCGCCGCTGGGCGACGTCCACTTCGTCACCCTGGACGACGTGCCCGCGCCCAAGGGCGACGTGGTGGTGGTGCTGGTGCGGCGCCGCGGTGCCTGGGAGTCGCTGCGCGCGGCGCTCTCGGGGCGGAAGCCGGAGGTGCTGGAGTCGCTGGTGCGCGTGGACGGTTGACGTCGTGCCTTGAGGCCGCTCCGGAGCCCGGCGGTACTGCTGCCGGTCTCCTGCGCGGGCTCCGCGAGCCACGGAAACAGCCCCGTGTCTCGCTGCGCCGGAGGGAGCCAGCCGAAACTGCCCGGCTGTCTCCCTCCGCAACGGATCATGTGGGTACTGCGGAACTGCAACGGATACGTGACACCGGACCTGGACGAGCTGCGCAGGCTGCGGCGTGCTCGCGACCGCATGGACCGCGAGTACATGAAGCCGCTGGACGTGCCGGCGCTCGCGCGCACGGCGCTGATGTCGCCGGCGCACTTCATCCGCCGCTTCCGCGCGGCGTACTCCGAGACGCCGTACTCGTACCTGATGACCCGGCGCATCGAGCGGGCCAAGGCGCTGCTGCGCCAGGGCGAGCTGAGCGTGACGGCGGTCTGCCTGGAGGTGGGGTGCACCAGCCTGGGCTCCTTTTCCGCCCGGTTCACCGAGCTCGTGGGGGAGACGCCGTCGGCGTACCGCGCGCGCAGCCACGACGAGCTGCGCGCCGTCCCCACCTGCCAGACCATGGTGCTCACCCGGCCGCGCAGGCGCGGGGACCGGGAGGACGAAAAAGAGAGCAGTTTTGGAGAAGCAGCCGCCGACGCACCCGCGTAGCTTCGATGCAGTGAGCGTTTCACCCACCGTATCCACCGAGCGAGGTGCCATGTCCGTTTCACTCAGCGCCGTCCACGTCCTCGTCGACGACCCCGACGCCGCCCTCGGCTTCTACCGCGACGTCCTGGGCATGACGGTCCGCGACGACGTCGCACACGGCGGCTTCCGCTGGATCACCCTGGTCACCGGGAGCCAGCCCGAGGTCAGGATCGTGCTGTCGCAGCCGCACGCGGGCCGCTCCCGGGAGGACGGGGACGCCCTGGCGGCCCTGCTCGCCAAGGGCGAGCTGGTGTCGGTGTTCCTCCGCTCCGACGACCTGGACGCCACCTTCGCCCGGATCGCGGCCGCGCCCGGCGTGGAGGTGCTGGAGGAGCCCGCCCCCCGCTTCTGGGGCGCCCGCGACGGCGCCGTGCGCGACCCCGCGGGCAACCTGGTGCGCATCGAGCAGGCATAGACCGGATCCCGCCCGAAAATGGAGACGCGATGAGCACGGCCACGATGACGTACGCGCCGCAGACCGCGCCGCACGCCGCCGACCGCCACGACCTGATCCGCGTGCACGGCGCGCGCGAGAACAACCTCCGGGACGTCAGCATCGAGATCCCCAAGCGCCGGCTGACCGTGTTCACCGGCGTCTCCGGCTCGGGGAAGAGCTCGCTGGTGTTCGGCACCATCGCCGCGGAGTCGCAGCGGCTGATCAACGAGACCTACAGCGCCTTCGTGCAGGGCTTCATGCCCACGCTGGCGCGGCCGGAGGTGGACCTGCTGGAGGGGCTGACCACGGCCATCATCGTGGACCAGGAGCGGATGGGCGCCAACGCCCGCTCCACGGTGGGCACCGCCACCGACGCCAACGCGATGCTGCGCATCCTCTTCAGCCGGCTCGGCCAGCCGCACGTCGGCCCGCCCAGCGCGTTCTCCTTCAACGTCCCCTCCGTCCGCGCGAGCGGCGGGATCACCGTGGAGCGCGGCGAGGGGAGGACCAAGACGGAGGCGGTGACCTTCATCCGGCTGGGCGGGATGTGCCCGCGCTGCGAAGGGATGGGCTCGGTCAACGACTTCGACCTGTCGGCGCTGTACGACGAGAGCAAGTCGCTGGGGGAGGGGGCGCTCACCGTCCCCGGCTACAGCATGGAGGGGTGGTACGGCCGCATCTTCAGCGGCTCCGGCTACTTCGACATGGACAAGCCGATCGCCAGGTTCACCAAGCGGGAGCTGCACGACCTGCTCTGGCGCGAGCCCACCAAGATCAAGGTGGACGGGATCAACCTGACGTACGAGGGGCTGATCCCCAAGATCCAGAAATCCATGCTGTCCAAGGACGTGGACGCGCTGCAGCCGCACGTGCGCGCGTTCGTGGAGCGGGCGGTGACGTTCACCACCTGCCCCGACTGCGGCGGCACCCGGCTCGGGCCGGAGGCCCGGTCGTCGAAGATTGGCGGGATCAACATCGCCGACGCCTGCGCCATGCAGATCAGCGACCTGGCCGGGTGGGTCCGCGGCCTCCGCGAGCCGTCGGTGGCCCCGCTGCTCGCCGGGCTGCAGCACCTGCTCGACTCGTTCACGGAGATCGGGCTGGGCTACCTGTCGCTGGACCGGCCGTCGGGGACGCTGTCGGGCGGCGAGGCGCAGCGCACCAAGATGATCCGCCACCTGGGCTCCTCGCTCACCGACGTCACCTACGTCTTCGACGAGCCCACCGCGGGGCTTCACCCGCACGACGTGCGGCGGATGAACGACCTGCTGCTGCGGCTGCGGGACAAGGGCAACACCGTGCTGGTGGTGGAGCACGAGCCGGAGACCATCGCCGTCGCCGACCACGTGGTGGACCTGGGGCCCGGCGCCGGCACGGCGGGCGGCAAGGTCTGCTACCAGGGGACGGTGGAGGGGCTGCGGGCCGCCGGCACCCTCACCGGCCGCCACCTGGACGACCGGACCTCCCTCAAGCCGGCGGTGCGCGCCCCCACGGGCAGGCTGCAGATCCGCGGCGCCCGCGCCCACAACCTCAAGGGCGTGGACGTGGACGTCCCGCTGGGGGTGCTGTGCGTGGTCACCGGGGTCGCGGGCTCCGGCAAGAGCTCGCTGATCCACGGCTCCATCCCCGCCTCGGCGGGGGTGGTGTCGGTGGACCAGGCGCCGATCCAGGGCTCGCGGCGCAGCAACCCGGCCACCTACACGGGGCTGCTGGAGCCCATCCGCAAGGCCTTCGCGAAGGCCAACGGCGTCAAGCCGGCGCTCTTCAGCCCCAACTCCGAGGGCGCCTGCCCCACCTGCAACGGCGCGGGCGTGGTGTACACCGACCTGGGGATGATGGCCGGCGTGGCGACCGTCTGCGAGGAGTGCGAGGGAAAGCGCTTCCTGGCCGAGGTGCTCACCTATAAGCTGGGCGGCAGGGACATCGCCGAGGTGCTCGCCATGCCGGTGGCCGAGGCGGCGGAGTTCTTCGGCTCCGGCCCGGCGAAGACCCCGGCGGCCCACGCCGTCCTGTCCCGCCTCGCCGACGTGGGGCTGGGCTACCTGGCGCTGGGCCAGCCGCTCACCACGCTGTCCGGCGGCGAGCGGCAGCGGCTCAAGCTCGCCACCCACATGGGCGAGAAGGGGGGGATCTACGTGCTGGACGAGCCCACCACCGGCCTGCACCTGGCCGACGTCGAGAACCTGCTGGGGCTGCTCGACCGGCTGGTGGACGCGGGCAAGTCCGTCGTCGTCATCGAGCACAACCAGGCCGTGATGGCCCACGCCGACTGGATCATCGACCTGGGCCCCGGCGCCGGCCATGACGGCGGCCGCGTCGTCTTCGAGGGCACCCCCGCCGACCTGGTCGCCGCGCGCTCCACCCTCACCGGCGAGCACCTGGCCGCCTACGTCGGCGCCTGACCGGCGCCCCCGCGGGGGGTGGGACGAGCCCGCTCGTCCCACCCGCCTGCGTCCGTCCCGCCGTTGCAGGCTGTCCCCTGTCCCCTGTAACCTGTCCCCTGTCTTCCTCGCACTCCCCTTGCATCACCGCGCCGGTCCCCAGGCTCCACGCAGAATCCGAAAGAGGCGAGACCCCAGTGGCTGACCACGGCTCCCTTCCCCCCGAGGCGCGAAAGACCGCGGGCATGGCGCGGCTGACCCCGTACGAGCTGGTGTTCGACGACCCCGCGGTGGAGGGGAGGACCTTCCCGGCGATCCAGGCCGAGGCCGAGGCGCAGGGCGTCGACCCGTCGCACCCGGACCGCTTCGCCTTCCTCACCCGCGCGGCCGAGGCGGTGCGCGGCGTGGTGCCGGCCGAGGCGTCGCCGGACGCCACCGAGCAGTACCGGATGTTCCTGTACCACGCCTTCAACTTCTGGCGCTTCGGCCGGCGGGTGTACGTGCTGGAGCCGGCGGTGGCGCGCTACCTGGTGGAGGCCGCGCCCGACCTGGCCGGGTGGGAGCTGCGCCTCCCCGCCGAGTCGGCGTACGTGCAGCTCCCGGCGAACCTGTTCTGGGCCAGCGTCTCGCCCGACGTGCCGCCCGAGCCGGTGGACGGCTTCTTCGTGTGCTGCGTGGACGGGGAGGACCTGGACGGCGAGCCCTTCGAGACGCTGGAGGTGCTGATGGCGCTGGGGATCCACCGCCAGCGCGCCGGGCTCAGCCTGATCCACTTCGACACCGAGGCGGGCCCCGGCATCCCCGCCGCGTGGACCGAGGCCTCGGCGCGCGAGGAGGGGCGCGACTTCGAGAGCGTCCTCCCCGGCGGCGACATGGCCGGGCTGTACTCCATCCTCACCGTCCCCGAGGCGCTCAAGCTGGTGGGGCGCGCGCTCTGGTACCTGGACCGCCACCCCGGCCACGTGGCGACGCACGAGCCCGCCGAGCGGCGCGAGCACGAGCGCCCCGGCACCGTCCCCCTTTCCCGCCTCCCCTTCCACCGCGTCTCGCTGGACGAGGCGGACGGCGGCGGCGCCGCGGCCGGGTGAACGCACGCGAGGTGGCGGCGGTCCTGGAAGAGATCGCCATGCTGGGGGAGCTCACCGGCGAGAACCCCTTCCGCATCCGCGCCTTCGCCGCCGCCGCGCGCACCCTGGAAGGCACCACGGCCGACCTGGAGGCGCTGGCCCGCGCGGGCGAGCTCGCCTCGCTCCCGGGCGTGGGCCCCGCAATCGCCGACACCATCGCCGAGCTGCTGGCGACCGGGCGCTCCGGGCAGCACGAGCGGCTGCGCGCCGAGGTGCCGGTGGGCCTGTACGACCTGCTCCGCATCCCCGGGCTGGGGACGAAGCGCGTCCGGACGCTGTACGCCGAGCGGGGCATAGACTCGCTGGACGGGCTGGAGGCGGCGGCGCGCGCCGGGGAGGTGGCCGCGCTCCCCGGCTTCGGGCCCAAGACGCAGCAGAAGGTGCTGGAGGGGCTGGGCTTCGTGCGCGCCTCGGCGGGGCGGCGGCGCTACCCGCAGGCGCTGGAGCTGGCGGTGCACTTCCTGGAGTGGCTGCGCGCCCACCCCGCGGTGGCCGCCGCCGAGATCGCCGGCGACGTGCGCCGCCGCATGGAGACCGCCGCGGAGGTGGAGCTGGTGGCCGCCGCGCCGGACCCCGACGCCATAGTGGAGGCGTTCCTGGCGCTCCAGGGCGCCGGGGGCGCGGCCGGGCGCGCGGGCGAGGGGCGCGCCGAGCTGCGCCTGCGCGACGGCGTGCGGGTGCGCGTGCGCGCCGTGCGCCCGGAGGCGTTCGTCGCCGCGGTGGCGTGGGAGACGGGGAGCGCGGCGCACCTGGAGGCGCTGGCCGCGCGCGCCGCGGAGCGGGGGCTCCGCCTGGACGCCGACGGGCTGCGGAGCGGCGGGGAGGCGGTGCCGCTCCCGGACGAGGAGGCGCTGTACGCGGCGCTGGGGCTGGCGTACGTGCCGCCCGAGCTGCGCGAGGGGATGGGCGAGGTCGCCGCCGCGGCGGAGGGGCGCATCCCCCGGCTGGTGGAGCTGGCGGACCTGCGCGGCACCTTCCACTGCCACACCACCTGGTCCGACGGCAAGGCGACGGTGGCGGAGATGGCGGAGGCGGCGCGGGAGCGGGGGTGGAGCTACCTGGGAATCGCCGACCACTCGCGCTCGGCGGGGTACGCGGGCGGGCTGGCCTCCACGGCGGTGCGCGCCCAGCACCGCGAGATCGACGCCTGGAACGCGGAGCACGGCGGGGCGGGGGCGGAGCGCTTCCGCCTGTTCAAGGGGACCGAGGCCGACATCCTCCCCGACGGCTCGCTGGACTACCCGGACGCGGTGCTCGCGAGCTTCGACTACGTGGTGGGCTCGGTGCACTCCTCGTTCGCCATGCCCGAGCGCGCCATGACCGAGCGGGTGCTGCGCGCGGTGGAGAACCCGCGCCTCACGATGCTGGGGCACCCCACCGGGCGGCTCCTCCTCACGCGTGAGGGGTATGCGCTCGACGTCCGCGCCGTGATCGACGCGGCGGCCGCGCACGGCGTCGCCATCGAGATCAACGCCGACCCGCACCGGCTGGACCTGGACTGGCGCTGGGTCCGCTACGCCGCCGAGCGCGGGGTGCTGGTGCCGGTGAACCCGGACGCCCACTCCACGCGCGGGCTGGACAACGTGGCCTTCGGCGTGAACGCCGCCCGCAAGGGGTGGCTGTCCGCGCCGCAGGTGCTGAACACCCGGGAACTGCAAGCCGTAGAGGAACACCTTGCCCAGAGAAAGCAGGGCCGCGCGCCAGGCGCGGACCGTCCGCATCCTTGAGGGGCTCGCCGGGCTCTACCCCGAGAGCCGCTGCTCGCTGGACCATTCCACCCCGCTGGAGCTGCTGGTCGCCACGGTGCTCTCCGCGCAGTGCACGGACGCCATGGTGAACCGCGTCACCCCCGCGCTCTTCGCCAAGTACCGCACCGCGGCCGACTACGCCGCCGCCACGCAGGAGGAGATGGAGGCGGACGTCCGCGCCATCAACTTCTTCCGCAACAAGGCCCGCTCCCTGATCGGCCTGGGCCGCGCCCTGGTGGAGCGCCACGGCGGTGAGGTCCCCCGCGACATGGACGCCCTGGTCGCCCTCCCCGGCGTGGGCCGCAAGACCGCGAACGTGGTGCGCGGCATCGCCTTCGGCGAGGCGGACGGCGTGGTGGTGGACACCCACGTCAAGCGCATCGCCTTCCGCCTGGGCCTCACCCGGGAGGAGGACCCCGAGCGCATCGAGCGGGACCTCCTCAAGCTGCTCCCGTACGAAGCGCGCGTCGTGTTCACGCACCGGATCATCGACCACGGCCGCGCCGTGTGCACCGCCCGCAAGGCCCAGTGCGACCGCTGCACCCTCGCCGAGGTCTGCCCCTCCGCCCCGCACCCCGAGCGCGCGTAGACGCCCGGCAGGGCCCTCACCCGGCGGCCTTAGAGCCGCCACCCTCTCCCAATTCTGGGAGAGGGGGCAACTGCTGGATCTTGCGGCTACGTCGACAGTTGCGTGAGGGATGCGCGCCCGGCAGGGCCGAGACCCGCCGGCAGTTTGGCGGGGCTCGGCTGCGTTGGCGAGCGTTGTTTGCTCGCCTACGCAGCGCGCAGCCCGACCCCGGCGAAGCCGGGGGCACGCCCAACCCCGCAGTAAGCCGTTCGAAGTCCATCCGTTGACGGACCCGCGCCCCCCTCGCCACCTTGTGTTCCCTGTGACCGGACCGCCGCACACGCCGTCCCTGTGTCTCGTCAGGGCGCAAAAGACCTCACGGACCCGAACACCCCCGAGCATGGATCGACCGATCTTCCGCCGTGGAGCCACGACGCTCTGCGCGCTCCTGCTGGCCCTGCTGGGCGCCGCCTGCGGAGACGAGAGCAAGCTCCCCACCGAGGGCGAGCCGCTCGCCGGCGCCACGGTGACGCTGGTCAACTTCGACTCCCAGGACCGCCCCGTCGTCCGGTTCGACGTCAACGGCAACATGGTGGACGCCCACGGGGGTGAGATCCGCTGGTTCGAGAACAAGTACTACCTGTACGCCGAGACGTACGGCTGCGGCTTCGAGTGGCACAAGCTCGCCCCGGCCCCGTTCTGCGGCTTCCGGGTGTACAGCTCGCCCAACCTGGTGGAGTGGACCGACCACGGGCTGCTCTTCGACGTGTCGCAGTGGGAGCCCTGGCAGCGCCGCTGCAACTGGTGGACGAGCGGGTGCTTCCGCCCGCACGTGCTGTACAACGAGTCCACCCGGAAGTACGTGCTGTGGGTGAACTCGTACGACGACCCGGTCAACTACTACGTGCTGGAGTCCGCCTCGCCCACGGGCCCGTTCGTGGAGCGCGCGCTGCCCAAGCTGGCCTACAACACCAACGCGCGGGGCGGCAACGTAAACAACGGCGACGAGAACCTGTTCGTGGACGAGGACGGGACGGCCTACATCGTCTACGCCGAGTGGGCCATCGGAAAGGGCGACCTGGTGGTGGAGCGGCTCACCCCGGACTACCTGAGCGGCACCGGCCAGCACGTGCGCGTGGGCGTGCGGCAGAACGAGTCGCCCAGCCTGTTCAAGCGGGGCGGGCGCTACTACATCACCGCCAGCACGCCGCCCAACGCCGCGTACGGCACCTCGGTGACGTCGTACTACACGGCCCCCTCGCCGCTGGGCCCCTGGTCGGCGCCGCGGCAGCTCAACTTCACCTCGTGCGGCGGACAGCCCGCCCACGTGTCCCAGCTGCCCACGCCGGACGGCAAGAGCTGGTACCTGTACCAGAGCGACCTCTGGATCAACAGCGACGGCAGGGAGAGCGGGGACCTGAACCAGGCCCCGGCCCCGCAGTACTGGGCGCCGCTCTCCTTCGACGCCACCGGGGAGATCCTCCCCTTCAACTGCGAGCGCACCGTCAAGGTGACCACC
Organism: Longimicrobiaceae bacterium; assembly: GCA_036389055.1. GTDB lineage: Bacteria > Gemmatimonadota > Gemmatimonadetes > Longimicrobiales > Longimicrobiaceae > JAFAYN01. Next base: position 42,370 of record DASVQR010000258.1, on the reverse strand, counting down.
GCCGTGGCCGCCGCCCCCGCCCGCGAGCCGGACGCCCGCCGGCTGCAGTGCGACGTGGCTGCGCCCGCCGGCGGCCGCCGGGTGATGCGGGAGTTCCGCTTCGCCGCCCCGCGCTCGGGGCAGGCGCGCTCGCTGAGCGTGGCCACCTACCAGCGCGGCGAGCCCACCGGGCCGCTGGTGGTGGAGCTCCGCGGGACGGGGGCGGACAGCGGCACGGTGCTGCACCGCGCCTCCGTCGACGCCGACGCGGGGAACTGGGACGTGCCGGTGAACATCTCCTGGGCCGCCCGCAAGCTGGACGTGCCGCTGAACGCGGGCCTGCAGGCCGGCAGGCAGTACGCGGTGCGGGTGCAGTCGTCCACCGCACAGGGGTGCTACGGCTTCGCCTACATGGAGAACGCCCCGGCCGGCGCGGCGAGCGCCTGGGTGAGCACCGACGGCGGCGCCTGGACCGCCGAGGCGGGGCAGGGGGTGCAGGTGGACGTGGCGTTCGCCGGCAGCTGACGGGGCGCTGCCGGCGGAGCTGCGCTGGCCGCCGGGGTGACGGCGGGGCCGCCGCGTTGTAGAATACCGAACGGCCGGGCGGGCGCCCGGCCGTTCACGCATCGTCCGGAGAAGCCATGTCGAAGCAGCGCTCGATGATCGCCGACCTCCTGGAAGGAAAGGTCCAGCCGGGGGAGCGGGTGACCGTTCAGGGGTGGGTGCGCACCCGCCGCGACTCCAAGGCGGGGATCTCCTTCGTCAACGTGCACGACGGCTCGTGCTTCGACGCCATCCAGGTGGTGGCCGGGGGCGACCTCCCCAACTACGCCGGCGAGGTGCAGCGGCTCACCGCCGGCTGCTCCGTCACCGTGGTGGGTGAGCTGGTGGCGACGCCGGGGCGCCCGCAGCCGGTGGAGGTCAGGGCGGAGTCGGTGGAGGTGGTGGGGTGGGTGGAGGACCCCGAGACCTACCCCATCCAGCCCAAGCAGCACTCCTTCGAGTTCCTGCGCGAGGTGGCCCACCTGCGGCCGCGCACCAACACCTTCGGGGCGGTGGCGCGGACCCGGCACGCGCTCGCCATGGCGGTGCACCGCTTCTACCACGAGCGGCGCTTCTTCTGGGTGCACACGCCCATCATCACCACCAGCGACGCCGAGGGCGCGGGGCAGATGTTCCGCGTCTCCACGCTGGACCTGCTGAACCTGCCGCGCACCCCGGGCGGCGAGGTGGATTTCTCGCAGGACTTCTTCGGCACCGCCGCCAGCCTCACCGTGTCCGGGCAGCTCAACGTGGAGGCGTACTGCGAGGCGCTCTCCAACGTGTACACCTTCGGCCCCACCTTCCGCGCCGAGAACTCCAACACGTCGCGCCACCTGGCCGAGTTCTGGATGATCGAGCCCGAGGTGGCCTTCGCCGACCTGGCCGACAACGCGGACCTGGCGGAGGACTTCGTCCGCTACATCTTCCGCGCCCTGCTTGAGGAGCGCGGCGACGACATGGCGTTCTTCGACGACCGCATCCAGAAGGGGGTGGTGCAGCGGCTGGAGGGCGTGGTGTCGTCGGCGTTCGAGCGCATGACGTACACGGAGGCGGTGGAGGCTTTGAAGGGCTCCGGGAAGAAGTTCGAGTTCCCGGTGGAGTGGGGGCTGGACCTCCAGTCGGAGCACGAGCGCTGGCTCACGGAGGAGCACGTGGGTCGGCCCATCGTGGTGACCGACTACCCCAAGGAGATCAAGTCCTTCTACATGCGCCTCAACGAGGACGGGCGCACCGTGGCGGCCATGGACGTGCTGGCCCCCGGCATCGGCGAGATCATCGGCGGGTCGCAGCGCGAGGAGCGGCTGGAGGTGCTGGACGCGCGCATGGACGAGATGGGGCTGCCCAAGGAGGGGTACTGGTGGTACCGGGACCTGCGCCGCTACGGCACGGTGCCGCACGCAGGGTTCGGGCTGGGGTTCGAGCGCGCGATCATGTACGCCAGCGGCATGGCGAACATCCGCGACGTGATCCCGTATCCGAGGACTCCGGGCAGCGCGGACTTCTGACGGCCTTAATGGGCAGGTCAGGTCTGACCCTCGCTCTGCAAGGGTCAGACCTGGGTGTCCGGCGGATGCTGTCGTCTCGGCAGCGAATCGACGCTCTCGGTTGAAAGTTGCGGGGATCCTGCTTTTCTGAGTCAGCCCCGTAATGGTTCGAACTCTCTGGACTTCATCGATTACAGTCCGATACGTTCCGTTTCTCGGCGATGACTGCCTAAACGGCTGCATTCGTCTTTTTGCTGCTCTGTGTTGCCCGTTCGGCGACTTACCGTTCAGTTGCCACAATTGCTGAGCCTCTTGAAGGAATAAGACCATGCCTTTTCCACCAGATGTGAAAGCACGTATGTTTGTGAGATCTGCCCGCATCTGCCCCCTGTGCTACAAACAATGTGGTACTAATATAGAAGCCGCTCACCTTGTCGCAGAGGCGGATGGTGGCAGCAACGAGGACGACAACGGCATTCCTCTCTGCTTCGACTGCCATCAGGAAATTGGAGCATATGACAATCGACATCCCAAAGGTAATAAATTCTCGATTAACGAGTTGAAGGCACGGCGCAACCAACTTTATGATCTTGTTGAAAAGGGGAGTATACAGGCACAGATCATTGCGCAGGGGCTACACGGTAGGACTTACGGCAACCTGCGACATGAGACAGCTGCAGAGTTAGCCTCAGATTTGGCTGAAGAGCCATTCAAGCCTTCACGTGAAGCACTGTCTGTTCTTCAGCAGGCCCAAACACAATGGGGATCGGTCGAGGCTTTTGCGAGAAAGCTCATGCTTCTAGAGAAACGGGATCGCGCATTCGTTCTAGACAGCCTCGTCGAATCATTCGACAGCGACCCTGCGGTCCGGTCCCTTATGGCTGTTATCACGAATGGAGCATTTGCTAGTGAAGCGACCGTGCTCACGGAGCAACTTCTCCGGCGGGTCACTCTAGCAGGGGAAGTAGAAGACAAAGCTCGTTTCATGCGGCTTGCACCTGTGGCAGTATTGGAAAATACCGATCCAGCGCTCAGAGCTACTTTCTTCCACGATGTCATAGACATCATGCGCCGCGATCAATACAAGGAGGTAAATCTAATCACGCCAGCAGTAGTAAAGGTGCAATCTGCTATTCCTCAGGAGATTAGGGGCGATTATATGAAAGCTCTATTGTCCCAGGCTGACTCAGGAGCCTACGACGGCGCTCCAGCTGCTCGAGGGGCCTTACGAACCATCCCTGCTGAGTTCGCTAGGATCGGTTTGGAGGGACTGGAGGACCGTGCGCTTCTTAGTATGGATGCCACAAGTCTAAAAGAGTTCGTTGCAAATCACCCATCGCTTTGGGATCCTGCACGGAAAGAGATCTTCCAAGACTTCGTCAGCATGGACCACTTTCATTTCGTGCAGAAGTATTGGACACAACTAAAATGAATGAAATGAAACGGTTAGCCCCTCGGGGGTGCCTCGCCTCTCATTGCACTTCCCCCCGACCCCGCGTCATGTCCGCAGCATTCCTCCTTCGCAGAGCCGCCCTGCTGGCCATCGCGCTCCTCGCCGGCGTCGCGCCCGACGCGTCCGCCCAGCGCTACCCGCGCGAGCAGGAGTGCGGCGAGGGGCCCGCGGGGGCGTTCCCCAACACCGCGAGCTACGAGCCCGGACAGGACACACTCGCCGCCGTCCTCCGGGTGGTTGCGCGGAGCGTCGTGCCGCAGCCCACCGGCGTCTTCCTGATGACCACCGACGGCATCGCCGCGCGTCCCACGGTCCAGGTGGTCGCCAGCAACGTCCCGGCCGACGCGTACCCCCGGCTCCAGCAGGTCGCGGCCGCGTACGTGGCCTCGCACCCGCCGCGCGAGCGCATCTTCTTCTGGGTGGAACTGGGCGGCGGGGGCGATCTCCCCATCGACCACCCGGTCCGGTTCTGCTCGCCGCACCACCGCAACCGGGACCTCGTCCACCGCTACCTGCAGGAAGCCGCGCGGCTGGAGGTCGTCTACACCCGCATGGGCGACGCAGGCACCGACAATTCCCGCGTCGGCACCGTCGACCTGCTGGTGGGACGCGACGGCAGGGTGATGTGGGTGGGCGTCGACGAGTCCAGCGGCTCGCAGCCGGTGGACGACTACTACCTGTTCATCGCCTCGCAGATGCGGTTCACCCCGGGCACCATCGACGGCGTGCCGCGCGTGTTCCGCGAGCGGGTCCGCATGACCGTCGAGGGCTGGTAGCGCGCCTCCGCGGCCCCTCGCCTCCACGCTCCCCCGGCCGGAGGGATCCCTATGCACCGACTCATCCTGCTCCCGCTGCTGTGCCTCGCGGCCTGCGGCCCCCTCCTCCGCCGCGGCGGGGGGGAGGACCCGCTGGCCGTGCGGCTGTGCGTCAGGAACGACGCCACCGGCTACGGCAACATCGTCGCGCGGGCCGAGCTGGTCCGCTTCGACGTGTTCCCCGGCCAGGAGGTGTGCAAGGCGCTGCCGAGGGGACCCTCGTCCGTGGCGCTGCGGGCATCCACAACCGGAGGGGGAGCCACGGGCCCCCTGACCTACGCGGCGACGCTCCAGAGCGGGGGCTACGGCTGCTGGAGGTGGAGGCTGGGGAGCTCGCGGGCCTCCGCCGGGGACCTGACGCCGTGCCCGGAATCCGCGCCGCGGCGCGACACCCTCCCCGGCGGCCGGTAGTCAGCGGACTCGGTCGGCCCCGGACGCGCGCGGGGGCGGCCGCTCGATGCGGCCGCCCCCGTCCGTCCGTCCAGCCGCTGCCGCCGGGTCAGCTCACAGCGGGCAGCCCAGGTTGTTGTCCTCGTCCAGCTCGCCCGCCAGCGCCAGCATGGTGGAGCGGCTGCCGCTCGCCAGCGCCGCGTTGACGTCGGCGATGATCGAGGCGGTGGTCCGCGGGTACTCCACCTCCGGGTGCCCGGCGTTCAGGAGGGCCGCGACCGCCGCGCGGAGCAGGATCTGCGCGGCGCCGGCCGTGCCGGACCCGCCGCCGCCCTGCAGCGCCTGCAGCAGCGTCGACGAGGACAGCGACGGGAAGGCGCCCGCGGCGAACACGCTCCCCACCGTCTGGCCCGGGGTGAAGCCGGTGCCCGCCCAGGCGCGAGTGTGGTTCTTCCAGTAGCCCGGCGTGCAGCCGTCCTCGCCCAGCGCCTGCCGCGCGCAGATGCGGATGCCGTCGATCGCGCCCGAGCCGAGCACCGCGTCGACCCCCGCGGTCCCCAGCGCGAACGAGATGCTGCTGCCGATGGTGGGCTGCGAGGTGGTCGCCACCGTCTGCACGCTGCCGTTGCCCAGCAGCGAAGCCTGGCCCACCTGCGCGGAGTCCACGAAGGCGCGGATCCCCGGCGAGTTGGTGTCCACGTCCACCGCGACGTACGAGGCCAGGTAGTAGTCGCCGCCCGAGAAGTTGCCGGTGAAGGTCACCGTCCCGCCCCAGCGGTAGTCGCCCCACGGCACGAAGGCGCGCTCGTCCGGGATCACCAGGAGCCGCCCGAGCCCCGCGCAGCCGGCGCACTCGCCGCCGCCGTCCGACTCGCCGCCGAAGGTGTTCTCCTCGCCGCGGAACTGCAGGTCGTCGTCCTCCACCGGCACCGAGCCGGCGCCGGCCGGGTTGTCGTCCAGCCCGTCCGTCTCGAACGCGCGGGCGGTCACGCTCCCGCCGAACGCCCCGAAGGGGTCCGGGGCGCGGTTCACCGACACGTTGAGGGTGAGCCCCAGGCTCGGCAGCGACACCGAATTGATCGCGTCGCCGTGGCCGAACTGGTCGAAGGTGATGACCTCGCACATCTCGGCGACCTGGGCGCGCCCGGAGGCGTCGGGCGCGGGCTGAACGTCCGTGACCAGCTGTTCGGAGCAACCCGTCGCCGCGAGCGCGCCGACGGCCACCATTCCCATGAGCCTGGCTGAGCGTTGCATCATGGTGCCTCCTGTGGTGTGTGAAGCTGCCCGGAGGCGGTGCGCTCCGGGCGTGGGGGAGCCCGTGGCGGGGACCTGCAATGCGCCGGAATCCCACGATTTCCGGCCCCGGGCCGGCTGTTCAGACGGCGTGCCAGAAACCAGGTGTTTCCGCCCGTTCCCGCAAGCGTAGGCGGGGAGCGACTTGGACGATTTCCGCGCGGAGCGGGGTGACGCGGAAGATGCGGCGCCGCAGCGAATTCGGCGCCTCGATGGGGCAGGGTTGCCCCACTCGGCAGGCGACAGGACGCGCGCGGACCCCGCCCCCGCACTTCTCCCGATTGGACAACCGCACCGATCCGCCCTGACGTGCAGGCGCGCGGCGTCGCGCGGCCGGGTCCGGCGCTTCCTCCATCCACCGCTTTCCATGACCCTCCGGCTCCTCCCGCTCGCCGTCCCCGTCCTCGTGGCGCTCGCGGGCCCGCTCCGCGCCCAGGCCGTGCGCGGCGAGGTGGTGGACGACGCCGCGCGCCCGGTGGCCGCGGCGTTCGTGATCCTGCTGGACGCGTCGGGCCGCTCCGTGGCGCGCGGGCTCAGCGACGGCGCCGGCGTGTTCGTGCTGCGCGCGGGCGAGGCCGGCACGTACACGCTGCGCGCCGAGCGCATCGGCTTCGCGAGCGCCGTGTCGCCGCCGCTGCGGCTGGAGGAGGGGGCGGTGCTGCCGTACCGGATGATGGTGTCCGGGCGGCCGGTGGCGCTGGACGCCATCGTGGTGGGCGGGGCCGCCCGCTGCGCCGTGCGGGCCCGCGACGACGCGGCCGCCGCGCCGCTCTGGGAGGAGGCGCGCAAGGCGCTGGCGGTGTCCGCCTGGACCGAGCGCGCCGAGTCGCTGCACGTGGTCGCCACCCAGTTCGCGCGCAGCCTGGACCGGAGCGGGAAGGAGGTGGTCCCGCAGGAGAGCCGGAGCTACGAGGGCCCCACGCTGAACCCCTTCGTCACGCTGGAGCCGGAGGAGCTGGCGAGCGCCGGCTACCGCCGGACCGAGGGGGAGGAGGCCTGGTACTACGCCCCGGACGCCGGGGTGCTCCTCTCGGACGCATTCCTGGACACGCACTGCTTCCGCACGGTGCGCGGCCGCGCCGGGACGCGGGGGCTGCTGGGGCTGGCCTTCGAGCCGGTGCAGGGCAGGCGCGTCACCGACGTGGCCGGGACGCTGTGGATCGACCCGCGCACCGCCGAGCTGCGGCACCTGGACTTCCTGTACCGCAACCTGCCGCGCGAGGACGACTGGCGCGGCGTGGGCGGGCGGGTGGAGTTCAGCCGCCTCCCCACCGGGGCCTGGATCGTGGAGCGCTGGCGGCTGCGCATGCCGGCGGTGGGCCGCCGCCGGGGTGGGCGCCTGGTGCTGCAGGGGTACCGCGAGGTGGGCGGCGAGGTGCACTCGGTGTCGCAGCGCGGGCCCGCGGCGGACAGCGCGGCGGCCCGGCCGGGCGTGCGGTAGCCGGGGGCCGCGTGTAGATTGAGCGCCTGTCCGGGGCCGGGCGGCCCCGGGGCGCACCACGCCCACCCGCACGCGAGACCATGGCCAGCCTTCCCCCGCGCGAGGAGTCCTTCGCGCTCATGCACGACCACGTCGGGAGCGAGTCCCTCCGCCGCCACATGTACTCGGTGGAGGCGGCCTGCCGCGCCTACGCCCGCCGCTTCGGCGAGGACGAGGAATTGTTCGGCGCGGCGGGGCTGCTGCACGACTTCGACTACGAGGAGCACCCGGACGAGCACCCCCTGTACGGCGCACGGATCCTGCGGGAGCGCGGCTACCCGGAGGAGTTGGTGCATGCCGTGCTGGCCCACTACACCGCGCGCACCGGCGTGCAGCCGGAGACGCTGCTGGACCGCACCCTGTGGGCCTGCGACGAGATCACCGGGCTGGTGACCGCCGCCGCGCTGGTCCGCCCCTCCAGGTCCATCATGGACCTGGAGGCCAAGTCGGTGCTCAAGAAGTTCAAGGACCGGGCGTTCGCCGCCGGCGTCAACCGCGAGGAGGTGCAGCACGCGGTGGGGCTGCTGGGCGAGGACATCAAGGACCACACCCAGTTCGTGATCGAGGCCATGCGCGGGATCGCGCCGCAGCTGGGGCTGGCGGGCGTCGAGCCCGCGTCGTAGGCGCGAGCAGCAGGGCTTCGGCCCGCGTGCACGGTCGGCATCGGTACACCGGGCCGGCCGGCCGCCCCCCCTCTCGTCCCGTCCGCAGGGAAACATTCGTCCCTTGCGAGTCTCCTGCCGTGTGCATAACTTTTTCGGCCCACCCGGAGCTTCCGGCTTTTCCCTCCCGGTGACGCGGAGTCTGCTCCAGCCGGCCACGAGCAGGCTTTTCGATCCATTCGCTTCACTCGCCGTCCTGCTTGTCTCCCGCCATCCCGACGTAGGATCGTCCGCTGCCCTCGCCGGCAGTCCGTCCCGCGACCCCGGAGCCACTCGCCCGTAATCCCGGCTCTCGAGCGTGCCCGTCGCTGCTCGTGGGCTGGGGAGCTGCGGCCCCGCGGCACGTCCGGGGCCGGGTGGGAGCGCGGGCCGAGCGGCGGAGGCGCCGCTGGGCCCAGGGAAGCAGGGGGGGCTTACGCAGGCAACCCGTTCGACTTGAACCTCACACACCGCATGAAGCAGTTGCAAACTCCCCTCCGCTTGTTCGGCCGCGACCGTCGCGCCGAGGAGGCGCCTCATCCGCACGCTCCTTCTGCGGAGCCGGAAGCGCCGGTGGCCGTCATGTCGGATCAGGACGTACGAACGAGGTCCGCCGAAACCCTGAACTCGTGGGTCCCAGTGACAAACGGCGGGCAGCCCGGACCGGCCCCCGCCGACGGCTCCGGCGTGGAGGACGCGACTCTCACCGTCCTTTCCAGTTCCGAGACCGGCGTGACCCTGGACGTCTCGGGCACGGAGCGCGGAGGAGTCCACGCTCTCACCAAGACCACGGACTTCTGGTTCGACCTGGAGATTGCCCGGATCGAGAAGAAAGCCGTCGAGGAAGCTGCGAAGTGGGCCCTGGCCGGCTTGCCGCGACACGACCTTTCCATGGAAGAGGATCTCCCGGTGGAGACCGCTCTCGCCAAGTTGTGCGTGGAGACGTACCGGCGGTGGATGGAAAAGGTGAAGACCAAGGTCCAGGACGCGATCGAGGGTTCGGCGCAGGATGCAGCGCGTGCCATTGCCCAGCTCCGGTACCATGTCCGCGCGCTCGCGCAGACCAACACGGAGGTGGAGCACGCGCAGCGGGAGCTCCGCCAGGTGATGCAGGAGAACCACGAGCGCCGGGTGACCTTCGGATACGCCCACCTGATGGAGAAGCGGACGTACTTCATCCTGATCGCGCTCCTGGTGGTGGTGGACTGGATCGCGAACGTGCCGATCTTCGCGGAGCTTCTGCCGCAGGAGCCGGGTGCCACGGAGCAGTGGCGTACCCTCGCCGCAAGGGGTGAGCGATACGGGCTGTTCGCCGGGATCTACCGCCTGTTCGCCCGCGTGCTCTTCTCGCCCGACGTTACGCTTCTGGCGCTCGGCGTCATTCTCTTCCTGATGTTCCTGGGGCACGTGCTCGGCGACTCCATTCGCGCGCTGGTCGCGCTACGGGACAGCGACGTCCCGCGCGCCAGGGCAGGGATCAACGCGCACCGCCGGCAGTTCCCGCTGACCGCGGTGGCGAGCGGACTGGGTATTCTCCTCGTTCTCGGCGCCTTGTCCGCCTCCCGGCTCAAGATCGAGGACGTGACCCAGCACAGGTTCGATGCCGCTCGGAAGGAGGTCGCGACGCTGGAAGGCGTGCTCGACCAGGCGAACCGCCGCAAGGACATCTCTGCGATCACCGATGCCCAAAAGCGCCTGGTCACCGCACGCAAGGAGGTGGAGGAGCGCCAGAAGCGCTTCGACTACGCCGCGGGCATCACGGCGATGAACCTCCCGATCCTCCTCCTGAACCTGGTCCTGGTGATCGCGGCCGCCGTAGCGGCGTACCTCACCGCCCGCACCTCGGTCACGAACGAGGTGACCGTCGACCCCCGGGTGGTCGAGCTGAAGGAGCAGCTGCTGCGCCTGCGCCAGGAGGCCGGGGAGCACCGCCGCTCGGTCCATTCCCTGGACGTCGAGGTGCAGATCCAGGTGGCCCACGTCAACTACCTGCTCAAGAGCGACCCGCTGGAGGGGTGGGAGGGGAAGGCGCAGCGACTGCGGAGGGTGATCCCCGTGTTCCGCGGCGAGAATGCCCGGGGCAGGGGGCTGGACCCCGCCAGCATCATCGCCTTCCAGAGGCCGCACCCGCTGGTGCTGCCGGAGATCCCGCAGGGACAGATGTTTTCCGCTCCGGCTGGGCTGGAAGAGATCGTGGCCGCCCACCAGCAGCTCCGTGCCGAGGCGGCGGCGGTGGACCGGGACCCTCGGATGCTTCGCGTGGAGGATGTGGCTGCATGATGCGCTACCGGTACGCTCCGTTCCTGCTGTCGGCCGCGGCGTCGTTCGCCGCCGGGTGTGGCGACAGCGACCCCGTCGACGCCAGGCCGCCACGGCAGACGGTGGTGGCGGTGGACCTTTCAGGGTCACAGACACCGCAGTCGCTTCAGGACAGCCGCGAGTTTGTCGGCAAGCTGATCGACCAGCTGTCCTATGGTGACCAGTTCGTGCTGATCGAGATGAGTCGATCGGGGGTGCACGGCGAGATGAAGCGCATGGTCGACTCGGTGCCGGCCCTGGCGGACCCGACCTTCGTGTCCTCGGTCGACGAGGACAACTTGGACGGCACCAAGGAGGCGATGCGCTCTCTGGTTCCGATCCTCTTCGATTCGACCCTCGTGGGGAGAATTCTTCAAACGGACATCTTCGCCACTCTCCACACGGCCAGCGAGTACGTACGGGACAAAGGGGGGCGTCCGACGACGCTCGTGCTGCTCTCCGACATGCTGCAATCCGCGAACGGGATCGAGATGGAGCAGCTCCGGCGCATGCCGGGTCCACAGTGGATCGCCCAGCAGAAGTCCCGCGGCACCTTGCCCGACCTTGCCGGCGTGTGTGTAGTGGTGGTCGGTGCGGACGATTCGACCCCTGAGGGAGTGGAGGTGAAACGCTTCTGGGTCGAGTACATGAAGGCTGCGGGCGCGGACCTCCGCGACTCGAACTATCGTCTCCTCGCGACCGGGGTAGGCGACGTGAGCTGTGGTGCCGGAAGCACGGGCGGGACTGCCGTGGGCCAATCTGCCCACAGGGCTTCGCCTCCCTGACCGGGCGCATCGCCGCACCCTGGCCCGGGGGGAGAGGTCGGCCGACGAGCGACCCGCGGCTCCAGCCTCGGGGGTCAGGTCCGAGGCGATGAAGTGCCGGTTGCCCCGCCGAAGGATCACCTTCGGCGGGGCGTTCTTCGTGGGCGCCTGAGCTTGGACTGCAAACCGGGGTATCCCCACCGGAATGGGAACCCCGCGCAGGGGGAGTCCGTGCACGGCGGCGAGCGGAGCCCGCGCACCGCCTCCGGCGCAATACCTGCGGCACTCCGCCGTGCTCCCGGCCGCGGCGACGGCCGGGGACCAGATGGGCCGTCCACGAGGAGCAATGGGTCCAATCGAGCGGCTGTTCCGGCTGCGGGAGCACGGGACCACCGTGCGCACGGAGGTGGAGGCGGGGCTCACCACCTTCCTCACCATGGCGTACATCCTGGCCGTCAACCCGCAGATCCTGGGGGAGGCGGGGGTGCCGGTGAGCGGGGCGCTCTTCGCCACGGCGGCGTCGGCAGCGCTGGGCTCCATCCTGATGGGGCTGCTGGCGAACTACCCGTTCGCGCTGGCGCCGGGGATGGGGCTCAACGCGTACTTCACCTACTCGGTGGTGCTGGGGATGGGGGTGCCCTGGCAGACGGCGCTCGGGGCGGTGTTCCTGTCCGGCGTCGCCTTCATCCTCCTCACCCTCGGGCGCGTGCGGGAGCTGGTGATCCGGGCGATCCCGCTGAGTCTCAAGCTGGCGGTGGGCGCCGGGATCGGGCTGTTCATCGCCTTCATCGGCTTCCGCAGCGCCGGCGTGGTGGCGGCCAGCCCCGCCACCTTCGTCACCCTGGGCGACGTCACCGCCGTCCCCACCCTCCTTGCGCTGGGCGGGCTGGTGCTCACCACCGCGCTGATGGCGCGCGGCTGGAAGAGCGCCATCATCGTGGGGATCGTCGCCACGGCGGCGGGGGCGTACCTGGCCGGGGTGGCGCGGCCGCCGGAGCGGCTCTTCGCGCTGCCGGACGTCGGCTCCACCTTCCTGGCCATGGACGTGGGGGCGGCGCTGGGGATGGGGCTCTTCCAGGTGGTGTTCGTATTCCTGTTCGTGGACCTGTTCGACAGCGTGGGGACGCTGGTGGGGCTCGGCCGCCAGGCCGGGTACCTGACGCCGCGGGGCGACCTCCCGCGCGCGCAGCGGGCGCTCATGGCGGACGCGGTCGCCACCACGGCGGGCGCGGCGCTGGGCACCTCCACGGTGACGGCGTACATCGAGAGCGCCACCGGCGTCGCGGAGGGCGGGCGCACCGGGCTGACGGCGGTGACCGTGGGGCTCCTGTTCGCGGCAGCGGTGTTCCTCTCTCCGCTGGCGGCGGCCGTGCCGGCGGTGGCGACCGCGCCGGCGCTGATCATCGTGGGGAGCCTGATGCTGCGCGCGGCGCTGGGGGTGGAGTGGGAGGACGCCACGGAGGCGGTGCCCGCCTTCGTCACCCTCGTGGGGATGCCGCTCACCTACTCCATCGCCAACGGGCTGGCGCTGGGCTTCGTCGCCTACCCGCTGGTCAAGCTGCTCGCCGGGCGGGCGCGCGAGGTGAGCCCGCTGGTGTACGTGCTGGCCGCGCTCTTCGTGCTCCGCTTCGCGTACCTGGGCGCGGGGTAGACACCGCCGGCGCCGCGACGCGGAAAGCGCGCGGGTCCCGGAGCGAGGCTCCGGGACCCGCGCGTCGTCGCGGCCTCGGGTCACACCGGGCAGGCCGGGGCGGTCAGAACATGGGGTGGGAGGTCGGCCCCGGCGTGGCCACGAACGAGCCGGTGACCTCCACCGCCGGGAGCGCCGGGTCGATGGGGTGGGTGCAGTCCAGCCGCGCCGTCGCGCCCGGCCTGGATTCGCCGGAGACCGTGCCCGCGCAGTTGCGCTTCCCCTCGAAGCGGAAGGTGCCCTCCACCAGCAGCGGCGTGGAAACGGTGATCCGCAGCTCCCCCTGTACCGAGGTGAACCCTTCCAGCGTGTCGCCCTGGCGGCGGGTGAAGACGGCGATGAACCGGCGGGGTCCCCCGGCTCTGGCGACGAGCGGGTAGACGCCGGGCGCGGGGAGGTCGGTGCCCTCCCGGTGCAGGGAGAAGCTCCTGGGATCGAACGAGCTCCCGGCGCCGATGATGTACGTCCCGATGCCGGGGCCGGCCTCCGGGGGGTCGACCTTGTCGGGGAGGCCCCGGCTGAACTGCCCCGTGCCCCGGAACTCTTCCTGCACGCTCCCGCGGACGGTGGCGAGGAAGAGCGGGTCGGCCCCGGGCGCGAGGGGGGCATCGTCGCACGCGGCGAGCACGGCGAAGACGGCGGCGAGAAGGGGTGTGCGGCGCGGCATGGCTGGCTCCTCCGTGCGGGGGGTGGAGAGACTTCGCGCTTCCGCCGGGTTGAACGCGTCCCGCCCGCTGCGGAGTCACATCCAGCCGGATGTGACCCGGGGCGGCGGTCCCGGCGTTCTACGGGTACCATGTCCCTCAGCGACTCGGAGCTGGTCCGGCGCGCCCGCGAGGGCGACGTAGAGTCCTTCGCGGTGCTGGTCAGGCGGCACTACCCCGGCTGCATGCGGTTCGCCGTGCGGATGCTGCGCGAGCGGGCCGACGCGGAGGAGGCGGTGCAGGACGCCTTCGCCAGCGCCTACCGCGCGCTCGCCCGCTACCAGGAGCGCGACCGCTTCGGGACCTGGCTGATGCAGATCCTGGTGAACCGCTGCCGCTCGCTGCTGCGCGGGCGGAGCAGGGGCCCTGCGCTGGTGCCGCTGGACCCGGCGGAGGCGCCGGAGCCCGCCGCGGAGCCCACGGCGTCCCCGGACGACTCGTGGAGCGACGAGGTGCAGGACGCGCTGATGCGGCTGCGCCCGGCGCTGCGGGAGGCGGTGCTCCTCCACTACGTGGACGGCTACCCCTGCGAAGAGATCGCGCGGCTCACCGGGGCGGGCGTGTCGGCGGTCAAGATGCGCGTCAAGCGCGGCCGGGAGCAGCTCAGGACCCTGCTGCAGGAGCGATACGATGGGCGACGGATGCTGGAGGGAGATCGAGCGTGAGCTGAGGCGCGAGGAGCCGCCGGACGAGGCCGCCGTGGAGCGCATCGTCGCGCGGATCCGGCGGGAGCCCGCCGCCGCGGCCCCGCGCGCCGGCGCGTGGGCGTGGCTGACCCGGCGGCGCCTGGTGCCGGTGACGCCGCTGTGGGCGCTGGGCGGTGCCGCCGCGGCCGTGCTTGCCGCGCTCTTCCTGGCGGGCGCCCCGTGGCGGGGCCCCGCGGCGGACCCGGCGCTGCAGCCCGTGCAGTTCGTGCTGGTGGCGCCGGAGGCGGCGCGGGTGTCGCTGGCGGGCGACTTCAACGACTGGGACCGCGACGCCACGCCGCTGCGGCGGGCCTCCGGCGACGGCGTGTGGTCGGTGGTGGTGCCGCTGCGCAGCGGCCGCTACCGCTACGTGTTCGTGGTGGACGGCACGCGCTGGGTCCCCGACGTGGCGGCGCCCCGCGGCCCCGAGGACGAGTTCGGCCCCAGCTCGGTGGTGCTGGTGGAGGGGAGCACGTGAGCGCGCTTGCCGGCCTCCTGCTCTCCGCGGCGCTCCTCCTGGCGGCGCCGCTCGCCGCGCAGGACGCGCGGCTGGCGGAGCGCCTGCCCGCCGCGGCGCTCCCCGGGGTGTCCGCCGCGGTGGCCGAGGCGCGGGCGCAGGGGCTCCCCACGGAGCCGCTGGTGCAGCGGGCGTTGGAGGGCGCGGCGCGCGGGGTGGAGCCGGAGCGCATCGTCGCCGCGGTGCGCGAGCAGGCGGCGCAGCTGCGCGCCGCGCGCGACGCCATCGGCGCGGATGCGCCGGAGGCCGACCTGGCCGCCGCGGCCGGCGCGCTCTACGCCGGCGTCCCGGCAGCCGAGCTGGAGCGGCTCCGCGACGCGCGCGGCGGCCGCCCGCTCGCGGAGCCCCTGGTGACGCTCGCCGACTTCATCGTGCGCGGGGTGCCGCGCGACGTCGCCCTGTCCGTGGTCCTTTCGCTGGTGAACGCCCGGCTGTCCGACCGCTCCTTCGCCGCGCTGCGCCGCAGCGTCGCGGAGGACATCCTCCGCGGCCTGGCCCCCGCCGAGGCGGCGTCGTACCGCGCGCGGAACGCCCTGCTCCCGCGCCGCCCGCGCCCCCGCATCAACACGCTCCCCCCGGGCTCCGGCCCCACCTCCGTCCCCCGCCCGATGCCGCCCCCCCGGCCCTTCCTGTAGCCCCGCCCTCCGCATGCTTCCCGCCGTGGCACGAGATTCGGCGTCGCACCCCGGCGGTGCGGCGGCGGCGACGGCCACGGCTCGCGGGAGGCGGCGATGCGGGAGGGGATCTTCTGGCTGCTTTCGAGGGAGATGCAGTATCCCAGCGGCGCGCGCTCGCCGCGCGAGGTGGTGGGGATCTTCTCCACCCCGGACGCGGCGTTCCAGGTGGTCCGCGACCACCCGGACTTCCAGCACGTCCAGGTGGCCTGGCACGCCGCCGAGTGGCAGCCGCTCTCGCCGGCGTACTTCGGCTGGGCCACCACGGAGCTGCTGCGGAGCCCGCAGCTCTGGGAGATCTCGGTGGTGCCGCTGCTGCTGGACGACCCCGTCTTCGACTTTCCCGACGAGCGCGAGGCGTACGAGCGCATCCGCTGGGGCCGCCGCTGACGGCAGTACGTTTCCGGTCAAAAGCGTTGTCCGCCGGAATGGCCGCGGGTATACTGGCCGGGGTGCCGGATTCCATCCTTTCGCCATCGACTCCATGACGCCCAAGCGCGCCGGGGGCGCCGTCCGCCGGGTCCCGCCGCCGCTCGCCCGCTCGCCGGGACAGCGCTCGATCCCCTCGGCCGAGCTGCTCGCGGAATTGCCGGAGGAGCCGGCGCTCCTCCTCTGGCAGACGTGCCGCAGCGTGCAGCTGTGGGGCCTGGCCGGGTCGCGGCTGCGCCTGTTCGCCCCGGGCGCGGCGGAGCTGCGGCGCGAGCGCCTTGCGGCCGCGCCGCTGGACGACGACCTGCGGACGCCGCTGGCGCTGCTGGCGGAATTGCTGGAGAACCGGCGCGTGGTGGAGGTGGCGCGGGTGGTGGGGGCGTGCCGCGAGGTGGCGCGCTGGGCGGAGGGGCGGGGGAAGCTGGCCACGGCGCTGGCCTTCGCGCAGGCCGCTGCCACCGCGTCGCCGGAGGACGCGTCGCTGGCCGTCGCCGTGGGGAGGTTCGCGCGCATGCGGGCGGAGTACGAGCGCGCGGAGAGCTGGTTCGAGCACGCCCTGGTGCTGGCGCGGCTCACGCGCGACTGGCAGGCGTACGCCGAGGGTTACGCGGGGCTGGGCAACCTGTACGTGCAGAAGGGCAGCTTCCCCAGGGCGCGGCACTTCCACAACCGGTGCCTGCGCGCGGCCCGGCGGTACGCGCTTCACGAGATGGAGGGCGCGGCGCTGCACAACCTGTTCGGGATCGAGGTCGAGTGTGGCAACGGATCCAAAGCGGAGAAGTACGCGGAGGCCGCGCTTGACGCGTACCCTCGAAGTAGCCCCGGGGTGTCGAGGCTGGCGCACGACGTCGCGTACCTCTGGATCCTCCAGGGGCATCACGAACGGGCCGTCCCCGTCTTCCGTGAGACGCTGTCACAACTCACGCGGCCAGCGGACCGGCTCGTCGTGCTCGGAGATGTTGCGTGGGCCGGTGGCGGAGCGGGTGACCCGGAGACGTTCGAGCAAGCCTGGGCTGAAGCCTGGCTGCTCGCGGGGGATGAAAGCGCGCAGGAAGGCAGTGCTCGCGCGCTGATGGCGCTGGCGCAGGGTGCTGTCAGCATGGAAGAATGGAAGCGTGCCGAGCGTGCCGCAGCGAAGGCCGCGCGATTTGCCGGGTTGCGCGCCGAATCCAGGGTGCTGACAGTCGCCGAAGGGATCCTCGGAGTTGCCCGGGCGAAGATCGGCTGAACGTCGATCGCAGAAACGTGCAGGCGGCATCGGGATAGCCGTCCGCATAGTTCCAGACGAAGGCAGGTCCGATGCCGGACACGCGCGCGGCCGCTCCAATCGATTGGAACGGCCGCTCGTGCACAGGTCGGCGAAATCTCGATCGGGGCGGTCAGTGTCCGGAGCCGATCGTGCCGGTTCCGTCCGCCGCCTCGGTGTCGTCCGGATCAGGATCGCCAGCGTGTACCAACCCCACCGTCACTTCGCTATGGGTTCGATCCGCTGTGGAGTCGGCATCGCTCCGGTGCCCCGAGCCGACGGTTCCCACCCCGTCCAGGCTGGGTCGTTCGGCCGCTGTGGGGGCCGCGCCCGATGAACAACCCGACGCCAGCACCAGCACGACAGCCGCGAGCAGGACACGAGCTTTCATCTTGCTACCTCCGGTGAGGGGGATCTCGCGCGACGAATGCGCGCCGCGAGCAAGATAGTCCCCTTCGGCGTGGCCTCCTATGCGGCAGTCGGGCATCGCCAGCCGGCTCCCGACCAGCGCTTTCCGCAGCCGTCCTCCGTCAGAACCCCCGCGGCTCCCGCATTGCAGATCAGGGCCGGCGCGCATATAACGCGCGGCACGGCATCGTCTGCAATGCTCACCCGTGGGAGGTCCTTCGCATGCGGCTCCAGCTCCGTTCCGTCGTCCCCGCCTCGCTCGCCCTGCTCGCGGCGCTCCTCCTCGCACCGGGCGCCGCCCGCGCGCAGGATGCCGCGGACGTCGCTCGCAACGCGTACTACCTGGAGGTGGGCGGCAACGCGCTGATCTACAGCATCAACTACGAGCGCCTGCTCACCGACCGCATCGCCGGCCGCGTCGGGGGCATGTTCTTCGGGGCGTCGGGCGAGGACAGCTCGGCGGGCGTGCTCGCCGCGCCGATCATGGCGAGCTACCTGTGGGGCGAGGGGAACAGCCGCTTCGAGACCGGCGTGGGGATCCTGCTGGTGACCGGCGGGATCCAGAACGTGGAGGGGTACGAGGACGAGGACTTCAGCGGCACCGTGGGCACGGGCACGCTCGGCTACCGCTGGCAGCGGCCGCAGGGCGGCTTCATCTTCCGCGCGGGGCTGACGCCGGTGTTCAGCCTGGACGGCATCGGCCCCTGGTTCGGCGCGAGCTTCGGCTACGCGTTCTGATCCGCGGGAGGGGCATCCTCCGGGGGGAGGCTGCGCTCCAGCACCTCCTCCGAGGTGAGCCCGTAGATGGGCGGCGTCTGCACCCCCAGCATCCCCAGCATCATGTAGACGTGCGCGCGGTGGTGGACCTCGTGCTCCACCATCGCGCGCAGCCACTTCCAGGCGGCCAGCGGCGCCCCGGCCGGCGTCGCCACCCTGCGCCGCAGGTCGTCGGGAGTGAGGACGCGGAAGATCTCCACCGACTCCGCGTGCATCCGCCGCAGGTACTCCCACACCGCGTCCGGCCCGTCCGCCAGCTCGCGCCCGCAGCCGGGGTAGCGGCTGGGGCGCCCCGCCACGTTCTCCGCGAACATCCACCGCTCCGTCGCCGCGATGTGCCTCACCTGGTCGCCCAGGGTGAAGGCGCCCGGGCGGTCGGCCCACTCCAGCCGCTCCGGGGGGATGCACGCCACCACCCGCTCCGTGCGGGCGCGGACGCTCCCGTAGTAGGCCAGGAACGGCTCGACGGCGGTGATCTCCATGGGCGCAGCTCCGGTGCGGGGCGGGGAGGGCGAGCGCCGCCGGCCGGCGCCCCACCGAGGATACGGACCCGCGCCCCGCCTCCGCCAGGGGAAACGCGAAGAGGGCGGCCCCGCGCGGGGCCGCCCTCTCGCTGCGTGGAGCCCGGGGGCGTCCTACAGGCCGAGAGCCCGGACCACGTTGATGCGGCCCTTGCCGTAGATGGGGTCCGCTCCGCGCTTGCCCAGGTCGTCGGCGGACTGCTGCAGGCGCTGCCGGACGAGGCCCGGCTGGCGCTTGCCGATCTTCTCCACCAGGAGGGCGGCGACCGCCGCCGCGTGCGGCGAGGCCATGCTGGTGCCGTTGAGCCCCAGGACGAAGGTGCGCGACCGGCAGACCAGGAGCCCCGAGTTGAGGCTGAAGCCGGAGCACGCCGCGGTCACGTTGCTGGACCCGTTTCCGCCGGGGGCGGCGACGTTGATGTGCTCGACGCCGTAGTTGCTGTAGCTGGCCTTGGCGTCCGGGTTCACCCAGGGGCCGTTGACGCTCGTGCGCGAGGTCGGGCCCGTCGCCGACACGCAGGTGAGCGTGGTGGCGGTGCAGTAGGCGCTGAAGGTGTTGCCGAGCGCGTCCAGGTTGCGGTTCTCGTTGCCGGCCGAGACCACCACCACCACGCCCTTGCGGAAGGCGTACTCCATGGCGCGGTTGATCATCTCGTTGAACCAGCCGAACTGCTCCAGCGACAGCGGCGTGCTGATCCCCAGGCTCATGTTGATCACGTCCAGCCCCTGGTCCGCCGCGTACTCGATGGCGCTCAGCGTGTTGAAGCTGTCCCCGCTGCCGTTGCGGTTCAGGACCTTGATCCCCACCAGCGTGACGTTGGAGGTGACGCCGGCCGCGAGGGCGGCGTTGCTCGCCACCGTGGCCGCCACGTGCGTGCCGTGGTAGTGGAGGTCGGCGATCTCGTGCGCGCCCGGAAAGTTGGCCTGCACCAGCGCGTTGTCCGCCGGGACGAACGAGCGGGAGAGCGACAGGTCGACCAGGCCGACGAGGTCGGGGTGCAGGTAGTCGATCCCCGAGTCGAGGATCCCCACCTTGACGCTGCGCGAGCCGCGCTTGCCCGCGCTCCAGGCCACGTCCGCGCCGATCTGGCGCAGGTGCCACTGGCGCGGGTAGAAGAACGCCGTCGTGGGATTGGACGCCGACGCCGGCTCGGAGAGCGCCGCCTCGCCCGCGGACTCCGGCAGCAGCTCGCTCGAGGGCGGATCGATCGTGAGCACCACGTCGTGGTTCCAGTGCGTCACGTCGGCGGCGGCGCCCAGCTGCGCCGCGGCCTCCGCGGTGAGGCCGGTCACCGACGCGATCCCCATCCCGCGGAACTCCTTCTCCACCGTGCCGCCCACGGCCGCCACGCGCGCGCCGAAGTCGGCGGGGATGACCTTCTCGGCGAACAGGAACAGGTGCCGGTCCGCCTGCGGCGCGGCCGCGTCCGCGTTGAGCGCCGCCCCCCCGGCGGGGCCGGTCAGGGAGGGCGTGGCCGCGTCGTCCGCGCAGGCCGACAGGGCGACCGTGCCGGCCAGCAGCAGGGTGGCGAGTCTGAAGTGGCTCATCGAGTCTCTCCCCTGTGAGGGGGATGGCCGGCGCGGGCGCGCCGACGGGATCCCCTCGGTGGCAAGGTGACCAGGGCCCCGGATGGGCGGATCACCGGCGATGCGCACCGGCCTCGGCCGGGCGCGCTTGCGCGAAAAGGACCAACGGGAACCGGCTGGAACGGCGGGAGGGAACGGACTGCATGGGAGCGCGCGGAAACACTACAGAGGTTTCCGGCGCCCGGGCCATCGCATAGTACCCGCGGCACCGCCGCAGGTCAATAAGTTTGAGAATCGAGCAAACGGGGGGTGCAAGAGAGTACATGATTGTCGTGAAGGTATCGGCGCCCGGGGCTGCCGCGGCTCCTGTCCGCGCCGCCGGGGAGGCGTATATTACCGGCCGCAGGCCGGTCCATCCCTGGCACTCCCACCCACGGAACCCCCCAGATGACACGGAGAATCGCCGCGCTCTTCCTCGTCCTCGGCGCGCAGGGGCTCGCCGCCCAGGACCTCCCCATCCTGCGCCCGGAGCACGTGCGGGCCATCTCGCAGGAGGTGTCCGGCGACGCCGCCTACGAGCACGTCCGCATCCACACCGCGTACCACAAGCCGCGCGGCGGCTCCGACGGGCTGTGGGAGGTGGCGCGCTACTTCGAGCAGCAGGCGCGCGCGGCCGGCCTCGCCGACGTGCGGGTGATCAAGCAGCCCTCCACCACCACGCCCTGGAACGCCAGGTCGGCCGAGCTGTGGATCGCGGGGAGCGCGCCGGAGCGCCTGGCGAGCATGCTGCAGACCCCGCTGCACCTGGCCGACAACTCGCGCCGCGCCGACGTGACCGCCGAGCTGGTGGACGTGGGCGACGGCTCCCGCGAGGCCGACTACGCCGGCCGCGACGTGGCGGGCAAGGTGGTGCTCGCCCATGGCGCGCTGGGGACGGTGATGGACGAAGCGGTGGCGAAGCGCGGCGCCGCGGGCGTGGTGTGGTCGCCGAACCCGGCCGTCGACCGGAACCTGTCGTACCCGGACCAGGTCAACTGGTCCACCCTGCCGCTGCAGACGGCGAGCGGCAAGCCGTCCACCTGGGCGTTCATCCTCACGCTCCGGCAGGGGCAGGCGCTGCGGCAGCGGCTCGCCTCCGCCACGGAGCCGATGCGGGTGCGGGCGCAGGTGGACGCCGAGTTCACCTCGCGCGAGGGCGAGCAGCCCTGGCAGGTGATGGTGGAGGGCTTCATCCGCGGCACCGAGCCGGGGATCGCGCAGGACGTGATGCTCACCGCGCACCTGCAGGAGAGCAAGCCCTCCGCCAACGACGACGGCAGCGGCATCGGCAGCATCGTCGAGATCGCGCGGGCGCTGAACAAGCTGATCGCCGACGGGGCGCTCCCCCGGCCGCGGCGCGACATCCGCTTCTGGTGGCTCACCGAGATCAGCAGCCAGCGGCAGTACTTCGCCGACAACCCGGAGGCGCACCGCCGCATGTGGGTCAACGTCAACCAGGACATGGTGGGCGCGAACCAGGCGCAGGACGTCATGCGGACGCAGAACGTGACCCGGGTGCCGGCGGCGCGCTTCCACTTCCTCAACGACGTCACCGAGGCGGTGGTGGACTACATGGTGGCGGCCAACAACTTCGACCTGGCCCAGCAGCAGAACGGCATCCCCCTCTACCCGAAGCCGCACTTCGCCCGGCTGGGGACGCGGCACCGCTACAACGCCCGCTCCATCTGGTTCCACAACAACACCGACCACATGCCGTTCAACGAGGCGCCCATCGGCGTCCCCGCGGTCACCTTCACCAACATGCCGGACCACTTCATCCACACGTCCGACGACGACCTGTGGAACATCGACCGCACCCAGCTGGGCCGGAACGCCGCCGCCGTGGCGATGATCGCCTACGCCATGGCCTCGGCGGACGACCGCAGCGCGCCGGTCCTGGCCGCGGAGACGGCGGGGCGGGGGGCGCAGCGGCTGGCCCGCAACCTGGGGCTGGGGCTCTCCTGGATCGCCGTGGCGGAGGACGGGGACCGGGCCGCGGCGTACGCCCGCGCCGTGGAGCAGGTCCGGTACGCGGCCCGGCGCGAGCGGCGGGCGCTGGGCTCACTGGCGGGGATCTCCCCGGCGGGGCGGCGCATGACCGGGCCGCTGCTGGCGGAGCTGGACCGGCAGGAGGCGCAGGCGCTCCGCGAGCTCGCCCTCAAGTACCGCCTGGTCGCCGGTCGCGGCGCGCCCTCCGCGCCGGCCCTCGGCGAGGCGGAGCGCCGGCTGGCGGCGATCCGCCCCGCCCTGGTCGCCGGGCCGACCGAGTTCCTGGAGAAGCGCGGCCAGCTCCCCTCCGTCCCCGGGCTGCACGGGCTGATGGCGCACGAGCTGCTCAACTTCGTGGACGGGCGGCGCACGGGGCTGGAGATCTTCCGCGAGGTCGCCGCCGAGGCGCGGGAGGCGGGGAGCCACTACTTCGGCACGGTCACGCCGGAGGGGGTGATGCAGTACCTGGAGGGGGCACAGCGGGTGGGCGTGCTGCGGATGTGAGCGCACGCCGGCGCTCCCGGTCGTGACGCGCGAGAGGGGGAGGCCCGGCGGGCCTCCCCCTCTCGTTTCCCAACCATCCCCGCCGCGGCTCAGACGTTGATCTCGCCCCAGAGCTGCCGGAGGCGCTCCAGCAGCGCGGCGCGGGCGGGGTCGCCGGCCGCGAGGCGGCCGTCGGCGTCGCGGAGGACGACCTTGAGCAGCTCGAAGCAGACGGTGGCGTAGCCGGCGTCGGCAAGCGTCCTCAGCTCGGCCTCGCCGCCGTCGCCGCCGGTGTCCGTGAGCCAGAGCGCGGTGGGCACCTTGCAGGCATTGCCGGCCAGCGCGCGCAGCGCCGGCCCGGGGCGCAGCCAGGGGTGGTCGGCGAAGAGGCGGGACCCCCGCTCCAGGGAGTAGACCAGGGCGGGCGCCATGCGGTCCCGGAAGGTGTCGTCCGCGTAGGCGGCGCCGTACACCAGCCCCCGCACGCGCTTCATGAACACGCTGGAGGTCAGCGCCACCAGCGAGGTCACGCGCAGCTCCACCATTCTCACCGCCTCGCGCACCGTGAGGCGCTGGAGGTCGTCCCACGCGTCCCTCACCTGCACCCTGGTCTTGAGGAGCCGCCCCACCTGGAGGGCGAGCCCGCGCAGCCAGACCATCGCCCCCGCGACGACGCCCGAGAAGAGCATGGGGATGCCGTACACCAGCGCCCCGCGCAGGCCGAAGCGCTCCGGGTCGCGCCAGGCGGAGGCGCCCACCGCCAGGAACGAGGCCACGGCGGCCAGGAACACCGCCCACGCCAGCAGGCGGGCCGCGCGCAGCGTCAGGCGGCCGCGGTGGCCGGCGGGCGGCTCGTCGTACAGGTCCGGCTCGGGCGGGCTGGTGTCGCACACCAGCAGCAGGGGCGGGTCCGCCGCCTCGCGGTAGGAGAGGAGGAGGCTGCCGATCCCCTGGTTGTCGTAGATGCCGCCGTCCATCAGCGGCAGCCCCTCCTTCCACGTCGCCGCGTCGCCAGGCGACGCCTTCGCGAGCTCGGCCTGCACCCTGGCCAGGGGGAAGTCGTCCGGCCAGCGGAACTGCTGCGGGAACACGAACGGCTCGAAGGCGCTGGGGAAGCACGACGAGGCGGCGGCCACGTCGGCCAGGCGGACGCGGGCGGCCACCCCGCGCGGCAGGGGGAGGTTGCCGTTGCCGATCACGGCCTCCGGGTTGGCGCTCCTGCGGAAGCGGAAGTCCACGCCGCTGTGGAACTCGGTGCTGTTGAAGATCACCTCGTCCAGCGGCAGGGTGCGGCTGTCCAGCACCTCCCCCAGCAGCCGGCCGCCCAGGAAGTCCGGGGCGGCGTACACGGCGGCGGCGGAGCGGATCAGGCTGGGCTCGGACGGGCGGCCGTGGGGGCGGTGGGTCGCCAGCCCGTCCAGCGCCATGCGCACGACGTTGGTGCGCTTCAGGAAGGCGGCGAAGCCGGCGTCGAACTCCGCGAAGCTCCGCCCGTCCAGCAGGCTCGCCACCCACGCCGCGCCGAACAGGGTGCCGCCCGACACGGTGGAGAGCGCCACCACGTCGTCCAGCAGCTCCGCGCGATGCAGCAGCCGCAGCGCGCCCAGGTGGAACCCCGCGGCCCGGTAGCCGCCGCCGGAGAGCGCCAGCCCGATGGGGCCCAGCGGGCCGTGGGCCGCGCGGGACGCGGCGGCGGGCTCGGGGAGGCCGGCGGGAGCGGAATCGTGCTGCGGCGGCCCCGCGGCCGCGACGAGGGTGTGGTCTTTCATCGGGAGGTCGGGACGGGTGGGGAGGATGGGGATGGGCCACGAACATGCGGGCGGGCGGCGACGCGCGCCAGATTCCGCCGGCCCGGCGCCGGGCCGACGCGGCGCGGGGGAGGCCGCGCGGCCTCCCCCTCGTGAGTATCGGCAGGCGGGGCGCGCCGCCCTACGGTCGGACCCCTCCCTCGGTGCCGCGCGGGATCACCTGGATGGCGCCGTTCAGGTGCCCCGTGCCGAAGCGGTAGTTGGCCGCGCCGGCGTCGTAGAAGCGGATGGAGCCCACGTCGGCCGCGGCCACCTGCTGGAGCGCCTCGGGCGGGCCCAGGCGCGTGGAGTTGACGTACACCCAGATCACGTCGCCCGCCGGGTTCTGCGTGCTGTGCCGGCCGCGCGGCGTCAGCCACATGGGCCGCAGCCCGCGCACCAGGTCGTACGCGGTGGCCGCGCCGGAGCCTTCGATCTCCTCCTGGGCGATGACGGTGCTGCGGGTGCTGCCCGCCGGGGACGAGCCGGCGGCGCCGCCCGGGGCGCAGGCGGCGCCGGCGAGCGCGAGCGTGACCACGAGGACGCGGGTGAGTCGGCGCATCGGTGACAGGGTTCGGGGTGGCGAGGTTCGAGCGTTGAAGTTCGTGACCTACGTCACGTCCCAAGGGCAGCCCGGCATTCTCCCTTTTTCAAACACCATGGGGTGGGGGTCGATTGCCTTGGCGAGCTGACGGAGCCGAAGCTGAACGTTGGCGGGGTCGATGGCACGCCTGAACAGCTTCGAATGATGCGTAGGCTGTTCGAGATGGAGAACGATCCGCAGCCGGCGGCAGCGCAGCGCCGCGTCCGCCATCGCTTTCTCCCCCGCGTCGTTGGCGTTCACCCGCGCCGCGGCGAGTGCAGCAAGGGTGTCCCGTGCCTTCCGCACCACCTCGGTAGCCAGGTCGATGGTCTTGGTCCGCCCGTGCCGACGATAGTCCTTGATCTCGATTTGCCACAGGCAGGCGTCCGTGGGCTCGATCGCCAAGATGTCCACACCTTTGGAACCGCCGCCAACCTTCTTGAACTGGTTTCGATAGAAGCTCCAGTCGTCGAACTTGGTCGCATCCCACCCTGCCGGAAAGTCGAAGGACAGGCTTCCTTCCTTGATCATCGGCATCAAGGTGCCCCAGCCGCGAGGTAGCGGTCGGACTGGCTCAGCTCCTCCTGCAAGGCATCGATCTCCCCGATGTCGTCCACCGAGGCGCCCTGCATGACACGGACACCGTCCCTGCGCCGGTGAAGCCCGAAGAAGCGTGTGGGAAGCTCGGTGAACTCCCCCGCGTGCAGGAGGATGTCCAGTTCGCGCAGCAGGAAGAGGCTGTGACTCGCGACGAAGACCTGGATTCCACCCTGCGCAAGGCGAAGGAGGATCTTCGCGATCAGTTTGATGATTCTGGGATTGAGGTTCGACTCCGGTTCGTCCCAGAACAGAAACCCTTTGTCCACCAGTGAACCGGTGGCGATCAGCCTGGCCACCATTGCGAGCTTCCGGAGACCTTCCGCCACGAGGTGCATCTCCACGCTCACGCCGCCGGTGTTCAGGTAAAACCGTCCCGCAGTGTCCAACTCCACCTTTCCTCCCATCGCCTCCTCCAACGGCGCGAGGAGTTCGCCGATGCGCCGCTCGCGTGGACCCCGGGCGAGCGGCGCGCCCAGGAGCAGACTGGTGTCGCGCCAAGTTTCTTCGAAAGGGAGGTGGGTCGTTTCGTAAAGCGACACGAAGCCTGGTGAGAGCGTCAGGAGCTCGCGGGTCGGGAGATACACAGGGAGGCGATCGAGCCATGCTCCGGGGGCGCTGTCGACTGACACTTCCGACTTGCTCGCCGTGTTGAACGAGAACGCCAGCTCCCCGACGGGAGGCTGAAAAGTGCAGGACACCTCGCACCGTTGTCGTCCACGGCGGCTGCGGCGAGCCAGTCGACCAAGCTCGTCCGGGCGGAAAACTGACGTGAGCTTGCTGGCCAGTGCGGTCTGGAGGTACGTCTTGGTCGGGTTGCCGGAGCCCGACTCCCGTTCCCCGCGCGCCGTGACGTACGCCGCCGAATATGCCAGCTTCAGGATGTGGGTTTTGCCGGTCCCGTTGTCCCCGACAATCACGTTCAGGGCAGGCGCCAACTCCAGTTCTGCTTCATTGAAAACAGTGAAGTTCTCCAACCTCATCGATCGAAGCACGAGTTCGCTCCTTTCGCCTGCAAATGGGACGTGCTTGGGGTTCCAAGCAAGTGGGCCGTTCCTCTCTCCTGACCTTGTTCCCCACGCACAAGTAGATCAAGGGGAACCAGGGAGCGCAAGGGCAAACGAACGGTTTGGCCACTTCATCAGCATGAAGGCAACCCCAGGTTCGCAGGTTCAGGCACTATTCTCCCGCGTTGGTTCTTGTCCCGCAGGAGCTACCGGCACATGCGCCTGCTCCGAACTCTGCGGCGAGCGTATCGCTCGGGGTTGTGACGGCCGGGCGAGGAGGAGGGGTTTCCTGGGGTGATGCCGGGCGGGGCAGGGGCCCCGGCGGATCACGGAACCCTTTCACGATGGAGGATGCATGAGAGCGACGACACTCGTCCGATCCCGGCGCGCGGTGGCCGCGGCACTTCTCGCCCTGTCGGCGGCGGTCCTCGGCGCCTGCGAGGGAACGTCTCCCGTGCAGCCCGGCGCGGGCGCGTTGAGCTACGGCGACACCACGGGAGTGCCCGGGGACACGGTCGGCACCCCGGGCGATACGGTGGGCGTGCCGGGGGATACCGTGGGAGTGCCGGGAGACACTGTCGGTGTCCCGGGCGACACGCTGCGGGGGAACCGGCGCTCGCAGCTGGCCGTGAGCGTGGTGGCTGCCGCCGACAGTGGAGGAATCGCCCTGATCGGCGGAGCGGTGGTGACGGTGACGCGCGGGGGCTCGGACCAGGTGGTCGCGCGGCTGACCACGGTGGGCGGCTACGCGACCCTCTCGGTGCTGCCGGGGCGGTACGTGGTGCGGCTGGAATCGGTGCCCGCGGGACTGGAGCCCGCGCCGGGCGAGTCCGGCGAGCGGGAGGTGGTCGTGCCGCCCGGCGAGCGCCTGGACGTGAAGTTCCACCTCCAGCACTAGGCGCGATCCGCGCCGGCTCCTTCCCCACACAGGGGATGAACAAGCGGTTGTGCGGAGGTGGGAGCCGCCGTGACGGGGCGCTACGTTAGGAGCGAGCCAGAGATAGTCTCTGGCTCGCTCCTATCACTCCTCAAAGGAGAGCACCCCATGCGCACCACCCGATTCCTCATCACCATCGCTGCCGCTGCCGCGCTGGCAGCCTGCTCGGAGGGCGCCTCTCTGGTGGATCCGGACAGCGCCACCGCCCTGCGGGACGGAACCGGTTATCTCGGCACAGGCAACAAGGATGGCCAGACCTCCGCGGGCGATACGACGACGGTCAGTCAGCGTGGCGTGGGGTATCTCGGGACCGGCAACTAAGCACGCCCGGCGATGAGGGTACGCGAGGGACTTTCCGGAGCCCCGTCACGTCGCACTCTCATCGCCGTAATCATTTCCAGCACCAGATCTTCCGCGACTGTGTCGGGTTCCACTGGCTCGCGCCACCGGAGGTCCGGGAACGTGGAAACGAGGCGGTCGTCGCTCAGGACTGTTTGCCTCAAGATTTCCAGCATCCGCTCTGCAATCAGTTCGCACTTTCCTTCTCTGCGCTCCCGCGCCAGCCCCAGCGACTCAAAGGCAGCAATCTCGACGCGGGCCCAGTAGTGGAAGCTGGCGGCCCCATGCGCGAGCTGGATGAGCGCTGCCGAATGCCCCTCCCGCGTCTCCTGCCTTCGCATCAGCGCCCATGTCTCGTTCCACGTGGCTTCGAAAAGTTGTTCGTCGCCTGCACCCGCAGCGGCCCGAGTGAGATTCGCCAGTACCACAACGCGGTCAGCGGGCTCCCACACGTGTCCGAGCAGTTCCTGGAAGGTGTGCTTGGCGTTCTTGAAATCCCCTATGCTGTCCATCCAGAAGAGGGCGACATCGTGCGCGAGGCGCGTTACGCGTGCGTGGCCGGGTCCGTACGCCTGTAGAGCCTGCCGGGCATAATCACTTCCGAGAATTGCGTGCTCCATCTCGAAGTGCATGATTGCCAGGTCGTAGAGCGCATCCCCTTCAAGCGTGCGCAGCTCATACCGCCGTGCCACCCGCAACGACAGGTGATGAAAGCGCACCGCGAGCGGGTAGTTGCCAGTCCTGCGGCAGAGATTCCCCAGGCCCGCCAGCGAGAGGAAGTACACCTTCCACGCGTGCCGCTGTCGTGACAGCAGGGCCGCCCACCTGAGCCAGCTCTCCGCGGCGGAGTAATCCGCCAGTACGCGTGCGAGTCGCCCCACGTCGTAGGCGAAGTACGCATTGGATGGGAGCACCGCCTGCGCGAGCTGGGCGAACGCGAGTGCGGTGAGGCAGGCGCCCCAGCCTTCCGCCCACATCGCGATGCGGGTGCAGGCAAATGCAATCGCCTCCGTCGTGTCCGCGTCGGCTTCCTCGCGGAGCAGGCCGTACAGGGCGCGAAGCTCGGTGCCGACGGCCTCAATCATCTCCACCGGTTCTCCCCCGCCGCGATCGAATACGGCGCCCACGCCGCCGGCTCGCACGTCCAACCAGGCCAGCACGTCCTCGGCCGCATAAACGAGAATGCGCGCGTTTTCCACCACGCCGGGCTCCAGCTCCCGCCGTATGTGCGCGAAAAGCTGCTCGTAGTCTGCCTGGACGGGCGGCGGCTGGACGGCTCGCATTCGTTCGATGGTCAGGGGTGGAATGGCTTTCCGGACGTTTCCTCCTCCAGCCAGGAGGGGATCGCGACGCCTACTTTTGCCAGCAGTTCACCCATCCTCCTCGCGATCTGCCGTCGGGCCCACACGCGGCGCGGCGCCGGGAAGTCGCCGGCCAGCACGGCGAGCGCCACGGCTTCCGGCGCGACGGTGACCGCCGGCCGGTCGTTGGACCAATCGCGGAGCCTGTCCAGCGTGTCGTTTCCGGGGGTGCTCATGGCGAGGAACTTCCGCAGCGCGCCACGCCCGATCCCAACTTCCGGAGCGAGGGTGCGCTGGCCGGTCGTCCGCAGCTCCCGCCGCAGGATCCGCCGGAGCGCTTCGTGCTCGCGTGCGGTGTCGAAGGCGTCAGGATGGGCGGCAGGTCGCAAGTACGTTCGCGTTTCTTTGGATGCGTTTTCTGTGTCGCGCCAGGCCAGTATAAGGAGGGTTCTGCGCGCTGCGCCAGGGCGTTGCGGGGGTGGGCTCTACGGGAAGCTGGTAGCCGAAGTGGACGGCGGTGCCCGGTGGATGCCGCCCCGGAGCATAAGTCCAGAAGCTGCCGCACATACGATGGGCGCGAGCCTCACCGGCCATGTCCGGTTCGCGGCTCTCGCGCGGCCGTGTGGGCTCTGCGGTGGGGCAGGGGATCGACGCCACCAGGCTCCCCGTGAGGCGTCCGTGCCACGGTAGGAGCCTCGTGCCTCCCGCGAGAGCCTCCCCACCCGTGTCTCCTATTTCCGGCCGGTGACGTGGACGGCGGACGGAGCGGCGACGTACTCGTTCCAGAACCCCTCGCCGCGCTTCTCTTCCGACCCCGGCGGGACCAGGAAGGGCTCGATCTCGCACGAGCTGAACCCCGCCGTCCGGAACGCCTCCTCGTACACCTCCCACGGCCACCAGTGGAAGTCGAACTCCACCGTGTTCTCCCCCAGGAAGAGCGTGCCGCGGAGCCGCGCCCCCTCGTGCAGGGCCTCGTCCAGCAGGCGGAAGCTGAACCCGTACTTGCGGTTGTCGATGACGGGCCGCGGCGGCCGGAGCGGGTTGGCGATGCTCGCCACGAAGTGTCCGCCCGGCTCCAGGTTGTCGTACATCGTCCGCGCCATCCCGAGCAGCTGCTCCCGGCTGGAGGCGTAGTGCAGCAGGTAGGCGGCGTTCACGCGGTCGAACGCGCCGATCCCGCCCAGCGTGGCGGCGTCCGCCACCCGGTACTCGATCCCCAGCGGCTGCGCGTCCTCCTGCTGCCGGGCCAGCGCGATCATCTGCGGCGAGATGTCGGCGCCGACGACGCGTGCGGCCCCCCACCGCCGGAGGAGGCGGGTGCCCATCCCGTCGCCGCAGGCCAGGTCCAGCACGGCAAGGCCCGCGAGGTCGCCCAGTCGGACGTGGAGCGAGTGCCACTCGGCGTCGCGGAGCGGCACGGCGGCGGAGATCCGCTGGTAGTCGAGAGCGATCACGTCGTACTGTTCCACGGGGGCGTCCTTTCGGTGTGGCTGGACCGGAGGGCCGTACCGCTTCCTGTCCGTCGGAAAGTATGCTCGGCGGACGCTCGCCGGATAGGCCCCGCCTCCAGGGCGCGCGTGTCTTTCCCCCGCCGGACCCGGCGCGTATATTCCCGACCCGACGACAATTGACAGGCAGATCCGCGCCGGCCCCTCCCCCGCAGGAGGGACCGGCGCACGCGCACGCGCCCGACACCTCCGGGCCCAGACGGACGATAGATGCCCAAGCGCACCGACCTCCAGAGCATCCTGATCCTCGGCTCCGGCCCCATCGTCATCGGGCAGGCCGCCGAGTTCGACTACAGCGGCACGCAGGCCGTCCGCGCCCTCCGCGAGGAGGGGTACCGCGTGATCCTGGTCAACAGCAACCCGGCCACGATCATGACGGACCCCGACCTGGCCCACGCCACCTACATCGAGCCCATCACCCCCGAGTGGGTGGAGCGGGTGATCGAGAAGGAGAAGCCCGACGCGGTGCTGCCGACGATGGGCGGGCAGACCGCGCTCAACGTGGCGCTGGAGCTGCACGACCGCGGCGTGCTGGCGCGGCACGGGGTGGAGCTGATCGGCGCCAACGCGCGCGCCATCCGCATGGCCGAGGACCGCAGCGAGTTCGCCAAGGCGATGCGCCGCATCGGGCTCAAGCTGCCGCACGGCGGCTTCGCCCGGTCGCTGGACGACGCCATGAGGATCGTGGAGGACACCGGCTACCCGGCCATCATCCGCCCCAGCTTCACCCTGGGCGGCACCGGCGGCGGCATCGCGTACAACCGCGAGGAGTTCGAGGAGCAGGTGCGGACGGGGATCGAGCTGTCGCCCGTGGGCGAGGTGCTCGTGGACCGCAGCGTCATCGGGTGGAAGGAGTTCGAGCTCGAGGTGATGCGCGACGGCGCCGACAACGTCGTCATCATCTGCTCCATCGAGAACTTCGACCCCATGGGCGTGCACACCGGCGACTCCATCACCGTGGCGCCCGCGCAGACGCTCACCGACGTGGAGTACCAGCGGATGCGCGACGCGGCGATCGCCATCATCCGCGAGATCGGCGTGGAGGCGGGCGGGTGCAACGTGCAGTTCGCGGTGAACCCCGAGAACGGCGAGCTGCTGGTGGTGGAGATGAACCCGCGCGTGTCGCGCTCCTCCGCCCTGGCGTCCAAGGCCACCGGCTACCCCATCGCCCGCATCGGCGCCAAGCTGGCCGTGGGCTACACCCTGGACGAGCTCCCCAACGCCATCACCCGGAGCACCCCGGCGTCGTTCGAGCCGGTGCTGGACTACGTGGTGGTCAAGTTCCCGCGCTTCGCCTTCGAGAAGTTCCCCGCCGCCGACCCCACGCTGGGCGTGCAGATGAAGGCGGTGGGCGAGAGCATGGCCATCGGGCGCACCTTCCGGCAGGCGTGGCAGAAGGCGATCCGCGCGCTGGAGATCGGGCGGCCCGGGTGGGAGGTGGGGAAGACGCTGGCCGAGGACCGGCTGACGGACGACTCGCCGGAGTCGCTGCGGCGGGGGCTGCGCCGGCCCACCCCCGAGCGCCCCTTCCAGGTCAAGCGGGCCATGCTGGCGGGGATGCCGCTGGAGGAGATCGCCGACGCCACCCGCATCGACCCCTGGTTCCTGGCCGAGCTGCAGACGCTGGTGGAGGCCGAGCGCGAGTTCGCCGAGCTGCCGGAGGTCACCGGGGGCGAGTTGCGGCGCATGAAGCGCTTCGGCTTCTCCGACGCGCAGTTGGCCCGCATCCGTGGCGAAAGCGAGGCCGAGGCGCGGACGCGGCGCTGGGAGCTGGGGATCCACCCCGTGTTCAACATGGTGGACACCTGCGCGGGCGAGTTCCCGGCGGCCACGCCGTACCTGTACTCCACCTACGCCGACGAGAACGAGTCCGTCCGCTCCGACCGCCGCAAGGTGATGATCCTGGGCTCGGGCCCCATCCGCATCGGGCAGGGGGTGGAGTTCGACTACTGCTGCGTGCAGGCCGCGCTCGCGCTGCGCGACGCCGGGTTCGAGACCATCATGATCAACTCCAACCCGGAGACCAACTCCACCGACTTCGACATCAGCGACAAGCTGTACTTCGAGCCGCTGACGCTGGAGGACGTGCTGGAGATCGTCCGCCTGGAGCAGCCGGAGGGGGTGGTGGTGCAGCTGGGCGGGCAGACGCCGCTGAAGCTGGCGCAGGGGCTGGAGGCGGCGGGGGTGCCCATCCTGGGGACGCCGGTGGACTCCATCGACGCCGCCGAGGACCGCGAGCGCTTCGAGGAGCTGGCGCGCCGCCTGGGGGTGCAGCAGCCGCCCAACGGCACCGCGGTGGCCGCCGACGAGGCGGTGGAGATCGCCGCGCGCGTCGGCTACCCGGTGCTGGTGCGGCCCTCGTACGTGCTGGGCGGGCGGGGGATGGAGATCGTGTACGACGAGCCCTCGCTGCGCGACTACTTCGCCCGCGCGGTGGAGGTGTCGCACGAGCGGCCCGTGCTCATCGACCGCTTCCTGGAGGACGCCTTCGAGGCGGACGTGGACGCGCTCTGCGACGGCGAGAGCGTGGTGATCGCCGGGCTGATGCAGCACATCGAGGAGGCGGGGATCCACTCCGGCGACTCGGCGTGCGTGCTGCCGCCCTACCTGCTGGGCGACCGCGAGATCGCGGAGATGCGCGAGCACACCCGGCGCTTCGCCCTTGAGCTGGGGGTGGTGGGGCTGATCAACGTGCAGTACGCCATCCTGGGCGGCGTGGTCTACGTGCTGGAGGTGAACCCGCGCGCCTCGCGCACGGTGCCCTTCGTGTCCAAGGCCACGGGGGTGCCCATCGCGCGGATCGCGGCGCGGCTGATGGTGGGGGAGAAGCTGGCGGACTTCGGGCTGCCGGAGGAGATCCCGGTGGGCGGGGTGGCGGTCAAGGAGTCCGTCTTCCCGTTCAACAAGATGAGCGGGGTGGACCCGCTGCTGGGGCCGGAGATGAGGTCCACCGGCGAGGCCATGGGCTTCGACGACTCGTTCGGGATGGCGTTCGCCAAGGCGCAGATCTCCGCGGGGATGGAGCTCCCGCGCGAGGGGACGGTGATCGTCACCGTCAACGACTCCGACAAGCCCACGGTGACGCCCATCGCGCGGCGGCTTCACGACATGGGTTTCCGCATCGTCGCCACGGGCGGCACTGCGCGCTACTTCCGCGCCCGCGGCATCCCCTGCGAGCAGGTGTTCAAGGTCAACGAGGGGCGCCCCAACATGGCCGACAAGATCATCTCCGGCGAGGTGGCGCTGCTCATCAACACGCCGCTGGGCAAGGAGTCGCAGTACGACGACTACGCCACCCGGCGCGCGGCGATCGCCCACGGGGTGCCGTACATCACCACGCTTTCCGCGGCCTCGGCGGCGGTGGACGCGATCATGGCGCTGTGGGCGGGGCGGCGCGAGGTCAAGTCGATCCAGGACCGCACGAACGGGCTGGTTCCGGCGTACGAGGCGGTGACGGTCGCCTGAACGGCTTTTTTTGACGGCGGGGTTGGGCGCGCCCCTCGCTGTCGCTCGGGTCGGGCTGCGCGCGGAGTAACGCACGATACGACCGTGCGTAACTCCGCCGAGCCCCCGCGGAAACTGCCCCGCGGGGTCTCGGCCCTGCCGGGCGCGCATCCCTCACGCGGCTCCACGCTGCGTCCGCGGGGCATCACACCACTGCACGAAGTACCCCCAAGTCGGGGACCCGCCTCCTCGGTCCCCAAGGTTTCACTTCCCACTGATTCCACGACAAAACTGATGCGTACGTTCATGCTGGTCGCGTGCATGGCTGCCGGTTTCCTGCCCCTGCGGGCGGCGGCCGGGCAGGAGGTTGCCGACACGGCTTCGGGCCCACAGGCGGAGCGGCGGGCTCCGGCCGTGGAGAAGTGGGGCGGGTTCGACCTGCTCACCAGCGCCATCCAGGACGAGGCCGCGCAGGGCGCGGGCACGGGGAGCCGGGCGTACGGCGGGCAGCTCCGCCTGGGGCTCACGGCCCACCGGGTGCTGACGCTGAGCACCGACCTGGGGATCGTGGGGATGAGCGACGAGTACGCGTTCACCCAGGAGACCACGCACGGGGAGAAGACCTCGGGCGTGGCGGCGGGGATGGGCTCGCTGGCGCTGGGGGTCCGCACCCCGCCCCTGGCGGTGGACGGCACCGGCCGGCGCACCGTCTCCACCGGGGTCAACGCGGGGTACACACTGCTCCACGTCACCCGCACCATCACCGACTGCACCGACTGTCACGGCGAGGACGTGCCGCTCCGCGCGGGGCCCTACTGGGAGGCCGTCCTGGAGGTGGTCCCCGGCGGCCGCTGGGGCGTCAGCGCCAGGTACCGCACGTACGGCGGGCCGTCCGACCTCCGCGACGCCCTGGTGATCGGCGGCACCTGGAAGATGCAGCGCGCCGCTGAGCGCCCCCCCGTCGTCCAGGTTCCGGTCGACGGCGGAGCGTAGGGCGCGGCGCCGGAGCGCACCTGCGCGAAGCGGCTCCCCGGGCGGGGAGCCGCTTCGGGTTCCGGCGTGCCGTGTCTTGCCCCGGTAATCCTACTTCTCCACTTCGCAGGGCGGGCACGTGCCCGTGTCCACGGCGCAGTACCACTGCCCCGTGCAGGTCTTGCAGAGGCGGTAGCCCCAGTCGCAGAAGGGCGGGGGCGCGGCGGCCGAGGGCTTCGCCAGCAGCTCGGCGCCGCCGAACCCGAACACGATGGCGCAGGAGGTGCCGAGCAGGGCCCGGCGCAGCGTGGTGAACGAACGGCTCATGGGATCCTCCGTGGGGGAGTGGGGCCGTAGCGGGGGCCGGAGCGGATCGCTCCGGCCTCGCCCGGCGTGATGAACGAGACGCGGTGGGCGGATGCCCGCCCTCTGCCGGGCCGCGTCCGCCCGGCGCGGCGGGAGACGCTTCCGGAGCGTGCCGCCCGCCGCGGGAACGGGAGCATGGTGGATGGAGGGCGCGCCGGGGGCTACTCCCAGCAATAACAGCCCCCGTCCCTGCAGCCGCCGCCCCGCCAGCCGTTCTCCTTGCACTCGCGGTAGCAGGCGCCGGAGTAGCAGATCGCCGCGTCGCGGCTCGGCGCGGGCGGAGCCGCAACCGCCTGCGCCGCTCCGAGCGCGAGCGCACAGGCGACCATCGCCGCGAACGATCCCCGCCCGAGCCTTCCAAGACCGGTCATCGGATTCCTCCTGAATGAAGTGGCACCGCCCCACGACGGCGCTACGCGACGGTGGGGCGCACGCCGGTTCTACTTCGCCAGCTCGCAGGGCGGGCAGGAGCCCGTGTCGTAGGTGCAGTACCACGCCCCCGTGCAGGTCTTGCAGAGGCGGTAGCCGTACTGGCACAGCGGCGGGGCCGCGGCGGACGCGGGCTTCGCGAGGAGCTCGGCGCCGCCGAACCCGAACACGATGGCGCAGGAGGTGCCGAGCAGCGCCCGGCGAAGCAGCGTGAACGAACGGCTCATGGGATTCCTCCGGAGAGAGAAGGTGGCCGGTCCGCGCCCGGGACGGGCACGCAACGCATAGTAAGCGTCAGGTTACGTGCGAGTCAACAGCGACAATCGGCGGAGGGCGGCGGGGGTGCACCGGTGCGGCGGCGCGCGTAGATTCCCCGCGCGGCGGGGAGCCGCGCGTCTCACCCTGAGCGGAGGGCTGGCGGGTTGCGAATCGAGGAGATCGCCGTGGAGGGGTTCGAGCGGGTCGCGTACGCGGAGGACCCGCGAACCGGCTACCGCGCAATCATCGCCGTGCACAGCACCGCGCTGGGCACTGCGATCGGCGGGACGCGGCTGTGGCGCTACGCCTCGCGCGAGGAGGCGCTGACGGACGCGCTGCGGCTGGCGCGGGGGATGACGTACAAGAACGCGCTGGCGGGGCTGGACGCCGGGGGCGGCAAGGCGGTGATCCTGGCGCCGGAGACCGTCGTGGACCGCGCGGCGCTCTTCCGGGCGCACGGGCGCTTCGTCGCGGCGTTCGGGGGGAGCTTCAGCACCGGCGAGGACGTGGGGACGGGCCCCGAGGACATGGGGTGGATCGCCGAGGAGACGCCGCACGTGGGCGGGCTTGCGCACGGGCTGGGCGACCCGTCGCCGCACACGGCGCGCGGCGTGTTCCGGGCCATGCAGGCCGCAGTGCTGCACGGGTGGGGCACCACCGGCCTGGACGGGCTGAGCGTGGCGGTGCAGGGGTGCGGCAACGTGGGCCGGCACCTGGCGGCGCTGATCCGCGACGCCCGCGCCGACCTGGTGGTGGCCGACGTGGACCCCGCGCGGGCGGAGCGGGTCGCGGCGGAGCTCGGGGCCGAGGTCGTGGACCCCGACGCGATCTACGACGAGCCGGAGTTCGTGTTCGCGCCGTGCGCGCTGGGCGGCGTGCTCAACGACGACACCGTCCCGCGCCTGTTCGCCCGCGTGGTGTGCGGCGGGGCCAACAACCAGCTTCTGGAGCCGCGCCACGCCGAGATGCTGGCCGCGCAGGGGGTGCTGTACGTGCCGGACTACCTGGCCAACGCGGGCGGGGTGATCGCGGGCGTCGGGGACATGCGGGGCGACGACCCCGCCGCGACCGCGGCGCGGGTGGAGGCGATCCACGACACCACGCTTGCCGTGCTGCGCATGGCGGCGGAGCGGGGGATCACGCCGGAGCGCGCGGCCGACGCGCTGGCGGAGGAGCGGCTTCGCACGGGAACTTCCTCGCGTCGGTAGCCAGGGAGGAGAGGCGCCCCGGATGAGCTATCCTGGAGGCAGTATGCACGACGAGTTCACGGCGGTGATGGAGCGCGACGACGACTGGTTTGTGGCCTGGTGTCCGGAGATCCCCGGTGCGAACGGGCAGGGCCGGACCCGCGACGAGTCCCTGGAGAGCCTGGCTTCGGCGATCGAGCTGATCCTGGAAGACCGCCGCGAGGGCTCGCTCCATCGTTGGTCCTGACGTAGCGCGCTCACCTTCGGTCCTGTTCGAGGCACTTCGACATCCGTGCGGCCAGGTCCTCCAGGTGCACGGACACGCAGCTGTCGTGCGTCCCGGGGACGGTGACCACCTCCACGTCCCGCGCCACCCTGCGCCACCCCATCGTGTCGTCGCCCGGCAGGCGGGGCGACCCCTCCGTCCAGAACAGCGTCACCCGGCCGCCGTACCGCCCCGGGAGGTAGGCGCGCACCGCCCGCAGCATGTGCTTCACGCGGAGGTCCCGCTCGCCCTCCTCGCGCTGGGCCGGGCCGGCATCGACCGGCCCCCCGCCGACCGCGTCCCGCCGCAGCTTGCGCCGCACCTTGAGCCACAGCAGCGACGCCACGCCCGCCGCGTGCCCGCGCAGTTCGCGGTTCAAGTCGCGCAGGTGGTCGGCGGCGGCGACCAGGCGGTCCGCCCGCTCCGCCGCGGACCCGCCGCGGAGCCGGCCGAGCAGGGCGGCGGCGCGCAGCGGCCCGCGGTAGTACGCCGCCTCCGCCGACGCCTGCACCACCAGCACCCGCTCCACCCGCTCCCCCGCGATCTCCAGCAGGCGCGCCGCCTCGAACGCCACCAGCCCGCCGTTGCAGTAGCCGCCCAAGCGGTACGGGCCGGACGGCTGCACGCGGCGGACAACCTCCAGGTGTCGCCGCGCCATCTCGCCGATGCCGGGGCCGGCGCCGCCCGGCTCCGGCCGGAGCGGCGGGAGCAGGTGCAGCGGCTGGTCGGCGCTCAGGAAGCGGGCCAGGGCGAGGCCGTACAGCCCGCCGCCGCCCACGTCGCCGTGGAAATAGAACAGGGGCGGGCGCGTCCCCTCCGGGTTGAGCGTGACCACGTCGTCCGCCGCGCCGGCCGGCCACTCCCGCTGGAGCGCCGCCGCCACCCCTTCCACCGTGGCGCCGGCGAAGAGCGCGGACAGCGGCACCCGCCGGCCGAAGCGCTCCTCCACCCGGCCCAGCATCCGCACCGCCAGCAGCGAGTGCCCCCCCAGCTCGAAGAAGTCGTCGCGGATCCCCACCGGTCCGCAGTCCAGCAGCTCCCGCCAGATCGCCGCCACCTGGTGCTCCAGCATGTCGCGCGGCTCCCCGGAGGCCGCGGCCGCGGGCGGCGCGCCGGGGGCGGGGAGGGCCCGCCGGTCCGTCTTGCCGCTGGAGGTGACGGGGATGGCGGCCAGCGGGGTGAACGACGCCGGGACCATGTACGCCGGGAGGCGCCCCGCCAGGTGCCCGCGCAGCTCCGCGGCGGAGGGGGCGCTCCCCTGGGCGGGGACCACGTAGGCGGCGAGCCGCCTCTCGCCGCCGTCCTCGCGGACGACGACCACGGCCTCGGCCACGGCGGGGTGCGCGGCGAGCGCCGCCTCGATCTCCGCGGGCTCGATGCGGAAGCCGCGCAGCTTGACCTGCCCGTCCAGCCGCCCCAGGTGCTCCAGCGCGCCGTCGCCGCGCCGGCGGACGCGGTCGCCGGTGCGGTACAGCCGCGCGCCCGGTTCCCCGCCGAAGGGGTCGGGGACGAAGCGCCCGGCCGTCAGCTCCGGGCGGCCCAGGTAGCCCCACGCCAGCCCGTCGCCGCCCAGGCACAGCTCGCCGGGCACGCCGGGAGGCGCCGGCTCGCCGTGGGCGTCCAGCACGTACGCGCGGTCGCCGGCCAGGGAGCGCCCGATGGGGACGGAGGGGGCCTCGTCGGCCAGCCCCTCGACGCGGTGGAAGGTGGCGAACACCGCGGCCTCGGTGGGTCCGTAGCCGTTGACCAGCCGCTCCGGCGCTCCCGCGCGCAGCACGGCGCGGACGGCGTGCGGGTCGGCGGCCTCGCCGCCGAAGACCGCGTGCCGCAGCGGCGCCAGGGCCGAGGGCGCCTCGCGCGCCACCAGGTTGAACAGCGAGGTGGTGAGAAAGAGCGCGGTGACACCGCGCTCCGCGACCTCCCGCCCCAGCCGCCCGGGCGCGAGGACCACGTCGCGGTCCAGCACCACCAGCCGCGCCCCGCCGAGCAGCGCGGCCCACACCTCCCACACCGCCGCGTCGAAGGCGGGGTTGGACAGGTGCGCCACCGCGTCGCCCGGGCCGAGCGGGGCCAGGTCGGCTCCCACCAGCCGCGCAACGGCCCGGTGGGGGACCATCACCCCCTTGGGCGCGCCGGTGGAGCCCGACGTGTAGACCACGTAGGCGAGGGAGTCGGGAAAAGAAGTACGGAGTACGGAGTACGAAGTACGTGACGACACACCGTCCCCGGGGGGCGCGTCGTCCCCGGAGGCCGCGGTTTGTAGCGTACTCCGTACTTCGTACTCCTCACTGCCCCTACAGGCGAGCAGCACGCGGGCTCCGGCGTCCTCCACGATCCCCCGCCGGCGGTCGGGGGGGTGGGCGGGGTCCAGGGGGACGTACGCGGCGCCCGCGCGGACGACGGCGAGCATCGCGGCCACCAGCTCCACGGAGCGCTCCCCCAGCAGCGCCACGCGGTCGCCCGGCCGCACCCCCGCCGCGGCGAGCCGGCCGGCGAGGCGCCCGGCGCGGGCGTCCAGTTCGGCGTACGTGACCCGCTCGTCGCCGTGCTCCACCGCGACCGCGTCCGGGCTGGCAGCGACCCGCGCCGCGAAAAGCTCCGCCAGCGAGGCGTCGCGCGGGCGTGGGCGCGGGGAGCCGTGCGCCTCCTCCAGCAGCCGGCGGCGCTCGCCGTCGCCCAGCAGCGGGAGGGTGGAGGCGGGGCGGTCCGGCGCCGCGAGCGCGCCGTCGAGCAGCCGCGCGAAGTGCTCCGCGAAGCGCGCGGCCGTGGCGGGGTCGAACAGGTCCGCGGCGAATTCCAGCCGCCCGCGCAGCCCGGCCGGCTCGTCGTACAGGAAGAGGGTCAGGTCGAACTTGGCGGTGCCGTTGTCCACCTCGGCGGCCTCGGCGCGCACGCCGGGGAGAGACGGCGGCTCCCCGGGGACGTTCTGGAAGGCGAGCGCCACCTGCACCAGCGGCGGGCGCGAGGGGTCGCGCTCCGGCCGCAGCTCCTCCACCAGCCGGTCGAAGGGGACCTCCTGGTGCGCGACGGCGCCCGCCGCCGCCTCGCCCGCGCGGCGCAGCAGCTCGCGGAAGGCGGGATCGCCGCCCGCGTCCACGCGGATGGCGAGCGTGTTCACGAAGAAGCCGACCAGCTCCTCCAGCTCGGCGCGGGTGCGCCCGGCGCTGGGCGACCCCACCACCACGTCGTCCTGGCCGGTGTAGCGGTGCAGGAGCAGCTGGAAGGCCGCCAGCAGCACGGCGAAGGGCGTGGCGCGCGACTCCCGCGCCAGCCCGGCGCAGCGCTCGCGCGTGCCGGCGGGGAGGCGGAAGGGGTGCACCGCCCCGCGGAAGCTGCGCGCGGGCGGCCGCGGCTGGTCGCCCGGGAGGTCCAGCGGCGGCGCGCCCGCGAGGCGCTCGCGCCACCAGGCGAGGCGGTGCTCCAGCCCTGGCCCCTGCAGCCGCTCCCGCTCCCACGCGGCCCAGTCGGCGTACTGGAGGGGGAGCGCGCGGAGGGTGGCCGGCCCGCCCGCCAGGGCCGCCGCGTACGCGGCGGACAGGTCGCGCGCGAGCACGCGGGTGGACCACTCGTCCGCGGCGACGTGGTGGACGCTGAGCAGCAGGACGTGGTCGTCCCCGGCCAGGCGGAAGAGCCAGGCGTGGAGCGGCGGCTCGTCCGCCAGGCGGAACGGGCGCGCCGCCGCCTCCCGCACCCGCCGCCACGCCTCGTCCTCGCGCCACGCCGCGGGCACGCCCCGCAGGTCCACCACCGGGAGGCGCGCCGCGCCCGTCGGCCCCACCACCATCTCCGGCTCGCCGCCGCGCTCCACGAAGCGCGCCCGGAGCACCGCGTGCCGCTCCTCCACCGCGCCGAGCGCCCGCCGCAGCGCCGCCACGTCCAGCGCCCCCCGCAGCCGGTACGCGCGCGGCACGTTGTACAGCGGCGACCCCGGGTCCAGCAGGTGCAGGAACCAGAGCCGCCGCTGCCCCGACGACAGCGGGTGGCACCCCTCCACCGGCCGCCGCGCGATCGCCTCCCCCCGCGGCGACACGCGGATGCCGCGC
The DNA here is from genome assembly GCA_036389055.1 of Longimicrobiaceae bacterium. Lineage (GTDB taxonomy): Bacteria > Gemmatimonadota > Gemmatimonadetes > Longimicrobiales > Longimicrobiaceae > JAFAYN01. The sequence goes on along the minus strand of DASVQR010000258.1, from coordinate 517 downwards.
AGCCGCTGCTCCAGCAGCGCGCGCTGCTCCGGTGTGAGGTTCGAGACGCGGTCGGAGGGGGTGGACACGTGGGGGCGGATGGGGGTGAGGTGGGCGGGGCCGGCGGGCCCCCACCCGGCGGCCTGAGAGCCGCCACCCTCCCCCGTGCCGGGGGAGGGCTTCCCGGGGGTCGGGATCGTCGTGCTCCCCCTTTCCCCCGCTTGCGGGGGAGAGGGGGCCGGGGGGCGAGGGGGCCCACCCTCGCGGACGCCAGCACCAGCCCCGCGTGAGGGATTTCGGCCCGAAGGGGCGAGACCGCGCGGCTGTTTGCGCGGGCTCGACTCCGTTACGCACAGTTTTATCGTGCGTTACGGAGCCGAAGCCCGACCCCGGCTGGCGCCGCAGGGCTGTTTCATTGTTGATCCCGCCAGTAAATTTCTGGCATGACACTACTTGAAGCACTTGCGCAGGTGCCGGACTTCCGGCACCCGCGCGGACGCCGCCATGATCTGTCGCTGGTGCTGTCCTGCATTCTTCT
>DASVQR010000257.1:0-12998 GCA_036389055.1 Longimicrobiaceae bacterium | reverse complement strand
GGTCTGTATCGCAACCGGGATGAATCTCGCGCGCGCAGTATCCTGGCTGGACGGGCGTACACGTGCCTCGACGCGAGTCACGCGATTCGCGGCGCTCGTGCCTCAAGCCGCCTGAGTTCGCCGACAGTATCAAACTACCGTCTGCAACGGAGTCGAGCCCCGGCGGAAACTGCCCCGCCGGGGCTCGCCCCTTCGGGCCGACACCCCTCACGCGGGGCTGGTGCTGGCGTCCACGGGGCCCCCACCCGGCGGCCTGAGAGCCGCCACCCTCCCCCGTGCCGGGGGAGGGCTTCCCGGAGTTCGCTTTTGTCGTGCTCCCCCTCTCCCCTTGTGGGAGAGGGGGCCGGGGGGTGAGGGGTCGCCCCTCGCGCCGGACCTGCCCCCGCGCTCCGCCGTTGCCCCTCTCCCAGAATTGGGAGAGGGTGGCGAGCCTCAAGCGAGCCGGGTGAGGGCCCTTTTCACGTCCACGCCAGCCGCCCCCGCTCCGCCCAGAACGCCTCCGGCTCCTCGGCGAGCTCCGCCAGCTTCTCCTCCGCCTCCGCGTCCCACGCCACGTCCAGTGCCGCCACGTTGGACCGCAGCTGCTCCACGGTCGCGGCGCCGCTGAGCACCACGTCGGCCCAGGGGCGGGCGAGCGCGGCGGCGAGCGCGAGCGCGTCCACGGTCGTGCCCAGGCGCTCCGCCTCGCTCCGCAGCGCGGCCAGCTTCGCGGCGTGCGCCGGGTCCGGGTTGCGCTCCGTCAGGCGGCCGTTGGCGAGCGCTTCCTTGACGATCACGCCCATCCCCGCGGCGCGGGCCTCCGCCAGCGCCGCGCCGGCCGAGGGCTCCAGCAGGTTCCAGGTGGCCTGCACCGCGGCGAACACCCGGCTGCCTCCCCGGCTCACTTCCAGGGCGCGGCGCAGGGTGTCGGCCTGGCGCGGGCCCGTCACCGACAGGCCGACGAGGAGGCCGCCGTCGCGCAGGCGCGCCAGCTCGTCCACCACCTCCGCGTCGTCCAGGACGCCCGTGTCCAGCGTGGCGGAGTGGATCTGGTACAGGCCCAGCCGGGGGCCCAGCAGGGCGTGGCTCTCGGCCCACTGGCGGCGGAGCTGGGCCGCGGAGTGCTCCTTGACCTCGTGCACGGCGGCGTCGGCCCGCCAGCCGGCGGTGTAGGCGTAGCCCCACTTGGAGCCGACCGCCGCCGCGCCCGGGGCGATGCCGCGCGCCTCCAGCCACCCGGCCAGGAACTCCTCCGCGCGGCCGTAGCTGCGCGCCGCGTCGAAGTAGCGGATCCCGGCGTCCCAGGCGGCGTCCAGCACGGCGTGCGCGTGCGCACGCATCGCCTCCACCGAGCGGTCGCTCCCCAGGTCGGCGGCGTGGCCCAGCGTCATGTATCCCGGCCGCCCCAGCGCCGCCATCCCCAGCCCCAGCGGCGTCACCCGCAGCCCCGTCCCGCCCAGCTCCCGCGTCCGCATCGTCGTTTCCCCCTGTCCGGTAGCCCTGGTCTCCGGTCGATCTCCCACCCCGCTCGACGGCAAGCAGGGGCGGCCCCGACGGGAGCCGCCCCTGTTCCGCCGCGTGTCCGTTTCCCCGCGTCAGTCCGCGGTGCGCGGGAACGGGTCGATCTCCACCCCCGCCGACTCCAGCACGCGCACGGCGGTCGGCGAAAGGTCGCCGCGCACCATCTCCTGGAGGTCGAAGATCTCCTCCGGCTGGAGGTGGTCCCAGAAGTTGCCCTCCTGCCCGGTGCGGATCCCGCGCCCGCTGCGCAGCTCGTTGCCGCTGGCGACGGCGGCGTGCACCAGCGCCGCGTCCGGCTGCTCGCCCAGGAAGTCCAGCACGCGGGCCAGCGCCAGGGCGGGGTCGGAGTCCAGCGTGCCGTACGAGAGCAGCGCCACGTCGCGGTGGGTGAGCAGCTTCGGCGCCCAGGCGTTCATGTAGCGGATCCAGGCGGGGAGCCCCAGCCGGGGGTTCCGCATGAACTCGCGCATGGTGCCCCGGTACTCCGCCTTCTCGGAGGTGAGGTGGAAGTACGCGGACACCACCACGTCGTAGGCGTTCCTCGCCAGGAAGACCAGCGGATAGCCGCGGTGGTGCTCCCATGAGTAGGTCTGGTGGCAGACGGCGACCAGGGGGAGGCTGCGGCGGCCGTTGAACTCGAAGGCCGGGTAGCCGCGCGCGCTGTCCGGGTGGTGGTCCGGCACCACGGCGAAGACCGTGTCCGGCTTGACCTCGATCCCCAGCTCGTGGCGCGCGGCCAGGTAGTGGGCGAGCAGGTACCGGAGCCAGCGTCCCCCGCTGCGGGGATGGGAGCAGATCAGGGTGTCCGCGGGCATGGCGGCGAAGTTCGGGGAGCGAAGTGCGTCCCCTGAGAGTAGCGGAACCGGCCGGGGCGAATCAAGCCCGGCGGGTTCCGCCCGCCGGCTACAGGGTGCCGGTCGGGTGCGTCAGGGGCGGGCCTCCGCGGCGCGCCGCCGCTGCACGGCCATCACCGACGCCGTCACCGCGCACACGAACATGCTGCGCTGCGTGTCCGAGAGCTCGATGCGTCCGCCGGACACCAGCTCGGCGAGCAGGACGGCGACGATCGCCGCGACGGCCGTCAGGAAGGCGCGTACCATGGGGATCTCCATCGGTCTGGGTGGCGGGACGCCGGTGCCGTGTTCGCGGGGAGTCGCGCGGCGGGCCCGCCGGGTGGTACGGAGCGGTGACACCGGATGTTTCGAGGCCCCGCGCACGCGGCGGCGGCGCGTGTCCGGCTCAGGACGCGGGAGCGGGGCCCGCGGAGACCAGGTCGAGGACCAGGAAATAGGGCACCCGCGCGGCGTCCTCCAGGTCGGGGCGGGCGCGGACGGCTTCCTCCGTGGGGCGGGGCTCGCGCAGGGAGCGCACCCGGAACCCCGCGTCGTGGATCCAGCCGAACCAGTCCTCCAGCGTGGCGTGCAGGGCCGGCGTGGTGAAGTCGTAGGCCCAGCCGCTCCACGCCGTCTCGAGCGGCCCGCGCTCGAAGTAGCGGTCGATGCACAGCCACCGCTTCCACCCCGCCTCGTCGCGCTCCCACTTCCGGAAGGGGGTGTCGGTGCACGGGTGCACGACGGAGGCGACGAAGCGCCCGCCGGGCCGCAGCACGTCCGCGACGCCGCGCAGGGTCGCCGGCACGTCCGGCATGTCCTGGAGGGCCATGCACGACGTCGCCATGTCGAACGACGCGGCGGGGAAGCGGCCTCCGACGTCCACCGCGTCGAGCACGTGGTACTCGATGCCCAGCGGCTCGGCTTCTTCCTCGCGCCGGGCGTGCTCGACCATGCGCGGCGAGATGTCGATGCCCGTGACACGCGCGCCCCGCCGCGCCATCTCCCGGGCGAAGTAGCCGCTGCCGCACCCCAGGTCCAGCAGGCGCAGCCCGCCCACCTCGCCGCACATCTCCACCTGCACCGGCCCGAAGAACTCGTAGCGGTAGTAGTCGCGCCCGGAGGACTGCCCCTGGGCGTACGCGTCCGCCGCGCGGTCCCATGCCTCCCGGACCGCCGCGGCGTCGAACCGGTCGGGGTGCTCCGGCACCGCTACGCCGCGGCGAAGCGAGCGAGCACCCCGCTCTCGCCCAGCAGCTCCAGCCCCTGCGGCGTCATCCGCCAGGAGCGCACGGCCTCCAGCGCGGTGAGGTACTCGCGCTCCAGCTCCATTCCCTGCTCGCACGCCATGCGGGTGGAGGCCAGCGCGGAAAAGACGAGGCGCGACTCGGCCAGCGTGTACCCGCCTCCGAAGCTGTTGCAGCCGGCGAAGCCGGCGGCGCGCTCTCCCTCCAGCCGGAGCGTGGCCGCCCTGCCGCCGGCGCCGTTCCCGGCGGGGCGGCCGTTCAGCTCGGTCAGCCGCCACTCGCGGCCCACGAGGGAGGCGGCCGGGAGGGAGCCCTCCGGCGATACGCCGGCCGAGGAGTAGCACGCCGCCAGCGCGACGAGGGCGAGCACCGCCAGGAGCGGTCGGACGATCTTGAGCGGCATGTGGATCTCCAGGTTGATTTCGTTCGCGAGTCGCTGCGCCGGTCACGCGGGTCCTTCAGGATGCGGGCCGCTCCTGCGCGGCGGGCCTGCCGAGCCACACGTGGCCGCGGTCGAACAGGAAGAGCGGCTGTCCCCGGGAGGTGTGCTTTACCCGGGTGGCGCGGCGGAGGATCCGGAGGTCGCCCCGCTCCGCCGCGTCCTCCTCCAGCACCACGTCCGTGTCCAGGCAGGGCTCCCACTCCAGCGCGGCCAGGTCGTACGCCGGGTCGCGCAGGTGCGGCGGGAGGGGCCGGGCGCCCGGGGCGGGCTCGAACGAGTTGCGGTACCAGGCGATGCGCTCCCCCATGGCGGCCACCACCTGCGATTTGTGGAAGCGCGGGTCGAAGAGCCAGAGCCGCAGGTAGAAGGGCTCGCCCGCGGCTTCCAGCGCACCGTTCCAGGAGTGCAGGATGTCCAGGAACGCTGCCAGCACGCGGCGCCGGAACCACACGGGCGGATCGCGCGGGACCAGGCGGCTCCACGGGTCCAGCCAGAGCTTGACGTAGCGGACCTCGATCCGCCGCAGCGCCTCCACGTCCAGCTCCAGGTGCGCCTGCCGGAACCGCTCCAGCTCGCGCAGGCGCCGCTTCCAGCCGCGGACCTTCTTCCGGTTCGAGAACGGGTTGGCCACGCGGGAAGGAGCGTCGGTGGACTGGACGATGGCGGCGGAGGGGGGCGGCGCGATCAGCCGGCTGCGTCGCCGGCAGAGCGCCGCCCGGACCAGGTCTCCAGGAGAGTACGTACAACGTTCTCCACGCGGGGCGCCGAGTCGCGTTGCAGGTACTCCTCCACGACCCGGGCCATTTCCTCGCGCGGGGCGGGATTCGCCAGGCGCGGCGACAGCTCGCGGAGCAGTGGGGTCTGGTGCACCTCGCAGGCGAGAAGCGCGTCCAGCGCCAGCCGGCTTAGGGGACGCCCGGCGTGCAGCCAGGCCGCGGCACGGTTCCACGAGAACCCGGATACCGCCGCCAGCTCCCATTCCCCACTGACGGCGGGCCGTTCGGCGGTCCTTTCGATCAGGTCCAGGGTCAGTTCCGAGCGGAACCAGGCGAGCGCTCCGAGGTGACGGCGCCCGGCGGGAACCGCTTCGAGCGCGCCCAGGACGAGCTGGAATCCTTCGTCCTGCGGCAGGCATCTCGCCGTCGCCTTCGCCAGGTCGTAGAGCACCCGCGTCGGATCCGTCCCGTACTGGCGGCGGATCCAGTCGGCGGCGACGGGCCCCAGAACCGCGGCGATCTCGTACGCGCGCGCCAGGACATGCGGGCTGCACGCGGGTGCCGCGCGGCGCTGCACGGAGGCGAGCACGCCTGCGGCGTCCGCCTCCGCGAGGGCGGCCTCCACGTCCGGCTCCATGAAGTGGCGGGTCATGGCGTAGTCGACCAGCCGCTCCACGTCGTGCCAGACCTCCGCCAGCGTCGGGGCGGGATACCTCTCCGGGTTCTCCACCGGCACCAGCGGCTGGTCGGCGGACCCGTCCTCCAGGTACAGGTCGTCGTGGAGCGGGCCGGCCTCCGGTCCGAACACGGCGGCGAGGTTGAACCACTCCAGGGGACGCAGGGACCCGGTCTCCAGCCGGTCCTCGCACGCCAGGCAGAGCCGGGCGGGTTCCAGGTCGTCGTCGAGCAGAAACGTGGTCCGGGCCGGCACGGCGCGGCACGCCTGACACAGCTCGTCCGATCTCGACATCAGTCCCCCGTGACGGACGCGGTCCTTGCTCGCCCACGTTTGCGCGGGCGAGCAGGACAGTGTAGCGGCCGGCCCGGTGCCGAGCCAGCCTGGCGCAACGCAGCCGACGCCGGGTCGTCGCAGTTCGCCGTTCCCCCATAGTTCCCAAAATCTGTACGGGGGAAGACTCGCCGGTTGTTTGGCGAGGCTTCCCCCGTGCGCAGGGAGACAGCCGGGCAGTTTCGGCTGGCTCCCGGAGCCCGTGCAGGAGACGGACGGCAGTATCGTCCGGCTCCGGAACGGCCCGTATCTAGCTCAACAAGCCGGCCTCACTCGGCACGGTACAGACGGTAGGGCTGCGTCTGCTGCAGCCACCGCCGCATCTCCTCGTCCCACCGCTGCTGGATCACGCGCGGGTCCTCGCCCCGGTCGAACGCCTCCCGCGCCCAGCGCGACCCGATCATCTGCGTGAACCCGGCGTTCTGCACGCGGAACCGCTGCGGCGCCTGCTTCTTGGCCTCGCTCAGCAGCACCAGCGTGGTCCACACCGGCCGGAACGCCTGCCGGTCCGTCACCTGGAGCCGCAGCGAGGTGAACGCGGTGTCGCGGTACTGCGTGTACACGGCGGGGTCCTTCGTGGGCCGGATCTGCTCGGGGACGAAGCGCACTCCCGGTAGATTGTACTTCTGGACGGCCTGCACCAGCCGCTGCGCGTCCAGCCAGGGCGCCCCGAAGTACTCGAACGGCGCGTCGGTGCCGCGGCCGGTATGGACGTTGGTGGCCCCGTCGGCAAGCACCAGCCCGGAGTACGTCAGCTCCGCCGCCACCGAGCGGATGTTGGGGCTGGGGCGCACGAACGGCAGCCCCGTCTGGTCGAAGAACACGTCCGGCCGCCACCCCTCCGCCGGCACCACGTGCAGGTCCGCGCCCACCTTTGCGTCGGCGTTGAAGTAGCGCGCGATCTCGCCCGAGGTCATCCCGTGGCGCAGCGGCACCGTGTAGTAGCCGGTGATCACCTGGGTGACGTTCCGGACGTCCATGTGCATCACCGGCCCGTCCGCGGCGGCGGTGATGGGGTTGGGGCGGTCCAGCACCACGAAGGGGATCTTCCTCTTCGCGGCCTCCTCCATCGCCATCGCCATGGTCCACACGTAGGTGTAGGGCCGCGCGCCGATGTCCTGGATGTCGTACACCAGCACGTCCACGCCGCGCAGCATCTCGTCCGTGGGGCGCTGCGTGCGGCCGTACAGCGAGTACACGGGGAGGCCGGTCTTCTCGTCGCGCGAGGTGTCGATCCTCTGCCCCGCCTCCACGTTGCCGCGGATGCCGTGCTCGGGGCTGAAGAGCGCCACCAGCTGCACCCCCGGGGTGCGCGCCAGCAGGTCGATCCCCAGCTCGCCCGTGGAGGTGAGCGCGGACTGGTTGGTGATGAACCCCACCCGCTTGCCGCGCACCAGGTGCAGGGAGTCGCGCACCAGCACCTCCAGCCCGGGGACGACGCCGGCCCGGCGCGGCGTGGCCGCGGGGGTCGCGGGCTGCGCGGCGCCGGCCGCCGGCGCGCCGGTCCGGGCGGCGGGGGTGCTGTCGGCCGGGGTGTCGCTGGGGGGCGCGGCGGTGCCGCAGGCGGGCGCGCCGGACAGCAGCAGGGCGCCCGCGAGCAGGGCGAGCCGGGGGAGCGGGGTCGGTTGGCGGTGCGTCATCGGCGTCCGTATCTTGGGTGCGTTCCTGTCGGGGCGCGGCCTTTGCGCCCGCGGCATCCCCGCGAATCCCGGACCAGCCGGGCCGCGGCGCGCCCGGAGACGGGGCACACGACATCCGCGAGGGAGGGAGATGAGCGAGACGTTCCGCCTGGCCCGTCCGGAGGAGATCCCGGAGCTGGCCCGCCTGGTGACGCACAGCTTCCCGGCGCCGGGGCGCACCGTGGAGTGGTGGGAGAACGCGCTGCGCGACGACCCGCGCGGGGCGCTGGAGGCGCTCTGGGTGGGCGAGGCCGGCGGGCGGCTGGCCGCCGCCGCCCAGATCCTCCGCTTCCGCCAGTGGATCGGGGGGACGCCCTTTCCCAGCATGGGGCTGGCGATGGTGTCCATCTCGCCGGTGCACCGCCGCAGGGGGATGGCGGGGCGGCTGGTGAGGGAGGCGTTCCGGCACTCGCTGGAGCGCGGCGACCTGGCGTCGGCGCTGTACCCCTTCCGCGTCACCTTCTACGAGCGGCTGGGCTACGGGCTGGCGGGCGAGACCTTCCAGTACCAGCTCCCCCCCGAGTCGCTCCCCGACGACCCGGAGGAGCGCGGCCGCGTGGCGCAGGTGCTGGACGACGACGACCGCGCCGCGCTGCGCAGCGTGTACGACCGCTGGATCCGCACGCAGAGCGGGCAGATGGAGCGCGTGGAGCGCAGCTGGAAGGCGACGTGGGAGAGCCCGATGCTGGCCCCGGTGGTGTACCGCGGCCCCGGGGGCGAGCCCGAGGGGTACGCCATCGTCCGCTACCGCCCGGACCTCCCCGTGGCCGCGCGCTTCGCCGAGGTGGAGGAGCGCGCCTGGCTCACCGAGCGCGCGCAGCGCGGCATCTACGCCTGGCTCTCGTCGCTGGGCGACCAGCACCGCCAGCTGGTGTACCGCGCCCACCCGGAGGAGGACTTCGGCGAGCGGGTGCAGGAGCCGCGGCTGCCGCCGGGCGGCGCGCCCAACTGGGGGATCTGGTTCCCCTCGGCGTCGCTGATGGTGGGGCCCATGTTCCGGCTGCTGGACGTGCCCGGGGCGCTGGCGCTGCGCACCGCGCCCGAGGACGTGTCGCTGTCGGCCACGCTGGAGGTGCGCGACGAGGACCTGCCGGAAAACGACGGTCCCTGGCGGCTGCGCGTGGAGGGCGGGCGGATGCACGTCGAGCGCGCCGCGGGCGGCACGGCGGGGGGACCGGTGCTCCGCCTGCCGGTGAGGACGCTGTCGCGCATCTTCGTGGGCGCGGTGACGCCGTCGCAGGCGGTGGCCACCGGGCACGCCGCGACGGACGACGCTCCGGCACTCGAAATGCTTGACCGTGCCTTCCGGGTGCCGCGGCCCTGGACCTTCGAGAGGTTCTGAGCCGCCTCACGTCCTCCACAACCCACCGGGCGACCGGAACCTCGATGACCGAAACGCACAGCAGGCTCCCGCTCCCCCGCCTGGCCGCGTCCGCGGCGGCGCTCGTGCTCCTCGGCCTGGCCGCGTGCGGCGGCGGGGACGGGGGCGGCTCCGGCGGCGGCGACGCCCCCGGGGCGGACGTGAAGACCTTTGCCGGGGGCGCGCCCGGCGGCATGCTGATCGTCCTGTCGGACGGCGAGCCGGACGACCTCAACCCGCTCACCTTCGACAGCAACCCGTCGTACCAGATCGTCCACCTGGTCTTCCGCGCCCTGGCGCGGCGCGACAGCACGCTCAGCAACTACACGCCCGACCTGCTGGAGCGCTGGGAGCAGCCGGACAGCGCCACCGTGCTCCTGCGCGTCCGCCCCGGCCTGAAGTGGCACGACGGCAGGCCGGTCACGGCCGAGGACGTGGTCTTCACCATCGAGCGGCAGAAGGCTCCCGCGACCGCGTCGCCGCGGCAGCAGGACGTGATCGCCGTGGAGTCGGCGCGCGCGACCGACAGCGCCACGGTGGAGGTCAAGCTCAACCGCACCGGCCCCTCCACGCTGAACGCGCTGCTGGAGGTGATCCCGGTGCCGAAGCACCTGCTGGACAGCATCCCGCCGGAGCGGATGCGCTTCGCCTCGTTCGGGCAGAAGCCCGTGGGGAACGGGCTGTTCCGGTTCGAGGGTTGGCAGAAGGGGCAGCAGGTGACGGTGGTGGCGAACGCCGACGCGCCCGAGGGGCGCCCGGCGCTGGAGCGGGTGATGATGCGGCTGGTCCCCGACCCCACCGCGCGCACCACCGAGCTGCTCAACGGCAACGGCGACATGGCGAAGGTCGCCGCGCACCAGCGCCGCGAGGTGGAGGGCGCCCGCAACGTCAAGCTGCACACCGCCGCGCAGGTGCGCCCGGCGTGGATCGCCTGGAACACCACCAAGTTCCCGGTGGACGACCCCGCGGTGCGCCGCGCCATCCTGATGGGGATCGACCGGCAGGGGATCGTGCGCGGGCTGTTCGGCGAGCAGGGGCAGGCCGCGCTCTCGGTGATCCCGCCGCGGCTGCGCGAGCACAGCGCGGGTGTGCGGCCCATCCCCTACGATCCCAACGGGGCCAAGGCGCTGCTGGCGCAGGCCGGCTGGACGGACGCCAACCGCGACGGCATCCTGGAAAAGGGCGGGCGCCCGCTGCGCGTGGAGGTGGAGTACAGCGCCAGCGACCCCATCCGCGGCGACGTGCTGGTCGCCATGCAGGCGCAGCTGCGGCGCATCGGGGTGGACATGGCGCCGCGCTCCTACGAGCGCACCACCTGGGTGGAGCGGCTGCGCGGGCGCGAGTTCACCGGCTCGTTCTGGGGGTGGGGGTGGGGGCCCGGGGTGATGGGGCCCAACGCCGAGCAGCTGTTCCACTCGCGCTCCATCCCGCCCAACGGGCCCAACTTCGCCGGCTACCGCAACCCGCGGGTGGACGCGCTGATCGACTCCATCCTGGTGCAGAACGACACCACGCGGGCGCGGGGGCTGTGGCAGCAGCTGGAGCAGCAGGTGGTGGACGACGCCGTGTACGCGCCGATCTTCCTGGACCCGGAGTTCTACGCGGTCAACGACCGGTTCGCCAACGTCAAGTTCCGCGGGCCGGAGTGGTGGGAGGACGTGATCTTCTGGTCCGTGCCCGCGGACAAGCGGCTGCCCCGGGACCGCGCCCGCTGAGTTCTTTTTGCTGATCGTGTAGTCGCGGGCCGCTACGGAGCCCGGACGGTACTGCTGTCCGGTCTCCTCCGCGGGCTCCGGGAACCCCGCCAAACTGCCGGCGGGTTTCCCTCCGCCGGGGGGAGCCTCGCCAAACTGCCGGCGAGTCTCCCCCCGTACAGCTTGTGGGAACTATGGGAACTGCAACGGCGGAACGGCAGCGTGGGGCTGCCGCTCCGCCGTCGTCGTTGAGCGTACTGCGTACTTCGTACTCCGTACTGCCGTTCACTCCCGCACTCCCGCACTCCCGCACTCCCGCACTCCCGCACTTCCCCTCAGCCCCGCCGCCCCCTCGGCCTCCGCGTCGGCCGGGGGCGCTGCTTCTGCCGGCGGATGCGCTCCCGCTCCAGGCGCGCCTTCCTTTCGCGCTCCAGCTTCTGGCGGCGCGCTTCCTCGATTGCGGCGGGGCTGCCGGGGCGGGGGCGGATCGTGGCGTCGATGATGGAGCGCGCGACGGCGTCGTGCACCGCCACGCGCACGTTCAGCATCGCCGCCTGCGAGGCGTTGTCCCAGGTGCGGTTGGCGAGCAGCACCACGAACAGCTGCTGCGTGGGGTCGATCCAGATGGAGGTGCCGGTGAAGCCGGTGTGGCCGTACGACTGCGGGGAGAAGTAGCTCCCGGCCGAGCTGCGCGGGGCGGGGACGTCCCACCCCCAGGCGCGGTTGCCCACCCGCGTCCGCACCGTGGTGAAGCGCTGCACCGTCTCCGGCGAGTACACGCGCTGCGTGCCGTAGCTGCCGCCGTTCAGCAGCGTCTGCGAGTACACGGCCAGGTCCCACGCGGTGGAGAACAGCCCCGCGTGGCCGGCCACCCCGCCCAGGCGGTAGGCGTTGGCGTCGTGCACCACGCCGCGCAGCACGTGCCCCTGGTTGGAGCGCGCGGCGCCGGGGGCCGTGTACGGGCGCAGCGCCGAGGGCGGCAGGTACATGGTGGACTGCATTCCCAGCGGCGCGTAGACGCGCCGCGCCAGGTACGCGTCCAGCGGCTCGCCGGCCACCTCCTCCACCAGCGCCCCCAGCAGGATGAAGCCGTGGTCGCTGTACTCCATCCGCTCCCCCGGCCGCGCCAGGAGCGTGGCGCGCATGGCCTGCCGCAGCGCGGTGGCCGGCGAGCGGGCGTCGCCGTACAGCCACTCGCCCGCGGGGAGGCCGGAGGTGTGGGTGAGCAGGTGGCGGACGACGACCTCGTCCTTGTACCGCCCGGTGAAGCCGGGGAGGTAGCGCTGCACCGGCGCGTCCAGGCGCAGCCGGCCGTCGTCCACCAGCGCCATCACCGCCGCCGTGGTCCCCGCCACCTTGGTCAGCGAGGCGATGTCGTACAGCGTCTCCCCGGCGCGCACCGCGCCGGTGCCGCCGGGGAGCCGGCCGTAGCCGCGCAGCCGCACCAGCCGCCCGCGGCGTCCCACGGCGAGCGCCGCCCCGGGAAAGGTGCCGGCCTCCACCGCGGCGCGGATCACCGCGTCGGCCTTCGCCAGCCCGGCCTCGCTCATCCCCACCTCGGCGGGATCCGCGTCGCGCAGCTCCGGCGCCGCGGGCCAGCGGACCGGCACCGCCTCGTCCGCGGGGATCTCGTCCACCCCCAGCGCCTCCGCGGCCGCGCGCTGCGCCTCCGGGCCCGCGCCCCACGCCAGCACCACCGAGCGCGCGGGGGGGAGCGAGTCGGGCGGGGCGGCGGCCAGGCGCACCAGCACCGTCGGCGGGTCGGGCCGGGCGGCGGGCGGCTTCGCGCTGTCGGGGCGGGCCGCGCCGCGGGCGGGCGGGGACGCCGCGCGCGCGCTGTCCGCGCGCAGGCCGGCGGCGCGGGCGGCGAGCCGGCGCGCCGCGTCCAGCAGCGCGGCCCCCCCGCCCGGCGCCGTTTCCACGACCAGCCAGCAGTCCGCCCTGCCGAGCGGCCGCGCGAGCGCCGCCGGGGGCGTGCTGTCCCCGGCGGGGAAGTACAGCGCGCGCATGGCGGGGAAGCGCCGCGCCGCCAGGCCGCGGAAGAGCGGGGCGTCGCCGGGGCGGGCGAGGAGCAGCGGGGCGCGGCAGGGGCGCAGGACCGCGCCCGGCGCGGCGCCCAGCACCACGCGCGCGGCCACGGCCGCCTCGCGGGCGGCGGCCGTGGCGTCGGCCGTGCGCAGCAGGGGGAGCAGGCTGTCCGGGTGGACCGCCGGGCGCGCCTCCCCGCGCAGCCGCTCCTTGGCGGCGAGCACCCGCCGCACCGCCTCGTCCACGCGCGCCGGCGCGATCCGCCCCGCGCGCACCGCCGCGACCACGCTGTCGATCGCGGCCGCCGGGTCCGACACCCCCAGCAGCAGGTCCGCCCCCGCCGCGACGGCGGCCACCGCGGCGCGCCCCTCGCCGCGCCCGGCGGCGAGCGCGCTCCCCGGCCCCACCTCCGCCGCCAGCAGCCCCGCGAACCCCAAGTCGCGGCGCAGCAGCCCCACGGTCGCCACGGGCGAGACCGCGAGCGGCACCGAGT
>DASVQR010000256.1:0-81880 GCA_036389055.1 Longimicrobiaceae bacterium | reverse complement strand
CGAGAAAAGCCCCTCCCCTGCTTGCGGGGGAGGGGTTTGGGGAGGGGGCCTCTCCGCCCCTACTGCACGGCCGGCACAGCGGCGGCGGTGCGGGGGGGCTGGGCGTCGGCGCTGCGTGCTCCGGCCGCATCGGGCTCCGTCGCGGGGCGGCCGTCGGTCACCTGCGGCGCGGTGGTGGGGACGGTGGTGAGCGCCAGCGACGGCTCCGGCACCCGCGGCTCCGCCGGCGGCTCGGCCTTGCTCCGGGCCGCTGCCCGGTCCCCGCGGGCGGCGTCCGGCTCGCTCCGCTTCGCGTTCCGCGTCGCGGGGCGCTTCTTCGCCGCGTTCCCGACCTCCGTCCCGCGGAAGGCGCGCGCCGCCTGCCGGGTGGGGCGCGGGGCCGGGTGGTCCGCGCCCAGGGTGGGGATCAGCTCGCCGGCCAGGTCGGCGGGGCGGCCGGTGCTCTCTCCGCCGGCTCCAAGGGTGAGCGACGCCAGCAGCATCGCCGCGGCGACGATCCCCGTGGAGATCGCCAGGGGGCGGAGGTAGCGGGGGCGCCGGCGGGCGTGGCGGGACTCCAGACCGGCGGCCACGGTGATCCACGCCTTGTGGGTCGCTATGAGCTGCTCCGTGCGCGGCGCGGGCTGCTGCGCCGCGGGCGCCGGGGTTTCTTCGGAACGAACGGGCCTGCTCGACATCGGATGGTGCGGGGTTCGGGTGCCGCTGCGTCCACGGCAAGGATCAACCCCGTCCGGGGATGCAGGTTCCGTGCTCCGGCGCTGCCGGCTTGCCGCGGCGCGGCGGAGCGGACAGATTCGCGGACCGGTCGTTTCCTTTCCGTTACCCGGGCTCGGCGCGCGTGGACCGCTTTCTCCTCGACCTCGGCCTCTCCGCCCCGCTGGTGGACTCCCTCCAGCTGGAGCTGCTGGGGCGCTTGCTGCTCGCCGCCGTGCTGGGCGGCGTGGTCGGCTTCGAGCGCGAGGTCTCCGGCAAGCCGGCCGGGCTCCGCACCAACCTGCTCATCTGCGTGGGCTCCGCGCTGTTCACGGAGCTGTCGGTGGAGATCACCCAGTTCGGCAGGGGGTCCGGTCCCGGGCCGCGCCCCGATCCGGGCCGCATCGCCGCCCAGATCGTCACCGGCATCGGCTTCCTGGGCGCCGGGACCATCCTCCGCTCCCACGGCAGGATCACCGGCCTCACCACCGCGGCCACCATCTGGGTGGTGGCCGCGGTGGGGGTGGCGGTGGGCGCGCGCGCCTACGCCGCGGCGGTGGGGACCACCGCGCTGGTGATGTTCTCGCTGTCGCTGCTGGGGCGCATGGAGCGCTACGTGTCGCCCCGGCGGCGCGTGTCGCGCCGCTACGCCATCGAGGTGGACCCCGAGCCGGAGCTCCTGGCCGAGGCGGAGCAGCGGTTCCGCGAGGCGGGGATGTCGGTGCGGATCGAGGCGCTGGAGAAGCGCCCCGAGTGCTACCACGCCACGCTCAGCGTATCCGGCCCGGTGCACGGGCAGGAGCGGGTGGCGGACGGCCTGCTGCGGCACCCGAGCGTGCGCAAGCTGAGCCGCAGCGGGTGACGCCGTGACGCGCCGCGCCGTGATCGACCTGCGGGACGCGCGTCCCCTCTGGACCCTGCCGGACTGGGCCCTGGAGGAGATCCGCGCCGCCTTTCCCGCCGGGTGGGAGACGGCGGCGGTGGACGCCCACTCGGACGGGCGGGGCGACGGGGGCGGCCCCTCGCCGGAGGCGCTGGCCGCGATGCCCGGTGCCGAGGTGTACATGGGCTACGGCATCGCCCCGGAGCTGTTCCGCGCCGCGGGCGGCGGGCTGCGCTGGGTGCACTCCGGCGCGGCCGGGGTGGGCGGGGCGCTGTACCCGGAGATGCGCGACTCCCGGGTGGTGCTCACCAACTCCGCCGGGATCCACGCCGAGCCCATCGCCGACACCGTGCTGGCCATGGCGCTGCACTTCGCGCGGGGGCTGGACTTCGCGGTGCGTGCGCAGGCGGAGCGGCGCTGGGACAAGGCGCCGTTCGAGGCCGCGGGCGCCCCCGTCCGCGAGACGGACGAGCTCACGGTGGGGATCCTGGGGCTGGGCGGGATCGGGCGGGCCGTGGCGCGGCGCTTCGCGGCGCTGGGCGCGCGGGTGCTGGCCACCCGGCGCGGCGGCGGCGACGCGCCGGACGGCGTGGAGCTGGTGCGCGGCGACGACGCGCTGGGCCGGCTGCTGGAGGCCAGCGACGTGCTGGTGGTGGCCGTCCCCGACACGCCGGAGACGCGGGGGATGCTGGGGCGGGCGGAGCTGCGGCGCCTGCCGCGCGGCGCCGTGCTGGTCAACGTGGCCCGCGGGCGCGTGCTGGACGAGGACGCGCTGGTGGAGGCGCTGCGGGAGGGGCGGCTGCGGGGCGCCGCCCTGGACGTGTTCGCGCGGGAGCCGCTGCCGGCGGAGTCGCCACTGTGGGGACTTTCCAATGTGCTCGTCACCCCCCATGTTTCAGGCACTTCCCACCGCTACTGGCGGCGCGAGACCGACCTGGTGGTCGAGAACGTCCGGCGCTACCTGGCCGGCGAGCCGCTGCTGAACACCGTGGACAAGCACGCGGGGTACTAGCGGCCCCGCCGCCGCCCTCCGCGTCCCCGAACCTCCCCTGCCGGCCCCGCGGCCGGAGCGATCCACATGGAAAAGATCATCCAGGCCGCGGTGGAGCGCGGCGCCAGCGACCTGCACATCAAGTCGGGCGACGTGTTCCGGGCCCGCATCAACGGCGCGCTGGTGCCGCTCACCAAGCAGCGCGTCACCCCGGAGCAGACGCGCCAGATCGCGCTGCAGCTCATCCCCAACGAGCGCGACCGGCAGCGCATCGACGACATGCAGGACTACGACTGCTCCTGGGGACTCCCGGGGGTGGGCCGCTTCCGCGTGAACATCCTCCGCCAGCGGGGGAGCTTCATGATCGTGATGCGGGTGATCCCCATCGAGATCCCCACCTTCGAGCAGCTGGGGCTGCCGCCGGTGCTGCGGAGCATCGCGGAGCTGGAGCGCGGGCTGGTGCTGGTGACTGGCGTCACCGGCTCGGGGAAGAGCAGCTCGCAGGCGGCCATGCTGGGCTACATGAACCAGCACATGCGGCGGCACATCGTCACGCTGGAGAACCCCATCGAGTTCCTGCACCGCGACGTCAACTCGTCCATCACCCAGCGGGAGATCGGGATGGACACCGACTCCTTCCAGGTGGGGCTGCGCGCCGCGCTCCGGCAGGACCCGGACGTGATCCTGATCGGCGAGATGCGCGACACGGAGAGCATCGACATCGCCCTCAAGTCCGCCGAGACGGGGCACCTGGTGATCTCCACCGTGCACACGCGCGACGCGGCCTCCACCATCTCGCGCCTGGTGGCGGTGTTCCCCACGCACGAGCAGCAGATGGTGAGGATCCGCCTGTCGGAGCAGCTCCAGGCGGTGGTGTCGCAGCGCCTGCTCCCCCGCGCCGACGGCACGGGGCGCGTGCTCGCCGCCGAGGTGATGGTGGTGACCGGCACCATCCGCGACGCCATCCTGGACCCGGAGCGGCTGGAGGAGATCCGCGAGCTGATCGCCGAGGGGCGCACCACCTACGGCTCGCAGACCTTCGACCAGTGCCTGATGGAGCTGGTGCAGGACGGCCGGGTGGACTACCAGGTGGCGAAGGGCGCCGCCACCAACCCGGGCGACTTCGAGCTCAAGATGAACATGCTCTCCGGCGGCGGCGTCCCCGCCGCTGCCTCGTCGCCGTCGTCGGTGCTCGGCGAGATGACCTCCGGCTACGGCTTCTGACGGAGGGAGCTCGAAACACGGCCGCCGCTCGTCGCGTACGGGGTACTCCGGGCCGCCGGCCACTTTCGCACTCCCGCACTTTCGCACTCCGATGCCCTACGCCGTCCTCGTGGTCCTGCAGGTCGTCGGCCTGCTCCTCGTCCCCTTCGGCTTCCCGGGGCTCTGGGTGCAGATCGCGTCGCTGGTGGTGTACGGCTTCCTCACGGACTTCGCCACGGTGGGCGTGCCTGTGATCGCCGCGGCCGTGGTGCTGGCGGTGATCGCGGAGGCGATCGAGTTCTGGCTGGGCGGGCACTTCGCGCGGCGCTACGGCGGGAGCCGGGCGGCGGGGTGGGGCGCGATCCTGGGCGGGATCGTGGGCGCGGTGGTGGGGGTGCCCATCTTCCTGGTGGGGAGCATCATCGGCTCGTTCGTGGGCTCCTTCGCCGGGGCGGTGCTCTTCGAGGTGCTGTGGATGCGGAAGCACGCGGGGGGCCTGCAGCCGGCGCTGCGCACCGGGTGGGGGGCGCTGCTGGGGCGGCTGGCGGCCACGGCCGCCAAGGCGGGGATCGGGGTGGCGATCGCCGCGCTGGTGCTCCTTTCCGCGCTCCGCTAGGGCGGCCGGTGGTCCCCTTCTTGCCGCCCGCCGCCGCGGGCGGGACGCACCTGCACGGAGAGCGATGAGCGAAGACATGGCCCCGGCGGACGCCGGGAAGTACGTGTACTGCATCATCAAGAGCCCGCGCGCGCGCGAGTTCGGGAACATCGGCATCGGGGAGGGGGCCAGCCCGGTGTACACGGTGCACTTCGGGGAGCTGGCGGCGGTGGTCAGCGACACGCCGCTGCGCATCTACGACCCCACCCGCGAGAACGTGCTGGCGCACGAGTTCGTGAACGAGACGGTGATGCGCGAGCACACCGTGATCCCCATGAGCTTCGGGACGCTGTTCCGCACCGAGAGCGACATCGTGGAATTGCTCAAGTCCACCTACCAGGCGTTCGACGACGTGCTGGAGAAGATGGCGGACAAGATCGAGTTCGGGCTCAAGGTGCTGTGGGACCGCGACCGGGTGATCGCCACGCTGGAGCAGGAGAACGAGGAGATCCGCCGCCTGCGCGACGAGATCGGCCGGAGCGCGCAGAGCTCCACCTACTTCGCCCGCATGCAGCTGGGGCGGCTGGTGGAGTCGGCGCTGGAGGAGGCGGGCAACGCCTTCGTCCGCGAGATCCACGAGGCGCTGAAGCCGGCGGCGGTGGCCTCGCGCTCCAACAAGCCCATCGGCGACCGCATGATCATGAACGCGGCCTTCCTGGTGGAGCGCGACCGCGAGAGCTCGTTCGACGAGCGGGTCAAGGAGATCTCGCGCAAGTACGAGTCGATGCTGACCTTCAAGTACACGGGCCCCTGGCCGCCGTACAACTTCGTCAACATCAAGCTGAAGCTGGAGAAGGCGAACGGATAGGGAACGGCAGGGAACAGGGAATCCCCGCACCGGCCCTTCCGCCACCCAAGGGAACAGGGAACAGCCCCCAACGGCAACGGCTTTGCGTCGTGCGCAGTTGCAGGCTGTTCCCTGTTCCCTGTTCCCTGCCGTTGTCCCATGGGTCTCCTCAAGCACCTCCTGTTCTGGCCGGTCACCGGGCCGGAGTTCCTGGTGAAGTTCTCGCTCGGCAAGGTCGAGGAGACGGTGCGCCGGGAGCTCACCGACGACCAGTCCGTGAAGGAGGACCTGCTCGCGCTGCAGATGCGGCTGGAGCTGGGCGAGATCGACGACGCGGAGTACGTGGAGCGCGAGGCGGAGCTGATGCGGCGCCTGCGCGAGGTGCGCCAGTGGCGCGAGGAGTTCGGGATGGGGATCGCGGGCGGGCCGGTGCGCGTGGCGCGCTCGGACGTCGCGGACACGTCGGAGGGGGCTGCGCCGGACGCCGCAGCTGCGTCCGATGGCGGGGGCGGGGAGCCGCCGCGGGGGGGGATCGCGTCGCCCGGCGGGGCGAGCGTGGAGCTGGACCTGGGCTGGGACGACCGGTAGGCGGCGCGTGCTCGCGGAGCGGCTCGGCGCGGGCCCCGGGTGGACGTTCGTGGGCGGCAAGGGCGGGGTGGGGAAGACCACCGTGGCGGCTGCGCTGGCCGTGGCGCTGGCGGACGCCGGGGAGCGCGTGCTCGCCCTCTCCACGGACCCGGCCCACTCGCTGGGCGACGCGCTGGGCGTGCCGCTGGGCCCGGAGCCGTCGCCCGTGCCCGGGGCGGCGGGGCTGGAGGCGCTGGAGACCGACGCGGTTCGGGAGCGCTCCCGCTTCCTGGAGCGCCACCGCGATACGCTGCTCCGCCTGGTGGAGCGCGGCACCTACCTGAGCCCCGACGAGGCCGCCGGGTTCCTCGACCTGGCCCTTCCGGGGATGGACGAGCTGGCCGCCCTGCTCCGCCTGCGGGAGCTTGCCGACGCCGACCCCGCCCTGCGCGTGGTGGTGGACACCGCGCCCACCGGCCACACCCTCCGCCTGCTGGACCTCCCCCGCACCGCCATCGCCTGGATCGCCGCGCTGGAGGCGATGGAGGCCCGCAACCGCGACGTCGCCCTGGCGCTCGCCGGCGCCTACCGGCCCGACGCGGCCGCCCGCGACCTGGCCGCCCTCCGCGCCGACGTGGAGCGCCTCGCCGCCCTGCTCGCAGACCCCGCCCGCACCCGCTTCGTCCTCGTCGCCACCCCCGAGCCCGTGGTCCTCGCCGAGACGCGGCGGTACCTGGAAGCGCTCCACGAGCGCGGGATCGCCGTCGCCGCGCTGGTCGTCAACCGCATTGCCGACGGCGGTGTGGCGGCGAGCGTGGACCTCGGTGTGTCTGGCGAGGGGGTGCCGGTCGTCGAGATCCCGCTGCTGGCGGAGGAGCCGGTGGGGATCGCGGGGCTTCGTGGGGTCACCCCTCACCCCCCGGCCCCCTCTCCCACAAGGGGAGAGGGGGAGCACGACGGTGCGTCGGTCGCGGACTCTGCCGAGGGTCTGACCCCCCTCCCCCCGGCCCCCTCCCCCGCAAAGGGGGAGAACGACACTGCGCAGGGTGGGGATCGTCAGCGGGGAGATTCCCCTTCCCCGGCACGGGGGAGGGTGGCGGCTCTCGGGCCGCCGGGTGGGGGCTTCGTCCTCGGCGCGCGCTGGTTTCCGCCGACGGATAGGCGGCTGTACGTCGTGGGAGGGAAAGGGGGCGTCGGGAAGAGCACGGCGGCGTCGGCGGTGGCGGCGAGGCTGGCGGAGGAGGGGCGGGGGCTAGTGCTGCTGATGAGCACGGACCCGGCGGGGTCGCTGGGCGACGTGTGGGGGGTGGAGGTGGGCGCGGAGGCCAGGGAGGCGCCGGGCGCGCCGGGGGTGCGGCTGCGGCAGGTGGACGCGGCGGCGGAGTGGGAGGCGTTCCGGGGGGAGATGCGGGAGCAGGTGGAGGCGTGGTTCGCCGGGGCGGCGGGGCGGGGGATCTCGGCGGCGGCGGACCGGGAGGTGGCCGAGCGGCTGGTGGAGCTGGCCCCGCCCGGGGTGGACGAGGTGATGGCGCTGGGGGCCGTGATTGACTTGCTGGAAGGGGCGGAATACAATGCGCTGGTGCTCGACACCGCCCCCACCGGCCACCTGCTGCGCCTGCTGGAGATGCCCGCCGTGGCGCTCGACTGGTCGCACGCCCTCCTCCGCCTGCTCCTCGGGTACCGCGAGGTGGTGGGGCTGGGGACGACGGCGGAGCGCGTCCTGCGCTTCGCCCGAACGCTCCGTGCGCTGCGCGCCCGCCTGGAGGACCGCGCCCACACCTTCTTCCTCGCCGTCGCCCTCCCCGAAGCGCTCGCCGTCCCCGAGACGCGGCGGCTCGCCCTGCGCCTGGGGGAGCTGGGGATCGCGCCCGGCGCCCTGCTGGTGAACCGCGCGCTCGCGGGCGACGCCGTTTCGCCGGACCGAGCGGAGGCGGCGGCGCGCCTGCTCGCCATCCCCGGCATTCC
Organism: Longimicrobiaceae bacterium; assembly: GCA_036389055.1. Lineage (GTDB taxonomy): Bacteria > Gemmatimonadota > Gemmatimonadetes > Longimicrobiales > Longimicrobiaceae > JAFAYN01. The sequence goes on along the minus strand of DASVQR010000256.1, from coordinate 74,136 downwards.
GGAAGCGGCCGTGGCGCCGGAGTGGGGCGGCGAGGGGCCGCGCGGCGCGGCGGAGCTGCTCCGCTTCGCGCGGGCGTGGCGAAGCGCGGAGCCGGCGTGAGCCAGGTGGAGACGCTCGTCTACCTGTACGCCGTCGTCCCGGCGGACGCCCCGGAGGTCCCGGCGGGTGTCGCGGGGATCGACGGCGCTCCCGTGCGGCTGCTGCGCGCGGGCGGCCTGGCCGCCGTGGTCAGCGAGCTGCCCGCGGACGAGTACGGCGAGGCGGCGCTGGATGCGCGCACGGCGGAGCTGGCCTGGGTGGGCGAGCGCGGCGCCGCGCACGAGGCGGTGCTGCTCTGGCTTGCGGACCGCGGCCCGGTGCTCCCGCTGGCGCTGTTCTCGCTGCACGCGGGCCCGGAGCGGGTGGCCGCGCTGCTGGAGGGCGAGGGGGAACGCTTCCGCCGCGGGCTGGCGCGCGTGGCCGGGCGGCGGGAGTGGGGGGTGCGGCTGTGGCGGGTGGACGCGCGCGTGGCGGAGCACCTGGACGAGCTGTCGCCGCGGCTGCGGGAGCTGGCGGCGGAGATCGCCGCCGCCGCGCCGGGGCGGCAGTTCCTGCTGCGCAAAAAGGCCGCGGGGCTGCGCGCGGAGGAGCTGCGCGCGGTGGGCGCGGACGCGGCGCGGCAGGCGCATGCGGCGCTGGCGCCGCTGGCCGCGGAGGCGCGCGCGCTCCCGCCGGTGGGGCGCGGCGCGGACGAGGGGCGCGCGCTGGTGCTGGACGCCGCGTTCCTGGTGGACGAGGCCGCGTTCCCCGCCTTCCAGCGCGGCGTGACCGAGGCCGCGCACCGCTGGGGCGCCGCCGGCTTCGAGATGGAGTTCACGGGCCCCTGGCCCCCCTACCACTTCGCCGCGGATGCATCCTGAGCGCGAGGACGCCCCGGGCGGGCTGGACGTGGGCCCCGCCGGCGAGGAGTGGGAGGTGTGGACCCCCGGCGGCGGCGGCGAGGAGTGGTCGCTGGTGGACCTGGTGAACCGCGTGCTCGACAAGGGCGTGGTGCTGACGGGCGAGGTGACGATCTCCGTGGCGGGAGTGGACCTGGTGTACCTGGGCCTCAACGCCGTGCTGACCTCGGTCTCCACCGCGCGCCGGACGCTGGGGCGCCCCGTGGGGCGGGACGGCGCGGACGGGGGATGATCCTGCACGCCTACTGCATCCGCGCGGCCGGCGAGCCGCCGCCGGGCTCGGAGACCCGCGGGATCGGCGGGGCGGAGGTGGGGGTGGTGGAGGCGGCGGAGCTGTGCGCCTGGGTGTCCCGCCTGGACGCGCGCCCCGGGCCCGCGCCGGACCGCCTGCGCGAGCACGACGCGGTGGTCCGGGCCGCCCTCCGCGCGGCCACCCCGCTCCCCCTGCGCTTCGGCGCCGTGTTCGCGGACGAGCGGGCGCTGCGCGCCGTGCTCGCGGAGCGCGCGGGCGAGCTGCGCGCCGCGCTGGAGCGCGTGCGCGGCCGCGTGGAGATGGCCGCCACGGTGAGCTGGGACGCGGCGGCGGCGCGGGCGCGCCTGCTCGCCGCGCGCCCGGAGCTGCGGCCCGCCGCGGAGAAGCCGGCGTCCGGGCGAGCCTACCTGGAGGCGCGCCGCCGCGAGCACGGCCTGGAAGCGGCGCTGCGGGAAGAGGCGGAGGCGCTGCTGGAGCGCGTCTCGCGCGCCATCGCGACGGCGCTGCCGGGTGCGGAGGAGACGCGGACGACGCTGCCGCGGCCGGAGGTCGCCGGGACGCTGGCCCACCTGGTGCGCCGGGAGGACGTGGCGGCGTACCGGGACGCCGTGGGACGCGTGGCGGAGGAGCCGGCGGAGGCGGAGGTGCGGGTCTCGGGGCCGTGGGCGCCGTACTCGTTCGTGTGAGGCGCCGACGGCGACCCCCTCCCCGGGAGGGGGAGGGGAGAACGACGGGGTGCCGGGCAGGTTCAGGGCGAGGGGCGACCCCTCACCCCCCGGCCCCCTCTCCCACAAGGGGAGAGGGGGAGCACGACAAACGCGAACCCCGGGAAGCCCTCCCCCGGCACGGGGGAGGGTGGCGAGCCTCGAGCGAGCCGGGTGGGGGCCCGCAGTTGCATGAGGGATGTCGGCCCGAAGGGGCGAGACCCCGACAGCAGTATCGTTGGGGGCTCGACTCCGTTGCAGACGGTCGTTTCGTCTGCTACGGAGCCGCAGCCCGACCCCGGCGCCAGCCGGGGTCATGCCCGAACCCGCAGTCCGGAGCCGTTCCGAAGCATGCCCGACGACCCGATCAAGAAGAACACGCAGATCGACCTGCCGCTGGCGGAGATCGCCCAATTGGCGAACGCCCTGCCGAAGCAGATCGACGTCGATCCCGACACGGTGCAGCAGGACCTGGCCCGTCTCGTGCTTACCCTGGTGGAGCTGCTGAGGCAGGTGGTGGAGCACCAGGCCGTGCGCCGCATGGAGGACCCCGACCTGAGCGAGGAGCAGGTGGAGCGGATGGGGACGGCGCTGCTGCTGCTGGAGGAGAAAATGCAGGAGATCAAAGGGGTCTTCGGCCTTGCGGGGGAGGACCTCAACATCGATCTTGGGCCGCTGGGCAAGCTGCTCTAAGACCCGACCCGCACACGACAAGGCGCATTGGCCGATCTCGCTCCCCTCGCCCCCACCCGCCCGCAGGGCCTGGTCGACATCCTCGACCGGATCCTGGACAAGGGGCTGGTGATCGCGGGCGACATCAAGATCAACCTCGCCAACGTCGAGCTGCTCACCGTGCAGGTCCGGCTGCTGGTGTGCTCCATCGACAAGGCGGAGCAGATCGGGCTGGACTGGTGGCGCTTCGACCCGGCGCTGAGCGGCGGCGCGTCGCGGGCCGCGGTGGAGAACCGGGAATTGCGCGAGCGGGTGCGCCAGCTGGAGGAGCGCCTGGAGCGGCTGACGGCGGGGGGCGCCGCGGAGGGGTGAGCGCTGGCGCGGGACGGGGCGGAGCGGGGGCGGACGACCGGGAGGGCCTCCCCATCCTTCTGATTCGGAGAAGCATTCGATGGCCGTAGAACGTGCGCCGGGCGGGACCAGCCTGATCGACGTCCTGGACCGGGTCCTCGACAAGGGGATCGTCATCGACGCCTACGTGCGGGTGTCGCTGGTGGGGATCGACCTGGTGACCGTCGAGGCGCGGATCGTGGTCGCGTCCATCGACACCTACCTCAAGTACTCCGAGGCGGTGGGGATCACCGGCCCCTCGCGCCCCCGGGAGATCGCGGCTCCCTCCCCCTCCGCGGCCGAGATGGACCGCCTCATCGCCGAGAACGCCGAGCTGAGGCGAAGGCTCGACGCGCTGAGCTGACCCCGTGGGCTCCTCCCTCCCCGACACCGCCGAGGCCCTCGCCCTGCTGGACCGCGTCCAGCGGGCGGGCTCCCTCGCGGAGGCGCTCCGCCTGCTGCTGGAGGGCGCGCTCGCCCCCCTGGGGGTGGCGCGCGCCCTCGCGGCGGAGGTGCGGCGCGGCGCCCTGCGCGGGGTGGCGGGGACGGGGTGGGACGAGGCGACGACCCGGGGGTTCACGGTGCCGCTCTCGGCGGCGTTCCACCCCGCGGTGCGCGCGGCGCTCACCGGCGAGCCGGCGGAGTGGCGCGGGGAGGAGGTGCTCCCCGGATTGACGCGCGGCGTGGCGATCCCGGTGCCGGGGCGCGGGGGCGTGGCCGCCGTGCTGGTGGCGGACCCGGCGGGGAGGAAGCTGGACGACTTCGCGGGGCTCGCCGGCGTGCTGCGCCTGGCGGGCCCCGCGCTGGAGCGCATGGGCGAGCTGGAGGAGATGCGCCGCACGGGAGGGGCGGCGGAGCGCGACCGGCTGCTGCTCACGGCAATCGTGGACGCGCTCCCCGACCCGGTGCTGGTGACCGACGCGGACAACGGGATCCTGCTGGAGAACGCGCGCGCCCGCGCCCTGCTCAACACCGGCGAGGGGGACAGCGAGGGGCGCCGGCGCGCGGTGGAGATCAACAACCTGCTGCTCTCCTCGTTCCTGGCCCGCGCGGGGGAGCCCGCCACCGCCGCGCGCGAGCTGAACCTGGTGGACCCCTCGGAGGGCGGGGACCTGCTCTTCGAGGTGCTCGCCACGCCGCTGCCCGGCACGCTGGCGGGGGAGGGCGCCGCGGTCTCGGTGCTGCGCGACGTCACGGACCTGAAGCGCGCGGCCACGGAGCTGGAGCAGCAGTTCAAGCGCATGCGCCAGGCGGAGGTCAAGTCGCGCCGCGAGCGCGACCGCCTGAACCTGATCCTGGAGAACGTGGGCGACCCCATCCTGGTGACGGACGAGGACTCCAACATCATCCTCACCAACCACCAGGCGGAGCGGCTCTTCGAGGCGCCGGCGGACGCGCCCCGCCAGCAGGAGGTGCGGACCAACGACACGCGCTTCTCGTCGCTCATCTCGGACTTCGCGCTCAGCCCGGACACCGCGCGGGTGGAGCAGCTGGTGCTGGTGGACCCGGACGCGCACCGCGAGATCCCGGTGGAGGTGGTCTCCGGCAAGATCCTCAACGAGCGCGGGGAGATGACGGCCATCGTCTCCATCATCCACGACCTGACCAAGGCGGTGGAGAACGAGCGGCTGGCGCTGGAATTGACGCGGCTCAACGAGGGGCTGGAGGACCGCGTGGCCTCGGCCACGGGCGAGCTGGAGGAGCGCAACCGGCAGCTGGAGTGGCAGAGCAAGGAGCTGGAGCGGGCCTACCGGCTCAAGTCGGAGTTCCTGGCGAGCATGAGCCACGAGCTGCGCACCCCCATCAACGCGCTGCTCGGCTACACCTCGCTGATGCGCGACCGCATCTACGGGGACATCAGCAAGCGGCAGGCGGAGGCGCTGGACCGGATGTTCGCGGCGAGCCAGCACCTGCTGGAGCTGGTCAACGACGTGCTGGACCTGGCGAAGATCGAGGCCGGCAAGATGCCGGTGCACCTGGAGCAGGTGGACCTCGCGGCGCTGGTCCAGGAGCTCTCGGCCACGGTGGAGCCCATGGTGCGCCAGAAGCAGCTGGAGTACCGGGTGGAGCTCGCCCCGGACCTCCCCGTGCTGGAGACGGACCGCACCAAGGTCAAGCAGATCCTCCTCAACCTGCTCTCCAACGCGGTCAAGTTCACGCACCAGGGCGAGATCCGGGTGGCGGCGCGCCCCGCGCCCGGCGGCCAGGGCGTGGAGATGGACGTGGGAGACACGGGGATCGGGATCGACCCGGAGAGCCTGGAGGGGATCTTCGACGACTTCCGCCAGGTGGACCAGTCCTCCACGCGCGAGTACGGCGGCACGGGGCTGGGCCTTTCCATCACCCGCAAGCTGCTCGCCCTGCTGGGCGGCACGGTGCGGGTGGAGTCCACGCCGGGCGTGGGCTCCACGTTCACCGTGGCGCTGCCGCTGCGCGGCCGCGAGGTCCGGGTGGCCGGCGACGCGGGGGCCCGGCCGGACTGACGCTCGACGGCGGCGCCCGCGCGCCGTACCTTGTCGGCGTGCCCGGCGGACGGTCCGCGCGGGCCCTGACCCAGACCCCGGACGGCTTCCCATCATGCCCATCGCACAGGCGCTCCTCCCCGAGTTCGACCACGAGATGGCCACCACGCGCTCGCTGCTGGAGCGCGTCCCCGAGGGCCGGCCCGACTTCCGGCCGCACCCCAGGTCCACCGCGCTGGGCGCGCTCGCCGTTCACCTCGCCAACCTGGTGGGGCTGGCGCCGCGGATCGTGTCGCTCACCGAGGTGGACATGAACCCGCCGGGCGGCCCCGGCTTCGCCCCGCCGCAGTTCAGCACCACGGCGGCGGTGCTGGAGATGTTCGACGCCAACGTCGCCAAGGCGCGCGAGGCGATCGCCGGCACCCCGGACGAGGCGATGATGGAGACCTGGACGCTCAAGAACGGCGGCAACACCATCTTCGCCATGCCGCGCGCCGCGGTGCTGCGCACCATGCTGATGAACCACATGATCCACCACCGCGGCCAGCTCAGCGTGTACCTGCGCCTGAACGAGGTGCCGCTGCCGTCGATCTACGGGCCCACGGCGGACATGTAGGGGAACGGCAGGGGACAGGGGACAGGTTACAGGGGACAGCCTGCAACGGCGGGCCTCACCCGGCTCGCTTGAGGCTCGCCACCCTCTCCCAATTCTGGGAGAGGGGACAACGGCTGGATATCCAGGTACGGCAAGCAGTTCTCCCCTCTCCCGCTTGCGGGGGAGGGGCCGGGGGAGGGGGCCCCTGCCGACGCCAGCACGGGCCCCGCGTGAGGGATGCGAGCGCGAAGCGGCGAGACCCGGCGGGGTAGTTTCCGCCGGGGCTCGACTCCGTTGAGCAGCGTTGTTTGCTGCTCTACGGAGCCGCAGCCCGACCCCGCGCCAGCGGGGGCACGCCCGCACCCGCAGCTTGAAGCAGCTGCCGTTGACAGCCCGACCCCGGACGGCCTACATTCGCCCGAAGGATACGTGAGCCGCGGTCCCGCCAATCCGAGCGGGGCCGCTTTTTGCTTGTGGGGCGCCCGGCCGCACGCCGGAGCCTGCACACGGGACGGGTCAGATGAACGAGCATCGCTGCGTAGTGATCGTCGGCTCCCAGTGGGGAGACGAGGGCAAGGGCAAGATCGTCGACGTGCTCGCGGAGGACGTGGACATCGTCGCGCGGTACCAGGGCGGCGCCAACGCGGGGCACACGGTGCACGTGGGCGAGCAGGAGTTCATCCTGCACCAGATCCCCTCCGGGATCCTTCACCCGGAGCGCCGCTGCCTGCTGGGGAACGGGGTGGTCTTCGACCCGTTCCAGTTCTTCGAGGAGCTGGACGCGCTGGACGGGCGCGTGGAGAACGCGGAGGGGCGGGTGGGGGTCAGCGGGCGCGCCCACCTCCTGCTCAGCTACCACAAGCTGCTGGACCGCGCGGCCGAGGCGCAGCGCGGCGCCGGGAAGATCGGCACCACGGGGCGCGGCATCGGGCCGGCGTACGAGGACAAGGTGGCGCGCCAGGGGATCCGCGTGGCCGACCTGCGCGACGAGGCGCGCGCCGCCGACCTGCTGCGCCGCGCCGTCGCCCGCGCCAACGAGCGCCTGGAGTGCGGCGGCGCCGAGGAGCGCGCCGACGCGGAGCAGGTGATCGCGGAGGTGATGGGGATCCGCGAGCGGCTGCTGAAGCTGTCCGTGGAGACGGGGCGCGTGATCCACGACGCCCTCAAGGAGGGGAAGCACGTGCTGCTGGAGGGCGCCCAGGGCGCGCTCCTGGACGTGGACCACGGCACCTACCCGTACGTGACCTCGTCCAACACCACCGCCGGGGGCGCGGGGCTGGGCGTGGGGATCGGGCCGACGGCGATCGACGCGGTGGTGGGGGTGGTCAAGGCGTACACCACGCGCGTGGGCTCGGGCCCGCTGCCGACGGAGCTCCCCTCGCCCATGCAGGAGCGGGTGCGCGAGCTGGGCGGCGAGTACGGCGCCACCACCGGCCGCCCGCGCCGCTGCGGCTGGTTCGATGCGGTGGTGGTGCGCTACGCGGCGCGCGTCAACGGCCTCACCGGCCTGGCCGTGACCAAGCTGGACGTGCTGGACACGCTGGAGGAGCTCCGGATCGCCACGGGCTACCGCGCCCTGGGCCAGGAGCTGGACGACTTTCCCGGCGACCTGGGGCTGCTGGAGGCCGCGGAGCCCGTGTACGAGACGCTCCCCGGCTGGCAGGCGCCCACGCAGGACGCGCGGCGCTGGGAGGACCTGCCTGCGGCCGCGCAGGCGTACCTGCGGCGGCTGGAGGAGCTGACGGGGGTGCCGATCTGGTACGTGTCCGTGGGGACGCGCCGGGACCAGATCATCCACGTGGCGCACTCGCACTGAGGGACGGCAGGGGACAGGGGACAGGGGACAGGGGACAGGTTACAGGGGACAGCCTGCCACTGCGGGCCCTCACCCCCCGGCCCCCTCTCCCAATGCTGGGAGAGGGGGAGCACGACACGGCGGAGCTGAGGGTCAGGAAGCCCTCCCCCGGTACGGGGGAGGGTGGCGGCGATAAAGCCGCCGGGTGGGGGCCCCCGAGGACGCCAGCGCGAACCCCGCGTGAGGGATGCGAGCGCGAAGCGGCGAGACCCCAACAGCAGTATCGTTGGGGGCTCGCCTCCGTTGCGCACGGTCGTTTCGTGCGCTACGGAGCCGCAGCCCGACCCGGCGTCAGCCGGGGCACGCCCAAATGAGCAGTTCGAAGCAGATTCGGATGAAGAACGAGACGAATGAGAAGGCGTTGCGGCACGTGAAGCCGCAGGTGAAGGCGATGGGGGCGTACACGCTGCGCCCCTACGAGCCGCGCGTGAAGCTCAACCAGAACGAGAGCCCCTACGACGTCCCGGAGGCGCTCAAGGCGCGCATCGCGGAGCGCCTGGCGGACCGCCCCTGGAACCGCTACCCGCCCTTCGTCGCCAGCAGCTTCATCGGCGCGGTGGCGCAGGCGACGGGGTGGCCGGAGGAGGGGATCCTGGTGGCCAACGGCTCCAACGAGCTGATCCAGTCCTTCTTCGCGGTGGTGGTGGAGCCGGGCAAGTCGGTGGTGATCCCGGAGCCCACCTTCACGCTGTACCGGCTGATGGCGGAGGTGAACGGCGGCACCGTGGTGTCCGTGCCGCTCACGGAGGAGTTGCGCTTCGACGTGGACGCCATCGTGCGCGCGGCGCGCGAGTCGGACGCGGCGGCGGTGGTGCTGTGCACGCCCAACAACCCCACGGGCACCGCGCTCACCCGCGAGGAGATCGCGCGCATCCACGACGAGACGGACGCGCTGGTGCTGCTGGACCAGGCGTACGTGGAGTTCGGCGGCTACGACGCGATCCCGTTCCTGGAGGGGAGGCCGCGGGCCGTGGTGCTGCGCACCTTCAGCAAGGCCATGGCGATGGCGGGGCTGCGCGCCGGCTACCTGCTGGGCGACCCCGCGCTCGCGGCGGAGGTGCACAAGGCGAAGCTCCCGTACAACATCAACTTCTTCACCGAGGTGGCCGCCGCCGAGGTGCTGCGCGGGCGCGACCTGCTGGAGCCGCTGGTGCAGTCCATGCGCGCCGAGCGCGACCGGCTGTACGACGGGCTGCGCGCGATCCCCGGGCTGCACGTGTTCCCCAGCGCGGCCAACTTCGTCCTGTTCCGCGTCGAGACGCCCGGGCTCACGCACACGCGCCTGTTCGAGCGGCTGCTGGACGAGCACGGGATCCTGGTGCGCGACGTGTCCAAGTACCCGATGCTCTCGGGGTGCCTGCGGGTCAACGCCGGGACGCCGGAGGAGACGGGGGAGTTCCTGGAGGCGACGCGCGCCATCGTCACGGAGGGCTGACGGAATGCCACGCACGGGGGAGCGGGAGCGGAAGACGCGCGAGACGGAGATCTCGGTGCGCGTGGAATTGGACGGCGCGGGCGAGGCCGAGGTGAGCACGGGGATCGGCTTCTTCGACCACATGCTGGACGCGCTGGCCCGCCACGGGATGTTCGACCTGCGCGTCGGCTGCCGCGGCGACCTGCACGTGGACGGGCACCACACGGTGGAGGACGTGGGGATCGCGCTGGGCGGCGCCTTCCTGGACGCGCTGGGCGACAAGCGGGGGATCGTGAGGTACGCGGACGCCACGGTGCCGCTGGACGAGGCGCTGGTGCGCGCGGTGGTGGACGTGTCCGGCCGCCCCTTCCTGCACTTCGACGTGCCGCTCCCGCCGGACCAGGCGCGCATCGGCGAGTTCGACGCGGCGCTCTCGGCGGAGTTCTGGCGCGCCTTCGCCATGGAGTCGAGGATCACGCTGCACCTGGACGGGATCCGCGGCGACAACGCGCACCACGTGGTGGAGGCCACCTTCAAGGCCGCCGCGCGCGCCCTGGACGCCGCCACCCGCATCGACCCGCGGCGCGCGGACACGGTGCCCTCCACCAAGGGCGCCCTGTGAGCAGCGGGAGCGTGACGGTGCTGGACTACGGCGCGGGGAACCTGCGCTCGGTGGTCAAGGCGTTCGAGCACGGCGGCGCCGACGTGCGCCTGACCTCGGACCCGGCGGAGGCGCGGCGCGCGGCGCGGCTGGTGCTCCCCGGGCAGGGCCACTTCGGGCAGTGCATGACCAACCTGGAGTCCGGCGGCCTGGCCGACGCGGTGCGCGACCACGTGGCCTCGGGGCGCCCGTTCTTCGGCATCTGCGTGGGGATGGAGCTGCTCTTCGAGGGGAGCGAGGAGGCGCCCGGCGTTCCCGGCCTGGGGCTGCTGCGCGGCGGCGTGGACCGCCTGCGCACCGACCTGCACCTGCCGCACATGGGGTGGAACTCGGTGGAGTTCACGCAGCGCACCGCCGCCGACCCGGTGCTGGAGGGCGTGGCCGGCCCGCGCCCGCGCTTCTTCTACCATGCGCACTCCTACGCCGTGCAGGCCCCCGACGAGGCCGACGTGCTGGGATGGTGCGACTACGGCGTGCGCTTCGCCTCCATCGTGGGCCGCGACAACGTGTGGGGGATCCAGTTCCACCCGGAGAAGAGCCAGGAGGACGGCCTGCGGCTGCTGGCGAACTTCGCGCGGCTGTAGGGGGAACGGCAGGTTACAGGGGACAGGTTACAGGGGACAGCCTGCAACGGCGGCCCTCACCCGGCTCGCTTGAGGCTCGCCACCCTCTCCCAAGTCTGGGAGAGGGGGCAACTGCGGGATCTTGCGGCTACGTCGGCAGTTGCGTGAGGGATGCCGGCCCGAAGGGGCGAGACCCGGCGGGGCAGTTTCCGCCGGGGCTCGACTCCGTTGGCGAGCGTTGTTTGCTCGCCTACGGAGCCGCAGCCCGACCCCGGCGCAGCCGGGGGCACGCCCGGACCCGCGGTTCAAAGCCGTTGCAGTTCATTCGGAACGCGAAACCGACCATGGAACGTGTGAGCTTCTTCAAGGGCCACGGGCTGGGGAACGACTACATCGCCCTGCGCCTGGCCGGCCTCCCCTTCTCGCTGACGCCGCCTGCGGTCCGCCTGCTGTGCGACCGGCACACGGGCGTCGGCTCGGACGGCGTGCTCGCGCTGGTGCCGTCGGACGCGGCGGAGTTCGGGGTGCGCATCTTCAACCCGGACGGCTCGGAGGCGGAGAAGAGCGGCAACGGGCTGCGCATCTTCGCGGCGTACCTGCTGGACAACGGCGCCGTGCGCGAGGGGGCGCCGTTCACGGTGGAGACGCCGGGCGGCACGGTCACCATCCTGGTCCGCGGCCGGAGCCGCGAGGGCGTGCTGGACGTGGAGGTGGAGATGGGGACGGCGGTGTTCCGCAGCGAGGCGGTGGGGATGACGGGCCCGGAGCGCGACACGGACGCGGAGGTGCTGGAGCTGCCGGCGGGCGACCGCATGGACGTCACGGCGGTGTCGGTGGGCAACCCGCACTGCGTGGTGTTCGAGGACGTGGTGGACGAGGAGGACATGCGCCGCCGCGCCCCGCAGATCTCCACGCACGCGTCGTTCACCCGCGGCACCAACGTGCAGTTCGCGCGCGCCGTCGCGCCGGGCGCCGTGGAGGCGTGGGTGTGGGAGCGCGGGGCGGGGGAGACCACGGCGTCGGGCTCCAGCGCCTGCGCGGTGGCGGCGGCGGCGGTGCGGCGGGGGCTGGTGTCGGAACGGGAGGTGGAGGTACGGATGCCGGGCGGCACGCTGCACGTGACCGTGCGCGAGGACTGGAGCCTGGTGCTGCGGGGGCCGGTGGAGGGCGTCTACTCCGGCGTGCTCACGCCGGGGATGGTGCAGCGGCTGCGGGGGCTGTCATGGCCCTAGCCAAGCGCATCATCCCCTGCCTGGACGTCCGGGACGGGCGGGTGGTGAAGGGAATCCGCTTCGAGGGGCTGCGCGACGCGGGCGACCCGGTGGAGCAGGCGGTTCGCTACGACCACGAGCGCGCGGACGAGCTGTGCTTCCTGGACATCACCGCGTCGCACGAGGCGCGGCCGGCGCTGCTGGACGTGATCCGGCGCACGGCGGACTCGGTGTTCATCCCGCTCACCGTGGGCGGCGGGGTGCGCTCGGTGGACGACTTCCACGCGCTGCTGGGGGCGGGGGCGGACAAGGTGTCGGTGAACACGGCGGCGCTCCGCGACCCGGCATTGATCTCGCGGGCGGCGGACCACTTCGGCTCGCAGTGCGTGGTGGCGGCGGTGGATGCGCGGCGTGTCGGCGCGCCGGGCGAGGCGCCGCGCTGGGAGGTGTTCACGCACGGGGGGCGCACGCCCACCGGGATCGACGCCGTGGAGTGGTCGGCGCGGCTGGTGGAGCTGGGGGCGGGGGAGGTGCTGCTGACCTCGATGGACAGCGACGGGACGCGCGCCGGGTACGACCTGGAATTGCTGCGGGCGGTGTCGGGGGCGGTTGCGGTGCCGGTGATCGCGTCCGGGGGGGCGGGGACGCTGGAGCACCTGGACCAGGCGCTGGGGGCCGGGGCGCACGCGGTGCTGGCGGCGTCGATCTTCCACTTCGGGGAGCACAGCATCGAGGAGGCACGGCGCTTCCTGGCGGGGCGGGGGCACCCGGTGCGGAGCTAGAGGGGCGGGAGGCCTGGCGGTCGGGACAGAGACGAAAGAGCGGGGCGCCCGGTGTGGGCGTTCCGCTCTTTGTTCGTCATTCACGCAAGCCTTGTGTCATACCCCTCAATGTCCGCACCTTGCCGGTGAAGTTCGAACCCTGGCAGCTCCCCTTCCCACACACTCACCGGAAACCTGCTGCCATGCGGCCTGGCCTTCTCTCCCTGGTCCGCCGAGTTCCCTGCGTTCTCCTCGTCATCGCCTCCGTTCCGCTCGTCGTGTCCTGCGATACGGGGCTCGCGGGAACCGGCCGCGGCTCCATCCTGCAGGAGCTCGACGCCGAACGAATGCCCCGGCCGTTCGGGGCCCGCCTGTCGATCTCCACCGAGTACCGGGAGTGCGATCTCGACCCCGCCGCGGAAGAGGCCCACCGCTGTGAAAAGCTCCCGGGCGACGCCGTTCCTCCGGCCCGTGCCGTTCACATCACCCGGCTGGCGGGCCGGGCCGCCCCGAACACGACCGACCCGGACACCCTGCACGCGGCGGCACTGGCGGACCTGCTCTGGGCGGACAGTGCGGGAAAATCCCTCGCCCGGTCCATCACATTTCTCGAGACGGTGGTGCGCCTGTCGCCGCATCCCGCTTCCGCGTACACGGACCTGGCGGCCGCGCACCTGGTGCGCGCGGAACGGATGCACAACGCCCGCGACCTTCCGGAAGCGGTGGAAGCCGCGAAGAGCGCACTGGAGCTGGAGCCGAAAAACACGGCGGCGTGGTACAATCTCGCGCTTGCGCTCGACCTTCTGGGGGTGGAGGGCGAGGCGAGAGAGGCATGGAAAAGGTTTCGTATGCTGGAGCGGAGATCGGGGTGGGCGACAGAAGCGGAGCGGCGGACGCGCGCCCTGGAGCAGGTGCGGGAACCTCCGCGGCCGCCCTCCCCGGGTGCATCTCCGGCCGCCGTGGCGGCGTTCGTGGCGAGCGCGCCGCAGGACGCGCGGCTGCTGGGATGGGACCGCCTGCTCCCCGAGTGGGGCGACGCCGTGCTGAAGGGAGACTCCGCACGCGCGGCCGCCCGGCTCCGGCTGGCCGGGATGCTGGCGGAGGCGCTGGAGCGCCGTCCCGGGGGCGACGCGACCCTCGCGGACGCCGTGCGTGCGATCCGCTCCCGGGCCGGCGACGCGGCCGCGACCCGCACGCTCGCGCGCGCGCACCTGGATTTCGGGGCGGGAGCGGCGGCGTTCGCGAGGCTGGAGCACGAAGCGGCGGATTCCAGCTTCCGCGGCGTGCTCGCGGCGCGTCCGCCCTCGCCGGCGCTGGTCCGGTGGGCCGCGATGTTCCACGCGGCGGCGCTCGTCCTCGCCGCGGACTACCGCTCCGGCATCGAGGTCCTCCGCCCGCTCGCCGTGCGCGGGGACACCGCGCGGCATCCGGCGTTCGCGGGCCGGGTCCGGGGGGCGCTGGCCACGGCGCTGCTGCGCACGGGAGAGCCGGAGCGGGCGCGGGCCATGGCCCGCGATGCGGCCCGGCTCCTGGAGCGCGCCGGCGAGACCGAGCACGTGGGCGGGATGCAGTACGTGGCTGCCCAGGCGGAGTTCAACCTGGGCGCCACGCTGGACGCGTACGCCTCGATCCACCAGGCCCTGCGCACCCTGCGGCCCTTCCGCCGGTCCGTGTGGCTGTCCAACCTGCTGAGCGCCGCGGCCCGGAGCTCCGAGAGCGAGGGGCTCAATCGCGCCGCGCGCAGCTTTCAGGACGAGCGGGTCGCAGTGGCGCGGCGGAGCGGCAATCCGGCCGTCATGGCCGAGGCCCACCTGGGCCGGGCGCAGGCCCTCATCGCCGCCGGCGAGGGTGACGCGGCGGACGACGACATCGCGGCCGGCGGCGCGCTCGTGGGAGCGCTGCGCCCGGGTCGCACGCGGCTGTGGCTCGCCACGGACCTCCGCATGGCGCGCGCCGCCCTCGCGTTCCGGACGGACCCGCGCCGGGCCGCGGCGATGCTGGACACCGTGGTCAGCGATTCGGGGGGCACGCGCACGGCGCTGCGGCGGCTCGGGGCGCTGGTGCAGCGGGCGGAGGCGCGGCTCGCCATCGCCGACGAAGGAGGCGCGGTCGCCGACCTGGACTCGGCGACGCGGCTCGTGGAAGCACAGCGCAGCTCGGTGACGCGGGCCAGTTTCCGCGCCTCGCTCGCCGCGGCGGCGCAGGGGGTGTTCGACCGGCTGATCCTCCTCAAGCTGGGGGCGGGAGACACGGTTGCGGCGCTGGGCTACCTGGAGCGGAGCCGCACCGCGTTCGGCGGAGCCGCTTCCGCGGCGTCGCCTCGCGGGCGGCGCTGGTCCATGCCGCCCGGCCAGGTGGCGGTCGAGTACGCGATGATCGGGGACACGCTCCTCGTCTGGACGATCGCGGACACGGCCGTGGTCCTGACGCGCCGGACGGTGGACAGGGTGGCGCTGGCGCGGGGCATCGAGAACGCCCGTACGTCGCTGGAGCTGCGGCTGGACGGCAAGGCGGGTCCGGAGCTGGCCCGCCTCTACGAGACGCTGGTCCGACCCGTCCGGGAGCGGATCGGGGGAGAGGGCACCCGGCTGGTCGTGCTCGCCGACGGGGAGATCGCCGCGGTGCCGTTCGCCGCGCTGTACGACGCGCGGCGGCGGCGCTACCTGGTGCAGGACCACCCGCTGCGCTTCGCCGGAAGCCTGGGCGACGCCCTGCGGACGCCCCGGGGGAGGGCGGGCTCCCCGCCGCGTGCGCTGCTCGTGGCGGACCCCGCCTTCGACGCCCGCCTCTATCCCGGGCTCGATCGCCTGGACGGGGCCAGGGCGGAGGTCGCGGCGATCAGGGCCGGGTACCGCGACCCGGAGGTGCTCGCCGACACGGCGGTCCGGCGGCCCCGCGTGGAGGCGGCGCTCGGGCAGGCGGAGGTGGTCCACTTCGCCGGCCACGCCCTGTTCGACGACGAGCGGCCGGAGCGATCGGTGATGCTGCTGGCTTCGTCGGACGACACGTATGGCTCCGACGATCTCGCCGCAACGGACCTGGAAGGGATGGACCTGCGGCACGTGCGCCTGTTCGTGCTGTCCGCCTGCCAGACGCTCCGCTCGCACAGCGGGCGGTCCGGGGGTTTTGCGGGCTTCGCCGGCGCGCTGCTCGGGGCGGGGGCCGGGGGCGTGGCCGGGAGCCTGTGGCGGGTGGACGACGACCTCACCCGGCCGCTGATGATCGAGTTCCACCGTGAGTACCGCAAGTCCGGCAACGGACCCGACGCACTGCGCGCAGCCCAGCTCGCCATGCTGCGCTCGGGAGATCCGGCGCTCGCATCCCCGGCCGCATGGGCCGGGTTCCGCTACGCCGGAAACTGACCACCGTCACCTGGGAGGAAACCATGGCATTCGACCTGTACATCACTTTCACGGGCCTGTGCATGGTCACGGATGACCCAAGCGGACCCGAAGGCCATCGGCTGCACGTGCTCCTCCCGAAAACCGGCCGTGGTACCCACGGCCCGCATGGGCACGTTCACCAGCACCTTTCCCAATTGCTCTACGATGAGGCGCACGAAAAGCCCGAGGGGGAGCTGACCGGGCGGGTCGCGAAGATATACATGCAGAACCGATTTCTAGATCTATCCGGGCTTCCTAGTTCCACGGACACTCTGGACACGGACACGGCTTCACACGAGGTATTCGACCTGGGAGCGTTCACGTTCCGGAACGTCCCGAGAGATCTGCTCGACCTGCCGGACGACGGTGAGGAGGCTCCCGCCGCCCTGCTCTCCCGCACTACGCTCGCCCGAGGGGAGATATTCTGTCACAGGGAGGGTGGACGCTGGAAGATCGGAGGCCTGAGCAATGTACCGATGTCAACGGCGGTCGGATGGAGGCTCGAAGGCGTGACTGAGGATCACTTGATGCTAAACCTTCAGCCACTCAATGAGGATGGGTTTCCGCAGCGTACCACTCTCTACCCTAGGATTAATCCAGAAACCCGCCGCAACGAGATCCACCTCTGGCTCTATCACACGACCAAGCGGGAGATTCCCCCCAAGCTACCGCCGCCGTCCCGCGAACCCCGCGCCCCGGAGGAACGTGAAAAAGTGGCGGAGCATTTCTCGGCCTTCTATGCACTGCTAGGCCATGTGGTACCGGTATTCGAGAGACTTCGGAACGAACCCGCCCCGGAAATGCGGGAGCCCGATCCCAGCGCATGGAGCATGCGCGAGAACGGCGACGGGATCAATGACGTAACCTGTTACGACGAGACAGCGGTGGCCGGGGACGACGCAGACTTGAGCAAGTTCTTGTCCTCTGGAGACGAGGTGGCATGCATCGTCGTCCGGGCTACTGCGGCCGTACCTAGGGAGGCTGAAGACGAATCCCCCCCGGCTTGAGGAAGCCGAGTCCGAGTCGTGTCTCCCCATGAAAGGAACGTCGATGATTCCAACCCGCGCGGTCGTATTCTTCGACATCGCCAACACTCTGGCTTCCGTACGGACTGCCGGAAAGATGAGACGCAGCTGGACGGCCACTCCATACGACGAGACCGCCAGCGTCTTGGATGCACTTCACAAGGAGGGGGTATCCCTTGGCGTCCTTGCCGACCCTAGAAAAGTCCCCCGCAGGGCAATTTACGAAGTCCTCAGGAAGACGGGCATCATCGACTACTTCGACGAGCGTTTGATACTGTACCGGACCCGTCGCGGTTTCAGGATTTACGAGACCGCGGCGCTGACCGCCGAGAAGGTGAGGTGGGGACAGGATGCGGCTCCTGTTATCGCAGTTGTAGTGACGGAGGACGCAACCGAACGGGCGCTGGCGAAGGCCGCTGGACTGCTGAGCGCACCGCATCCGCTTCTCGCGCTTCCCGTTCTGCAAGGTAGACCACTCAGGTACGTACGGATACGGATTCCGTCGGAGTTGGCGGAGGACGAGTGGCGAGCGCGGCTCAGCGCCGTTCGGGTTGTGCCGCTCTACGTGACTCGCGAGCCCATGGCTGGAGGGCAGGTCGTCGTGTATGCCGTCACCGACGTGGCAACGGCGGCCCAGCTCGACGGCAAGGGCTATCGTATCGACAGGCTGGGCGGGGAGAACGAGCCTCAGCTCACCGATCTCTACCTCTTGGTGGGGCACGAGCAGGAGGGCGACGGGACTCCCCATCCCGTACCTGGCGAGGTGACCGAGTCGCTTGCGGCCCGGCGCGTAGTCGCGTCGACTGAAGAGGGCCTCTTCGTCGCGTTACCGGGCGGATGGTCGGGCACCAACTTCAGTGGCCGACCCGATGCCCGGCACTACCACGGCATGAAGCTGATTGGCGCTCGGGCGTTGCTCAAGCCTCCCGGCCCGGCGTTGCTGATGTACGACGCTCTTCCCGCCACTGGCAGCGCGAAAGGTGCAGCGCTGTTGTCTAGCGGACCGGAACCGGGCGCGATCAGGAGGAATGTGGACGCAGACAAGTTGAAAAAGCTTGTTCAGCGGTACAGCAGTTTGCCCTCTCGCGATATTAACTTTCCAAAGAAGAACAATCGTGCGGTGTCCATGCTGGAATCGGATCTGAACGAAGCATCTGATCGGCTGGTCGTCCGTAAGCACTCGTTCACGCACTTGGACAGGGCACTCGACAACGTCGTGGCTACCCTGGACGGCACGCTCGACGGTATCGTCATTCTGTGTGCGCACCTGGATTCCTTCGCAAAACCCGAGCAGGGTTCGGATTTGGCTAAGCGGGCGCCGGGAGCGGACGACAACGCGAGCGGTCTCGCCGCGGTGGTCTCAGCCGCCGCCGCGCTCGCCGAGCTGGCAGGCACTGGTGAGGCACACCGTGAAATTCGTTTCGTGCTGTTCAACTCAGAGGAATACCAGCTCGCTGGGAGCGTGGAATACGTAAGGGACTGTGAGGCCCAACACGACCGGATCGTTTGCGCATTCAACATGGACATGATCGGCTTCGATGCCGCTCCTCCCGCAATGGTCGAGATTCACTGCGGGTCACCGGTACATCCGATCGTGCAGGAGCGCTCGTTCAAGCTCGCCGAACTGGTTGCCGCACTCGCCGTGCTAGAGCCGGAACTCCCCCTCCAGCCGAAGCTCTATCCAGCATCGCTGGGAGGAACAGACCCGGCGCATGGGTGGAGCGATCAATTCAGCTTTCACACTTCCAGCATTCCGGCGTGCCTGGTTTGCGAGGAGTTCTGGACGAATGTCGCCGCCGGCACGGCGAGTATGGATCACGATCGCTACCACACACCCAACGATACTGTCACACACGATGATTATGCCGCTGCGGTGGCACGAGTCGTTACGGCTGCCGCCTGGATTGCCGCTACCAGTTCCTGAGGCGGCCCGTTAGCTCCCCAGCAGCCGCAGCAGCTCTTCGGCAGCGTGCTTCAAGCCGGTCCAGTCCGTGGGCGGACCCGCAGCGATGGCCGACCGGATCCGCCCGACCGCCTCGCGGGCGGGCTCCGGCAGGCCCGCCATGCCGTCCGCCTGCTCCAGCGCGAAGCGAGTCTCGGCCGACCGGAAGAACTCGTCGTCGCGGCGGGCGGCGGCGAGGCGGGCCGCCTCCGCCCAGGCCCCCACCGCCACCAGGGTGTCGCCCAGCAGCGCCGCGGCAGCCTGCCGCCCATCTTCCATCAGCGGTGCGAGCCGGTCCGGGCCCTCGCCGGCCCTGCGCCCGATCTCGCGGTAGTACATCGCGGCCCCGCTGCCTCCGGGAACCCCTGCCAGCAGCTCGCCGATCTCGGCGGCGATTTCCGCCGCGCGCGGATCCCGGGATGCGACGGCCACCTCCAGGTCTGTCACGGCCGCGCCGACCCGCACCGCCCGAGCCTGCTCCGTGAGCGGGTCCCCGGGGCCGCGGGTGCTCCCCCAGGGAGTCCGGTCCCACCCGGCTGGCAGCCCGCCGCCCCCGAGAAGCGCCGCGTAGCCCCCCGGGTCCCCCACATCCGGCCCCCGGCTCCGGTTCCACAGCACCGGGAGCAGCGCGAGCCCGGCGAGCACCGCCGCGACCGCCACCCAGTGGCCGCCCGGCCGCCGCCACCACGGCCTCCGGGCAGCCGGCCGCAGCGGGACGACGCCGTCCGCCGCCTCCGCGGCCTCCAGCTCCCGGGTGACCGCCAGCGCGTCCACGAACACCTCGAGCTCCGCATCCGAGGACGCCAGCCGCGCGACGGCCTCCGCCCTCCGGCGCTCGTCCAGCCGCCCGTCGAGGAGCGCGGCGAGCCGCTCGGCGTCCATCTCGGGCGGCGGGAGCCGCTCCGCGCCGTTCGTGGGTTCCGTCACTTGGGACCTCCTCGCCTGGGTGCGTTACCCGATTGGATGGACGCGCCGCATGTTTGTCGCCACTCGCTCGCGATCACGGCGAGTCCCCCAGCAGCGACCGCACCCGCTCCCGCGTGATCCCCGCCGCCTCCAGCTGCTTGCGGAGCTGCTTGAGGGAGCGCTCCACCCGCCGGTAGAGCGGCTTCTGTTCAAGGTGGAGGCCGCGGGCGATGTCCGCGACGCTCATGTCCTCCCAGAAGCGCATGCGCAGGATCACCCGGTCCTCCGGCGGGAGGTGGTCCAGCGCGCGGGAGAGCGCCTCGTCCGCGGAGCGGTGCTGGGCCGCGCTCTCCTGGTGGATCAGCGCGTCGTCCGCCTCCTCGGGGCCCGCGATGCCGGCGAGCGGCTCGGGCCCGTCCTCCACCGGGCGCAGCGGCGAGCGCGCGGGGAGCTCGGCCAGCATCGCGGCGAGCTCGCGGTCCGAGAGGTCGGTCTCTCCCGTGGTCCGCAGGATCTCCCCCGCCTGCTCCAGCCGGTACCCGTCGCGGCGCACCAGCGTCTCCAGGCGCACCGCGACGCCGCCCCGCCGCAGCGCGGCCGCCGACGGGCGCCAGCGGCCCCAGCGCTGCACCCGGTAGTCGCGGAACAGCATGGCGAGCACGGTGGTGAGATAGGTGCCGATGGAGCTTTCCCCCCGGAACTTCCGCAGGACGGCGTAGTCGTCCTCGATGAGCTTGAGCTTCGCCCAGGAGGTGAAGTCCTCGGCCTCGCCGTGCTCCAGCCGGTAGCGGCGCGCGAGCAAAGCGGCGACCCGCTCCACCCGGCCGACGTTGTCGAGGAACAGCGCTTCCAGGTCCTGCCGTTCCGCCATCGGTGCTCACCTGAAGGGTGGGATGTGGGCGCGCGTACGGCCGGACGTCCGGAGGGACGGTGCAATGCGACAAGCTAAGGCTCAATACCGGCGCACATCAACATCGGCGGGATCCGACGCCGCGGCAAAGCCGCCGCGGCGAGGCGGGACAGGCGGGTAGGATGCCGTACGGGGAGTCTTGCTCGCCGCGCGTCCGCGGTCAGCGTCCGGGCGGCACGATCGCGTCGGTCGCGGCCAGCTCCGCGTCGGTCGGCTCCCAGCCGGCGGCCGCGGCGTTGCCCCGCACCTGCGCGGGCGACGTGGCACCCGCGATCACCGAGGCCACCGCGGGCCGGGCGAGCAGCCAGGAGAACGCCAGCTCCAGCAGCGTGTGCCCGCGACCCTCCGCGAAGGCGATCAGCTCCTCCACCCGCTCCAGGTTCCGGTCCGTGAGCACGTCGGAGCGCCACCCGCCCTCGGTGATGCGCGTCCCTTCCGGAGCCGCCTGCCCGAGCCGGTACTTGCCGGTGAGCAGGCCGCTGGCGAGCGGGAAGTACGGCAGGAAGGCCAGCCCCTGGCGCCCGCACTCGGGGAGCACCTCCGCCTCCGGCTCGCGGTGCAGCAGGCTGTACTCGTTCTGCACGCTGGCGAAGCGGGCCCGGCCGCGCGCCGCGGCCTCCGCCTCGCGCAGCTGCTCCGCCGAGAAGTTGGAGCAGCCGATCTCGCGCACCTTGCCCGCCCGCACCAGCTCGTCGAGCGCGCCCAGCGTGTCCGCGATGGGCACCTCGGGGTCGGGGCGGTGGAGCTGGTACAGGTCGATGTAGTCGGTCCCCAGGCGGCGAAGGCTGTCCTCCGCCGCGCGCAGGACGTACTCCGGGCGCGCGCCCTTGCGCTCCTCGTCCATCCTGCTGCCGAACTTGCTGGCGATCACCACCTCGCCGCGGCGGGCGCCCAGCGCCCGCCCCAGGTACTCCTCGCTCAGCCCCTTGCCGTACGTGTCCGCCGTGTCGAAGAACTGGATGCCCGCGTCCAGCGCGGCGTCCACCACCTCGCGCGTGGCCGCCTCGTCGATGCGCGTCCCGAAGTTGTTGCAGCCCAGCCCGACGACGGACACCTCCAGCGAGCCGATCTTTCGCTTCCGCACCCTGGCACCTCCCCTCCGCGTCGTTCCGTGGCCTCCCGCGCCGGCGCCGTGCGTCCGGCCGCGGCCGTATCGGGTGCCGCGGACGCAAGCCCCACGCCCGGCGCGGCTACGCCATGGGGCTGTCGAAGCGCGCGGGCAGGGCGAGCAGGAACGAGAGGTCGTCGCCCCCGGAGAACGGGCGCGGCTCCTCGCCGCGCAGGAAGAGGAGGGCGCCCGTCTCGCCGCGCAGCTCCAGCCGGTCGCCGCGGCGCCGCAGCCAGGCGCCCTCGCGCATCCCGAGCACCGGCACGTCGTTCTCCTCCAGGAACTGGGCGAGGCGCTGGGCGCGCGTCTCGCCCATGTGGGTGGAGAGCGGGTCGGCGTCCTGGAAGTGCGGGTTGATCTGGAAGGGGACGAGCCCGAACGCCTCGAACGCGTCCGGCTGCACGATGGGCATGTCGTTGGTGGTGCGCAGCGTGGGGCAGGCCATGTTGGTGCCGGCGCTGGAGCCCACGTACGCCAGCTCCCCCGCCTCCACGCGCTCCCGCACCGTCTCCATGAGCCCGCGCTCCCGGAGCGCCTTGAGCAGCCGGAAGCTGTTCCCGCCGCCCACGTACAGCACCTCCGCCGCGCGCACGGCGGCGAGCGGGTCGGCCGCCGCGTGCAGCCCCCGCACGTCCACGCCCAGCGGCGCCAGCGCCTCCGCGATGCGCGCCGTGTAGCCGTCGTGGTCGCGCAGCGCGAACGGCGCGAACAGCACCCGGCGGCGCCCGTGCAGGAATTCGCGGAGCGCGTCCATGGCGTGCTCCAGGTAGCCGTGCCCGTGCACCTGGGAGTTGCTGAGCAGCAGGAGGTCGTGCTTCATCCTTTAACCGTGATTCGCTGTGGTGTCCCGATGTCCTATTCGACGGCGAACCGGTACACGGTGCGCGACGAGTAGGTTTCACCCGGGCGGAGGATGGTGGACGGGAACCCCGGGTGGTTGGGCGAGTCGGGGAAGTGCTGGGGCTCCAGGCAGAAGCCGCAGCGGTACGCGTAGCGCACGCCGCCCTTGCCGGCCACGGTGCCGTCCAGGAAGTTGCCGGAGTAGAACTGGATCCCCGGCTCGGTGGTGTGCACCTCCAGCACCCGGCCGGACCCGGGCTCGTGGACGCGCGCGGCCGGCCGGAGGCCGTCGCCGCCGCGGAGCACGAAGTTGTGGTCGTACCCGCCCGCCCGCGCCAGCTGCGCGTCGTCCGCGCCGATGCGGGAGCCGATGGGCGCCGGCTCGCGGAAGTCGAACGGCGTCCCCGCCACGGGCATGACCTCGCCCGTGGGGATCAGCGTGTCGTCCACGGGGGTGATGCCGTCCGCCTCCAGCCGCAGCGCGTGGTCCAGGATGGTTCGCGCCGGGTCGCCCGTGAGGTTGAAGTAGCTGTGCTGCGTGAGGTTCACGGGGGTGGGCCGGTCCGCTTCGGCGCGATAGTCCACCACCAGCTCGTTTGCCGGCGTGAGCAGGTACGTGACCCGCGCCCGCACCGCGCCGGGGTAGCCCTGGTCGCCGTCCGGGCTGTCGTGCGCCAGCGCCAGCCCCACCCCGTCGGCGGACTCCAGCGGCTCCACCCGCCAGAGCGCCTTGTGGAAGCCCCGCGGGCCGCCGTGCAGGTGGTTCGGCCCGTCGTTGACGGGGAGCCGGTGCTCCCGGCCGTCCAGGGCGAAGCGGCCGCCGCGGATGCGGTTCGCGCAGCGCCCGATCAGCGAGCCGAAGTACGCCCGGTCGTCCACGTACCCCTGCACGTCGTCGTAGCCCAGCACCACGTCGGCGGGCCGGCCGTCGCGGTCGGGGACGAGCAGCGACACGATCGCCCCGCCGAAGCCCGTGACCCGCATCTCCACCCCGCCCGCGCCCCGCAGCACGAACGCGTCCACCTCCTCGCCACCCGGGAGCCGCCCGAACGGGACGCGCTCCACCTCCGCCCTCGCTTCCGCCATCGCCGGGTCTCCGTCTATCGAGTTCTACCTGTCCGGGCGGCCGGCGCCCCCGAACGGAAAAGGAGCCTGCCGCGCCCCCGGCGGCAAGCTCCTCGTCGTCAGGCAGGATGCGGGCCCCGCGCTCAGGGCCGGCACTCGCCCGAGGGGGCGGCGATCTCCTGGCCGCGGGGGACCGGGGCGCCGAAGCCGGGGGAGCCGTCCGCGTTCCAGGTGAACTTCTGCATACGGATGACGCGCTCCCAGCCGGGGGCGGTGGAGGTCTTGGAGTGGTACACGATCCAGCTCTCCGAGCCGTCCGGGCTGACGGTGAAGCTGGCGTGTCCCGGGCCGTACACGTCGCCCGTGGCCGCGAACACCGGGCCCGTCTTGGTCCAGCTCGCCGGGCTCAGCGGGTCGGCGTCGGGCGTGGCCAGCCGCAGCAGCCCCAGCCTGTAGTCCGGGAGCCACGACTCGCGCGTGGAGTAGACGATGAACGTCTGCCCGCCCCGCTGCAGGAAGGTGGGGCCCTCCTGGAGGTCCAGCTCCGTCCCCCGCTCCCAGCCCTCCGTGGGCGAGCTCAGGCGCACGCGGGCGCTGCCTATGGTCCACGGGTTGGACATGCGGGCGATGTACAGGTGCTGCGGGGTCCGGTCGGTGGCGGCGTCGCGCTCCCAGCCGGACCACACCGCGTACGTCTGCCCGCCGATGCGGGCCACGTTGAGGTCGATGGACCACTTGTTCTCGGCGAGCGAGGCCACCTCGTCGCCGGTGTCCAGCATCCCCCGGTCCACGTACGCGCCCTGCGGGTCGTCGCCCACGGACTGGAGCACCCCGCTGCGCTGGTGGACGAAGGGCGGCCCCGCGCGTCCGGCGGCGTAGTAGATGTACCAGCGCCCGTCGATGAAGTGCAGCTCCGGCGCCCACACGTTGGTGCGGTTCCACCCCGTGTCCGGCGCCGCCCACACCTGCACCGCGCCCCGGTTCACCTGCGTCAGCCTGGTCGACTTGGACACCCAGATGCCGTTGCCGCGCGACTGCACCAGGTAGTAGACGCTGTCCCGCTTCACCACCCACGGGTCCTGCCCGTCCGCCAGCGGGTTGAGGAAGGTGCAGCTCGGGGCGACGGGTCCCGGCTCGACCGGGCCTCCCCCCTCCGAGCCCGAGCACCCCGCCAGGAGGAGGGCCAGCGCCAGCGCGTGGATGGTGCGTCTCATGTGAACACCCATCTGGTTCGTTCCCGCAAGCCGGCCGGGGGCGGCGAGGCCCCCGGCCGGGAAGGACCTGCCGGGCTCCGGCTTCCTCAGTAACCCGGATTCTGCCGGACGTTCGGGTTGCGCGAGGTCTCGGAGGTCGGGATGGGGAGCAGCTCCGACTTGCCGGCCACGAAGAAGCGGAACTCCGTGGGGTCGTGCGAGGCCGTCTCCGCGCTCCCGAGCAGGTTGTGGCGCGCCAGGTACTTCCAGCGCTCCATCTCGTACGCCAGCTCCCTCACCTGCTCGGTGGCGACGCGCTGGCGCATCTCCGCCTGGCCGAGGCCCGCGGGGAGCGCGGCAAGGCCGGCGCGCTGCCGCACCTGGTTCACGAAGCCCGCCGCCTCCGCGGTGCGGTTCTGCTCCACCAGCGCCTCGGCGTGCAGGAGGAGGAGCCCGCCCAGGCGCACCACCTTGATGTTGATCTCGTCGTCCCAGTCCTGCGCCTGCAGGTAGTACTCCGTGTACTTCTTCCAGTAGAACAGGCTGTCCAGCGGGATGCCGCGGTTGCCGTTGGGGTAGCGCTCGGCGAACGACGCGCCGTACAGGTCGCGGCCCGGACGGTTGTAGAAGAGGGTGGCGTCCTTGCGCGGGTCGGTGCCCCCGGCGACCGTGCGCTCGCTGTACTGCGAGGCCAGCCACGAGGTGGGCTGCGCGTCGCAGAAGCCCGAGCCGGGGAAGTCGCACGGCCCCGTCATGCGGGCCACGTTCTGCCCCACGGTCCCGGCGGCGAGCTGCGCCGGCCCGCCGAACTGCACCTCGAAGATGGACTCCGCGTTGTTGTCGCCGCCCACGGTGAAGTTGTCGCCGTAGCTGGGGACCAGCTGGTACCGGTTGGAGGCGACCACCTCGGCGAACATCTGCGAGGCCAGGGCCCACTCGCGCTGCTGCAGGTGGGCCTTGCCCAGCATCGCCGTGGCGGCGCCGCGGGTGGCGCGGCCCACGTCGGCCCCGGTGTACGACGCCGGCAGCACCCCGCGCGCGTCCCCGAAGTCCTTTTCGATCTGCGCCCACAGCTCCGCGTTGCTGGCGCTGGCGGGGCGCAGGTCGGCCTGCGAGGGCTCGGTGATCAGCGGCACGCTGCCGTACAGGATGGCCAGGTTGTAGTAGGCCAGCCCGCGGATGAACTTGGCCTCGCCGACGATGCGGTTCCTGAGGCCCTCCTCCATCTGGATGCCGGGCACGTTGGCGATCACCTGGTTGGCCCGGAAGATCGCCTGGTAGTGGTGCCCGTAGATCTCCAGGTTCACCTCGAAGTCGTAGCCGCCCAGGGTGAACTTGTTGAACTGGCTGAGCTCGGGCCACGGGCTGCGGCTGAGCCCGATGTCGGAGCGCGTGTCGTAGGCGAAGGGCAGCCAGCGCTGGTACGTGCCGCGGAGCTGCAGGCCGTTGTAGGCGGCGTTGACCCCCTGGATGGCGTCGTTGCGGTCGCTCCAGAAGGTGTCGGTGGTCCGCTGGTTCGGGTTGGTCACTTCCAGGTCCGCGCACCCCGCCGCCGAAGCGGCGAGGAGCAGACCGAAGACGAGCCGGTTGGCATTCATCGCTCGGATCCTCTGTGGGTGGTCGCTACAGGCCCAGGTCGATTCCGACCGTGAACGTCCGCGGGTTCGGGTAGATGCGCCCGTCGTCGAAGCCGCGCACCAGCGGGGTCTCGCCCCCGATGGCGCCCAGGCTCCGCACCTCCGGGTCCCACCCCGAGTAGCCGGTGAACGTGTACAGGTTCTGCACGTTCACGTAGATCCGCGAGTCGCGCAGCCCGGCGCCCAGCCCCCGGGTCAGCCGCTCGGGGAGCGCGAAGCCCAGCTCCAGGTTCTGGATCCGCAGGAACGAGCCGTCCTCGATCCAACGGTCCGAGGCCAGGCGGGCGTTCTCGCGGCCCTGCGGGCCGAACACCGCGCGCGGCGTGCTGGTGTTGGGGTTCTCGGGGGTCCAGGGCTGCAGCCCGGAGGGGTAGTTGCTCAGGTCGTTGAGCCGCTCCGTCCAGTAGCGCACCCGGTTGAAGATCTCGTTGCCGTACACGCCGCGCATCCCCAGCGCGAAGTCGAAGCGGCGGAAGCCGCCCTCGAAGAACAGCCCGCCCTCGAAGTCGGGGATGGCGCTCCCGGCAAGGTAGCGGTCGGCGTCGTTGATGACGCCGTCGTCGTTGCGGTCCGCGTAGCGGACGTCGCCCGGCTTGGCGTCCGGCTGGATCACCTTGCCCGCGCTGTTGCGGTGGGCCTGCACCTCGGCGGCGGTCTGGAAGAGGCCCCGGGTCTGCAGCACGTGGAAGGAGCTGATGGGCGCCCCCACCTGGGTGCGCGCGATCCCCTCCTCGTACTCCACCAGCGACTGCTCGCCGTTGCCCAGCTCCGTGACCTCGCTGCTCAGCGTGGACAGGTTGGCGCTGGTGCTCAGGCGGAAGTCGCCCCGCGCGAAGCTGTGCCCCACTCCCAGCTCGAAGCCGGTGGTGCGCACGCTGCCGGCGTTGACGATCGGCGCCAGGTCGTAGCGCCGCTCGTACGGCGCGTTGAGGTAGCCCACCACGCTGAGCGGCAGCGAGGCGGGCACCAGCAGGTCGCGCGACTCGCGCACGTAGTAGTCGGCCGAAACGGTCAGCGCGTCGCGGATGCTGAAGTCCGCGCCGAAGTTGGCCTGCCGGTCCTCCTGCCACTTGATGTCGGGGTTGGCCAGCCCCAGCTGGATCGCCCCGGTGCCCACCTGGCCGCCGAAGGGGTAGCTGCGGTTCAGCTCCACCCGGCCGGCGTACTGGTAGTTGCCGATGTCCTGGTTCCCGAGCACGCCGTAGCTGGCGCGCAGCTTGAGCGAGGGGAGCAGCCCGGCCAGCGGCGAGGCGCCGTAGAACCCTTCCTCGCTCACCACCCACCCGGCGGACACCGAGCCGAAGTTGCCCCAGCGGTTGTCGGGCCCGAAGCGCGACGAGCCGTCGCGGCGGAAGGTGCCGGTGAGCAGGTAGCGGTCGGCGAACGAGTAGTTGACGCGGGTCAGGAAGGAGCGCAGCCGCGCGTCCTCCACGTAGCCGGCGTTGTTGAGCTCGGAGGTCCCCGCGTCGATCTGCTGCAGGTCCTCGTCCGCGAAGCCGCGGCGGAAGGCCTCCAGCCGGTTGAAGCGCTCCAGCTGCTCCGTGTACCCGGCCACCGCCGTCACCTGGTGCGAGCCGAACAGGTTGTCGTAGGTGAGCAGGTTCTCGAAGAGCAGCGAGTACGAGTTGTCCCGGCGGTCCGTCAGGCGGGCGGGGAGGGCCGGGTCGTTGTAGCGGAACTGCCCGCTGCGGATGAAGTTGCGCCAGTTCAGGTCCTGGTAGTTGCCGCCCAGGTTGAACCGGTAGCTCAGGTTGGCCGGCAGCCCCGCCTGCGCGTAGACGGTGCCGATGACCTGGTTGATGTCGTCCGTGCTGCTCTGCCCCTGCAGCAGCCCCAGGGGGTTGGTCCCGTAGGTGGGGACGTCGTTGCTGCCGTAGCCGAAGCCGCTGGCGTTGTTCTCGTCGCGCACGGGGATCACCGGCGGGAGCCGGACCGCGTCGATCAGCGGGGCGCCGATGATGTTGCGCCGCTCGGAGCGCGACAGCGCCAGGCTCTCGCCGAAGCGCAGCGCGCCGCGGCGCGCCTCGGAGTTGATGCGCAGGCTGTAGCGCTCGAACCCGGTGCCGACGACGGTGCCGTCCTCCTGGGTGAAGCCGCCGCTCAGCAGGTAGCTGGCGCTCTCGCCGCCGCCGGACACGCTCAGGTTGTGGTTCTGCATGGTGCCGCGGCGGAACAGCTCGTCCTGCCAGTCGGTGTTCACCCCGTTCAGCCGCACCGCGCCGGCGGGGGGCGCCTCGCCGGCCCCGGCGTAGATCTGCCGGGTGAGGTCGGCCCACTCCTCGGCGCCCGCCAGGTCCAGGGTGCGCGCCACCTGCTGCACCCCGTAGTAGGAGCGCAGCGAGATGCGGGGCTCGCCCGCCCGGCCGCGCTTGGTGGTGATGACGATCACCCCGTTCGCCGACTGGGCGCCGTACTGCGACGCCGCCGAGGCGTCCTTGAGCACCTGGACCGACTCGATGTCGTCCGGGTTGAGGCCCGGGTTCTGGCGCAGGTACATCCCGTCCACCACGTACAGCGGCGACGGGTTGGTGGTGAAGTTCTGGCCGCGGATGACCACGTCGGCGGGGCGGCCGGGCTCGCCGGAGGCGATGATGTTCACCCCCGCGATGCGGCCCTTGAGGGCCTGCTCGACGGTGGGGACCTTGCGGGTCTCCAGGACGTCGGCGGACACGCTGGCCACCGCGTCGCTCACCGTCTGGCTGCGCTGCGCGGTGTAGCCAACCACCACCAGCTCCTCCAGCCCCACCACCTGGGTGGAGAGCTGGAAGTCGGAGTTGACGGCGGGCTGGGCGGCGGAGAGCGTCACGGCCCGGCTGGCGGCCCCGAAGCCCGCCGCGGTGATGCGCAGCTGCACGGTGCCGGAGCGGACGCCGGTGAGGGTGTAGCGCCCGTCGGCGTCGGTGACCGCGCGCTGGCCGCCGGCCTCCACCACGGCGCCCGCCACGGGGCGGCCGCCGTCGCCGGTGACGCGCCCGGTGATCACGCCCGTGCTCTGGGCGTACAGGGGGGCCGGCCCGAGGCCGGCCGGGGCTCCGGCCGACAGGAGCGCGAGCGCGCACAGCGATCCTGCGACCAGCCTGACAGTGGGTAGGACAGGGCTTCTCATGACATCTCCCTCTCGGGGAAGCGGGTGAAACTCCGGCACGGGAACCCGGCTGCGGGGGAGGCGGCGGCCCCCCGGACGTGCTGCGCCCGGCGCCACGGGGGCGCACGGCTGTGGGAGGCGGCGCTCATCGCGCGGCCCCGCGGGCGGCCGCCAGCAGGGGGCGGGTGGAGTCGCGCGCGACCAGCCCGGCGTCCACGAACACCTTCTGCGGGGGGAGCGCCTCCCGCGCCTCGATGTGGCGGACCAGCATCTGCGCGGCGGTGTGCCCCATCTCCCACTTGGGGACGTGCACCGAGGTGAGGCGCAGGGGGAGGAACTCCAGCAGCTGGATGTCGTCGAACCCCACCACCGACACGTCCTCCGGCACGCCGAGGCCAAGCTCCCCCAGGGCGCGGCAGAGCCCCAGCGCCACCAGGTCGTTGTAGCAGGTCACCGCGGTCGGGAGGTCGCCCCGGGCCCGGCCGCGGAAGTACTCCAGCCCCGCCCGGTACCCGTCCTCCATGTGGGCGCCGGCGGGGACGACGTGGTCGGGGGGGAGGATCACGTGCGAGGCGCTGCACGCGTGGCGCACCCCGTCCACCCGCTGCTGGCTGTGGGTGGAGTACGCCGGGCCCGCGAAGTGGGCGATGCGCGTGTGCCCCAGCCCGATCAGGAACTCCACGGCCCGGCGCGACGCTTCCACGTTGTCCACGTCCACCAGGCTCGCCGGCACGCCGCGGATCTCCTCCAGCAGCACGAAGGGGAAGTTGCGCCGCTTGAGCTCGAACAGGTGCGAAAGGTCCGCGGTGGCGTCCAGCACCGGGGTGACGATCAGCCCATCCACCTCCTTGGCCTGCAGCAGCTCCACCGCCCGCCGCTCCGACTCGTACTCCCCCTCCGAGCTGGTCACCAGCAGGGTGTAGCCGGCGTCCTGCGCGGCGGCGCGCGCCCCGGTGACCACCTCGCCGTAGTAGGGGTTGTCCACCTCCTTGATCACCAGCCCGATGCTCCGCCCGCGCTGCGCGGCGCCGCGGACGGCGGACGCCGCGGGGCGGTAGTTCAGGTGCTCCATCACGGCCACCACCCGGTCGCGGGTGGTGTCCCTGACCGTCCCCGTGTCGTTCATCACGGCCGAGACGGTGGCCTTGGAGACCCCCGCCAGCCGGGCTACGTCGTTGATGGTGGGCCGCTTGTTCTTCATCCGTCGTCGCGGAGGAGGGCAGGGGGCGGCCGGGGCCGCGGGGACGAAGGAGCCTCGTCGGAACCTGCGACGAACCTTGCTGAACCACGCTGAACCGGTTCGGACGGGTTTAGGCTACGCTTCCGTCCACGCACTGTCAAGAATTTCGTAACAGGGCGATACAAAGTGCTTGACACCCTGTAACGGGATCTGTACTCTCTCCACGTTGAACCGGTTCGAACGGGTTCAGAAGCGTGCAAAATTTTACCGTGCCCCCGCCCGGGGGCCCGCCCAGGTCCCGCCAGACACCCCCAACCCGACGGGAGCATGTCCCTTCTTCAGCGAATCCGGAGCGTGGCGCCGGGGATCCTCCCCGCCCTCCTGGTCCTCGGCCTGGCGGCGTGCGAGCGCCGCGGCGGCGGGGGAGGCGCGGCCGCGGGCGAGGGCGGCGGCGCCGAGGGCAAGTGGGTGGTCGGCTTCTCGCAGATGGGGCACGACAACCCCTGGCGCATGGCGCAGACGGCGAGCCTCCGTGAGGAGGCCGCGAAGCGCGGCTACGAGCTGGTGGTCACCGACGCGCAGGACCAGACGGCCAAGCAGGTGTCCGACGTGGAGGACCTGATCGCCCGGCGGGTGAACGTGATCCTGCTCGCCCCGCGCGAATTCGAGGGGCTGGCGCCGGCGCTGCTGGCGGCGCGGGAGGCGAACATCCCGGTGATCCTGGTGGACCGCGAGGCGGAGGGGACGCCGGGCGAGGACTTCGTCACCTTCCTGGGCTCCAACTTCGTGGACCAGGGGCGCCGCGCCGCCGAGTGGCTGGTCAAGGAGACGGGCGGCAACGCGGGGATCGTGGAGCTCACCGGCACCCCCGGCTCGTCGGTGGCGGCGGACCGCTCCAAGGGCTTCATGGAGGTGATCGCCAAGCACCCGGGGATGAAGGTGCTCGCCTCGCAGACCGGCGAGTTTTCCCGGGCGCAGGGGCAGCGGGTGATGCAGAACGTGGCGCAGTCGCTGGGGAAGCAGATCACCGCCGTGTACGCGCACAACGACGAGATGGCCCTCGGCGCCATCCAGGCGCTCAAGGCCTCCGGCCTGCAGCCGGGCACCGGCGTCAAGATCGTCTCCATCGACGGGCAGCGCGCCGCGCTGGAGGCGATCCAGCGCGGCGAGCTGGGCGCCACGGTGGAGAGCAACCCCCGCTTCGGGCCCATCGCCTTCGAGACCATCGAGCAGGTGCGCAAGGGCGAGCAGGTCCCCACCAAGAAGCTGATCGAGGACCGCTTCTTCGACCGCGGCAACGCCGCGCAGTTCGTGGCGGAGGCGTACTGAGGAACGGAAGTGCGGGAGTGCGGGAGTGCGGGAGTGCGAAAGTGACCGGGCGCGTGGGCGCTCATCCATCCTGATCCCCGGCGGCGCATGAGCGAAGGCGAGACCGTGCTGCGCATGGAGGGAATCGTCAAGCGCTTCGCCGGCGCCACGGCGCTGGACGGCGTGGACTTCGAGCTGCGGCGCGGCGAGGTGCACGCGTTGGTGGGCGAGAACGGCGCGGGCAAGAGCACGCTGATCAAGATCATGACCGGCGCGTACCACCGCGACGGCGGGCGGATGTGGCTGGAGGGGGAGCCGGCGGCCTTCGCCACGCCGGCCGCGGCGCAGGCGGCCGGGGTGATCGCGGTGCACCAGGAGATCCACCTGCTGGCCTTCCGCACGGTGGCCGAGAACGTGTTCCTGGGGCGCGAGCCGCGCCGCTGGGGGCTGGTGGACTGGCGCCGCATGAACGCGGAGTCGGCGGAGCTGCTGGGGCGGCTGGGGCTGGACATCGACCCGCGCGCGGTCCTGGGGAGCCTGAGCACGGCGCAGCAGCAGATGGTGGCGATCGCGCGCGGGGTGTCGCTGGGGGCCAAGGTGCTGGTGCTGGACGAGCCCACCAGCTCGCTGGCCGAGCGCGAGGTGGGGATCCTGTACGGGCTGATCCGCCAGCTCCGGGCGGGGGGGACGGCCGTGGTCTACATCAGCCACCGCTTCGACGAGCTGTACGCGGTGTGCGACCGGGTCACCGTGCTGCGCGACGGCCGGCTGGTGGGCACCCACCAGATCGCCGACCTGGAGCGGCTGGACCTGGTCTGCATGATGCTTGGGAAGCCGCGCGAGGCGCTGCGGGGGGGGACCACCGGCTTCGCGGGGCACCACGCGGAGGCCGCGGGCGCGGCGCCGCTGCTGCGGGTGGAGGGACTCCGGCGGGGGCAGAAGCTGCGCGGCGTGTCGCTGGACGTGAGGAAGGGGGAGATCCTGGGGCTGGCGGGACTGCTGGGCTCGGGGCGCACCGAGACGGCGCGCGCCATCTTCGGCGCGGACCCGCCGGACGAGGGCGCCGTCCAGCTGGACGGAAAGCGGCTGGACCCGCGCACCCCGGACGACGCCATCCGCGCCGGGATCGCCTTCGTGTCCGAGGACCGCAAGGGCGAGGGGATCATCCCCGAGCTGTCGGTGCGCGAGAACCTGACGCTGGCCGCGCTCCCCACGCTGACGCGCGCCGGGATCGTGGACGGCGCCCGGCAGCGCGCGATCGTGGACGAGTTCATGCGCCGCCTGGGGATCAAGGCCACCGGCGCGGACCAGAAGATCCGCGAGCTGTCCGGCGGCAACCAGCAGAAGGTGCTGCTGGCCCGCTGGCTGTGCATGAACCCGGCGCTGCTGATCCTGGACGAGCCCACGCGGGGCATCGACATCGGCGCCAAGGCGGAGATCCAGGCGCTGATCAACGAGCTGGCCGCCACGGGGCTGGGGGTGCTGATGATCTCGTCGGAGCTGGAGGAGCTGGTGGAGGGGAGCTCGCGCGTGGTGGTGCTGCGCGACGGGCAGGACGTGGCCGAGCTGCGCGGCGCCGACATCTCGCAGCAGTCCATCATCCACGCCATGGCGGAGGGGAGCGCCGCCGCGGCCCCCGCCGCCCCGGAGGGCTGAGCATGGCAGCGACGACGGCCGCGCGGCCGGCGGGGGGCGCCGGGGGCGCCCGCGCCTGGTGGAGCGCGCTGGGCCCCACGGGGGGCGCGGTGGTGGCGCTGGTGGCGCTGGTGGCGCTCAACGCCCTGTTCACCCCCAACTTCGCCACCGTGGGCAACTTCTGGAACGTGCTGTTCCAGCTCTCGGTGACGCTGCTGGTGGCCGTGGGGATGACGCTGGTGATCTCCACCGGGGGGATCGACCTGTCGGTGGGCTCCGTCATGGCGATCTCGGCGGCGACGGCGGCGGTGACGCTGGAGCACGGGCTCCTGGTCGCGGTGCCGGCGGCGCTGCTCGCGTCCATGGCGGTGGGGGTGCTGAACGGCGCCTTCATCGCCCGCTTCAAGGTGCAGGCGATCGTGGTCACCCTGGCGACGCTGCTGGCGGGGCGCGGGCTGGCGCAGGTGATCAACCGCGGCGGCGCGCTGCTCACCATCGACCACCCCGGCTTCCTGGAGCTGGGGCGCGGGCACGTGGGCCCGGTGCCGGTGCAGGTGCTGGTCGCGGCGGCCGCCGTGGCGCTCGGGGTGTTCCTGCTGCGGGCGACGCCGTTCGGGCGCTACGTGCTGGCCGCGGGCGGCAACCCGGCGGCCGCGCGGCTTGCCGGCGTCCCGGTGGGGCGCACCGTGATCACGGTGTACGTGCTGAGCGCGCTGCTGGCCGGGGTGGCCGGGCTGGTGGAGGCGTCGCGCCTGGGGGCCAGCGCCGCCGCCCGCATCGGCCAGAACGTGGAGCTGGACGCCATCGCCGCGGTGGTGGTGGGCGGCACGCTGCTCAGCGGCGGGCGCGCCACCCTGTTCGGGACGGTGGTGGGGGCGCTGATCATGCAGGTGATCGCCACCAGCTTCAACATGCTGCTGGTGCCGTACGCCTGGTCGCTGGCGTTCAAGGCGTTCATCATCCTCTTCGCCGTCTACCTCCAACGCCCGAGGCGGGTCTAGTGGAACCACACGGCCGGTCGGGCGGCACCGGGGCCACGGCCCTGGGCGCCCCGCACGCGGGGGCAGGGACCCCGCCCCCGGGCGCCGGGAGCGGCGTCCCCGCGCGCCCCACCCCGGCGCTGCGCGCCCGGGCCGCCTCGCTGCTGCAGCGGCAGGGCGCGGTGGTGGCGCTGGTGGCGGTGTGCATCTTCGGCACGGTGCGCTACATCCCCTTCGCCACCCCCGAGAACCTGCTCAACGTGCTGCGCCAGAACAGCATGCTGGGGCTGGTGGCGCTGGGGATGACGCTGGTGATCCTGACCGGCGGGATCGACCTGTCGGTGGG
This sequence comes from Longimicrobiaceae bacterium, assembly GCA_036389055.1. GTDB lineage: Bacteria > Gemmatimonadota > Gemmatimonadetes > Longimicrobiales > Longimicrobiaceae > JAFAYN01. The sequence goes on along the minus strand of DASVQR010000256.1, from coordinate 39,113 downwards.
CGCGGTGCTGGCCGTGGCGGGGATCGTGGCCGCCGTGCTCTCGCCGTACGGGACGGCGGCGGCGGTCGCGGGCGGGCTGGCCGCCGCGGCGCTGCTGGGCACGGTCAACGGGCTGCTCATCACCCGGGCGCGCATCCAGCCCTTCATCGTCACCCTGGCGATGATGATCGCGGCGCGCGGCATGGCGCTGGGCGCCACGGGCGAGAACTCGGTGCGCGTGGACCGCGCGGCGGAGGGCTTCCTGTGGCTGGGCCGCGGCCGGGTGCTCGGCGTCCCCGTGCCGGTGCTGCTCGCCGCGCTGGCGTTCCTGGCCGGCTGGGTGATGCTCCGCTACACCCGCTTCGGGCGCTACGTGTACGCCGCGGGCGACCACCAGGACGCGGCGCGGCTGCTGGGGCTCAAGGTGGACCGCGTGCTGGTCGCCACCTACGCGCTGAGCGGGCTGCTGGCCGGCATGGCGGGGATCGTCCTGGCCGGGCGGCTCGGCGCCGGGCAGCCGGTGGCCGGCACCGGGTGGGAGCTGGACGCCATCGCCGCGGTGGTGGTGGGGGGCACGCTGCTGAGCGGCGGGCAGGGCGGGGTGGGATCGACGGTGATCGGGGTGCTGCTGCTGGGGGTGATCTTCAACCTGTTCAACCTGGAAGGCACCATCACCCCGTGGTGGCAGGGGGTGCTGCGCGGCGTCTTCCTGCTGGGCGTGGTGGTGGTGCAGAGCCGACTGCAGCGGAGGGCGCAGCGTGATCACTGACCCGGAGGCGGCGCTCGCGCCGGACGGCGTGCTGGCGGACGCCCCGCACCGCCGCCTGAACCCGCTCTCCGGCGAGTGGGTGCTGGTGTCGCCCCACCGCGCGAAGCGCCCGTGGCAGGGGCAGGTGGAGCGCCCCGCCGTGGAGAAGCGGCCGGCGTACGACCCCACCTGCTACCTGTGCCCGGGGAACGAGCGCGCGGGCGGGGTGCGCAACCCGCAGTACACGGGGACCTTCGTCTTCGACAACGACTTCGCCGCGCTGAAGCCGGACGCGCCCGACGCGGCCGTGGACGTGGACGGGCTGCTGGTGGCCCGCGCCGAGCCGGGGATCTGCCGGGTGATCTGCTTCTCGCCGCGGCACGACCTGTCGCTCCCGGACATGGACGCGCCCGCGGTGCGCGCGGTGGTGGACCTGTGGGCGGAGCAGTTCGCGGACCTCGGCCATCACCCGGAGATCGGCCACGTGCAGATCTTCGAGAACAAGGGCGCCGCGATGGGCGCCAGCAACCCGCACCCGCACGGGCAGATCTGGGCGCAGAGGTCGGTCCCGCTGATCCCCGCGCGCGAGGGCGAGAGGCAGGCGGAGCACTTCGCGCGGCACGGGCGCACGCTGCTGGCGGACTACCTGCGCCTGGAGGAGGACCGGGCGGAGCGGATCGTGTGCGCAAACGACGCGTGGGTGGCGCTGGTGCCGTTCTGGGCGACCTGGCCCTTCGAGACGCTGGTGCTCCCCCGCCGCCCGGTGCCCGACCTGCTGGCGCTGGACGACGCCGAGCGCGACGGGCTGGCCGACATCCTGCAGCGGCTTACGCGCCGCTACGACCACCTCTTCGACGTGTCGTTCCCGTACTCGGCCGGGCTGCACCAGGCGCCGACGGACGGGCAGCGGCACCCGGAGTGGCACCTGCACATGCACTTCTATCCGCCGCTGCTGCGGTCGGCGACGGTGAAAAAATTCATGGTGGGATACGAGATGCTGGGCGAGTCCCAGCGCGACATCACCCCGGAGAGCAGCGCGGCGCGGCTGCGCGAGCTGCCGGAGACGCGGCTGGGGGAGGCGGCCCCGTGAGGGTGCTGGTGACGGGGGGCGCCGGCTACATCGGCAGCGCCACGGTGGCCGAGCTGGTGGCCGCGGGCGACGAGGTCACGATCTTCGACGACCTGTCGCAGGGGCACCGCGAGGCCGTCCACCCGGACGCCCGGCTGGTGGTGGGCGACCTGGCCGACCGGGGCGCCGTGGACCGCGCCCTGGCCGAGGCACGCCCCGAGGGGATCCTGCACTTCGCCTCGCGCACGCTGGTGGGCGAGAGCATGGAGAAGCCCTTCCTGTACCTGGGCGAGAACGTCCGGAACGGGCTCAACCTGCTGGAGAGCGCGGCGGAGCACGGCGTGAAGCGCTTCATCCTCTCCTCCACCGCCAACCTGTTCGGCCTGCCGGACGAGGTCCCCATCCCGGAGACCGCCCCCATCCGCCCGGGGAGCCCCTACGGCGAGTCCAAGTACCTGCTGGAGCGCATGCTCCACTGGATGGACGACCGCTTCGGGATGCGGTACGCGGCGCTCCGCTACTTCAACGCCGCCGGCGCCGTGTCCCCCGACCTGGGCGAGGACCACGACCCGGAGACGCACCTGATCCCCCTGGTGCTGCAGGTGGCGCTGGGGCAGCGCGAAAAGGTGGTGGTGTTCGGCGACGACTACGACACGCCGGACGGCACCTGCGTGCGCGACTACGTGCACGTGCTGGACCTGGCGCAGGCGCACGTGCTGGCGCTGCACGCGCTGGACGGGGGGAGCCGCACCTACAACCTGGGCAACGGCACCGGCTTCAGCGTGAACGAGGTGATCGAGACGGCGCGCGCCGTCACCGGCCGCGACATCCCGGTCGAGACGGGGCCGCGCCGCCCCGGCGACCCGGCGACCCTGGTGGCGGGGAGCGACCTGATCCGCCGCGAGCTGGGGTGGAAGCCCCGCTTCCCGGAGCTGCGGGCGATCGTCGAGAGCGCCTGGGCCTGGCACCGGGCCCACCCGCGCGGCTTCGCGGACCGGGGCGCGGCGCCGGAATCGTCCTCCCCCACCCCCGTGCTGCGATGACCGGCGAAGGCGACCTCCGCTCCAACCTGCTGCGCTCGTTCGAGGCGTGCTTCGGCGAGGCGCCGGAGTGGGTGGCGCGCGCGCCGGGGCGGGTCAACCTGATCGGCGAGCACACCGACTACAACGACGGCTTCGTCCTCCCCATGGCGATCGACCGTGGGGTGTGGGTGGTGGGGCGCTCCCGCGGCGACCGCACCGTCTCCGTGTACTCGCTGTACTTCGACGACCGCCGCGAGTTCGAGCTGGACGAGCTGGACCGCGGCGGCGACGAGTGGATCGAGTACGTGCGCGGCGTGGCCTGGGCGCTGGGGGAGCGGGGCCACGTGCTCTCCGGCTGGGAGGGCGTCACGGCCGGCGACGTCCCCGTGGGCGCGGGGCTCTCCTCCAGCGCCGCGGTGGAGATGGCCACGGCGCGCGCCTTCCACGCCGCCTCCGGCTTCCGCTGGGACCCGCGGGAGATGGCGCTCGCCGGGCAGCGCGCCGAGAACGAGTGGGTGGGGGTCAACTCCGGGATCATGGACCAGATGATCTCGGCCTCGGGGGTGGAGGGGCACGCCCTGCTGATCGACTGCCGCTCGCTGGCGACGCGCGCCGTGCCGCTCCCGCCCGGCACCTCGGTGGTGATCCTGGACACCTCCACCCGCCGCGGGCTGGTGGGCTCCGCCTACAACGAGCGCCGCGCCGCCTGCGAGGAGGCGGCGCGCTTCTTCGGGGTGCCGGCGCTGCGCGACGTGGACGTGGCGACCCTGGAGGCGCGCGCCGCGGAGATGGACCCGCTGTCGCTGCGGCGCGCGCGCCACGTGGTCACCGAGAACCAGCGCACCCTGGATGCCGCCGAGGCCATGGCCCGCGGCGACGCCGCGGAGGTGGGGCGGCTGATGAACGCCAGCCACGCCAGCCTGCGCGACGACTTCGAGGTGTCGCGCCGGGAGCTGGACGTGATCGTGGAGCTTGCCCAGGGCCACGCGGGGTGCCACGGCGCCCGCATGACCGGCGCCGGCTTCGGGGGGTGCGCGGTGGCGCTGGTGGACGCCGCGGCGACGGAGGGCTTCGTGCGCGAGGTGGCCGCCGGCTACGAGGCCGCCACCCGGCTGCACCCCAAGGTGTACGTGTGCGCCGCCTCCGAGGGCGCCAGCCTGGAGCGGCTGGCGGAGACCGGGCCCGCGGCCCGGTGACGCCGCGGAGCGTGACGAGGCGCTGCGTCCCGCTGCTCCTCGCGGCGCTGTCCGCCTGCGCCGCTCCATCGCCCGGGGCGCCGTCTTCGAGCGCGGCGACGGGCGGCGCCGCCACGTACGCGAACCCGGTGCTGGACGCGGACTTTCCCGACCCCACGGTGATCCGCGCGCCGGACGGGAGCTTCTACGCGTACGCCACCCAGGGCGAGCGCGACGGCGCCAGCCTCAACATCCAGGTGGCCCGCTCGCGCGACCTGGTGGCCTGGGAGCGGCTGGGCGACGCGCTCCCGGCGAAGCCGCGCTGGGCGAGCCGCACGCAGGATTTCTGGGCGCCACACGTGTCCGAGCACGGCGGCAGGTACTACCTGTACTACTCGGCGAAGCCGGACGCCGCGCTCGCCGACACCGCCCGCGGCCTGTGCCTGGCCGTGGCGACGGCGGAGCGCCCGGAGGGGCCGTTCACGGATCGCGGGGAGCCGCTGCAGTGCGGGCCCGGCTTCGTGAACATCGACCCCATGGCGTACGACGACCCGGCCACGGGGAAGCGGCTGCTGTACTGGGGCTCCGGCTTCGGGCCGATCAAGGTGCAGGAGCTGGCGCCCGACCGGACGTCGTTCGCGCCGGGGAGCCGGCCGGTGGACCTCGTCCACCCGGTGAAGACCGCGGATTCCACCGACTACCGGCGGCTGGTGGAAGGGGCGTGGGTGACCTTCCGGGCGCCCTGGTACTACCTGTTCTACTCGGGGGACAACTGCTGCGGGCCGCGCGCCCACTACGGGGTGATGGTCGCCCGCTCGCGCAGCGCCACGGGCCCTTTCGAGACGCTGTCGGAGGCGGAGGGGCGGGGGAGCGGCGCGATCCTGGAGCGCTCCGCCCGCTGGGTGGCGCCGGGGCACAACTCGGTGATCCGCGACGCGCGCGGCGACGACTGGATGGTCTACCACGCCGTGGACGCGCGGCGCCCCCGGTCGAAGCCGACCGACGACGCCAACACGCGCCGGGTGATGCTGGTGGACCGCCTGGTCTACGTGGACGGCTGGCCGCGCCTGGAGGGCGCCCCGTCCGAGGCGCCCCGGCCCCGGCCGGTGGTGCGCTGAGCTACGGCCGCTCCACGTCCTCCGGCGGCGGGCAGTACGGCAGCCCCGCGTCGTCCCAGCGCAATTCCACCAGGGTGGCGTTGCGCGGCGCGTCAGGCGAGCCGAAGCGGGCGTGGGTGACGAGCCAGTCGCGCCCGTCGGGGGTCCTGAACCAGGCGCAGTGCCCTGGGGCGTGGATGCCGTGCTCGGGGAGGGAGCGGAGCACGAACCCGCGGTCGCCGCGGGTCACGTTGACCAGCCGCCCGGCGTCGTCCTCCACCAGCGCGCCCACGGCGTAGAAGCCGAAGTAGCAGCCGCCGCTGTACAGGTAGACGCGCCTGCCCGCGGGGTTCACGAGGCCGCCCACGGGCGCCTCGACGGTGTTCCAGACGACCGTCGTGTCCGTGCCCCAGTCCACGCCGGGGATGCTTTTCCAGGGGAGGCGGCGGGCGCCGTCGTACAGGTGCCAGGGCTCGGACGGGCGGGCGAGGACCGCGGGCTCCGAGAGGACGCGGGTGAGGTCCTCGGCGACGGCGACCTCCACGATGCCGGTGCCGAAGGGCTCGTCCTGGACGAAGTCGGTCGCGTAGGCCATGCGCAGCGAGCCGTCGGGGGCGCGGTACACGTCGGCGTCGATGGCGAAGTCGGTGTCCGGCGTCAGCACGTGCCCCGTGTCCACGAACGGCCCCTCCGGCCGCTCCGCGTCGGCGCGGCGGATTTGATGGCCGATGTGCGCGCGCTCCCCGACGCCCTCGCCGTGCGAGTACAGCATGACGAACGGCCGCTCCAGCCCGGGGACGTAGCGGACGCACGGCGCCCAGAACGCGTGCCGCGTGGCGTCGCCCCGGAGGCTTGGCCCCAGCGCGCGCCACGTGGCCAGGTCGTCCGAGGCGAAGGCCGGAAACGCCCCCGGCGTCGCCGTGCCGCCGCGCCCGTCGCTGGTCTCGTCCCGCGTGACGTACACGTAGTAGCGGAAGTCCGCCTCCACGCCGTCCGGCACGGCGAGCAGGAACGGGTCGCCCTGGTCCGCGGGCTCGGGAAAGAGGGGCCGGTAGCTCGCCGGTCCGGGCGCGCCGTGGGATGACGTCATACGATGGAGCGGGTTCACGGTGGGCAGGATGGTGCGCGGCCGCGCGGCTGGAAGGATCGTGCCCCGCGCCCGGAGGGCCCTCACCCGGCTCGCTTGAGGCTCGCCACCCTCTCCCAATTCTGGGAGAGGGGGCAACTGCTGGAGATCGAAGTACGGTAAGCATTTCTCCCCCTCTCCCGCTTGCGGGGGAGGGGGCCGGGGGGAGGGGGCCGCCGTCGCGTGAGGGATGCGCGCCCGGAGGGCCGAGACCCGCCGGCGGTTTGGCGGGTCTCGGCTGCGTTGCAGACGGTCGTATCGTCTGCTACGCAGCGCGCAGCTCGACCCGAGCGCCAGCGAGGGGCACGCCCGACACAGCAGTTCAAAGCCGTTGCCGTTCCGAGTTACACACGCCCACCCAGGCGAGCCCAGGATGAAGCAGAAGCATCTCTTTCGCACCGCCCCGCTGCTGCTGGCCGCGACGCTGGTGAACGCGTGCGCCCCCGCCGCGCTCCCGCCGGCGCAGACCCCGGGCCGGACGGCGGCCGCGTGCACCTTCGCCAACCCCGTTGCCCCGGGCGCCGACCCCTGGGTGCAGTTCCGGGACGGCTTCTACTACATGGCCCAGTCCACCAACTCGGACACGGAGCGGAGCGCCATCTGGGTGTTCCGCTCGCCCAGGCTGACCGACCTGCGCCGGGACAGCGTGCGCGTGTGGGTGGCGCCGGACAGCGGCTGGAACCAGACCCACATCTGGGCCCCGGAGATCCGCTGGGTGGACGGCCGCTGGTACATCTACTACGCCGGTGGCCGCCCGGGCCCGCGGGACGCGCCGTTCATCTTCCAGCGCGCCGGCGTGCTCCGCGCCACCGGCGACGACCCGCGGGGCGCCTACGAGGACCTGGGCCGCCTGGACACCGGCGGCGACCCCGCGACCCGCGCCGACGACGTGTGGGCGATCGACTTCACGGTGCACCGCCTGAACGGGCAGCTCTACGGCTTCTGGTCCGGGTGGGAGACCAACACCCCGGTCGCGCGCACGCCGCAGTACCTGTACGCCGCGCGCATGTCCAACCCGTGGACGGTGAGCGGCCCGCGCACGAGGATCTCGGCGCCCACGGAGGGCTGGGAGCGGCGCGTGGACCCCGTGGACGGGCTGGACCTGAACGAGGGGCCGCAGCTGCTGGAGCGGAACGGGCAGGTGTTCATGACCTACTCCACGCGCGAGTCGTGGACGCCGGCCTACCGGCTGGGGATGCTGCGGCTGAACGCCCCGGGCGCCGACCCGACGCAGCCCTCCAGCTGGACCAAGACGGGGCCGGTGTTCTCCCGGGCGAACGGCGTGTTCGGCCCCGGCCACAACGGCTTCGCCAAGTCGCCGGACGGCACCGAGGACTGGCTGATCTACCACGCCAAAGTGGACACGCTCCCCAACTGGAACCGGGTGATCCGCATGCAGCGCATCGCCTGGCGCGCCGACGGGACCCCGGACTTCGGCGAGCCGGTGGCCTCGGGGGTGCCGCTGCCGGTGCCCTCCGGCGAGCCCTGCGGGCGCTGAGGAGAGGACCGGGATGATGGACGAGCCGCAGGGCGCGCTCGCGCTCGACTCGCCGGCCGGGGCGCCGGACCGCTTCCGGGTGAGCATCGCCGGGGGGCGCGCGGAGGAGAAGGTGCGCGTGTTCCGGGTGGTGGGCCCGGACGCCGCGGGCGGTGCCGAGGCCACGGGCGACTTCGGTGTCGCCGAGCGCACCCACAACGCGTACCTGGACGTGTCGGCGGATCTCGCCGAGCGCTTCGGCACGCGGGTGCCGCGAAACCGGCGGCCGACGGAGCCGGCGCCGTCCGCCACGCCCTTCCGGCCGCTGCTGACCCGCAGCCTGGCGCCGGGGCTCCTGCACGGCTACGGCGATCCCGCCGTCCTGCGCGTGGAGGAAACGCCCTGCGACGCGTGGTGGTACCTGCTCGCCACCTCCAACGACGCGCCGGACTCCTTTCCCATCGCGAGGTCGCGCGACCTGCGCGAGTGGACGCCCGCGGGCTTCGTCTTCCCGCGCGGCGCGAAGCCGCGCTGGGCCGCGGACGGCGAGGGCGTGGGCGACTTCTGGGCGCCGGAGATGCACCGGGTGGGCGGCGAGTTCCGCGTGTACTTCTGCGCCCGGGAGCGGGACACGCGCGAGCTGGCCATCGGCGTCGCCACGTCGGCCCGTCCCGAGGGGCCGTTCGCCACGCCGGACGAGCCGCTGCTGCGCGGCGGCGTCATCGACCCGCACGTGGTGGTGGAGGACGACGGCGGCGCCTGGCTGCTGTGGAAGGAGGACGCCAACGGCGTCTGGCCGGGGCTGCTGAACGGCCTGCTCCACGAGCACGGCCGCCTGATCGGGGAGCTGTTTCCCGATCCCGAGGACCGCCGCACCGCCTCGCTGCTGGCGACGCTGTGGCCGTGGGTGCGGACGCTGGAGCCGATGGAGCAGTTCTTCGTGCAGCAGCCGCTGGTGGAGGCGGTGACGGACCGCTTCGCGGAGGTGCGCGCCCGCCTGGCCGCGCTGCTCGCCGGCGACGCGGACCCGGCGGTGAAGTCCGCCGTCCGCGCCGTGCTGGAGGCGATGCGGACGCCGATCCTGGCGCAGCGGCTGTCGGCGGACGGGCTGCGGCTGGAGGGGGAGCGCACGCTGGTGCTGGAGAACGACCAGGAGTGGGAGGCGCACCTGATCGAGGGCGTGTGGGTCGCCCGGCACGGGGGGAAGCACTACCTGTTCTACGCCGGCAACGACTTCTCCACCGCGCGCTACGGCATCGGCGTGGCCGTGGCGGACGCGCCGCTGGGCCCGTACCGCAAGTCGCCCGAGCCGCTGCTGCGCTCCACGGCGGAGTGGTGGGGCCCCGGCCACCCGTCCGTCGCCGAGGGGCCGGACGGCGAGCCCTGGATGTTCCTGCACGCGTTCTTTCCGGGGCGGACGGGATACAACGAGTTCAGGGCGCTGCTGGCGGTGCCGCTGGAGCTGGACGGGGAGACGGTGCGGGTGAGGAGCTAGGGGACAGGGGACAGGTTACAGGGGACAGCCTGCAACGGCGGGCCCTCACCCGGCTCGCTTGAGGCTCGCCACCCTCTCCCAATTCTGGGAGAGGGGGCAACGGCTGGAGATCCAAGCTCGGCATGTAGTTCTCCCCTCTCCCGCTTGCGGGGGAGGGGCCGGGGGAGGGGGCCCCCGCGGACGCCAGCGCGAGACCCGCGTGAGGGATGCGAGCGCGAAGCGGCGAGACCGCGCGGCAGTTTGCGCGGGCTCGACTCCGTTAGGCAGCGTTGTTTGCTGCCTTACGGAGCCGCAGCCCGACCCCGGCGCAGCCGGGGGCACGCCCAAAACCGCAGGCGTCGTCAGTCGTTCTTGCGGGTCGTGATCAGGATGACCCCGTTGGCGCCCTGCACGCCGTAGATGGACGCGGACGCGGCGTCCTTGAGCACGTCGATCCGGGCCACGTCCGCGGGGGCGATGCCGTCCAGCGTGGTGCCGGGCCCCAGGGACTGCAGAGGAACGCCGTCCAGCACGTACAGCGGCTCGCCGTCGCCCATCAGGCTGGTGGTGCCGCGCACCCGGACCGAGTAGCGGCCGCCCGGCAGGCGGTGCACCTGCACGCCGGCCACCCGGCCCAGCATCAGCTCCTCCACGCGGGTGACGCGGCGCTGCTCCAGCTGCTCCGTGGTGACCGAGGCCACCGAGCCGGTGAGGCCGTCGCGCGGCAGGGTGCCGTAGCCCACCTCCACACGCTCGTCGGCGGGGGCGTCGGCGGGCGGCGCCTTCGGGCCGCAGCCGGCGAGCAGCGCGGCCAGGGCCGCGCAGGGGAGGGCGAGGGAGCGGGCGGCGTGCCCCGGGTGTGGCATGGGGGCCTCCTGTGTGGAGGGGATGTCCGTCCGGCGGCGGACACCCGGAGGGGGGCCGGTCCCGGAAGGTGGCGCGCGGGCGGCGCCCACGGATCTTCGCAGCACGGCGCGGGCCAGCGCGACGGGCCCGCGCCCCGAAGCGGTCGCAGACAACCAGGAGCACGACCATGGCGAGCACCATCGTCCCGGCGCAGGAGCAGCAGTTCGACACGGCCGCAATCATGGGCGGCCTGTACGGCGACGGCATCATCGGCCTCAAGGGCGCCTTCGACCGCGAGTGGGTGCGGCGGCTGGGCGAGGACATCGACGTCGCCTTCCAGGAAGCGCTCAAGCGTCCCGGCGGGGCGGTGGGCCGCGGACCGAAGCGCTACTACGTGGAGATCCACCCCGAGGACATCCGCGGCTTCGTGGAGCTGGCGACGCACCCCTGGGTGACGGCGGTGTGCGAGGCGGTGCTGGGGCCCGACTACAGGATCGTGGAGATCGGCTTCGACGTGCCCGGCCCGGGCGCGCAGGACCAGCCCTGGCACCGCGACTTCCCGGCCCCGGAGGACACCACGGCGGGGCGGCGGCTCAACTCGCTTGCCTTCAACGTCACCACGGTGGACGTGACGGAGGACATGGGGCCGTTCGAGATCGCGCCGGGGACGCAGTGGGACGACGCGGCGGAGTTCGAGCACGAGATGTTCCCGCCGAAGTCGTTCTACCCGCGCTACCAGGCGCGGGCGCAGCGCAAGATGCCGCAGATGGGCGACATCTCGGCGCGCTCGGCGCTGACCATCCACCGCGGCACCGCGAACCTGTCGCAGAAGAGCCGGCCGGTGCTGGTGCTGGGGGTGGACTCGCCCACGGCGAACAACGCGGAGCGGCACGACCTGCAGCTCACGCGGCGCTTCTTCGCGACGCTGCCGGAAGAGCTGAAGCGGCACATCACGTACCGGCTGGTGGACGAGCTGGAGCCGATCCACCAGGCGCACTCCATCGAGGGGCTGATGATGGGCGAGGCGTGACCGGAACGGCTTTGAACTGCGGGGTTGGGCGTGCCCCTCGCTGACGCTCGGGTCGGGCTGCGCGCTGCGTAGGCGAGCAAACAACGCTCGCCAACGCAGCCGAGCCCCCGCGGAAACAGCCCCGCGGGGTCTCGGCCCTCCGGGCGCGCATCCCTCACGCGGGTGCCCCACTGAGGGCCGGATCCGGGCGGCTGCCTGAGTGCGCAGAGGCCCGGTGGCCGCACGTGACGCTGGCCTTCGGCGCCCCGACGCGTTAGACTGTTCCCCGCCCGCGCCCCTCCGGCGCGGACCCTCCGGCGGGCTCGCCTTCCCCGCCCGCCGGAGCCGGCGCCCGCCACCCGGCGGGCGCCGCCCGCTCCCGACCCGTCCGCCACTCCGGGACCTCCGTGCCCGGGCCGACCGCGGCCCGCGCGCCCTGCGTCCGCGACACCTCCATTCCCAATCCATGACCGCCAGACTCTCCCTCCCCGCGCTCCTCGCCGCCGCGCTGCTCCTGGCCGCGCCCGCCGGAGCCGCCGCGCAGAGCATCACCTCCGGGCAGACCGTGAACGGCCGCCTGGAAGCGTCCGACCCCAGGATGGGCGACAACTCGCACTACGACGAGTACACGTACGTCGGGCGGCCCGGCGAGCGCATCGTCGTCACCCTGCGCTCCGGCGCATTCGACACCTTTTTGTCCTGGGGACAGGGGCGGGGGAGCGCCTTCCAGTCCGCGGAGTCGGACGACGACGGCGCGGGCGGCACCGACTCGCAGATCACCGTGACCATCGGGAGCGCGGGCACCTACGTGATCCGCGCCAACTCGGTGGCCGCGAACCAGACCGGCGCGTACACGCTCAGCGTGCAGCCCGCGGCCGGCGGCGCCGCGCCGGCGGGACCCGCGCCGCAGGGGGGGAGCCGCATCTCCTCCGGGCAGACGGTGAGCGGCCGCCTGGACACGTCGGACCCCAAGATGGGCGACAACTCGCACTACGACGAGTACACCTACGTGGGCCGGCCCGGGGAGCGCATCGTCGTCACCCTGCGCTCGAGCGCCTTCGACGCCTTCCTGTCGTGGGGACAGGGGAGCGGCGGCGGCTTCCGCTCCGAGGCCTCGGACGACGACGGCGCGGGCGGCACCGACTCGCAGCTCACCGTGACCATCGGGAGCACGGGCACCTACGTGATCCGCGCCAACTCGGTCGCGGCCAACAGCACCGGCGCGTACACGCTGAGCGTGCAGCCGGCCGGCGGCGGGGCCGGCCCGGTGGGGCCGTCGCCGAGCCCGGGGCCGCGGGGCGGCGGGAGCGGCATCGCCGCGGGGCAGACGGTGACGGGGCGCCTGGAGGCCTCCGACCCGAAGATGGGCGACGAGTCGCATTACGACGACTACACCTTCAGCGGGCGCCCCGGCGAGCAGCTGGTCATCACGCTGCGGTCCAGCGACTTCGACACCTACCTGGCGTGGGGACAGGGGACGGGGAGCGGCTTCCGCTCGGAGAGCACGGACGATGACGGCGCCGGCGGCACCGACTCGCAGGTGCGGGTGACGGTGGGGAGCGCGGGCACCTACGTGATCCGCGCCAACTCGCTGGGCGGCGGCAAGACCGGCAGCTACACGCTGGCGGTGGAGAGCGCCAGCGCGCCGGCGCGCGACTCGCGCAGCGGCGGCAACACCATCCGCGCCGGCGAGAGCGTCAACGGGCGCCTGGAGGCCGGCGACGCGAAGATGTCGGACCAGTCGTTCGTGGACACCTACCTGTACCAGGGCCGGCCGGGCGAGCAGATCCTGGTGACGCTCACCTCCGGCGACTTCGACGCGTACCTGCGCGGCGGGCGGATGCAGGGAAGCGAGTTCGTGGCCGTGGACTCGGACGACGACGGCGCGGGCGGCACCAACTCGCGCCTGCAGGTGACGGTGGGCTCCTCGGGAACGTACGCCATCCAGGCCAACTCGCTGCGCGCCAACACCACCGGCGGCTACACGCTGCGGGTGGAGAGCGCCGGCGGAACGCCCACGGGAGCGGCGTCCATCGCCATGGGGCAGACGGTGAGCGGGCGGATCGACACCTCGGACCCCAAGCTCTCCGACAACACGCACTACGACCTGTACGTGTACCGCGGGCGCCCCGGCGAGCAGGTGCTGGTGACGCTGCGCTCCACCGCCTTCGACGCGTACCTGGCGTGGGGGCGCATGGCCGGCACCTCCTTCACCTCCGAGGCGAGCGACGACGACAGCGGCGGCGGCAGCAACGCGCAGCTGGTCGCCACGGTGGGGAGCAGCGGCACCTACGCCATCCAGGCGAACACCCTGCGCGCCGGGGAGACGGGAAGCTACACGCTGTCGGTGGAGCCGGTGTCCGCCGCGCGGCAGACCACCGCCTCCGCCCCCGCGGGCGCGGCGACGCTGACGGCGGGGCAGACGGTCACCGGGACGCTGACGCGCTCGGACGCGATGCTCTCGGACAGCTCGTTCTTCGACCAGTACGTGTACCGCGGGCGCCCCGGCGAGCGGCTGCAGATCACCATGCGCTCCAGCGACTTCGACGCGTACCTGCGCTGGGGGCTGCTGAGCGGCTCCAACCTCCAGGTGGAGGCCTCGGACGACGACGCGGGCGGCGGCACCGACGCGCAGGTGACGGTCACGGTGGGCGGCACGGGGGTGTACGTGGTGCAGGCAAACGCCTTCGAGGCGGGGAAGACGGGGAGCTACACGCTGACCGTGCAGCCGCTCGCCGCGTCCGCCACCACCGCCGACGAGACGCGGTCCTCGGCGGGGGGGAAGTGGGTGTACTCGTACGTCAGCGCCAGCAACCCGGTCTTCCGCCCGCTGGAGCAGCGCTTCAAGCAGACGGGGATGCTGGAGTCGCTGGTGGAGGGGCTCAACCAGCGGTTCCCGCTCCCGCGCAACGTGGGAATCCGCAGCGACCAGTGCGGACAGGTCAACGCCTTCTACAGCCCGCGCGACGGCACGGTGACCTTCTGCTACGAGCTGTTCCAGGACCTGGTGAACCAGTTCGTGCCGGACGGCGCCTGGACCACGGAGCAGCGCGAGACGGTGGACGGCGCCGCCACCTTCATCCTGATGCACGAGGTGGGGCACGCGCTCGTGGACGTGCTGGACCTCCCCATCACCGGGCGCGAGGAGGACGCGGTGGACCAGCTGGCCGCGGTGATGCTGATCGGCAGCGGCGACAAGGGCGCGGTGGCGGCGCTGAACGGGGTGCGGGCGATCCAGCCCGGGCCGGGCGCCACCTACGACAACTCCGACTTCGCCGACGAGCACTCGCTGGGGCCGCAGCGCCTGTTCAACATCGCCTGCTGGATCTACGGCTCCGACCCGCAGAAGTACCGCGGCATCGTCACCAGCGGCGGCCTCCCCGCGGCGCGCGCACAGCGCTGCCCCTCCGAGTACGAGCGGCTCTCCAAGGCGTGGATGCGACTGCTCCAGGCGAACACGCCGGCCCCAGCGGGGCAGTAGGGGGACGGCAGTACGGAGTACGAAGTACGCTGAACGGAAGTGCGGAAGTGCGGAACGGCGCCCCCGCCTCGGTAGCGAGGTGGGGGCGCCGTTTTGGCCCTCACCCGGCTCGCTTGAGGCTCGCCACCCTCTCCCTCCATCCGGTTCACGCGCAGCGTGAAGCGCCATTCTGGGAGAGGGGACTTAACTGCATGAGGCCCGTGCGGTTCTCCCCTCTCCCGCTTGCGGGGGAGGGGCCGGGGGAGAGGGCCCCCGAGGACGCCAGCACCGGCCCCGCGTGAGGGATGCGAGCGCGAAGCGGCGAGACCCGGCGGGGCGGTTTCCGCCGGGGCTCGCCTCCGTTACGCACGGTTGTATCGTGCGTTACGGACAATGCCGATCGGTTAAGGGACTTGGCGGAGCAGGCGGGAGGATGCAAACTCAAGGGGAGTCACCGTTTCCCTCATTCTCCCGCCATGCATCTCGCCAGCTCTCTGTTCCAGGTGGCTGATTTCGGCCCCCCGGAGCACTTCGCGTATGTCCGCCAGGCGATCGATCCCGAGTGGATCGATGCTGCGCTCCAGGCCACCGGCACCGCCACGTTGCGCAAGCGCCGCCTGCCGGCGGAGCAGGTCATCTGGCTGGTCCTCGGCATGGCCCTGTACCGGGACCGCTCCATCGTCGAAGTTGCCGCCAAGCTCGACCTAGCGCTGCCGGGCAGTCGCGGGGTCACCGCGGCGCCCAGTTCTGTCTCCGACGCGCGCAGCCGCCTGGGAGAGGAGCCCCTGGCCTGGCTCTTCGAGCGTTGCGCTTTGGCCTGGGCTCGGCGCAGCGCCGATACGCACCGCTGGCGGGGGCTGGCCCTCTACGGCATCGATGGCACCTCGGTGCGCGTGCCCGATTCGAGCGCCAACCGCACTCACTTCGGCGGACATCGAGCCGGGGGCGATCGCGGCGACAGCGGCTATCCCCTGGTGCGCCTCGTCGCTCTGATGACGCTGCGCAGCCACCTGATCGAAGCCGTGCGCTTCGGTCCTTTCACCACGGATGAGCGCCGCTACGCGGCAGATCTCTTCGCCGCCCTGCCGCAGCGGTCTCTGCTGATCGTGGACCGCAACTTCTACGCTGCCGCCCCTCTGGTGGCGTTGCAGGCCGCGGGGGGCGAGCGGCATTGGCTGATGCGGATGCGCAAGCGGACGCGCTATCGCGTGCTGGAGCAGTTCAGCGAGGGCGACACACTCGTCGAGGTGCGCGTCGCCCCCAAGGCGCGCCAGCGCAATCCTTCGCTGCCGAAGACTTTCCCGGCGCGGATGGTCGGCTATCAGCGCCCCGGGCATGCCCGGCAGGTGCTGCTGAGTTCGCTGCTCGACCCGCAGGTGTATCCGGCCGAAGAGATCGCGGCGCTCTACCACGAGCGCTGGGAGATCGAACTCGGCTACGACGAACTCAAGACCGAACTGCTGGAGCAGGAAGAGACCTTGCGCAGCCAAAGTCCCGCGGCAGTGGCCCAGGAGATCTGGGGCCTGCTCCTGGCCTACAACCTGGTGCGCCTGGAGATGGAGCGCGTGGCCGAGGAGGCCCAAGTCGAGCCGGTGCGCATCAGCTTCGTGGCCGCTTTGCGCCTGATCCGCGACGAATGGCTCTGGTGTGCCGTAGCCAGTCCCGGCGCCATTCCGCGCCACCTGAAGCGGCTGCGACAGGACCTGAAGCATTTCATTCTGCCCCAGCGCCGCTCGGGGCGCTCCTATCCCCGAGCGGTCAAACGCAAGATGAGCCACTACCCTCGAAAACGTCCGAGCTTACCTCCGCCCCAGCCTTAACCGATCGGCATTGGCCCTACGGAGCCGCAGCCCGACCCCGGCGCCAGCCGGGGGCACGCCCGAGCCCGCCGTTAACAAAGACCTCACAACGGGCGGACGTGGTCGGCGAGCCTGCCGGTCTCCATCAGCTCGCGCAGATCGTCCGCCAGTTGCTCGCTTGCGGCGATGACCGCGCGCCACCGGCGGATGCGCTGGTCGTCGGGAAGCCGGTAGAAGTCGTTGCGGTCGGGGATCCTGCCGCCGGGGAGCCGGGCGACGAACTCCGCGGAGGGGGCGACGAGCAGGGCGCGCCGGAAGTTGGCGGGGCGGGCCCGGCGCCAGCGCAGCGACTTGTCGAGCCAGCCGGGCACCACGTACGGGTAGAAGTGCGGGTACAGGACGATGCCGTCGCCCGGGCCGAAGTCCAGGTCCAGGTGGTAGTCCAGGATGCCGCCGTCGCGGTGGACGCCCGGGGGCGCGCCGGGGATCCTCACGCCGGAGAGCACCAGCGGGATGGAGGCGGAGGCGAGCAGCGCGGGGCGCAGGTTCGCCGCGGTGAGCGGCAGGTGCGTGGTGGGGAGGTCGGCGAGGCCGCGGAAGGGGCTGGTGTCGCCGCAGGTGTGGAACACCACCCGCCGCAGCCCCAGCGCCAGGGCGCGGCGGGTGAGCAGGTTGCCGGCGGCGGCCAGCGTGAAGGCGGCCATCTGCGCGGCGGGGCGCTCGCTGGCGAACGGGCCGCGGCACTCCGTGGTCAGCACGTGCAGCCGCGCCCGGGGGTGGGCCAGGATCTCCTCCGTGCCGTGCTCGCCCAGCAGCACGTCCAGGATGCGGGCGCTGGTCTCCGTCACCGCCGCGGGCGGCGGCTTCACGGGGTAGCGCTGCTCCACGTACGCGTCGTGGGCGCGCTCCAGCGCGGCGGCCGGGTCGCGCTGCGCCAGGCACGCCAGCCGCCAGCTGCCGATGGACGAGCCGATCAGGTGCAGCGCGCTCTCGCGCGGCGCCTGGAGGAAGCGGCCGAAGAGCCAGCGGTCCAGCCCGGCGAGGACGAGCCACTTGGGGCCGCCGGAGGCGCCGGGGACCACGTCCACGTCCTCGGCGCGCAGCCCGCGCTCGCGGACGATGCGGAGGGCGTCGGGACCGGCGAGCAGGGAAAGGCTGGAGATCGTCGTCATGCGGCGGCCGGATCGGGTTAGCGGCGCGGGAATCCCGGCTCCCACGCCCATCCAACCTGAAGATGGCGGTCGCCCCGGCCGCCGGCCACCTCACTCCGACGGAGGTCCACATGTCGAGCTGGGTTCCCGCGCGCACCGAGTCGATCCGGGCCTTCTACATGGCACGACGCATCTTCATCGTCGCTTCCGGCCGCAAGCCCACCCCGTGCCACGAGGTGGACGTCGAGCGGCTCTCGATCTTCATCCACCCGGCGCAGTACGGCGTCCGATGGCGCCAGGAGGGGCCCTGCATCGAGGTCGAGACCGCGTACCGGGTGATGGAGAGCTTCCCGTCCCCCGAGAACCCCGGGACGATCACGGTCCACAACGCCGACGGGCCGCAGGACGTACCCGTGGAGGAGCGGGAGTGGGATCCCCACCCCGGGCTGGGGCCGGATCCCGCCGGGCCCGCCGGGGTGGCGGCGCTCGCCGGCGGCGAGGCCGGCGGGCGGGGCGCGGCGGACGACACGGCGACCGGGTACTCCGCCGCCTGGGACTTCGGCGAGGCGCTGCAGGACGCCATCGACAGCCTCCCGGAGGCCCCCCCGAGCGGAATCGCCGACGAGCTCTTCGACTTCCGCGTCGTCGCCTCGGGCGCGGTCATCGGCGGATTCCCCGGCTTCCACCACCTGTACGTCACCGTGCGGCGGCTGCGCTGACGCCGCGTGTCCGCCGGACGCGACGCGGCCCCGCGCCCGGGTGGGCGCGGGGCCGTGTCGCTGGGTGCTTCCATCGTGGTCCGTGCCGCCCCGGGAGCCTCAGCCGTGCCCGCCCTTCACGGGAAACGGGGGTCGCGTCGGCGTTCTCGGCCGCCCGGGTCTGAAAGGTGAGACGCGGACGGCGCCGAAAAAGTTGCACGCGGGCAGGGGGTGCTCCCCAGCGGCCGATGTCGCCCGCGTCAGCCCACCTCCGCGGTGCGGGCGCCGGCGTCCTCCAGCAGCGCCCGGTACCAGGCCGCGGCCGCGCGCAGGCGCTCCTCGTGGCCCGCGGCGCCCCACACCACGGAGAGCGTGGCGGTGGTGTCCGGGCGGGTCTTGGTGCGCTGGGAGTCGCGCACGGCGTTGGCGCAGGGGCCCTCCGCGTCCCACAGGCACAGGAGCCCGCCCAGGTCGATCTCCTGGCCCGCCGCGTTGAACACGTACGAGGCGCCCGCCGGCGCCAGGGCGACGCGGAACGGCGGCCGGGCGAGCGCCAGGTCCACCACGCTGATGGGGAGGCCGCTGTGCAGCGACACGGCGTTGCAGGCGTCCACCGCCGGGTTGATGGAGCCCAGCGCGCCCTCGCCCGCGGCGCGCACCAGGTACTCCGAGGCCGGCTTGCCGCGGCCCACGGGCTTGTAGCCGCCCCACCGCAGCAGGTCGCGCACGGCGGAGCGCACCGCCTCGTCGCGCAGCAGGGGCGCCGGGGCGTCGGCGTCCAGCAGGCGGCGGACCGCTTCCGGCGTGGGGAACTCGCCCAGCGGGGCGGGGAAGCGCGTGGTGAACGCGGCAACGCGGAGTAGCGGGTGCTTTTCGATCTCCAGGGCGACGGGCGGGTGGGTGGTCATGTCGGCGGCTCCGGGTGCGCGGCGGCCTGGCAGCTTGGCTCGCGGGGGCGGGGCTGTCAAGGAAGCGGCGGGGCCACGCCCGGGACACCGCGGGCAGCCCCGGTCCACCGCCCGCACCTCTACATCGGGCGCCGGACTGCTCCTCGAGAACGAAACCAAAGGCGGAAATCCGGAAACTTTACGCTTCTATTTTGTTGCGGCGCGGGACTATGATAGCCAAGAAAATCCCGCCGTGAAGGTTTACTCCGTTCAGCGATGCATTAGATTTGTGGCGAGCACCAGCAGGAGCGCCGGCGCCCCCTTGCGGTCACGCGGCGGCAATGGCCCGGATCCCCTGCCGCGCCACCAGCACCCGGGACAGGCCCTCGGCCGATGCGGAAGATCAACCCCCAGCACTTCCAGCGCGCGACGCGCTCCACGCCGCGCGAGATCAACGAGAAGATCGTCCTCAACCTGATCCGCGAGCACCAGCCCGTCTCCCGGGCCGAGCTGGCGCGGGTGATGGACGTGACCCGCGGCACCGTCACCCGGCTGGTGGACGAGCTGCTGAAGAGCGGCAGCATCTACGAGGGCAAGGCCGCCACCGCCCCGCGCGGGCGCCGGCCCACCATGCTGCACGTCAGGACCGAGGGCCGCCTGGTGGTGGCGATCGACATCCGCTTCAGCCGCACCTACGTGGTGCTGGCGGACCTGAGCGGCAACCAGATCGCCATGGACACCCTCCCCACCTCCACCGACCCCGCCGAGCTGGTGGAGCGCCTGGGCGAGCGCGTGCGCGACCTGCTGGAGGTGCACGGCGCCGACGGCGGCTGCGAGGGGATCGGGCTGGTGGTGCCGGGGATGGTGGACCGGCGCGCCGGCCGCATCCTCAACTCGCCGGCGCTGGGGTGGAAGGACGTGCCGCTGCGCGAGATGCTCTCCGAGCGCACCGGGCTGCGCGCCTTCATCGAGAACGGCCCCGTGTCCTGCGCGCTCGCGCAGATGTGGCTGAACCCGTCGCGCGTGGACGGGGTGGACAACTTCGCCTACGTCACCGTGTCGGACGGCGTGGGGGTGGGGGTGGTGGTGGACGGGCAGGTGCTGCGCGGCCACGGCGACACCGCCGGCGAGTTCGGGCACCTGCCGCTGAGCATGGAGGGCCCGCGCTGCCTGTGCGGGCTGCGCGGCTGCCTGGAGGCGCACACCTCCAACCTGGCCACGCTGGGGCGCTACCTGGGGCTGGATCCCGCCGAGGAGGCCGACCGCGAGGCGCTGCGGCGCAGCGGGATGACGCTCCCCGACCTGGTGGCCCGCGCCCGCGCCGGAGACACGCGGGCCGCCGAGGCGCTCCGGCAGACGGCGCGCAGCCTGGGGATGGGGCTGGCCGGCATCGTGATGACGCTGAACCCGGCGCGCATCTTCCTGGACGGCGAGATCGTGGCCGCCTGGGACCTGGTGGGGGAGACGGTGCTGGGCGCGATGCGGGAGCGCTCGCTCACGCCCGGTGCGGCGGCCACGCCCGTCGTGCCGGTTTCGCAGGGTGGGCTGGCCCGGCTCCGGGGTGCCACGGCGCTGCTGCTGGCCCGCGAGTTCGCGGCTCCCCGCGTGGCGTAGCGCTCGTGCCGGCAGGCCCCCACCCGGCGGCTTGAGAGCCGCCACCCTCCCCCATTCTGGGGAGGGCTTCCCGGAGGTCTGGTGGTGTTCTGGAGGTCGGGTGCTGTTGCCGTTCCTGGGATCTGCGCAGGGAGGTCGGGGGAGGCTGCGCAGGCGGTGCGTTTGTTCGAAGCCAGCGTGATCTGGCCCTCACTCCGGCGGTGGGCGAGTTTCGCACTCCCGGAGCAGAATCCCCCGGCCGACCACCTACGCCGGAGCCGTCCGGAGCGCGCGCCGTTGTTGCCCCCTCTCCCAGATTGGGAAAGAGTGGCGAGCCTCAAGCGAGCCGGGTGAGGGCCGCCGGTGAGGGCGAAAAACCGAAGGGGCGCTTCCTCGCCGAGGAAGCGCCCCTTCTGCCGTCTACCTGCCCGCCCGGCTCACCTGCCCGGGTTCTGCGTCAGCTGCGGGTTGGTAGCCAGTGCCGACGAGGGGATGGGGAAGAAGCGGTACTTGTCCTCCACCACGCCGGCGCTGATCCCCACCTTGGGGACGCTGTTCCCCCAGAGCGCGGCGTTCAGATTCTGGCGGCCCCACCCCGACGAAAACGAGCGAGGCCCCACAGCTCACGCCGCGGGGCCTCTTGCATCCCAACGGTGTCGGTATCCGCAACTCGCTAGTCCCTATGGATTCCGCCGCTGAAAATTCCGAAACCTACGGGACCTGACATTTGTCGATTTGTATCATCTTTAGTACTTGACATTGTCAGGATCTAAAACTAGCTTGCGAGTAGCCCTTTACGATGGAGGTAACAGTGCCTGATGGTGATATCTTCTGTCGAGTAGCTGCACCAGGTTGGACCCGGCCCGTTCGACAGCTATACAGCGGCGGGTCGGCTGAGGAGGTAACTCGAGCGATCCTGCACGCTCTGGCACGTTCGCTTAGAGATCGCGGTGGGATCCCCGCCCTGCCAGGGTTGTCGCGTGTGGTTCAGGAGCTTGCCGATGGTCAGCTTTCTCCTGACCGTGCCTTCCAGCACGTGCGTGCGATTGAGGTGGAGATGGTCGGGAATCGGCATTGTCGAGTTGCCGCCGAAGCAGCAAGGCAGATGATTGTTGAAATGGCAGCTGGGGTGCTTTCGGCAATTGATGCAACGATTCTGGTTCCTGAGAGGGTGTGCACCGCACTCGTGGCCCATCACGTTTTCGAACGAGGGGGACCCGAGCTTGCTGACCGGCGGTTTGGGAGCGAGACCGAATTGCACGAGTTCCAGCAGGACTGCTGGCGTAGGCTTGCACCCGGTATCGTGAAACTCTCCGAGAAATTAGCACAACAGCCGACTGGGGAAGGTCTCCGAGCTCCTAGTGTCATGCGCAGGCAACGCCGAAAGACTACGGCGGAATTGCTTGAGGAACCTCTGAGCTAACTCAAATGACCCGCCTTGAGAGGGAGCTCACGCCGAGCTACGACCTGACCTTCGCGCCCGATGGTACTCTCTATGTGCAGGGGAGTGCCTCGTCGGTTGTGCCCTGCCATCAGTTCAAGGTGGGCGACTATGTCCTTTCACATGTTTTCGAGTCCGAGCTTCCTGTTGCACTCTCCGACTTAATCAGTGTTGCGTCGGCAGTGTATCTCGCGGACCGGGTCTGCCCAAGGCGTCTGCCTGGCCAGGACCGCTACGATTTGGCGTGGACGCGCCGTATACGTGTGACTTTGCCGGTTCGAGATATTCTGCGTTGGCAGGACGCGGCCATGCAGGAGATCTTACGAGAAGTTCTCCAGTTTTATACTGAGGACGAGTGGGATTTCGAGTTTCTCCCGCTGAACAATGTTCCACAGAGCAGAGCGATACAGGCCTCGCTCTTTCCCGTTGCGAATAGAGTTCAACACGCCGCTCTCTTTAGTGGTGGTTTGGATTCGCTGGCAGGTCTCTGTCAAGAACTCATCGACTTGCCGTCGGATGGGTTCTTGCTCTTTGCTGCGAATACGAGTCCGCGCACCCAAGGTGTCCAAGCGAAGCTTTCCACTCTTCTTAGGGAACGCACGAAAAGAGTGGTTGAGCCATGCTTCGTTCCAATTGGATTGCGAAAGCGGGGACCGCGTGCACAGAATCGCGATGAGACGAGCCAGAGATCCCGGGGGTTCGTGTTCGCTGCATTCGGAGCGGTCACTGCGCTCATGGGCGGATTGAACCAGTTGTCGATCTACGAGAATGGCGTCGGTGCAGTCAATCTTCCATATACCCGTGCTCAGATTGGTGTGCACCTGACCCGTGCTACTCACCCGTTGGCACTCCAGAAGATGAGTGCTTTCGTGTCGAGAGCGACGGGTGCCGAGTTCAAGTTTCTCCTGCCATTCCTATTCACTACTAAGGGACAGCTGTGCCGAAGCATAGCTGAGCTTCAGCTAGGGCCTCTAGTTGATCTGAGTGTTTCGTGTGATGGATTCCCACAACGCATAGAAGGTCAACCGCAGTGTGGGCTCTGCACGTCGTGTCTGCTTCGACGGCAAGCCATCTATGCGGCTGGGCTGATGAGTTTTGATAACCCCGCCCACTACCGCGAGGACATCTTCAGTTCGCTAAATCACCTCCCCGCGGCAAAGCTCTACCCATTCCGGGCGATGCTTTACCAGGTAGCGAGACTCAGGGAGGCGATTGCCAGCCCGGATCCGTGGGCATCGCTGTGCACCATGTATCCGCAGTTGATGGAGATTTCGTTGGAACTTCGCGATAATATGCCGGCGAGTGGTTCGGTTGAGGATCAGTTGATAGCGATGTACAAGCGCTACTGCGATGAATGGGAGCAACTGCCAGCACGTCCACCGCGCGGTGAGCCTCTTCGTCCCTCCCATGTAGGGGCCAATTATGGTGAGTAACGCGCTTCAGGCGACTGATCCGCATGATCTAGGCGCAAGGCTACAGCATGCTAGGAGAGCACGTGGTGTTACCCAGGCGCAGGCCGCAGAGCACCTTGGTGTAGCCCGCACTACCATTACGGCAATTGAGAAGGGCCAGAGGCGGATCAAGGCTTCGGAATTGATGAGTCTAGCCGGATTGTACGGGCGTTCTGTAAACGAACTCCTACGAAACGAGGAACCCGACCCGAGCTTCGGCGTTCAACTCCGCTCCGCGTTCATCGCAGATTCGGAAGCCGAGCGATGGCTTGCCGACAAAATTGATGATTTTGAACGTCTGGCGGAGGATTACCGCGAGCTTGAGCAACTCAGGCAAGCTCCAATGCCTCAGCGGTACCCGCCACCTTATGATCTTGGTGGTGGTCCTCCCGAGCACGAAGCGGAACTGGTTGCGGATGCGGAGCGAAATCGTCTCGGGGTGGGGGATGGTCCGCTAATCAACTTGAGAAGCACTCTGGAGAATGACGTCGGGATCCGAGTGTTTTATATGGACCTGCCTTCTAAAGTAGCCGCGATGTTTGCTTATACCCTGAAGCTCGGTGGGTGTGTCGCGGTAAACAGGAATCACCCGGCAGAGAAGCGCCGCCTCTCTGCTGCACATGAGTATGGCCATTTTCTAACGCGCCGTCATCAAGCAGAAGTTGCTATCCTGGGTCGCTACCAGCGCGTACCTGAGCAGGAGCGCTTCGCAGATGCGTTCTCCAGGGCTTTTCTGATGCCTCAGTCCGGACTGCGGCGACGCTTTTCCCGCATCCAGAGCAGTCGTGAGAAAGGGATTACGCCTGCTGATCTCTGCCGGCTTGCACATGTCTATTTTGTCTCTGTTGAAGCAATGACTCTTCGCTTGGAGGAACTCTCCTTACTTCCATCAGGAACTTGGGAAAGGCTATCTGGAAAGGGATTCCGAGTACGTGAGGCACAATCTCTATTGGGACTTCCTCAACAGCCTACTGAGGATAACCTCTTACCCCGTCGTTATATGTATCTCGCGACGGAAGCGTACGAATCGGGCCAGCTTAGCGAAGGGCAATTCGCGCGCTTCCTCCGTGTGGACCGCCTGGAGTCGCGACGTATTGCGGAAGCACTTGCCACCGAGCTTAGCGTTGATGATGACGGCGAGTTGAGCGCGGTTCAGTTGGAACTTGGCGGATCCGTCTCTGATGTGAACAGACGGAGGGGCGGAGAATAGAATGAGCGGACGTGCGCCGAATGAACGTCGAGTCCTGCTCGATGCCTGCTGTTTGGTGAATCTGTACGCGAGTCGCAACATCGAAGCGGTCCTTCAGAGTCTACCATTCCGGTTCGGTGTCGTCCGCCGAGTCATGGAGATCGAGGCAACCTACGTACTGGTCGGGGGAGAAGGGGAGAATGCCGAGGAGCGAGATCCGGTAAATCTTACTCCTCTGCTCGACAGCGGTCTACTGGAGGTTGTAGATATCGATACCGAGGACGAGGCTGAATCATTCGTGAACTTAGCTTTCGACCTAGACGATGGCGAGGCGCGCACCATCGCTGTGGCTATTCACCGCGGGGACATTGTGGCGACGGATGATCGGAAAGCAAGGCAAGTCGTCGAACGCCTTGTTCCCCGTGTGATGTTATTTAGTACGACTGAAATACTACAACGGTGGTCGTTAATTGAAGGAGTAACTGAAGATCAACTTCGTCGTGCCCTTTCCGACGTTCAGCAGCGTGGGCGATTCCTTCCACCTCGCCACGACCCACTTCGCGAATGGTGGCAAGGACGTGTTGCCAGCGGCTAATGGGAGTCCATCAAGACTTCAACAGTGCAACATGGGCTACAACTGCACCAAACACGGTCGCGGTGCGAGAGATGAGCACCGAGTGCTGGAAGCCGGGCAATATTGCGGCTTCCTGTTTTCATGTTCGTGAATCAACAGCCTAATAGTTGCTTCCGCTCACCCCGTCTCCTCCCACCACTGGCGCAGCAGGTTGCCCGCCACCCGCAGCCGGTACGCCGCCGTGGAGCGCACGTCGTCGATGGGCCGGATCTCGCCGGCCAGCACCCGCTGCGCCTCCTCGATGCTCCCGCCCGCGGCCAGGCACCGCTCCGTCTCCGGCACCCGCACCACGGTTGCCGCCACGCTCCCGAACGCCACCCGCGGCTCCGGCCCGCGCACCCCAGCCATCACCACCTTGCTGATGGCCTGCGCCGCCCGCGTCCCCACCTTGCGGAACCACTGCGTCTCCGGCACCCGCGGCACCTCCACCGCCACGATCAGCTCGTCCGGCCGGATCACGGTGGCCCGGTAGCCGGTGTACAGCCCGGTGACCGGCACCCGCCGCTCCCCGGCCGCGCTGCGCAGCACCACCACGGCGTCCGCGACGGCCAGCACCGGGAGCGAGTCCGCCGCGGGGGAGCCGTTGGCGATGTTGCCGGCCAGCGTGCCCCGGTTCTGGATCTGCGCGCCGCCCACCTCGCGCGACGCCGCCACCAGCGCCGGGAGCCGGTCCCGCACCACGTCCGAGCGGATCAATTCCGTGTACGTGGTCAGCGCGCCCATGCGCAGCACGTCCCCGTCGACGGCGATGCCGCGCAGCTCGTCCAGCGGCCACAGGTTCAGGTAGCGCCGCGCCGGCTGCGTGCCGAAGTGCAGCGCCACGAACACGTCCGTGCACCCGGCCAGCGGCACGCGCGGGCCGTCGTCGCGGAGGATGCCGAGCGCCTCGTCCAGCGTGCGCGGCTCGCGCAGGTCCAGCGTGGTGGTGGGGATGATCATGCGTTCCGGATGGCGCGGTAGATGGCCTCGTAGCCGGTGCAGCGGCACAGGTTGCCGGCCAGCCCCGTGCGGACCTGCTCCAGCGTGGGGTCCGGCCCCAGCGCCACGGCGGCCAGGATCATCCCCGGCGTGCAGATGCCGCACTGCGCCCCGCTGAACTCCGCGAAGGCGCGCTGGTACGGGTGCTCGCCGCCCAGCCCCTCGATGGTGACGACCTCCGCGCCGGCGGCCTGCGCGAACGGCACCAGGCACGACACCACCGGCTGCCCATCGAGCAGCACCGTGCAGGCGCCGCACTCCCCCTCGCCGCACCCCTCCTTGGTGCCCGTGAGGCCGCACTCCTCGCGGAGCACGTCCAGCAGGCGCTTCATCGGGTGCGCCTCCACCTCGACCTCGGCGCCGTTCAGCGTCAACCGCATGCCGCCTCCATGAGGACCTCGGGGACCGCCGGGATGGAGCGCACGTCCAGCCCGATGTGGCGGATCGCGTTGACCACCGCCGGGGCGGGGCCGTCGATGGGCATCTCCCCCACGCCCTTGGCGCCGAAGGGGCCGTAGCCGCTGGGGTTCTCCAGCACCACCACGTCCATACGCGGGGCGTCCAGCGTGGTGGGGATGGTGTAGTTGGTGAGCGTGGGGTTCGCCATGCCGCCGCCGCGCATCACCACGTTCTCGTTGAGCGCCCACCCCACGCCCTGCGCGGTGCCGCCCTCGATCTGCCCTACCACCATGCTGGGGTGGATCGCCTTGCCGATCTCGTGCACCACCGTGACGTGGAGCGGGCGCGCCTCGTAGGTGACCGGGTCCAGCTCCACCTCGGCCACGTCGCACCCCCAGCCGTAGGCCGAGTACGCGTCGCCCACGTACTCGGTGTCGTCCCAGGAGATCTCCTCCGGCTTCTCGAACTGGCGGGTGATGGAGAGCGGGCCGTGCTCGCGCACGTACTCGCCCGGCGTCATGTCGCCCAATTGCTCGCGCATCTCCTCCGCGCAGCGCTGGAGGATGCGCCCCACCACCATGCAGGTGCGCGACGCCACCGTGGGGCCGCTGTCGGGCACCTGCGAGGTGTCCGGCTGCACGATCTCCACCTGTTCGTAGGGGATCCCCAGCGCGTCGGCCACGATCTGGGCGTGCATGGTGCGCGTTCCCTGGCCCATCTCCACGCTGGCCACCCGGATGCGCGCGCCGGTCTCCGTGGCTTCCAGCGTCGCCTTCGAGGCCAGGTAGATCTCGCCGCTCCCGGTGAAGCCGGAGCCGTGGAAGAACAGGGACACGCCGATGCCGCGGTTGGTGCCCGCGTACTCGGCGCGCTTGCGACCATAGTCGGAGCGCTCGACGGCTGCATGGAGCGCCTCCAGCGCCGAGCAGTCGGCGCCCATCACCTGGCCGGTGGCGGTGGTGTCGCCGGGGCGCAGGGCGTTGATCTCGCGCAGCCGCACCGGGTCCATCCCCAGGGCCGCGGCCACGCGGTCCATGTGCACCTCGGTGGCGAACTGCGTCTGCGGGGCGCCGAAGCCGCGGAAGGCGCCGTTGGGCGGCGTGTTGGTCATCACCACGCGGCCCGCGATGCGCGTGTGGTCGCAGCGGTACGGCCCCGCGGCGTGGATGCAGCCGCGCGACAGCACCACCGGGCTCAGGGTGACGTAGGCGCCGCCGTCCATCAGCACCTCGATGTCCATGGCCACCAGGCGCCCGTCGCGGGTGACGCCGGTGCGGTGCCGGATCACCGAGGGGTGCCGCTTGGTGGTGGCGAGCATGTCCTCGGTGCGGTCGTACACCATCTTCACCGGCCGCCCCGACTTGCGCGCCAGCAGCGACGCGTGCCCGGCCAGGATGTTGGGGTACTCCTCCTTGCCGCCGAAGCCGCCGCCGGTCTCCGTCTGCACCACGCGCACCCGGTCGTCGGGGAGCTGGAGCAGGTGCTTGACCGCCTTGTGCACGTAGTACGGGCACTGCATGGAGCCGTAGACGGTCATCCCGCCGCTCTCGGGGACGGCGATGATGCCGTTGGTCTCGATGTAGACGTGCTCCTGGTGCCCGGTGCGGTACACGCCCTCCACCACCAGGTCGGCGCCGGCCAGCGCCGCGTCCACGTCGCCCTTGCGGATGCGCAGCTCCTTGAAGACCTTGGGCGAGGTCTCCGGGGCCAGCACGGGCTCGGCCGCGTCGTACTCCACCCGCACCACGGCAGCGGCCAGGCGCTCGCGGTCCTCGTGCGCCAGCAGCAGGATGGGCTCGGCCAGGTGGTTGACCTCGTCGGCCACCAGGAAGGGCTGGTCGTGCTCGATCAGGGCCACGAAGTTGCAGCGCGGGCCGGGGATGTCGCGGAAGTCCACCACGGTGAAGCCGGCCGGGTCGAAGTCCAGCGCGACGGACCGGACGCGGCCCCGGGGGATGGTGGAGCGGATGGTCCGCCCGTACAGCATCCCGGGGAAGCTGAGGTCGTCCACGTACTTCGCCGCGCCCGTGGTCTTGGGCATCCCGTCCTTGCGCGATACGCTGCGGCCGACGGCTGGGGTCATGCGGATCCGGGGTGGGGAAGGGGAGGAGGCCGAGGCGGCTACAGAACAGATAACCGATTCCGGGCGGAGCGCAATCGCCCTCCCGCATTTGTCGCCGTGGATGGAGGCGGATATTATACGACAGTCCGCCCCCCTCCGCGACCCCTGCCACCCCGCGAGACCATCGCCATGCGCATCCCGCCGCTCCGCATCGACTACCCCGACTGGGTGGACTCCGTGGTGGACTGGGACCGCCGCTACGGCGGCGACGAGGACCGCATGCGGCTGGCCATCGCCCTGTCGCGCGAGAACGTGGTGCGGGGGACGGGCGGCCCCTTCGGCGCCGTGGTCTTCGAGGCGGAGAGCGGCGCGGTGGTGGCCGTGGGGATGAACAGCGTGGTGCGGCTGAACAACTGCACGCTGCACGGCGAGATGGTGGCCTTCATGATGGCCCAGGCGCGGCTGGGGTGCTTCTCGCTGCGCTCGCCCGACGGGCCGGCGTACGAGCTGGTCACCTCGTGCGAGCCGTGCGCCATGTGCCTGGGCGCGGCGCTGTGGAGCGGGGTGCGGCGGGTGGTGTGCGGCGCGCACCGCGACGACGCGCGCCGCCTCAACTTCGATGAGGGCCCGGTGTTCCCGGAGTCGCACGCGTACCTGGAGGCGCGCGGGGTCCGCATCGTCCACGGCGTCCTCCGCGACGAGGCCAACGCGGTGCTGGAGATGTACCGCGCGCAGAAGGGGATCATCTACAACGGATGACGACAGTGCGAAAGTGCGGGAGTGCGGGAGTGCGAAAGTGGAATTGAGGGAGTCGCTGGATCCCGCGGCGCTGGAGGCGGCCGCCGCTCGGCTGCGGCCGGCCAACCTGGCGTTCGCGGCGCGCTACCCGGGCGAGACCGCGCTGCGGCAGCCGGTGCACACGGTCTATCAGGGGGCGCAGCACTTCCGGCGCGACGCGGCGGCGGAGCACGGGCGCCAGGCGCTGCGGGCGCTGGAGCGGTACGCGCCCACGCCTGCGGATTTCGCGCGCGTCCTCGGCATCCCCGCGGACGGGGCGGCGGAGGCGCTGTACGCGCGGGTGGTGGACAAGCTGGAGCGGGAGCCGGTGGAGGACTTCCGCGTGGACTTCGAGGACGGGTACGGGGTGCGGCCGGACGCGGAGGAGGACGCCGCCGCCCTGGCTGTGGCGGAGGAGACGGCGCGGGGGATGGAGGCCGGGACGCTGCCGGCGTACGTGGGGCTGCGCCTCAAGGCGCTCACCGAGGAGACGAGGGGGCGCAGCGTCCGGACGCTGGACCTGTTCCTCACCCGGCTGCTGGAGGCCGCGGGCGGGCGGCTGCCGCCGGGGCTGCTGCTCACCGTGCCAAAGGTCACGGTCCCCGAGCAGGCGGCGTTCTTCGCGGACGTGCTGGAGATGCTGGAGGATCGCCGCGGGCTGGCGGAGGGGGCGCTGCGCTTCGAGCTGATGGTGGAAGTGCCGCAGGCGGTGATCGGCGCGGACGGGCGGACGCCGCTCCCCGCGTTCATGGAGGCGGCGCGCGGGCGGCTCGCCGGCGCGCACTTCGGCACCTACGACTACACCGCGGGCGTGGGGATCACGGTGGCGCACCAGGGGATGCGCCACCCGGCGTGCGACTTCGCGCGCCACGCCATGCAGGTGGCGTTCGCGGGGACGGGCGTCCGGCTCTCGGACGGGTCCACGGCCGTGCTCCCCGTCCCGGTGCACGAAGGGCCGTCTCCATCGGACGCGCAGGAGCGGGAGAACCGGGAGGCGGTGGGTCGCGCCTGGCGGATGCACTTCGACGACGTGCGGCACTCGCTGGTCCACGGCTTCTACCAGGGGTGGGACCTGCACCCGGCGCAGCTCCCCACGCGGTTCGCGGCCGTGTTCGGGTTCTTTTTAGCCGGGAGGGACGCGGCGGCCCGGCGGCTCCGCGGCTTCCTCGACAAGGCGGCCCAGGCCGGCGACGCCTTCGACGATCCCCACGCGGGGCAGGCGCTGCTCAACTACTTCCTGCGCGGGATGAGCTGCGGGGCGTTCGGCGAGGCGGAGGTGCTGGAGGGGACGGGGCTGACGGCGGAGGAGCTGCGGGGGCGGTCGTTCCACCACGTCCTTGAGGCGCGGCGGCCGGGAGCCTGATCGGGGGAGATCCCGGGCAACGGTTTTCCGCTCCCGGGGGTCAGACCTGGCGACCGCAGCCGCCCACTCCGGTGGCGCCTGCACGAGATCGTCCTCCCGCCAGGCCACAGGAATCCCCGCATGAAGACGCTCCTCGCCGCGGCACTGGCCGCGCTGATGCTGCAGTCCCCCGCGAAGCCCGCCGACTACTCCGGGCAGTGGAAGCTGGACCCGGCGCGCAGCCGGAACCTGCCCGGGTTCTATGCCGAAATCGCGAGCCACACGCTGGACGTCACCCAGACCTCTACCCACCTGGGCGTCGGCGTGGTGATCGAGCTCCGGGACGCGCGGCAGGACACCCTCCGCTTCGACTACGCCCTGGACGGCAGCGAGGTGCACACCCGGTCGCCGGTCCGGACGCCCCAGGGGCGGGTGTACCTCCCCATCACGCTGAAGGCGCGGATGGACGACGCCGGCGTCGTCCACATCACCATCGACCGCCAGCTCCGGACCCCGGCCGGCCCACGCACCCTGACGGGCACGGAGGAGTGGCGGCTGAGCCCCGACGGGGCGACGCTGACGGTGCGGCGGCTGGACGAGACGCCGCAGGGCCGGATCGACACCGACATGGTGTTCGTCCGCAGGTAAATTCCTCTCACGCAGTCGGCCGGCCGGATCCTAGCGGGCTGGCCGGCCGTCTGGCGACGGCCGGTCACCCGTAGTCGGGCCAGCCTGCCAAGTCGGCTCCCAGACCTTCTTCCGCGATTGCCCGCTCTTCATCCGGGTCGAGCTTTGCGCATGCCTCGTCCAGTCGCGCGGCCCGCGTGAGCATCACCTGCTCGGCGGGGTCCGTCGAATCAGGGTCGGCGTGTCTGGTGGCCGGGGTTCTGTCGATCAAGGTCTTTGTCCCAGAGCAGCTGGATCTCGCCGGGGAGCATGGGATAGGCGGAGCGATTCACCGCGGCGAGCACGCACCCCATCCGCGCGTAGAACCTGCACGCCGGCACGTTGACGTTCTGCGTCTCCACCAGCAGGCGCCGACACCCGCGGGCCCGGGCCCACGCCTCCGCCGCGCGGAAGAGCGCCGCGCCCACGCCCCGCCCGCGGGCCTCCGGCGCGACGCGTACGTCCCACAGCACCGCGACGTCGTCCCGCCCCTCCAGCAGGTCGAGCCCCGGCGTGCGGAAGGCGACCGCCGCCCCTCCCTCCCGCCGTCCCTCCACACGCGCCGCGAACACGCCCCAGCGGGACACGTCGAACCGCTCCGGCCACCCCGACGGGTGCTCGCCGGGGATGGCGTCGTAGTCCTTGAGATAGGGGGTGTCGAGCGGGCGCTCCGTCAGCACGAACCCGCCTGGACCGTCGGCGGACCCGGCAACGTCGAGGACCGAGCGGACCTGGAAGGCGATGGGGACGCTCGCGTAGTCCGCGAGGGCCGTGGCCGGGTCCCCGGCGGCCTCCACCTGGACGGGGCCTGCGCCCCGTCTCACCAGCCGCGGTGGCGCATCCGACGCAGGATCTCCCGCCGGTACTGGCCGGTGTTCTCCGGGGTGCGCCGCAGCGGGCCGGGGAGGAGCGCCGCGAGCCCGGCGGCCTGGGTGCGCGACAGCTTGGAAGCGGGCACGCCGTAGTGGTGCCGCGCGGCCGCTTCGATCCCGAACACGCCCCTGCCCCACTCCACCTGGTTGAGGTACAGCTCCAGGATGCGCTCCTTGCCCAGGATCAGCTCCGCCGCGGGGGCGAGCGCCAGGTCGTACAGCTTGCGGACCGGGTTGCGGCAGGTGCAGCCGAACAGGTTCTTCATCAGCTGCTGCGTGATGGTGGACGCACCCCGCAGCCCCTCCCCCTCCACCGCCTCCTCGCCGGCCTGGCGCATCGCCTCCAGGTCGAGCCCCCAGTGCTGCCAGAAGCGCCCGTCCTCCGCCGCGACCACGGCGCGGCCCACGTGCCGCGGCAGGTCGTCGAGGTCGACGGGCTCCTTCTCCACCCCGTACTCGCGCTCGTCCGCCCACGCCTCGATCCTGCGCTCCAGCTGCACCCCGGTGACGGGCGGCTCCACGAAGCGGTAGACCACCAGCAGCACCACGCACAGCAGGTAGAAGCCGAGCAGGAGGGCGAGCAGGACCTTGCCCAGGCGCACGGCGGCGCGCCGGAGCCGCCCCGGCGCCCGCCCGGGCGGAGGAGCCGGAGGTGCCGCGCGCGGCGGCTCCTCGCCGAAGACCAGGGTCCGGTCGTCGTCCGGCGGGTCCAGCCGGGGAGGGCTCATTGCTTCATGGTCGGGAGGGCGGCTGCGCCGGCCGCCCCGGAGGTCCGGTCCACGCGGCGGCGCGCCCGGGTCAGGGCCGCGTCGTCGCGTTGTCCATGCGCAGCTCGTCCAGGTTCTGGCGGAGGCGCTCCAGCATCCGCTCGTAGCGCGGGTCGGGCGCGGCCCGCATCAGGTCAACGAGGGTGGCCTGGGCCAGCTCGTGGGCGTTGACCGCCTTGCTCAGGTCCAGGCTCTTGCTCTCGTGCGGCTCCATGGCGGGTCTCCGGGGTTCGGGGTTTCGGGGGCCGCACCGGCGCGGGCACCTGCCGTGAGCGATGCAGTTGCCGGTCCACGGGAGCGGGCCGTCTACTCCGGCGGGGCGCCCTGGGCGATCCAGCGGCCCAGCAGGGCGCGCTCCTCGGGGGTGATGAAGGTCTTGTTGGCGGGCGGCATGGTGGCGGTCTCCACGGCGCGGACGCGGATGCGGTCGGCGCGGGCGCGCACCTGCTCGGGGGTGTCGAAGGCGATGCCGGCGGGCGCCGGGCCGAAGGTGCGGTCGGCGGGGGACGCCGAGTGGCAGACGGTGCAGCGCTTCTGGACGACGGCGTTGGCCTGGGCAAAGGTGACGCGCCCGCCGCCCGCCGCGGCGTCGGGGGCCGCGGTGCGGGCGGGGCGCACCGTGAGCAGGGCCAGCGCGGCCAGCGAGGCGGCGACGACGGCCGCGAGCGCGGGCTTCCAGCGCGGCCAGCCGAAGCGGACGTTGAGGACGTGGCGCACCGCCGCGCCGCCGAGCACCAGCACCCCCAGGGTCAGCCAGGACCACGGCCCCGCGTACAGCGTGGGGAAGTGGCTGCTCGTCATCAGCACGATGACCGGGAAGGTCATGTAGTTGTTGTGGATGGACCGCTCCTTGGCGCGCTTCGCGGGCTCCGGGTCCGGGCGCTCGCCGCGCTCGGCGGCGGCCACCAGCACCCGCTGCGACGGCATGATGACGCGGAACACGTTGCCCGCCATCAGCGTCCCCAGCATCGCCCCCACGTGCAGGAACGCCGCGCGCCCGCTGAGCAGGTGCGTGAGCCCGTACGCCACGGCGAGGGTCAGCGCCATCCCCGCCACGGCCCCCATCCTCCCCATGCGCGAGATCGCCCGCCCCAGCGCCAGGTCGTAGGCGAGCCACGCGGCCACGATGCTTCCCGCGCCCACGGCCACGGCGGCGCCGGGGGACAGGTCCGCCACCGCGGGGTCCACCAGCAGCGCGCCGCCGCTGGCGTAGTAGACCACCACCAGCAGCGCCGCGCCGGTGAGCCAGGTGGTGTACGCCTGCCACTTGAACCAGTGCAGCGGACGGTCCCGGTCCCAGCCGGTCAGGTCCTTGCGCATCTGGTAGAAGCCGCCGCTGTGCAGCAGCCAGATCTCGCCCTGGATCCCGTCGCCGCCGCCCCGGGCCGGGAGCAGGTTGCGGTCGAGCCAGTTCCACAGCATGGAGTTGCCGATCCACATGATCCCCGCGATCACGTGCATCCAGCGGAGCACCAGGTCCAGCAGCTCGCCCAGCGCGGGGCTCATCTCAGCTTCCGCGGTAGGTGGAGTAGCCGAAGGGGCTGAGCAGCAGCGGCACGTGGTGGTGCTGCGCGGCGTCGCGCACCTGGAAGACCACCGCCACCTCCGGGTAGAAGCTCTGCAGCCCCTGGCCGGCGAAGTAGCGGCCGGTGTCGAAGACCAGCCGGAACGTCCCCGGCTCCAGCGGCACGTCGTCCGGGAGGAGGTCGCGCAGGCGTCCGTCGGCGTCCGTGACGCCGCGGGCCAGCGGGGACGGCGAGCCGTCCTCCACCCGCTCCAGCCTCACCTGGACGCCCTGCGCCGGTCGGCCGCGGGCGGTGTCCAGCACGTGCGTGGTGATCGCGCTCATCGGTGCGGTGCTCGGGGGGCGGGGGCTTCGGCGGCGAGCAGCTTCTCCAGCCGCAGGCGGGTGATGCGGCGCTGCTCCTCGGCGGCGGCGCGGAGCTCGTCCGCGGGGGCGTTGGACAGGCGCCGCCGGAGCAGGGCGAGCATCTCGTCCCCGCTCCGGCCGGTGGCGCAGACGATGTAGATGTGGCCGAAGCGCGCCTCGTACTCGCGGTTCCCCTCGGCGAGGGCGCGCTGCGTGGCCTCCGCGGCGGTGTCCATCCCGGCCTGCTCGCCCGCGGACCAGGCGCGCTCCCGCTCCGTCTGCCCGGCCTCCGCCTGGCGCTCGCCGATGCGGGGGTGGCTGCGGAAGGCCTCCAGCCAGTCGGGCTCGCCCAGCTCCCGCCAGGCCCGGTCGGCGCGGTCCAGCAGCGCGGCCGCGTCCGGGAAGGGGCGGGCGGCGGCAACGCGCCGGGCCCACTCCCGCGAGCCGCAGCAGGCCAGCAGCTCGCGCTCGGCCTCCGGCGCGGGAAGGGCGTTGAGGCGCTCCAGCGCGCTCACGCCCGGGCGGAGGCGAGCGTCCCGTACAGGCGCAGCCGCGCGATGCCGCCGTCGGGGAAGGTGCTGAGCCGGACGTGGGTCAGCGGGCCCAGGTCGGCCAGCTCGTCCTCCCAGCGGTGGCGGGCGTGGGGCTGGAGCCGCGCCTGCGGGAGGAGGGTCTTCCACGGGGCGGACGGGTCCACCAGGGCGCCGCCGCGCGCCTGGGGGAGGTGGATCCCCTCCACGGTGCAGCGCTCCGGTGCGTTGCCCTTGAAGTGGTCGGTGTCGATCTCCACGCGGTGGATGGGGCCCTCTGCGGCCAGGCGGACGATGCTCCAGTCGTGCCCCGGGGAGCGGCGCCGGCGCGTCTCCCAGCCGTCGCCCATGAACAGCGAGCGGCCGGGCTGGATCAGGTTCTGGCGGTGGCCGTAGAACATGTCGCTGCACGACACCACCCAGCCGCCGTTCTCCAGCGCCGCCAGGTCCACCTCGCCGCCCTCCCGCGCGAAGCGGGGCCACTCGGGCACCACCACCCCGTGCACCCGCAGGCGCGCCACGCCGCCGTCGGGGAAGATGTTGAGGCGCAGGTGGGTGGCGCGCCGGTCGCTGCGCACGGCGAAGCGGTTCTGGCTGTCGCCGCGCAGCGGCGACTCGGGGAGCACCTCCCACCACTCCGGCCCGTCGCCGGCCAGCTCCGCGGCGGACGGGGTGCCGGGGACGGAGCACGCCTCCAGCGAGCACGCCTCCGGGAAGTTGCCGCGGAACCAGCTGGTGTCCACCACCACGCCGCGCACGATCCCCGGCGCGCCCAGCCGGACGATGGCCCAGTCGCGCCCCGGGGAGTGGCGGCGCGTCTCCCAGCCGTCCATCCACTTGCCGCGCTCGGTGTACTCGCCCTCGCGCCACTCGGCGGGGCCGGGCTTGAGCAGCCCCTCCATGGGCGCGAAGAACTCGTCGCTGGCGGCGAGCACCGCGCCGCCCAGGCGCTCGGAGGCGAGGTCCGGCAGGTCCGTGAAGTCGGTGGTCATGAGCTGTGGCGGAGGAGGATTCGGCCGGCCGGCTCCGGGAGGAAGCGGCCGCGGTCGTACACGCAGGTCCCACGAACGTACGTCGCCCGCACCGCGCCGGCAAAGACGCCGCCGGCGTACGGGGTGAGCGGGTGGCGGTGGTGCAGCGATCCCGGCTCCACGCGGGTCTCCCCGTCCGGATCCCACACCACCAGGTCGGCGTCGCGGCCGGGGGCGATGGCGCCCTTGCGGGCCTCCAGCCCGGCCAGACGGGCCGGGCCGGCGCTCATCCACCCCGCCAGCCGCTCCGGGGCGATCCCCCGCGCCCGCGCCCCGGTCCACGCCACCGGCAGCCCCAGCTGGAGCGAGGCGATCCCGCCCCAGGCGTCCAGCCAGTCGCCCGCGCCGCGCCGCTTCATCTCCGGCGGGCAGGGGGAGTGGTCGGAGGCCACCAGGTCGATGTCGCCGGCCGCGAGCCCCCGCCAGAGCGCCTCGCGCTCCCGGCGCCCGCGGATGGGGGGCGCGCACTTCCACTCGGTGGCGCCGGGGGCGATCTCCTCGGCGGCGAAGTGCAGGTAGTGCGGGCAGGTCTCCACCGTCACCGGGAGCCCTTCGTCCTTCGCGTCGCGCAGCAGCGGCAGGGCGGCGCCGGTCGCGAGGTGCACCACGTGCACCCGCGTGCCGAACTCGCGGCAGAGCCGCAGCAGCAGCTCGATCGCCCCGGTCTCGGCCTCGGGCGGGCGCGAGCGCAGGTACGTGGCGTAGTCGCGGCGGTCGGCGCCGGCCAGGGAGGCGGCGGCGCGCTCCAGCGCGGCGGGGAGCTCGGCGTGGGCCAGCAGCGGCGCGCCCAGCTCGGCCAGCACGGGCATCGCCTCTCGCAGCTCCTTCTCGCCCACGTGCCCGAACTCGTCCACGCCCGAGGGGGCCAGGAAGCACTTGAAGCCCAGCACGCCGGCCTCCCAGAGCGGGCGCAGCTCGGCCGTGTTGCCGGGGACCACGCCGCCCCAGAAGCCCACGTCCACGCTGCACCTGCCCTCCGCGGCCTCCCGCTTGGCGCGCAGCCCGGCGACCGACGTGGTGGCGGGGATGCTGTTCAGCGGCATCTCCACCAGCGTGGTCACCCCGCCGGCGGCCGCGGCGCGGGTGGCGGTGGCGAAGCCCTCCCACTCGGTGCGGCCGGGCTCGTTGGCGTGCACGTGGGTGTCCACCAGCCCCGGGAGGAGCATGTCGTCCCCGGCGTCCACCAGGGGCACGCCCTCCGGTACCTCGTCCCAGCCGACCACGGTGGCGATCCTGCCGCCGGACACGTACACGGTGGCCGGGCGGACGCCGTCCGGCAGGACGACGCGGCGGGCGCGGAGGACCAGCTCGGGCGGGGGCGTCACGGCGTCAGCGGACGGAGAGGCGGAGGAGGCCGTCGGGATCGCCCGCGGCGGCCGGGGCGAAGCCCATGCGGCGCAGGTAGTCGGTGTGCGCCCGGTTGCCGGGGCGGCTCGCGATCTCGCGGACGCCCAGCTCCCGGAAGAGCGCGGCCTGCTCGGCGAACAGGAACCGGCCCGTCTTGAAGTCGCGGTACTGGGGGATGACGAAGTCCAGCAGCACCAGCAGCGTGCCGTCGCCGCGCAGCTCGCCCATGAACAGACCCGCGGGGACCATGTCGCGCAGCACGAACACGGCGAGCTGCCCGTCCGCCGGCACGTGGGCGAATCCGGGGAGGAAGCGCTCCACGTCGGCCCGGTAGAAGTCCAGGAAGTACCGCAGGTACTCGGAGTCGGGGCGCACGCGCAGCAGCCGGAAGTACTCCCGCGAGGCCAGCATCTGCCGCAGGTAGTACAGGTTGATGAGCACGATCAGCGCGTTGACCACGGCCACCGGGTAGGCGCCGATCAGCGCGCCGTACACGGTGAACGCGGCCGAGCCCGCCAGGTTGATGAGCCGCAGCCGCAGGATGGAGCTCATCATCAGCGAGATGGCGACCAGCACGGACGCCACGTACCCCACGATCTCCAGCACCAGCTTCGAATCCATCGTCGCCGTATTCTCCCGGCCGTAGTGCGCGCGTCCACGCCGTCCGTTTCCGGCGGGCGGCGCCACTGAACGTAGCGGCAAGGGTGTCCGGTGAAAACGGGGGGTGAACGGCTCTGGACTGCTGGGTCGGGCGTGCCCCCGCTGGCGCGGGGTCGGGCTGCGGCTCCGTAGCAGACGAAACTACCGTCTGCAACGGAGTCGAGCCCCGGCAAACTGCCGCCGGGTCTCGCCGCTTCGCGCTCGCATCCCTCACGCGGGGGTGGTGCTGGCGTCCTCGGGGGTGGGCCCCCTCACCCCCCGGCCCCCTCTCCCCCGCAAGCGGGGGAAAGGGGGAGCACGACGATCCCGAACCCCGGGAAGCCCGCCCCCGGCTCGGGGGAGGGTGGCGGCTCTCAGGCCGCCGGGTGATGCACCACGAGCGCAGCAGTCGACTGCTCCGGGTCCAGCTGGAAGGCGCTGGTGAGCCCCACGCCGATGCTCTCCTGCACCGGCAGGATCCGGAACAGCGTCTCGTGCTGCTCGATGT
>DASVQR010000255.1:0-60921 GCA_036389055.1 Longimicrobiaceae bacterium | reverse complement strand
CGCGCGGAGCCCCCGGCGCGGAGGACGCCGCGCGGCTCGTGGACCTGTACCTGCGTACCCGCTTCGGCGGGGAGGACCCCGGCGAGCGGGGCCGCACAGAGATGGCCCGTGCCCTCGCAGGGGCGCGGGCGGCGCTGCGGGCCGCGCGCCGGGCCCGGCCGCGCGGGCGGAAGCGGGAGCTCACCTCGACAGGCAGGAGATCGTGACGGTCCGACTCCACGACCGGCGGCGGCGCTCCAAGCGCCGCAAGCAGCTCTGGCGCCACCTGCGGGCGGCCATGCGCCTGGTGCTCAAGCACCCGGTGCCCAGCGTGTCCGTGATCCCGCTGCTGGCGGACGGGCGGATCGTGCTGGTGCGCCGGGTGGACAACGACCTGTGGGGGCTCCCCGGCGGGATCATGGACTGGGGCGAGGACGTGCCCACCACCGCCGCGCGCGAGCTGGAGGAGGAGACGGGGATGCACATCGTCTCCATCCGCCGGCTGCTGGGGGTGTACTCGTCGCCGGAGCGCGACCCGCGGGCGCACTCCGTCAACATCACCGTGGTCGCCGACGTGGAGGGGGAGCCGGAGGTGCAGGACCCGCTGGAGGTCAGCGACATCCAGGCGTTCCCGGTGGAGCGGCTCCCGTTCGGCTACTTCGCCCACGACCACGAGCGGCAGCTGCGCGACTACCTGGCGGAGAGGACGGTGGTGGCGTGACCGGGCCATTCGAGAAGATCGAGGCCGAGGCGCTGGAGCTGCCTGCACGCGAGCGGGCTCTGCTGGCCCACCGGCTCATCGCCAGCCTGGACGGCGAGGAGGAGGATCCCGCCGAGGTGGAGCGGGCCTGGGAAGAGGAGATCCGCCGCCGCGTGGACGAATTCCGCTCCGGCGCGGTACAGCCTGTCCCGGCTTCCGAGGTCTTCGCGAAGGCCCGCGCCCGGCTGCGGTGACGGACATCGATTCAGCCCGCACGTCCGGCCGGTAGCTTGCCCTCGGCCAGCCCGTCTGCGACGGCAGAATCAAAATCGCGGTCTACCTCCTCCATCTCGGCCATGTACGCGGGGTTCGCCGCGGCACGCGCATACGACGCGTAAACGCGCTCACGCCGGCTCCGGCGCCGCTTGATCGAGAACACACGTTTCATCAGCCCAGCTCCACCGGCAGTGTAAGCGTTCCGTAGTACGTGCACCGGGCTTCCAAGCCCGGTTGCTCTCCTGAACGAGTGGTGCCGTCGGGTCGCCTCCGCGGCAAATCCCCGGCCCGGAGTACCATCTCGCCCGCGTTGTATCTTCGCAGTTGCAGGCTGTCCCCTGTAACCTGTCCCCTGTTCCCTGCCGTAAAGCAAACGCCCCCCGCGGCGCGAGTGCGCCGCGGGGGTACGTCCCGGCTCCGTGCCGGGTCATCCCGTCCGGTTGCTCCTCCTCCCCCGCGGGTCTCCCCGCGAGCTCGGCGCTCCCGGCGCCCCCTCCTGAGAGCCACCCACCCGGTGGCGGCCGTGGTGCGCGCACCGCGCGGAACCGAGTCCGCGCCCGTCGGCGAATGCCGCTCCCGGCGTCGGTCCCCCGGAGACGCTTGGCCCGCCCCCTCGACCCCCGTGGGCCGTAGGACGCACCGCTGCTTCCGGAGGCAATGCCGGTTCTGCCCGCCTTCCGACGCGGCTCCCGGGTCCGTGGAAAGCTCGGTGGACTCGATGGACGGTGGTTCCTGCCGGTTCGCCCGTCCCACTCCCGGAAGACTGCCCGGTCGTGGATGCTGCCGTCAGGCCGTCCTGCCACTCCGCTCGCCCGGTGCCCGTGTCCCGCCCGGTGCTGCCCCCCGGCCTACGCTCGGGGTGATCCCCTCGGAGACCCCCTCGGCGAGCCGCCACGCCGCTGCCGGTTCGGGTCCTCGGGCAGGGGTGGGTGACAGTGCTCGAACCGCGAGCCGCTCCCGTTCCCGCCGCCTCCGTTCCCTCCCGCGGCACCGCCGCGCTGCGCCCGCTCCGGGCCGGTCGCCCGTACCGCAGCCGGCCTTCCGGAGTCCATGCGGACCCGCGAAAGGTGCTGCCTTCCATCCAAAGTGTATCCGACCGTCTACATCCTGTAATCCGAGTCGAAAACCGGTCCGGCGAGCCTCAGGCCGCGGCGGCGACCTCCCGCCCGCCCAGGTACCGCAGGCACCGCTCGTACGCCTCCGGG
Organism: Longimicrobiaceae bacterium; assembly: GCA_036389055.1. Taxonomy (GTDB): domain Bacteria; phylum Gemmatimonadota; class Gemmatimonadetes; order Longimicrobiales; family Longimicrobiaceae; genus JAFAYN01. The sequence goes on along the minus strand of DASVQR010000255.1, from coordinate 58,761 downwards.
TGCTCCGCCATGACGCGCCGCTCGATCCGGGCGACGATCCCCGGCTCGCGCTTGGCGTCGCACATCAGGTGCGTGAACCCCGCCTCGGCGGCGTTGCGCTCGTCCGTGGCCGCCTCCCACGAGGGGAACAGGTACTCCAGCCGCACCCCGCGGAACGGCGACCCCGCGCGCTCCCGGTGGTGGGCCACGCAGGCCGAGAGCAGGTACTGCTCCAGCGACACCATGTGCTGGTCCGCGTCCTCCAGCCCCCGCAGCGCCGCGCGGTTGGCCGGGTGCTCCAGCATGCGCACGGCAAGCGCCGCGTACCAGCGGATGAAGTCCACGTCCGCCCCGCCCACGACGCCGCAGCACGCCGCCGTGCGCGCCGGCCCCGCGTAGCCGCGCCACTCCGCCGGGAGCCACCCGCCCGTGCCGTCCACCGCCGCGTCCAGCAATTCCGTGCGGTAGGGAAAGCGCTCCGGGTGCACGGCCTCCGGGTTCTGCGCGAACACCGGGGCCCCCTCCAGCCGCGAGGGGAGCCGCTTCCACAGGAACACGTCCGTGTCCAGGTGGACGAAGGGCTCCGCCTGCTCGCGGTGGGCGAACAGCTTGCCCAGCGCCCACCACGACGGGTCGTGCCCGGACAGCGCGTCCAGCGAGGTGGACACCGAGTCGAACTCCAGCCCCAGCCCGTCCACCAGCATCCGCGCCCCCGCCGAGTCGGTCACCAGCGCCGTGCGCGGGTAGTGCCGCCGCGCCGCCCCGGTGGACAGCACCCAGGCGAGCAGGTGGTTGCGCTCCGTGCCCCAGGAGCCCGCCCGGTGCCGCGCGAAGGGGCGGCTCCAGAACGACCACACGGCGCGCATCAGACCAGGCTCCCGCCCACCCCGGTGAAGCCCGCGCCGGGGCCGTACCCGTACGGCGCCGGCGTCGGAGGCGGCGCGGGGGCCGGCTGCGCGGCCGCCTTCCGGCCCACGTAGGCGCCGGCGGTGCGGATCCACGGCGTCACCGTGGCCGCGTTCACCGGGGCCACCCGCTTGCGGCCGGTGCGCGCCAGCTGGTGGTTGAAGCGCGCGGCCAGCTCCTCCGGCTGGGCGGCGGCCAGCGCGTCCAGCGTGCGGATGCCGATCTCGTAGAGCACCCCGGACATCCCGCCGTCGATGTCGCGGATGGTGAGCAGCTCCGCGTGGGCGAGCCACTCCGCCAGCCGTGCCCGGTCCACCTCCACCAGCGCCGCCAGGTCCACCGAGCTCCTCACCCGCGAGCCGGCGTGCACCAGGTCGGCCACGGTGAAGATCCCCTGCTCGTTGAGGCGCGTCCGCATCTGCCGGCCCACCCCGGGGATCTCCTCGACCCCCACCGTGGGCGTGAACTCCGTGGGCACCCAGGCGCCCGCCGCCGACTGCTTGGGGACCGGCACCACCGTCATGGACAGGTTGGAGATCGCCGCCGGGTCGATGCTCTCCCCGGGCTCGATGAAGCGGTACTCCACCGTTCCCATGGAGGTGATGTTGACCGCCACCTTGGCGTCGATGGAGAACTCCCTCACCGCGAAGTCCGTGACCGGGTTGGAGAGCCCCGCCAGCCGCGACTGGATGGCGTCGATGGAGTGCCCCACCGCGCTGGCGAAGTCGTCCGGCATGCGCGACGAGCGGGTGATCTTGGTCTTGAGCCGCGCCTGGAGCTCCTCGTTCCGCGTGGTCAGGTCGGCCACCTGCTGGGCGAGCGCCGCGTTCTTGCTCCGCAGCGTGGCGATCTCCACCCGCAGGGCGCTCAGCTCGGCGTACGGGTCCGTCAGCGCCGCCGTGGTCCCGCCGACCGGGGCGTCCGCGGGCGCCGCCTCGCCGACCACCGGGGCGCCGAAAGCGATCTCCCGCCCGTCCTGGCTCGTGTTCATGGGTGTTCCGGGTGATGCGATCTATGGTTGAACAGGCTCGTCCGCGGCCGGCGGGCGGATGGCGAGCGGCCCGGCCGGGCCCATCGTCAGCCGCACCCGCACCCCGGCGGAGGCCTGGTATCCGTACAGCCCCACCAGGGTGGGGTTCAGCGTGCGGCAGAGGAGCCGCCCCGGGCCGGCCTCGCCCTCCTGGAAGCCCCCGGACACGGTGGCGCTCATCTCCAGGTCCACCGCCACCTGGTTGAAGGTGAACCAGAGCGGCGGCACCGCGAACTCCCCCGCGGGGGTGGCCTGGAATTCCCGGCTGCGCCGCAGGGTGTACGCGTCCAGCTCCTCCTGGGCCCGCGCCACCGCCCCCACCGTGGAGGCGAGCAGCTCGCCGAACTCCACCCCCAGCGAGGGGACCGTCCCGCTCTGCTCTTCGGACATCTCTCTCGTGTCGCTGGGCCGGCGGCGCGCCGCGCCGCCGGCCGGTGAGGGTGCCGCGTCCCCGCCCCGGAGGCCGGGGCGGGGAGCGGGATCAGAACCGCACCGTGGCGTCCGTGCGGATCATCCCCACGCGGGCGCTGACCACGAAGCTCTTCTGCTCCGAGTCCAGCTCGCTGGAGGGGTCGCTCGGGTCCTTGCGCGGGAAGTCGCGGGCGAGCTGGATGTGGATCGTCCCGGCCTTGCCCGTCAGCTTGGGGTCCACGCCCTCGTCCTCCTCGTCCGGGTGCGCCAGGTACGTCCAGCGGCACCCCGGGATCTCGATGACCACGAACTTGCCCTCGATGGGGTAGTGGCTGGTCTCCGGCGCGTCCTCGCGCTCCGCCTTGGTGGCCGGGCGCTGGAACGCCACCATCACGTCGATGGTGCTCCCCGTCTGTGCGCCGTTGACCTTGGGGTCGCCCGGGAGCAGCCCGATGGACGGGCCGCGGAACACCTGCGTGGGCTTGGGCACCCCGATCCCCTCGGTGGGGGAGATCAGGGCGTTCATCCGCATGCTCCCGTACGACACGTCCGACGAGTTGTCCGTCTGGACGTTGGTGTTGGTGTTGTTGTGGTAGAACGACGCGCTCCCGCCGAAGCCCGTCTCGGCCAGGTTCATCCCCAGCGTGGAGACGCCCATCTGGTTGGCGATCCCCATCAGCTTGCTGCCCGTCTCGCCGATGGGCTTGCCGACGAACAGCGACACCCGCCCGCCGGTGGTGGTGAGGTCGGTTTCCGTCTCGGTGTGCGCCTTCCACTCGGACGCCTGGAACTCCCCCTGCATGCGCAGGTTGGAGATCTTGTACGAGGGCGGGTTGACGAAGTTGATGGCCGGCAGCTCCATGTGGTGGTTGGTCACCTTGGGGCTGCCGTCTTCCATGATCACCTGGCCCTGCTCGTTGTAGTGGCGCTCGCGCACCGCCACGATCTTGACCTTGGTCTCGGCCAGCCGCTTGGCGGTCTCCACCATGGTCTTGTTGAGCTGGTCCTGGGTCTCGGCGACGGCCTTGCCGACGTGCTTGATCAGGTCGCCCAGCCCCATCCCGAACTCGCCCAGCTCGTTCCCCACGTCCGCGTCGGTCTGCGGGGTGCTCAGTGCCGTGCTCGTATCCGCCATTGTAGTCGTCTCCGTTGGTGTCGGTTCAGTTGGGTCGGTTCAGCGGGTCACAGGCTGATCTCGAACTTGCGGCGCACCTCGCCCAGCTTGACGCGGATGGTCCCGCGCACCGGGGCGGTGGCGCCCGCGGGGACGTCGCGCGTCAGCACCAGCCTGACCTTGCCGTCGGTGTTGGTGGTGCTCCCGGTGAAGCCGCCGGAGCCCGCGAAGGAGAAGCTGAAGGGCGACACGTCCACCTCCAGCGTCTTGCCGGGGTTGGCGACGCCCGTCTCCTTGCGGACCTCCAGGGTCACGTCCACGGTGCGGCGGGTCGCGCCGTTCTGCTTGGTCTCCTTGGCCTCGCCCTGCGAGTAGGAGATGATGGGGCCGATGGCGATCTCGGCGCCCACCGGGAGCTTGTCCGTGGGGCGGGCGCTGAGCTGCGCGTCCACGCGCACCCGGCCGGTGGACCAGGCGGTGCTCTGCGAGTTGTCCACCTCCAGCTTGGTGCGGCTGTGCGACGCGCTGCCGCTCGCGAACCCGCCGAAGATGCTGAACCAGCCGCCGCCCACGTTGACGCTGGTCTGCTTCTGGTTGAAGGTGAACCCCTGCGAGCTGCTCATCTCGCCCACGCTGAGGTCCATGGACACGCCCACGTGGTCGAAGGCGTGCGCCGTCGGCTCCATGAAGTTGGCCAGCGACACGTCCTCGGTGATGATCTCCGAGTTGCTGAGGTCGGGGAGGCCGTCCTCGTCGATCGCCTGCACCACGTCGGTCACCACCGTGATGGTGGTCTCGGAGAGCGCGGTGACCGTGTCGGCCAGCGTCTTGTCGAGCGCGGCCTGCGTCTCGGCCACGGCCAGGCCGATGGACTTGAGCACCTCGCCGAAGGTGGGCGCCACCTTGCGGAGGTTGTCCGCCGCGTTGGCGTCGCCGCTCAGCACCCCGCCGAACATGCCGGCCGGGAGGGTCGCCCCGTCCGCCGTGATGCCGCCGCCGGTGATCCCCACCGGGGACACCCCGGCCAGGGTGGACTGGAGCGCCGCGCCGCCCACCGGGAGCGCCGCCTCGAGCTCGGCCGCCGGGGCCTCGGGCGCCGGGGACGGACGGTTCCTGCCTTTGCTTTCCGCCATCGTTCGAACTCCTTGGAGTGTTGGGTTGTGTGTCAGGCCGCCGCCCCGAACAGGTCCCCGAGCCTCACCTTGCGCAGGCTCGCGGGCTGGAGGGCGGACGCCAGCGGGGACAGGTCGGAGGCGACCTGCCGCCATTCTTCCGGCGCGAGGCCGGCCGGGGCGGGGAGCCCCGGGGTGGTGACCTGCGCGAGCGTCAGCCCGCGCGGCACCCGGGGCGACGGCCGCAGGGCCGCCGCGCGCTCGATCACGACGAGACGCTCGCGCAGCGCGGCGAGCGTGCGCCCGCGCATCCCGCAGCGCTCGCCCAGCTCCCGCTCGTCCAGCGCGGCGAGCCGGTCGGCGGTGGCGATGCCCGCGGCGGCCAGCCGCCGCGTGGTGGCGTCGCCGATCCCCCGCACCCACCCCACCGGCAGGGCGAAGCCGGGGGCCGCCGGGTGGAACAGCGCCAGCGCGAACGGCTGCGGCCCGGCGGGGACGTTGGCCCCCGTCACCCGCAGCACGTACTCGCCGGGGGCGGCGTCGGGGAGGTGCAGCACCTCCACCGGGTTGCGGCGGTCGGGGACGCCCGCGCTGCCGGCCGGGTGGTTCCCCCAGACGCGCCGCCCGTCCGGGGCGATCAGGCACAGGTCCAGGTCGTTGACCAGCGTCTCGCCCGGGGCGTCGTACCAGGCCAGCACCGCCCGCAGCGCCCCGGGCCGCCGCACCGCCACGCGGAAGTCGCGGACCTCGCCGGAGCCCAGCGCCGCGGCCGGGTCGTCCTCCAGCCGGACGACGCGCTCCGGCTGCCGGGGCGCGGAGGCGGCGAAGTGGATGCGCCCCCAGCCCGCGGCGCTGCGCGGCTCCTCGCCGCGCCCGTCGCGGCGGGCCACCGGGAGGGCGCCCAGCACCAGCAGCGCCTTGAGCGCGGCCCCGGAGGGCGCGCTCCCCCGGTGCGCCTCCCACGCCTGGCGGAGCAGCGCGACGAAGCCGCCGGCCACCCCGTTGGACATGGAGGTGCCGCCGTTGAGCATGTAGTGCGGCAGGGGGCTGGCGAGCCCCCAGCCGCGCGCCGAGCACGCCCCCGAGCGCGGGGCGGCCAGGTTGGTGCCCGGGGCGCACACGTCCGGCTTGATGCGCCCGTCCACGGTGGGCCCGGCGGAGCTGAACATCGCCAGCCGGTCCGTCTCCCCGGAGACCGGGTCCGCGCGGTCGGCGGGGTTGCGGAAGCGCTGCCCCGTGGCGTCCATCCCGCCCCACAGCGCGCGGGTGCCGGCCATGGGCCCCTCGGTCGCGCCCACCGCGACCACGTTCTTTGCGGAGGCGGGGGCGTACAGCGTCCCCTCGTCGGCCACGCGGTTGCCGTCGCGGTCGCACCCGTCGTTGCCCGCGGCGAACAGCACCACGGCGTCCGGGTTGTCGCGCAGGAACAGGTCGGCCTCGTAGCAGTCGTCGGTGTAGCGGCCGCCGGCCGGGTCGCCCCACGAGTTGACGTGGATGCGGGCGCCCTGCTCGCGGGCCTCCCGGAAGAGCTGGCGCAGGTCCAGCGGGCGCCCGCTCAGGTAGAAGCCGGTGGGGATGCGGGCCGCGTGTGCCGGCCGGATCTCGGTGTGCTGCTCGATGGACTGGAACACCAGCTCGGCCTCGGGCGCGGCGCCGCGGTGCTCGCCGCCGCTCACCCGCCCGCTCCCCACCGCCAGCCCGGCCACGTGGGTGCCGTGCCCGCTGTTGCGGTCGGCGGGGCCGTCGTCGCTCCCCGGGCGCGTGGTGAACGGGGCCCACGACGGGTTCACCGGCCAGCTGCGCAGCGCGCGGACGCGCCCGCGGAAGTCGGGGTGCAGGGTGGCGTCGTCCGTGGCGCCGCGGTCCAGCCCGGTGTCGGCCACGGCGACGGTCTGCCCGCGGCCGGTGAGGTCGGACCGCCAGCCGCCGTCCGGCCCGGCCAGGCCCAGCGCGGCGGCCAGCCCGGAGGCGGGCGCGGCCGGCGCGGCCACGCTCTGCAGGAGCACGGGAGCGCGCGCCGGGTCCACCAGCTTGACGCCCACCAGGTCGCGGAGGGTCGCGGGGTCGCCGTCGAACTGCACGCGGATCTTGGACGAGGAGCTGCCCAGCACGGGGATCCCCATCGCCGCCAGCTCGGTCTCCACCCGCGCCCGGTCCTCGCGGGAGAAGCACACCAGGTCGTACAGGTCGCCGGGGAGGCCGGTGCGCTGCCGCACGTGCTCGGCCTGCTCCTCCAGCCCGCGGCTGCACAGCTCCTCGGTGTACGGCCGCGCGCCCACCACGAACGGGAGCGCCTCGCGCAGCGCGGCGGCGTCCATCCCCTCCGGCAGCCGCAGGCAGGCGCCGAAGCGCGGGGCCCAGAAGAGCACCTCGGCCCCGGCGGCGGCCAGCGCGTCCTTCCACTCGGGGGCCACCGGCCCGGCGAAGCGGACCAGGGTGTGGGGGGCGTCGCCCAGCTCGAACACGCCCTCGGGGATCTCCACCCGCGTGCCGTGCACGGAGATGGCGGGGTCGGACAGCACCTCGGCGCTCCCCGCGGGGAGCCCGGCCGGCGCCGCGTCGGCTCGCGCCAGGACGAAGGCGGGGTAGCGCGCCACCACCGTGGCGCCCTCCCGCACCAGCGCGTCCTCCAGCGAGCGGTCAACCAGCACGTACATATGCGTCAACGGGGGCTGCGTGGTCTCTTTCTCGGGGTCCCGGCGCTCCGGGGGGAGCCCGGCTCGGGGACCGCGGGTCGATGGGGCAGGGGAGGGCGCCGGTGGGGCACCCTCGCCGTCCGCGGTCGGCGCACCCAAGGGCAACCGGGGTGCCGACGTCGGGGGCAGCCGCGGCGCTCCGCTCCAACGCCTTGCATCCCAGGGATTTGCAGCGGAACGTCGGGCGGGCCGGCGGGGCGGACGCGCCGCAAACTCCTGGGGCGCGGCGGGGACAGCGGACGGAAGGCGCGCCCCAGCAAGGGAATGCTCGCCGGCCGGGATAGGGAGATTTTCCCATTTTCCGCCGGGGCCGTTCGCGCACACATGAAAAAAGGCGCCCCCCGGGGTGGGGAGCGCCTGGTGTTTGCAGCAGACGGAAGGGGTTCGGCGGCTATGTCCGTCGGCTCATCCACTGCCAGCGGAAGAGTCACCGCTGCAGAAACTCGGGAGGCGCGGCCGCGTAATCCAAGGAGCGGCGAGCCGACCAGGTACGCGCCCACAACGACGCTCCCTCCGCATTTCATCTACACGGGAGATCTCGCCCATGCATACTGTCTTCAGCGCTATCCTGCTCTCCGGTCCGTACCCGGAGCACGTGCTGGCATTCGTGTTGATCCTGCTCATTCCGGTTGTTGTCTTCGCTGTGGCGACCAAGCTGGTTCTCACCAAGGACGAAAGCCATCCGAGCGACAGAGACGGGGATGAACGGGAGCAGGACGGAGAAGCTTCAGAGAAGTGAACGACTGTCGGGGTACGGGGCCACCTGGAGAGCCGCAACCGTAATCCGCCAGGCAAAGCAGGTACGGAGTGGTCGACCGTATCGCAGGAGCGCGAAGGCCTCCCCGCTACGGCATCTCCTCCAGCGCCTTCACCACCTCCACCGTCTTGCTCTCGGTGCATTCCGGGTTGCCCCCGCACGAATCGGCCATGACCTCGCCGGGCCCCAGCGTGACCCGCACCCGCCGTCCGGTCAGCTCCTGCCGCTCGCACAGCTCGAACGGTCCGAGGCGGTCGAACGACCCGCCGTCCTCGCCCTCCAGCACCACGTAGCAGCCGCTGTCGCCGTCCGTGAGGCTGCGCACGACGGCCGTGACCTGGCGCGGTCCCGCGGGCGCCGAGGGCGGCCCGGCCGCGGCGATGGAGTCCGCTGAGGTGGTGTCGGTGGAGACTGCGGACGCGATGGAGGTGTCCGCCGGCGCGGCGGCTTCCGTCGCCGGCTCACGGGCGGGCTCCCCGGGGCGGCAGCCGGCGAGCGCGAGAAAGAGTCCGATGACGGCGTGGAGGCCGGAGGGAGCAGGCTGTCTCATCCGCGCCGGGTCCTGGTGGGGACGGCTCACGTCCGGTCCGGCCGGCGCGCTTCTACGATCCCGGCCACGGCGCGGTCGCCCGGGTCGGGGGAGGCGGCGAGCCCCCGCGCCACGCCGTCGATGTCGGCGGCGGGGCGGTTCTGGCTCATCTTCCACTTCCCCTCCACGCGGGTGACGGCGATCTCCACGCCGACGATCGCCCGCTCCAGCCCCGCGATGTACTCCGCCGGCGCGTCGGCGACCTCCCAGGGCCGCTCGCGCCCCGCTTCGTGCCGCTCCGTCAGCTCGCGCAGGTGCCTCCGCAGGAACGCGGGGTCCTCCACGAAGCGCAGCGTGCCGTAGACGTGCACCGCCACGTAGTTCCAGGTGGGGACCACCTTGCCGTGCTCGGCCTTTGCCGCGTACCACGACGGGGTGACGTAGGCGTCCGGCCCGGAAAAGATCACCAGCGCCTCGTCGGCCGCGAGGGGCAGGCGGTGGTGCGGGCTGGCGCGCGCCACGTGCCCCTCCAGCGTGCCGTGCGGCCCACGGCCGCGGTGCAGCACCAGCGGCAGGTGCGTGGCGAACAAGCCGTCCGCCGACATGGTGACCAGCGCCCCCAGCGGGTGCGCCTCGATGAAGTCGTGGAGCACCTCCGGGCGGTGCTCGGCGTTGGAGGGCGGGACGTACATGGCTCGCTCAGGCGCCGGCCGGGCCCTGCCACACGAACACCTCGGCGCAGCGGGTGCAGCTGTACGACGTCTCCCAGCGGCGGTGGAGGCCGGGGAAGACGTTGCTGTTGTACTGCGACGACCCGTACGCCCACATCCCGCCCGCCGCCGCCAGCACCAGCCCGAAGACCAGGGCGCCCGCGCTCCCCGAGGCGCCCACCAGGAGCGCGACCAGCCCCGCCGCGACCATGGCGATCGCCCCGCCCATGGGCCGCTTCTCCGGCGGGGCCGCGCCGATGGAGGCCAGGCTCTGCTGGGTGCCGGACGTCTTTGCGCCGCCCACCGCCACGCGGTCGGCCCCGGCGCCCACCGCCACCCCGGCGGTGCCGGTGTTCACCACCGCCAGCCCCTCGCGGAAGATCAGGCTGAGCCTGCGCACGTGCTCGGAGCCGCACTGCGGGCAGTGCAGCAGCGAGGCCGCCGCGGTATGGACGCGTATCACGGGGATGCCCCCCTGCGGGGCCGCCGGCATGGCCGGGGCGGGCGCGGTGGCGACCGCCTGCCCGCCGTTCTGCAGGGCGAGGGCGCGCGTCCGCGATTCCAGCAGGGCGGCCGGGGGCGCTTCGTCCTCGGCGTACGGGGGACAGCCGCAGTTGGGGCAGGCGGCGGCGCGGGTGCTCACGTTGCGGCCGCAGTCGGGGCAGGGGACGAGGACCATCGCGGGAACGCCTTCAGGGGGGAAGGGCACGGAGGGAGCGAAGCGGACAAAGCTACAGGCGGGACGGGCCGATCTCAAGGCGCGTGAGCCGCATTCGAGGCCCCGAAACGAGTGGGGCGGGCACTCCCCGCAGGAAGCACCCGCCCCGGAGCCCCGGATGAAAGGGCCCGCTACGCCATGAGCTCCTGCTCCTGCAGCGGCCGCACCGCGAGCAGGTCGCGGTCCACCTTGACCAGCTCCTGCCCCAGCCCCAGGTCGCGGTACACCTCGCGCGCCTGCTCCAGGTACGCCTCCGCCTCGGGGAGCCGCCCGCAGGCCAGGTGCAGCAGGCCGTAGCCGTGGTAGACGCCGGCCTCCTTGATCACCGGCAGCCCGCGCTCCCGGCACACGTTGAGCGCCTGCTCGTAGAACACGAAGCCCTCCTCGTCGCAGCGCAGCCGCGCGATCTTGCCGAAGAGCGCGTACACGTCCACCAGCAGCGGGATGTAGCGGTGGGCGATGGCCACCTCCTCCGCGCGCCTCGCCTCCTCCTCCGCCTCGAAGAAGCGCTCCTGCCGCGCCAGGGCGTCGCACAGGTTGCCGCGCAGCAGGATCTCCCAGAAGGCGCTGCGGCACCGCTCCAGCCCCTCGCGGAAGGTGGCCTCCGCCCCGAGCGCGTCGCCGCCCTCCATCAGGATCAGCCCCCGGTTGTTGAACCAGTAGAGCATCCCCACCTCGTCGCCCGTGGCCTCGATGCAGCCCCGCGCGCGCCCCAGGAAGTCCTCCGCCCGCGACAATTCGCCGCGGTTCATGGCAAGGATGGACAGGTTGGCGTGGAAGGGCCACTCCAGCGCCGGGTCCTGGAGGGCGCGCGCCAGCTTGAGGCCGCGCTCGTACCAGGTCCACGCCTGCTCGCGCTGCCCCCGGTCGTCGCACAGGTTGCCCAGCCCCTGGCAGCCGATGGCCTGCCCGGCCAGGTCCATCTCGTCCACCGCCAGCAGGTAGCTCTGCTCGTACCAGGCCCAGGCGTCGTCCAGCCGCCCCGCCGCCCGGGTGACCCGCCCCAGCCGGCGCAGCGCCAGCACCTGCGGCCCCTTCTCGCGCAGGTTGCGGGCGATCTCCAGCGCCAGGCCGTAGATGTTCTCCGCCTTGTCCAGCCGCCGGTCCTGCTCCTCCATCTCCCCGGCCTGCACCAGCGTGGCCGCGGCCGCGGCGAGGTCGCCCTCCTCCTGCTTCTGGATGGCCTCCAGCACCAGGTCGAACAGGCGCTGCAGCCGCTGCTGTGCGCGCTCCGCCAGGCCGGGGATCAGGGCGCGCAGCCCCGCCGCGTCCACCACACGCTTGCCCACGGTGGCGTACGCGCCCGAGCGCGCCCAGACCTTGTCCGAGTCCACCCGGGAGGTCCCGATCACCGCGTCGCTGAGCGGCAGGAACTCTTCGGAGTCGGGGATCAGGGCGAGCGCCCGCTCCACGAGGAGGTGCGAAGGCATCAGGGCACGTGACAGCATGGGGAACGAAGGGCGGCGGGGGACCCGCCGCTCAGCCCCCCGCCATGGTGTACATGCCGCCGCGGGCGGCGTACGTGGAGAAGTGCGGCGTGGGGGCGGAGAGCCGCTTGCCGTTGGGGCTCACCGTGCCGCCCAGCGAGGTCCAGCCGCCGTTCTCCCAGCGGCCCACCTCGATGCCGCCGGCGAGCGGGAGCGCCACGCCCTGCAGCGGGAAGCTCAGGGTGACCGGGGTGTTGAACTGGATGCCGTGCGGCAGGAACTCGGCGATCACCCGCTTCCCCAGGACCGGGTCCGCGGGGAGGGAGATGGTGACGACCGTGTCCTGCGGCAGCGCGCCGGCCGGGATGTCCACCCGGAAGCCGTCCAGCTCCACGTAGCCGCCGTTGGCGGCCCGGATCCGCTTGCTCGCGACCCGCGCCCCCGAGAGGTCGGGGAGCGTCACGAACTCCAGCACGCCGTCCAGGCTCACCGGCTCCGGCCCGGCCAGGCTCAGCACCGGGTCCAGGCCGAGCAGCGCGGCCGGGGCGGCCGGCTCCGTGGCGAGCGGCGAGCCCGCGTGGTCCGAGCAGCCGGCGAGCGCGAAGAGGGCTGCGAGAAGGGGGAGCAGGAAGCGGCGGTTCATCGGTGGCCTCTCCGGTGGAGAACGTTGTGGTCGGCGTTCCCACAGGCAGGTGCCGTGCCGTCCGCCCGGAGCCGGAAGTCCAGCGGCGGCGCGGGTTTTCGCCGTGCGGCCCCCGAGCCGCGGCCCGCCCTCTGCACAAAAAAGGTGAAGCCTCACCGTTATGGGGAAGCGTCCAGCCCGTAGTCGCGCACCTTGCGGGTCAGCGTGTTGCGGTGCAGGTCCAGCACCTCGGCGGCGCGCCCCATGTGCCCGCCCACGGCCCGCAGCACCTCGCGGATGTGCAGGCGCTCCACCTCGGCCATGGTGAGGTCGGGGGAGTAGCCGGGGAGGGGGGAGGCGTCCGCAGCGGGGGCGGCCCCGGCGGGGCGGAGCTGGTCCAGGGGGAGGTGCTCGGGGCGCAGCACGGGCCCGTGCGACAGGAGCACCGCGCGCTCCACGACGTTCTTGAGCTCGCGGATGTTTCCCGGCCAGTCGTGCGCGCGCAGCCGCGCCAGCGCCGAGCGGGCGACGCCGCGCAGCGGGCGCCCGTAGTACGCGGCGTAGCGCGCCACGAAGTGCCGCGCCAGCAGCTCCAGGTCGCCGCCGCGCTCCACCAGGCGGGGGAGCTGGAGCGCGACCACGGCCAGGCGGAAGTACAGGTCCTCGCGGAAGGTGCCGGCGGCGATGGCGGCGCGCAGGTCCTTGTTGGTGGCGGCCACCACGCGCACGTCCACGGGGATGCGCCCCTCGCCGCCCACGCGCTCGATCTCGCGCTCCTGGAGGGCGCGGAGGATCTTCGCCTGCAGGGTGAGCGACATGTCGCCCACCTCGTCCAGCAGCAGGGTGCCGCCGCTGGCCCGCTCGAACCTGCCGATCTTGCGGGCGATGGCGCCGGTGAAGGCCCCCTTCTCGTGCCCGAACAGCTCGGACTCCAGCAGGTTCTCGGGGATGGCGGCGCAGTTGATGGCCACGAACGGCCCGGCGGAGCGGTCGCCGTTGCGGTGGATGGCCCGCGCCACCAGCTCCTTGCCGGTGCCGCTCTCCCCCAGGATCAGCACGGTGGCGCTGGAGGCGGCCACGCGCCCCACCATCCGGAACACCTCCAGCATGGCCGGGGACGCGCCCACCGCGGCCTCGTCCTCCCCCGCGGCCAGCGGCGGCGGGAGCGGCACCACCTCCTCCGGCGGCGCGAACACCTCGCGCAGCGCCCCCACCAGCTCCTGCGGGTCGGCGGGGGCGGCGAACACCCCCACCACCCCCATGCGCGACGCTTCCACCATGGTCTGCATGGTGGGCTGCGCGGTGAGCAGCACCACCGCCCCCGGCGCGCCCGGCGCCTCGGCGATGCGCCGCACCAGCGCCATGTCCACCGCCTCGAAGTCCAGCGACAGCACCAGCGCGTCGCAGGGCCGCTCGGCCAGCAGCCGCAGCCCCTCCGCCAGCGACGCGGCGGCCTCCACCTCCGCCTGCCCCGCGAGCACCTCGCGCAGCGGCGGCGCACCCGCGGGATCGGGATCGACGACGAGGAGCCTGGGGAGCGGCACGCGGCGCGGGGCGAGGAGGACGGGGAACGGGGGTTTTCACTAACCTGGGGACGCGGCGCCGGCCGCGCAACGGGGCTGCACAAAAATAGGGAACAGGGAACAGGGAATAGGGAACAGCCTGCAAGGGAAGCGCTGTTCGCCGTTCATGCAGTACCCATATGAATCTGTGCGGAGGGAGACAGCCGGGCAGTTTCGGCTGGCTCCCTCCGGCGCAGGGAGACACGGGGCAGTTTCCGTGGCTCCCGGAGCCCGCGGAGGAGACCGGACAGCAGTACCGTCCGGGCTCCGCAGCGGCCCGTCGACTACGCCGCGATCCCGGAGACTACCGCAGCGCTCGCGCGGCCTTGACGGCGGCGTTGGCGTCCACGTAGCCGGCGCCCACCTCCCACTGCCCGAACCCGGTGAGCTTGCGCGCCGTGGACGTGAGGATGGCGAGCGCCTGGTCGGGGGTGAGCCTGCCGCCGGAGGCTTCCTCCATCAGGGCGACCACGCCGGCCACGGCCGGGGAGGCCATGGAGGTGCCGCTCATGCAGGTGTAGTTCTTCAGGTTCTGGATGCCGATGTTGCAGGCGTTGGCGTCGGAGGTGACGCCCAGCACCGGCACCACGCCGGTGAAGGCCCGCGTGGACACGATGTTCACGCCGGGGGCGGTGACGTCCGGGTGGTACAGCGGGTCGCCGGGGACGCCGCGCGAGGAGAAGTCGGCCAGGACGGAGCCGCGGCCGTCCGCGCAGGTGGAGGCGGAGCCGGTGGGATCCACCACCCCGTACTTGCACCCGGCGGCCACCGAGATCACCGCCGGGTTGGCGCTGTGGGAGTTCAGCGTGTTCTCGGCGGGTCCGTCGTTGCCGGCGGCGAAGACCACGGTGATCCCCGCGTCGTGCAGCGCGGTCATCGCCTCGGAGACCGGGTCCGCCGGGTCGAAGACCCCGGCGCCGCCCCAGGAGTTGTTCACCACCTGGACGTTGTACTCGTCCCCGTGCTCCAGCAGCCAGTCCACCGCCTGGAGGACGGACGCGTACACCACGCTCGCGCCCTCGCCCGCGCTCAGCCCCACCAGGTGCGCGCCGGGGGCCACGCCGCGGTAGGCGCCGTAGGTGCTGGCGCCGCTGCCCGCGGCGATGCCGGCCACGTGGGTGCCGTGGCCGCTGGTGTTGTCGGTGCTCGGCAGGTTGGACACGAACAGCTCGCCGCCCAGCCGCGGCAGGGCCGTGGTGTCCTCGGTGAAGTAGTGGAGGTCGGCGGTGAACTTGACGTTCTGCACCGTCTTGCCGGGGTAGGCCACGTCCGGGTTGCGGCCGTCGATGCCGCTGTCCAGGATGGCGACGCCCACGCCCTTGCCCGTCACCCCCGCGGCGTGCGCCAGGTCGGCGCGCATGGCCGCGACGGCCTCGCGCAGCAGCAGCGGCTGGCGGCGGTTGGCGTACACCGTCTGCACGCCGGGGAGCCCGGCCAGCTCCAGCACCTGCGCGGGGGTGGCGAGCGCCAGCATCATGGACAGGTGCTTGAACTCCACCACGCCCACGCCCAGCGAGCGGGCGGCGCGCGACACCGCGGAGGTGGAGGTGCGCGCCGGGTCGTAGTTGACGATCACCGTGACCCGGTCCAGCGGCGCCGTGGCGGCCAGCACCGCGGAGAGCGCCGGGTCCAGCGTGGTCACCGAGGCGCCGGGGGCGGCGGGGAGCGTGGGCACCGCGGTGGGCTCGGCGTCCTGGCAGGCGGCCAGCCCCAGCACGCAGGCGGCGGCGAAGAGAGTGCGCTTCATGGTTCCCGTTCCGTCGTGGGTCGTTTGGTGGTGCGGCCGCCGCGGGGTGCCGCGGCCGCGTGTCTCTCCGCCGCCGGGGCGGCGTGTCCGGTCCTTCCCAGCTCCTCCGCTTCCCTGCCTTTCCCGCCGCGCTCCCGTCCTCCCGGAGGGAGGCGGTCTCCCGCACCTGCCCGGGGCGGCCAGGTCGGACGCGCGGGAGACCGCTGGGGTCTGCCTTTTCCGGGCGGGGTCTGGGTGACCGGCGGATCGCGCCGGTCGGGGGGAGCCGCTCCGTCCCGTCCTAGCGCCGGACCGCCTTCACGGCCGCGGCGGCGTCCACGTACCCGGCGCCCTGCTCCCACTCGGCGTAGCCGGCCAGCGGCCGCGCGGTGCGGGTGAGCGCCCGGTACGCCTGCTCCGGGGTGAGGCGGCCGCGGCTGGCCTCCTCCATCAGGGCGATGATCCCGGTGATCACCGGCGCCGACATGGAGGTGCCCGAGGCGCAGGTGTAGTGGTCGAAGTGCTGCAGGCTCACCTGGCAGTCCCCCGCGTCGCTGGGGAGGTCGGTGGAGTTCATCACCAGCCCCAGGGCGGCCCGCGCCGAGACGATGTTGGCGCCGGGGGCGGTGATGTCCGGGTGCACCAGCGGGTCGCCGGGGATGCCGCGCGAGGAGAAGTAGGCGAGCACCGGCGCCCGCCCGGCGTTGCTCGCGTCCTCGCAGAGGGCGCCCGAGTTGGTGGGGTCGCTCACGTACAGCTTGCAGCCGGCCGCGACGCTCAGCACCCAGGGAGCGGCGCTGTAGGGGTTCAGGGTGTTCTCGGCCGGGCCCTCGTTGCCCGCCGAGAAGACCACCGCGATCCCCGCGTCGTACAGCTTCTTGGTGGAGCGGACGACCGGGCTCTCCGGGTCGTACGCGCCGGTGATCCCCCAGGAGTTGTTGACCACCTGGATGTTGTACTTCTCGCGGTTGTCCAGGATGTAGTCGAGGCCGGCGAGCGTCCACAGCACGAAGAGCACGTCGCCCGCGCCGATCCCCACCACGTGCGCGCCCGGCGCCACCCCCGCGTAGATCCCCTCCGACGAGCCGGCGCCGCTGCCGGCGGCGATCCCCGCCACGTGCGTCCCGTGCCCCACCGACGTCTCGCTGTTGGGGAGGTTCTCCACGAACAGGTCGGCGGCGACGGCCGGGGTGCTCGGGTCGAAGGTCACCAGCTCGCGCATGTCGGCCGCCACCTTGACGTTCTGCACCGTCTTGGTGCCCCAGGCGAGGCCCGGGTGGTACTGCGCGTCCACGCCGCTGTCCAGGATGGCGATGCCCACGCCCTTGCCGGTGTAGCCCAGGGCGTGCACCTGCGGCGCGTTCACGCTCTGCACGGCCTCGCGCAGGTGGTAGCGCAGCTGGCGGTTGGCGTACAGCGAGGTGACGCCGGGGAGGCCGCGGATGGAGGCGATCTGGGCCGGCGTGGCGAGCGCGGCCACCACCGGGAGGTGCCGGAAGGTGATGATCCCCGCGCCGGTGCCCAGGATGCGGTTGCCCAGCAGGGCCCCGCTGGTCTGCGCCTCGTCGAAGTTGACGATCACCTCCAGCCGCTCCAGCGGGGAAGCCAGGTTCAGCGCGGTGGTGAGCACGGGGTCCAGCCGCGCGCCGGGGAGGGCGAGCAGGCTGGAGCCGGCGTGCTCCGCGGGGGCGGTGAGCCCTTCCGGTCCGGACTGGTCCCGGCAGGCGGCTGTGGTCAGCGCGCAGAGCGTCAGGGCGATCCACCTCTTCATCGGTTCCTCCATGCGTGTCGGACGGGTTCACTGCGGCCTCTGCCGGCCCGCCGGAAAGGCAAGCGCGGGACCGGGTGGCCCGGCCGCGCCGCGCGGCCCCGCCGCCCCGTCGCGGCAGCCGCGGGAGAGGTGGTGCATGCGAGCGTGTAAGTGGTTGCCGGAAAATTCCTTGGATCCCCGCCCGGCGCTGTGCGTTTCCCGCTCCCGGCGCGCTCGGGACGGCAGCGGAGGTTGCGCCGGGGGGCCCCCGGTGCTTTCTTGTAGGTGAAGTTCTGCACTAAAAATGTGAAGCGCCGTTCACCATTCCGGGGCAGGTCTCGCCTCAAAATGGTGATGCTCTCCGGGGTGGTCCCGTCGGCAGCGTTCCCGCAGCATTCGCATGACCGAATCGTATTCCCGTCCCCCCGCGGCCGGCGCCGCCGCCGAGGAGACGTTCCGCCGCTTCGCCCTGGTGGGGACCGGCGCGTCGCTGGCCTGGGCCCCCGTGTGGTTCGTGTCCGGGGTGCCGTCCGTGGGCGCGGCGCTGCTCGTCGCGGCCGCCGTGATCGGGGGGGCGTACGCCGCGCGCCGACGGCTGGGGATCGGGCCGGCCGGCCACGTGGCCGTGGGGGCCGCGGTGGCGGTGGTGCTGGGGGTGGTGTGCGTCACCGGGGGGATCGACGGGACGCGCGGGGTGTGGGTGTTCGTGCTCCCGGTGGCGATCGCGCTGCCGCTGGGGGTGCGGGCGGCCGCCGCCTGGGGCGTGGCGCTGCTGGCGGCCACCGGCGGGCTGTGGGCGCTGGAGCTGCGCGGCTTCGCCTTCCCCGACGTGGTCCCCGCCCGGCACCACGCCGCCGTGGGGGCGGCGGTGCACCTCACCGTGCTGGCGCTGATCCTCCTCCTTTCCCTCGCGTACGCGCGCACGCGGGCCGCGGCGGTGGGGAGCCTGCACGCGGCGAACCGCAGCCTGGAGGCGGTCTCCGCCGACCGGGAGCGGCGCGCCGGGCGGCTGGCGGTGCTGGTGGACGTGGCCCGCATCCTGGCCTCGGAGCGCTCGCCCGACCGATTGTACCGCGCCTTCTACGTGCAGCTGGGCCGGGTGCTGCGGCGCGACGCCTTCTACGTGGCGCTCTGGGACGAGGCCTCGGGGACGGTCCGCTACCCGCTGATGTACGACGGGGGGATCGAGTACCCCGGAGAGCGCGTGCCGCTGGGCGACGGACCCACCAGCCGGGCGATCCGCGAGCGGCGCACGGTGGTGTGCTCGGGCGGGGAGGACGCGGGCGGCACCCCGTGGGGGAACACCCGCCGCGCCTCGCACGCCGCGGTGCACGCGCCGCTGGTCAAGGACGGGCGGGTGCTGGGGGTGCTGGGGGTGTCCAGCTACGCGGAGCCGTACTCGGACGAGGACGTCCGCCTGTTCGAGTCGCTGGCCGACCAGGCCGCGGTGGCGGTGGACAACGCGCTGCTGGACCGCAGGGTCGGCGAGTCGGAGGCCCGCTTCCGCGAGGTGCTGTCCTCCATCGAGCGGATGGTGGGGCACGCGGTGGTGATCACCGACCTGGACGGGACCATCCAGTACGCCGGCGGGACCGAGAGGGTGCACGGCTACCCCCCGGAGGAGCTGGTGGGGCGCCACGTGGGCGTGCTGGGGCGCAACGTCCCCCACGCGGACGAGATCTCCGCGGCCTTCCTGGCCGCCACCACCCGCGGCGAGCCCTGGACGCAGGCGGTCGTCGCCACGCGCCGCAGCGGCGAGAACTTCCCCATCCTGATCTCCGCCTCGCCGTACTACGCGGCCGGCGGGGAGATCGGCGGGGTGGTGACCATCGGGGTGGACCTCACGGAGCAGGTGGAGGGCGAGCGCCGGCTGATGCAGTCCGCCAAGCTGGCGGCCATCGGCGAGCTGGTGGCCGGGGTGGCGCACGAGCTCAACAACCCGCTCACCGTGGTCAAGACCACGGCGGAGCTGCTGGAGGCCGGCCTGCGCGGCGAGGCTGCCGAGGACGCCCGCTCCATCCGCGAGCACGCCGACCGCGCGGCGCGCATCGTCCGCGGGCTGCTCCACTTCGCGCGGAGGACGCCGCACGAGCGCTCGCCGACCGACCTGGGCGAGGTGGTGGGGCGGGTGTGCGCCTTCCGCGAGGGCGGGCTGCGCGCCGCGCACGTGGCGCTGGAGACCCGCTTCGCCCCGGACCTCCCGCTCACCCTGGCGGACGGCCCGCAGCTGGAGCAGGTGGTGCTCAACCTGCTCAACAACGCCGAGCAGGCCATCGCCTCCGGGCGCGGGCGCGGCCGGGTGGCGGTGAGCACCGAGGCCGGCGAGGGCGTGCTGCGCTTCCGCGTGGCCGACGACGGCCCCGGGATCCCGGAGGAGGTCCGGGCCCGCGTCTTCGACCCGTTCTTCACCACGCGCGGCGTGGGCGAGGGGACCGGGCTGGGGCTGGCCGTGTCGCACGGGATCGTGGCCGAGCACGGCGGCAGCATCACGGTGAGGTCGGAGCCCGGCGCGGGCGCAGTGTTCACCGTGGAGATCCCCCTGGTCCCCGTCCCGGACCCGGCCGCCGCGCCCGCGCCCCCCGCCGCCGCCGCGGAGGAGCCCGCGCCCGCCCCGCGCCGGGTGCTGGTGGTGGACGACGAGGCGGGGCTGCGCCGCATCGTCCGCCGCTACCTGGAGGGCCGCGGCCACCGCGTGGACGAGGCCGGCTCCGGCGCCGAGGCGCTGGAGCGCATCGCCGCGGCCGAGTACGACGCCGTGCTGCTGGACCTCAAGATGCCCGAGATGCCGGGCGACGAGCTGTTCCGCCTGCTCCGCGAGCGCCACCCGGCGACCGCCGCCCGCGTGGTGTTCGCCACCGGCGACGTGATCTCCCCCGCGCGCCGGGAGTTCCTGGACGCCACCGGCCGCCCCGCGTTCGAGAAGCCGTTCGACCTGGCGGAAGTGGCGAGGGAAGTCGAACGGCAGGGAACAGGGGACAGGTTACAGGGGACAGCCTGCAACGGCTGAAAAGCAGTACGCAGTACGAAGTACGCTTGACTGCGGATCCGCGCTGGCATCGGGGCGGGGCCGCAGTCGCATGAGGGATGCGAGCGCGAAGCGGCGAAACCCAACAGCAGTATCGTTGGGGTTCGCCTCCGTTACGCACGGTAGTTTCGTGCGTTACGGAGCCGCAGCCCGACCCGAGCGCCAGCGAGGGGCATGCCCGAAACAGCAGTTTTGTGGACGTGAAAAACCCGTTAGCACGATCCTCGCATTGCCCCCGGCTGGGAGCGCCCCCCGCTCCCCTGAAACAATGGAAAAAGCCACCGGAGGGTTTCGGAGATGGAGGACAAGCAGTTCGAGGTGGACGTCGCCTACCGGGTGACCGTGCGGTACGCGGTGAGCGCGCCCGACCCGGAGACGGCCGAGCGCCTGGCCCTGGAGATGTGGCAGGCGGACGAGGACGGGGTGGGGGGGACGGAGGTGTGCGAGCTGGAGGGGGTGAGCGTGTCCACCGCCGTGGACCAGGACAGCTGCGGGCGCGACTGCGACGAGGTGCTCCGCTTCCTGCGCGACCGCGAGCTGGTGATCGAGCGGCTGGACGAGGACGCCTTCAACCCCACCGTCCACGACGCCGTCTCGGCCGAGGAGGTGGCCCGGCACCTGGGGTGGGCCGGCGAGGAGGGCGAGCAGGGGCTGGCCCGCGCGGTCCGCACGCTGGAGCGCCTGTGCAACCAGCACCGGGTGGTGTGCTTCTCGCGCCCGCGGGTGCGCCGCGGCGAGCGCGGGGAGATCCGCCTGTACTGCACGCCGCAGCACCTGGAGCGCCTCTCGGCGCTGCTGGACGATCCGGAGCCCGCCTCCGACGACCCGGCGCTGGCCGCGCCCGAGGCCGCCGTGGAGACGGAGCCCGCCGGCGCGCAGGCGTAGCGCGGCCCCTCTCTCCGCCCGGGGCGGCCCGCCACGGCCGCCCCGCACTCTTTTTTCTCCCGGAGCGAAATGGACGGCGGACGCCTGCTGGACGAGGCGCTCGCGGCGTGGGCCTACGCCCGCGCCGGCGTCGCCGACGAGGTGGAGAACCTGCCCGCGGACCGCTTCGGCTTCCGCCCCGCCCCGGAGTCGCGGAGCGTGGCGGAGCTGGTGCGCCACGTGGTGCAGTCGGGGATGATGATGGCGGGTGAGCTGTCGCGCCCGGACGGCGACTTCGCGCGCCGCCGCTTCGACGAGCACGTCGCCGACTACGGCGCCGCGGCGGAGGGGGCCGCGTCCAGGGACGAGCTGCTGCGCCTGCTCCGGGAGACGCACGACGAGGGCGCGGAGCGGATCCGCGCGGCCGGCGCGGAGCACATGCTGCGCCCCATTCGCCAGTTCGACGGCTCGTGCGCGTCGCGCCTCACCTGGATGCACCACGGCATCGGCCACGAGGAGTACCACCGAGGCCAGCTCGCCCTGTACGCCCGCCTCCAGGGCCTGGTCCCCGCGCTCACCCGCCGGATCCGGGGCGGGTGAGCGCGTCCCGCGCGGCGCTCGCCCTGCTGTTCACCGCCGCCGGGGTCCTCCACTTCGTCTCGCCGGACCCGTACCTCCGCATCGTCCCGCCCTTTCTGCCGAATCCCCGCCTGCTGGTGCTGCTCAGCGGCCTGTTCGAGATCGCGGGCGGGCTCGGTCTGCTGCATCCCCGCCTGCGCCGCGCGGCCGGGCTCGGCCTGGTGCTCCTGCTCGCCGCCGTCTTCCCCGCCAACGTCTACATGGCGCTGGACCCGGAGGGCGCCGGCCGCGGCGTCGCGCCCGCGCTGCTCTGGCTGCGCCTGCCGCTCCAGCCGCTGCTGGCCTGGTGGGTGTGGCGGGTGTCGAGGGCCCCCACCCGGCGGCCTGAGAGCCGCCACCCTCCCCCGTTCCGGGGGAGGGCTTCCTGACCCCCTTGCCTTCGCCATGCCGAGCGGGACGCCGCTGCCGTTGCAGGCTGTTCCCTGTTCCCTATTCCCTGTTCCCTAGCCGTTCCACCGCCTCCAGCACCGGCCCCACCCTCGGCTTGTTGGTGAACCAGACGACCGGTGCGCCGGCCCGCTCCCAGTCGGCGCCGGCGGCCAGGCCGCGGAAGACGACCAGCACCAGGTTGCGCAGGCCGGCGGCCTCCACCTTCCGCAGCTTGTCCTCCAGGTACTCGGGGGTCCAGAAGCCCACCACCTCCACCAGCGCCTCGCGGCCGTCGGCGTGGCGCAGGGTGAAGTCGGGGAGGAACACCTCCTCGCCGGCCTGCACCGGGGTGGCCTCGCGCAGCAGCGTCCAGCCGCGGCGCTCCTCCGGGCCCATCCGCTCCGCGAACTCCTCGGCCAGGGCGCGCTCCCAGGCGGAGTCGTACGCCTCCGGCGCGGCGTCCTCCGCGAAGGGGGCGGTCGCGGCGTCCAGGCGGAAGGCGAGCGCGCGGCCGCCGCGGACCACCTCGGCCTCCAGGCGCCACCCGGGCGCGCGGGCGAGCGCGGGGAGCACCCGGGCCAGGCGGGCGCCGTAGCGGGCGGGGCGCACCACGTAGGCCGCGGCGGGGCCGGTGAGCTCCACCGCGTAGCCGCCGGGGACGGCGGACACCAGGTACATGAGGCGCGCCAGCTTGACGGCGCGGAACAGGTCGCGCCAGCCCCCGGCCGCCGTCACCCGCACGCGGGTGGCGTCCAGCAGCACCGCGCGGGCCAGCTCCAGGTCGTAGCGGCGCAGCAGCCCGCGGCCGTCCAGGCTGGGCGCGTGGGCGAGCAGCGCGGCGCCGGGGGCGTCGGCGTAGAGCAGGCGCTCCACCTCCGCGGGCGTGGTGCCCAGCTCCGCGGCGGCGTCCCGGTAGGGGCGGTCGCGGTCGCCGGGCAGCGGCGGCCAGCGGCGGCCGCGGGCGCGGAAGAGCGCGGCGCGCACCTCGGGAGCGCGCTCCGCGCCGGGGGGCGGGCGAAAGTCGGCGGCGTCCAGCAGCGCCTTGACGATGCCGGCCAGCCGGCGGGCGTCGTGGGCGCGCTCGTCGCGCAGCGCCTCCGCGACCTCGCGCCGGGTGCTCCCCTCCAGCTCCCGCAGGCGCGCGCACAGCTCGTCCAGCCGCTTCACCACCGCGGGGCTCTCGCGCAGGTAGTCCACCACGATCTCGCCGCGGCGCTCGCGCGTGAACGGCGCCGCGTGCGTGCGCCGCAGCATCAGAAGCCCAGCCCCAGCTGCCCGTCCTGCGGCCCCGCGAGCCCCCGGCGGCGCCGCTGCGAGGTGAAGAACTCGTGCGTCCCCGCGGCCACGATCTCGAACATGGAGGCCACCGAGTCGCCCTGGCGGCGCAGCAGCCGCCCCAGCCGCTGCGCGAACTGGCGGGGGCTGCCGCGGGTGCTGTCGCCCAGCACGATCCCCAGCTTGGCCGCGGGGATGTCCCACCCCTCGTCCAGCACCCGCACGCTGGCCACCGCCCGCATCTCCCCCGCGGCGATGGCGTCCAGCACCGCCTTGCGCTCGGACGCCGGGGTGCCCGCGGTGATGATGGGGATCGCCAGCCGCCGGGAGACGGCCTCCGCCGCGTCCGCGCTGCCGCAGAACAGCACCGCCGTCTCCGCGGGGAAGAGGCGGAGGATGCGCTCGGCCTCGCGCAGCTTCGCCCCGGAGGTGGCGACGATGCGCTCCCGCTCCAGCCAAGCGCGGAAGGCGGCCCGCGCCGCCGGCGACAGCCGCGTCTCCGTCATGAACTGGGGCCACGCCTCGGCGGAGGGGAGCTCCGCCCATGGCCGCGTGGCGACGTACGCGTCGTACTCCTCGGTGCGCCGCCGGTACGCCTCCGTCTCCTCCGCGTCCAGCTTCACCGGCACGCGCACCAGGGCGAAGCGGGCCAGCTGGGCGTTGGTCATCTCGCCGACGCTGCGGCGGTAGACCACCGGCCCCACCAGCCGCCGCAGCTCGGCGTCGCGGCCGTCCGGGTAGGTGGCGGTGAGCGCCAGCCGCCGCGGCGCCGGGGCGATCCTGAGCGCGTCGTGCCACGCCTTGGCCTCGCCCGCGGCGGTGTCGGCCAGGTGGTGGGCCTCGTCCAGCACCAGCAGGTCGAACCGGTCGCCCCAGCGCTCCAGCAGCGCGAACGCCGAGTGGTAGGTGGTGACGGTGATGGGCCGCACCTCCTTCTCCGCGGCGTAGAACGCCCCCACCCGCTCCGCCCCGAAGGCGTCCGCCAGCTGCGAGAACCACTGCCCCACCAGCGCCTGCGTGGGCGCCACCACGCACGCCCCCCGCCCGCCGGCGTGCACCGCCAGCAGCGCCACCAGCGTCTTCCCCGCGCCGGTGGGGAGCACCACCGTCCCCCGTCCCCCCGCCGCCTCCCAGCGGCCCAGCGCCTCCCGCTGGTAGTCGCGCGGCTCGCGCGGGTCCAGCAGCGGCGCGCCCAGCGCCTCCGCGCCCGGCCCGCCCTCCCGCACCCCGTGCTCCGCCGCCCACGCCCTCACCTCCGGCAGCCGGCTCCCCGGCGCCACGTACGCGTCCGCCCGCGGGTCGTACTCCATCCACGGCGGTGGCCGCTCCCGCACCCGCCGCAGCACGACCAGGCCCTGCCGGTAGCGGAACTCCGGGGGCGCGGCGGGGGGCGGGGTGTCGTCGGGCTCGGTCATCCGCGGACGGAGAGGGGACAGGGGACAGGTTACAGGGGACAGCCTGCAAAAAGCGCGGGCGCTCCGGGCGTTGTCGCAGTGGCTGGCTGTAACCTGTCCCCTGTAACCTGTTCCCTACTTCACCAGGTGGAACCGCTCCTGCCTGGCCAGCACCCAGTGCCGGGCGCCGGACGCGTCGAGCCGCGCCTCCTCCTCCTGGGCCATGCGGACGCGCTGGCCGCCCCACTCGGGGACGGGGGAGGTGGCCTGGAGCTCGATGGAGTACCAGGTGTCGGGGCGCAGCGGCACGTCGCCGACGCCGGGGACGCCCTCCTGGCGGTCCCACAGGCCGATGGTGGCGCCGGCGCCGTGGCCGTGGTCGCCCACCGGGTGGGTGTAGATGCTGCCGTCGATCCCCTCGCCGCGCATGCGGGCCAGGGTGCGGCGCAGCACCTCGTTGCCGCTGCGGCCGGGGACCATCTCCTCCAGCAGCAGGTCCTGCAGGCGGTTGGAGCGGCGGAGCGCGGCGTACAGCCCGGCGGGGGCGTCCGTCTCGCCGGGGAGGAGCACGTAGCCCATGTGCTGGGTGTCGGTGTGCAGCCCCAGCGCCACGATGCCGAAGTCGGTGTGCAGCACGTCGCCGCGGCGGATCACGGGGTCGGCGGAGTCGCCCATCTCCACGCCGCGCCGCTGCACGCTCACCGAGGGCTGGAACCAGCTCCCCAGCCCCAGGTCGTTGACGCGCTGGCGCATCCACCACACCACGTCGGAGGTGCGCGTGGTGCCCGGGGTGACCACGCGCTCCGAGAACGCCTCGGCGATGATGCCGTGCGCGGTCTTCTGCATCTCCACGTACACGGGGAGCATCTCGGGGAGGCGCTCGGCCAGGTAGTCCAGCGCCAGCCGCTCGCGGCGCACCACGCGCTCCCGGTACTCCGTCGGCAGCACGGCGGACATCTGCTCCCACTCGCCGGCGGTGAGGCCGTCGCTGAAGGCGTGGGTGTGCGAGATGTTGACGGCGATGGTGCGCGGTTGGCACGCCTCCACCACGGGGACGAGCAGCTTCCACTGCTCGGGGCCCCACGGCTCGGCGGGGCGCCGCTGCACCCCGGCGGAGGCCACGGGCGCCTCGGCGTCGCGCACCACGCGGTACAGCCCGCCCTGCGAGGTGCCGCCGATGGCGATGCGCTCCACGCCGCCCTCCTTGCCGCGGTCGCAGAAGGCGTAGATGGTGCGGCGGCGCGCGGCCATGGTGGTGGGGGAGACCAGCGCGCGGAACACCGGGTCCTCGGCGTACTCGCGCATGGGGACGATCCACATCCTCACGCCGTGCTCGCGCATCAGCCGCGGGAGCACGCGCTCCAGGCGCAGGCGCAGCCACTCCTGGCGCGTGTCCGCCTGCTCGCGGAGCGTGCCGAAGGGGCGCTCCTGCGCGGCGGCGGGGGCGGCGAGCGTGGCCAGGAGGAGCAGGGTGGAGGCGGCGGCTTTCATGGGGCGCGGGCTGCGGGTGGGAGGGCGCGGACCCCGTGAAGTGTAGGCGGCGGCGGGGCGGGCGCAAGCCGGGCCGTACGCGCGAGGGGGCGCGCACCCCTCGTGGTGCGCGCCCCCCCGGCTTCAACCGGTCCCGGTGTGCGTCTCAGTCGCCCGGCCGCTGCGGGACGAGCCCGTTGCCGCGGTACCGGGCGGCGCCGGTGCCCAGCACCTTGCGCGAGTACCCGTTCTCGGGGTCGCGGCCGCGCCGCAGCACGCGGTCCACCGTGCCCTCGCCGCGGTTGTAGGCCAGCAGCGCCAGGCGCACGTTGCCGTCGTAGTAGTCGATCAATCGGCGCAGGTAGCGGAAGCCGGTGCGCAGGTTGGCGCGGGGCTCCATGATTGCCTCGGCGGTCCTCATCCGCCGGTCCAGCGCGCGGGCGGTTCCCGGCATCAGCTGGGTGAGGCCCAGCGCCCCGGCGTGGCTGCGCGCCCGCGTGTGGAAGCGGCTCTCCACCCGCACCAGGCGGAAGGCCAGGTCCGGGTCGATCCCCTGTGCCCGCGCCTCCTCGTGGATCATGGCCGCCAGCTCGGGCGAGATGGCGTACTGGCGGGCGAAGAAGAAGGACCCGATCTCCAGCTCGCGGAAGCGGCGGGCTTCCTCGCGGAGTCGGGTCCAGAACTCGCGCCCGAAGGACGCGTGGTCGGCGACGCGCGGCGACGCCGTGGCGGGGGCGCCGGCGCTGTCCGCCTGCTGCTGCCCCGATGCGGGCGACACCCAGGCGCACAGGGCGAAGATCGCCCAGAGCGCGCGGCGCCGTAGGGCGCCGGTGGGGGCCGTGCTGCCGACTTGAAGAGCTGCTGTGCTCAACGGTTTCCTCCGTTTTGTGGTCCGGGGGACCGGTTGAAGCGTCGCAGTTTAGGTGGTACTTAGAAGGGCGGCAAGGCCTAACTTCCGAATTCCTGTCAGGCAGTGGCTGCTGAAATGCCTCAAATTCGAGCAAAAAGACACGGTCGCTGCTCGGATGCCGGTGGACGTAAGACGCAACCCTGCAAGCGTGTACAGCCCGCTCGTTTCATCCCTTGCCGGGTGGGTTCGAGCGGCGAGAATCCCGTTCCGTCAGGACGGAGATCTCCGCCCGCAAATCGGGTCTCCCACTTGCTGACTCGGGGTGGCGGGTCGCATTCGAGCGCAGCTCTACCTGTGGAAGTGCCACCCGATCAGCGGCCATACTCATGATTGCTCCCGAGCATCGCGCCGATCCGACATTCCCCATCAATCCGCGAGATGGAAACGCTCCAGCAGCGTTTCACGAGTAAACGCGTGCGTGAGGCGGCACGCGGAGTTTTGGTTCGCGAACATGTCCTTCTCCCAGATTGCCTGGTGAATCGGGAGCGCCTCCATCCAGTCGACCCGCACTACGTACTCCGACTTCTCCGGATCATCCGCGTACTCCCCCATGTTGGCAGCCTTGAGCGGCGCTTCAAGGATCGGGACCGCACTGCCATTCACGTCGACCAGGAAGTCACGGACCGGTACAGCCCGGTCTCTGACGACACCCACTCCCACGTACCCGGTGCCGGGAATACATACGAACACGCGGTGCCCCGGGGAGAGATTCTTGAGCGTGCCGCTATACCACCGTCCGCCGCCCGCCGACACGAACCCGTACCGCCGGCAGTCATCCCAGGTGCGATGCGTGCCTTCCCCGAGCGAAACGTAGAAGTCCCGCCCGTTCCACTCGTCTCGCGGAGAAAGGGTCAGATGGCGAGTGCCGTGATCGGCGGACAGGAGCCCGATCACCCGGTCCACATCCGCCTCCGTGCGGACGGAGACCAGGGGCCACCCGGAAGCCACCCGGATCACTTCCAAGCCACTGGTGTCCGCCTCTGGCGGAAGAGCGACGCGTGCTTCGAAGCGAGTCAGTTCTATCCAGGTTATCCATGCCCGGTCAGATGCAGCCCGGTAGGAGAGAAGCGTCTTGAACACACCTTCCGTCATGTCGGGACGAGAAATCAGCCAGTTCCGTATACGGCGGACGAGCGGGAGTACGTTTTGACCCGCCTTTTCAAGGAATTCGTCTGCGTTCTGCGGGGTAGTCTCCGGCCGGGGAGCCTGCTCGACTTCCTTGCGCTCGCGACGAACCTGGAAAGCTTCCGTTTCAGGGAGCGGAATCAGCACGCTGGAATCGATGACCAACTGGCCGTTCACCACGTAGGGCGTTAACCGCACACACCGCAGGTCCACTTCGAACGAGCGGAGCCATAGCACCGTCGCGGTGATCTCCGGAGGGAAATCCTGCGCAGCAAGAATGATCCGGGGCTTGTCGTCGAGTGCCTGGAACGATGGATCTCCGACGAAGTCCATGATCCGGTCACGAGCATCGGACGCTGAAATGCCGGATTCTCCTCGCGAGGCCAGGAACTTGGTGAACAGCTCAGCTACGTCCTCCAGGGAGAAAGTCGAGCAGAATGCCGCATATCTGAGTGCTTGCAGTTCAGCGGCGGTTCCGACCGCCGTGCGCTTGAGCTCTACGATGATCAACTTTCCTTTTCGATCGACCGCCAGCACGTCCAGCCGCTCCGCCGTCCGGTCGAACCGGTCGAACTCCGTGCTGACCACCAGCAGGTCCTCTCCCAGTAGCGACGGCGTACTCAGCACCCACTCCTGTATGTCGTACCGTTCTTTCAGCTGCAGGTCGATGAACGAGGATGTGGAGATCGACGAGGCGACCTTGGAAGCGGGATCGACAAGGAATAGCATGATTGCCTGATGTCGGTCGATGTGGCTCAGGACCAGGCTGCAATCTCTCTGCGGCCGAGAGCGGAGCCGGATGGAGTTGGCGGCGATGGCGGACGGCCGTGAAATACGGCCCGCAAAAACGTATGTTGCCGTGGAAGACAGCACCAGGGATCAGTGCCGGTCCATGCCGATCCGGGCGGGCGCCACGGGCAGGCGTGCTCGCAAGCTGGCGCTTACGACGCAGTTCCACGTGCGCTGAGCGGGTCGCTACTCGGCCCTGCCGGGTGTATGTTGTCGGCTGACAACCTCGATTCCCACAGCGGTCAGACAAGCGTGTCCGACGACAAGACGCTCAACGAGGCGATCGGCGCGGTGGAAGCCGCCCTCCTCACCACCCCCGGGATGCGCCGGCTGCCGCCCGAGCGCGGCTTCCATGCCAGCTTCGCCGTCCCGGTCACCCTGCGCGAAGTCCTGGAACACAGCATCCGGGTGGACCACCTCCCCGGCGCCGCCGAGGCCGTGGACACGGACCGCGCCGACGCCCCGGACGAGTTCCGCGTGTTCATCGGCGTGACGCTGCGCGAGGGGCCCGACGGCAATCTCGGCGTGGCGACCGGCGTGGACCTGGAGTTCCTCGCCACGGTGGAGTCCGCCGAGCGCCCGGAGTGGCTGAGCGCCACCCGCGTCCGCAGCCCGGACACCGGCGAGTGGGTGCAGACCGCCGCCCCGGCCGCCGTGCAGCACCTGCTCCACGACGCCTGCCCCGGCTGGGGCGAGGTGGTCCGCGCCGAGGTGGTGCGGCTCGCGCTCGTGCGGCGGGGTGGGAAGTAGCGGCAGAGCGTACCGGTTCCTGCCCGGGCGAACGGCCGCAAACGACCAGGGCCCGGACGCGCGCTGCGCGTCCGGGCCCTTCCCGTCCTGCTGGACCCTCCTGCCGCGGCCGCGCCGGCTACAGGCCCAGCGCGCGGGCCACGTTGATGCGGCCCTTGCCGTACACCGGGTCGGTGCCGCGCTCCCCCAGGTCGTCCGCGGACTTCTTGATCGCCAGGCTCACCCGCTCCGGGCTCTTGCCGTGCTGCTCCACCATCAGCGCCGCCAGGGCGGTGACGTGCGGAGCGGCCATGCTCGTGCCGCTCTTGCCGGTGGGGAAGCTGAGGCAGTACGAGTCGACGGTGCCGGCGTAGGTGGCCGGGGTCACGCCGGCCGCCGAGGTGCGGACCACGCGGCGGGTCGGGCAGGCCGCCCAGACCATCCCGGCGCCCGTGCCGCCGGGAGCGGCGACGCTGATCGCGCTGCGGCCGTAGTTGCTGTAGCCCGCCTTGCTGTCGATGTCGAACCAGGGGCCGCGCTGCGAGTTGGTCGCGCTGGCCGGTCCCGTCGCCGAGACGCAGATGGTGTGCGGCGAGTTGCAGTAGGTGGCGTACAGGCTCGGGTACCGCACCAGCCGCGTCTCGCCGGTGGCCACGCCGTTGTCGCCGATCACCGCGACGGGGAGGAGATTGTTGTCCAGGTCCACGTTGTCGTTGCCCGCCGACACCACCACGGTGAGCTTCCTCTCCTTGACGTACTCGAAGACGCGGTTCACGGTCTCCTCGTAGCCGCCGCTGGTGGAGCGCGTGAACAGGCCGCCCACGCTCAGGTTCACCACGTCGACGCCGTTGTCGGCCGCGTACATGAGGGCGGCGAAGGTGGCGCTGGCGGGGCAGCCGGCGGTGGTGAGGCCCGCGATCCCGCTGCGGCACACCTTGAGGCCCACCAGCTTCACCCGCGAGGTGACGCCCGCCGCGATGATGCCGTTGCTGGCGACGGTCGAGCCCACGTGCGTGCCGTGCCCCTGCAGGTCGAACATGGGGTGCGTGCCCGCCGGGAGGTACCTCTGGACGACGGCGTCCTCCGTCGGCAGGAACGACCGGGAGCGGCCGACGTCCACCAGGCCGGCGAGGTCCTTGTGCGTGTAGTCCAGCCCGGTGTCGATGATCCCCACGGTCACGCCGGGCGAGCCGAGCTTGCCGGCCGCCCACGCCCGGGGCGCGCCGATCTGCCGGAGGTGCCACTGCAGGTAGTGGTAGGTCGCCTTGCCGGGCTCCGCCGCGCTCAGCGGCTCGGCGTCGGCGATCTCCTGCGTGGCGGTCGGCTCCACCAGCGGGAGGACCCGGTCCTCCTCCACGAACGAGATCGACGCGTCGGCGCCGAGCGCCTCCCTGCCGGCCGCGTCCAGGCCGGACACGAACGCCACCCCGATGGGGGCCAGCGCCTGCTCCACCGTTCCGCCCAGCGCGGCGATCCGCGCGGCGAAGTCCGCCGGGATGGCGCGGGACGCGAACACCACGACCTGGGTGCCCCCTTCCGGCGCGGCCAGGGTGGAAAGGCCGGGCTCGGCGCCCGGCGCGGCGGGACGGGTGGGGTCGTCCGCGCAGGCGGAGAGAGCGACGGCGCCCGCGAGGGCGAGGGAGGCGAGGCGGAGCTGGTGCATGGACGTCTCCGGAAGGGCGGGTGGAGCCGGCATGCGCGCCGGCGGCATCCCCTCGGCAGCTGGACCATCTCGGACGGGCCCGAGACTCCCGGCTTTGCGGACCGGCCTCACGACCGGGGTGCGATTTTTCGAAAGGGCAAAAACCGGGAATTTTCCCGGGAGGCGACGAGACCGATCGGGACGGGACCGGCGTTGCTCGGCGGGTGCGGCGCGACAGCGGGGTGCGCCGGTAACCGAAAGCAAGGAAAGGCGATGCGCTGCTCTGAAGCGATCCGCGAAGCGGATGGAGCAAGAAGAGTATTCTAGAAACGTACGTTCGTCAACCCGTTGCGGAACAACGACTTTCGCCCCTCTCTCCGTCCCCCTCCCGGACGCCCCTTTTCCGCGCGCCGCCGGTTGCAGCCCGGGACGCGGGCCGCTACATCTGACCCGGACGCCGCGCGCCGCCCAGCGATACCGGTCCGTGGAGCCGGGTCCGTTGCGGAAGCCCGATCTGGCAGCGAGAGTACGATTTTCGCGGAGATGGCTGCTCCCGGAAGCCTCGCGCTCACAGGAAACTCGAATGGGGCAGAATCCAACCACACGGGTCGAGATCCCACACGACCGAATCGTGGAGCTTTGCCGTCGCTACCGGATCCGCAAGCTCGCGCTGTTCGGATCCGTCCTCCGCGACGACTTCGGCCCCGACAGCGACGTGGACGTGCTGGTGGAATTCGAGCCGGGGCACACCCCGGGCTTCGGCTTCATAGCCATTCAGGACGAACTGTCCACACTCCTGGGGAGGAGAGTGGACCTCAACACGGCGAGCGACCTGAGCAGGTACTTCCGTGACGAGGTGGTTCGGGGCGCGGAGGTGCTGTATGCCGCCTGACCGGGTACGGGTCCAGCACATGCTCGACGCCACCCGCAAGGCGCTGGAGTTCACCCGTGGTCGTACCCGGCCCGACCTCGATGAGGACGAGATGTTCGCCCTGGCCGTGGTTCGGCTGCTGGAGATCATCGGTGAAGCGGCCAAGTACGTGTCCGGGCCGGTCCGCTCGCTCGCTCCTGCCATACCCTGGCGACAGATCGCCGGGACCCGTGACCGGCTGACGCACGGTTATTTCGATGTGAACCTGGACATCGTCTGGAGCATCCTGACCCAGGATCTTCCGCCTCTCCGGGTCGAGCTGGAACACCTGCTCGGCCACATCGACTGAGCGCCGACCCGTGTCCGACACTTTCCTGCTCTACGGCTCCTACGGCTACACAGGCCGCCTGATCGCCGCCCGCGCCCTGGAGCGCGGGCTCCGCCCCGTGCTGGCCGGGCGCAGCGAGGCCCCGCTGCGGCGGCAGGCCGCCGAGCTGGGCCTCCCCTGGCGCGCCGTGGCGCTGGACGATCCCGCCGCGCTGGACGCCGCCCTCGCCGACGTGCCCGTGGTGCTGCACGCCGCCGGCCCCTTTGCGCGCACCGCCCGCCCCATGGCCGAGGCGTGCCTGCGCACCGGCACCCACTACCTGGACATCACCGGCGAGATCGCCGTGTTCGAGGCGCTCGCCGCCCGCGGCGCGCAGGCCGAGGCCGCGGGCGTGATGCTCCTCCCAGGCGTCGGCTTCGACGTGGTCCCCACCGACTCGCTCGCCGCCCACCTGGCGCGGCGGCTCCCGGGCGCCGCCCGGCTGGCGCTCGCCTTCCAGCCCGTGGGCGGCGGCGTGTCGCACGGCACGGCCACCACCATGGTGGAGAACCTGG
Source organism: Longimicrobiaceae bacterium (assembly GCA_036389055.1). Classification (GTDB taxonomy): domain Bacteria; phylum Gemmatimonadota; class Gemmatimonadetes; order Longimicrobiales; family Longimicrobiaceae; genus JAFAYN01. The sequence goes on along the minus strand of DASVQR010000255.1, from coordinate 25,728 downwards.
CCGCGGGCGGCGCCGTGCGGCGCGGCGGGCGCATCATCCCCGTCCCCGCGGCGTACCGCACCCGGCGCGTGGACTTTGGACGGGGGCCGGTGGAGGTCACCACCATCCCCTGGGGCGACGTGTCCACCGCGTTCCACAGCACCGGCATCCCCGACGTGGAGGTGTACACCCGCGTCCCCGCGCCCGCGCGGCGGATGATGGTGGCCTCGCGGTACCTGGGGTGGGCGCTGGGCTCCGGGCCCGTGCAGCGCTTCCTCAAGGGGCGCATCGACGCCGCCTCCCCCGGCCCCACCGACGAGCAGCGGGCCCGCGGCCGCAGCCTGCTCTGGGGCGAGGCGGAGGACGGCCGCGGCGGGCGCGCCGCCGCGCGCATGACCACGCCCGAGGGGTACACCCTCACCGCCGCCACCGCCGTGGGCGCCGCCGAGGAGGTGCTCGCCGGGCGGGCGCAGCCCGGCTTCCGCACCCCGTCGCTGGCCTTCGGGCCCGACTGGGTGCTGGGGTTCCAGGGCGTGTCGCGCGAGGACCTGGCCTGACGCCGGGCCGGGGCGCGAAGCCTGGCGGGGCGGGTGCGCTCATCCCCGCACGCGTCCTTCCACCCCGCCGCCGCGGGCGGTAGCTTGCTCCCCGTCCCACTCCTTCCCCGCGGTCCTCCCCACCCGCCGTCCATGCAAAGCACCCCCCTCCTCCAGCGCGTCCGGGAGCTGGAGCGCGAGAACGCCGAGCTGCGCTCCCGCGCCGCCTTCTTCCGGCAGATGGTCGAGAACGACCTGGAGGTCCACCACGTGGTGGACTCCGCCGGCGTCATCCTGTACATCAGCCCCTCCGTGGAGCAGGTGCTCGGGTACCGCCCCGAGGACCTGGTGGGCCGTTCGTCCGCGGGGCTGGTGCACCCCGACGACCTGGAGCAGCCCGCGCGCATGCTCCAGGAGCACGCGCGGCACCTGGGGAGCTTCCACCTGATGGAGCAGCGCATCCGGCACCGCGACGGGAGCTGGCGCCGCATGGAGGTCGCGGGCAAGTTCGCCGTCAGCCCGGACGGCGTGCCCGTGGTGCTGGTGTACTCGCGCGACATCACCCGCCGCCGCGAGGCCGAGGAGGAGCGCGACCGGCAGCTGCGCGCGGTGGAGCAGGCCGTGCGCGCCCGCGAGGAGGTGATCGCCCTGGTCTCGCACGACCTGCGCAACCCCGTCGCCACGGTGCTGCTGAGCGCGAGCGCGCTGCTGGAGACCGCCCCCGAGGGCGCCTTCAGCCGGGGCGAGCGCGAGCAGCTGGAGGCCATCTCGGCGTGCGCGGCGGAGATGAACCGGCTCATCGAAGACCTGCTCGACGTCACCCGCATCGACGCAGGCGGGCTGCCGCTCTCCGTGTCGTCGTGGGCGGTGCCGCTGATCCTGCAGGACGCGATCGCGCTGGCCCGTGCGCTGGCCCGGGAGCGCGGCGTCGCCCTGGGCGCCGACGTGCAGGCGGACCTCCCCGCCGTGGCGGTGGACCGGGGGCGCGTCATGCAGGTGCTCTCCAACCTGGTGGGCAACGCCATCCGCTTCTCGCCGGAGGGCGGCGCGGTGACGCTGCGCGCCGGGATCGAGGAGGGGCGCGTCGCCGTCCACGTGTCCGACCAGGGGCCGGGGATCCCGGAGGAGCACCTCCCCTTCCTGTTCGACCGGTTCTGGCAGGGCGGCGGCTCGCGGCGCGGGAGCATGGGGCTGGGGCTCGCGATCTGCAGGGGGATCGTGGAGGGGCACGGCGGCGCCATCCGGGTGTCGAGCCGCGCGGGGGAGGGGAGCACGTTCACCTTCACGCTCCCCGTGGCGCACGGGGACGGGTGATTTAAACGGCTTGAACGGCGGGGTTGGGCGTGCCCCTCGCTGACGCTCGGGTCGGGCTGCGCGCTGCGGAGGGACCGATACTACCGTTCCCAACGCAGCCGAGCCCCGCCAAACTGCCGGCGGGTCTCGGCCCTCCGGGCGCGCATCCCTCACGCGGCTCCGATGCGGGGGCCGGTCCGGGTGGTTTCGCACTTTCGCACTCACGCACTCACGCACTTCCATGGCCGACTTCCCGCGCGTCGACATCGCCCACCCCTCCGGCGCCCGCGCCGCCGTGTACCTCCAGGGGGCGCACGTGGCCGGCTGGACGGATCCGTCCGGCGCGGAGCTGCTCTTCGTAAGCGAGCGATCGAAGTACGATCCGGGCGCGGCGATCCGCGGGGGGGTGCCGGTGATCTTTCCCCAGTTCGCGGACCAGGGGCCGCTCCCCAAGCACGGCTTCGCGCGCACGGCCGCGTGGGAGCACGCGGGGAGCGGCACGGACGCGGACGGCGCCGTGTGGGCCCGGTTCCGCCTGGAGGACACGGAGGCCACCCGCGCGCTCTGGCCGCACGCCTTCCGCGCGGAGCTGCGCGTGGCGCTGGACGCGGACTCGCTCGCCGTCGCCCTGCGCGTCGCAAACACCGGCGACGGGACGATGGCCTTCACCTGCGCGCTGCACACCTACTTCCGCGTGGACGACGTGCGGCGTGCGGTGGTGGAGGGGCTGCGCGGCGTGCGGTACCTGGACAAGCTGCGGGCGGGAGGCGCCTTCGCGGAGGAGCGCGGGGAGGTGGGCTTCGCGGGGGAAGTCGACCGCGTCTACGTGGACGCGCCGGACCGGCTGCGGGTGCGCGGAGCGGCAGGCGGCCGCACCGTGACGGTGGAGAAGCAGGGGTTCGGGGACGCCGTGGTGTGGAACCCGTGGGAGGAGGGCGCCCGCGGCCTCCCGGACATGGCGGACGACGAGTACCTGCGCATGCTCTGCGTGGAGCCCGCCGCCGCGGCGGAGCCGGTCCACCTTGCCCCCGGGGAGGAGTGGACGGGCGTGCAGCGGCTGCGCGCCGGGCCCGGCGGGCCGACCGGCTGACCCGCCGGCCCCTGGCGGAGCGGCCCGCCGCGCTGTATTTCAGGAGATTCCCACACGTCTCCACCGGCCGGGATCCCGCCCGGCCCGCTCCACCCCCGAGATGACACCCATGACCCCCAGGCGGCCCGTCGCCCCGCCCCGCGCGCCCTTCCCCCGCATCGCACTGGCCGCGCTGCTCGCCGCCGGCGCCGCGCCGGCCCCGCTGCACGCCCAGCAGGAGGGGCCCACGCAGCCCGGCATCACCGTGTTCGACCCGGCGCGGTTCACCTCCATGCGCTACCGGATGATCGGCCCGGCGCGCGGCGGCCGCGTCACCACGGTGACCGGGGTGCCGGAGCAGCCGCACACCTTCTACATGGGCCCCACCGGCGGCGGTGTGTGGAAGACCACGGACGCGGGGCACACCTGGCTCAACGTGTCCGACGGCTTCTTCGAGGCCGCCTCCATGGGCTCCATCGACGTCGCCCCGTCCAATCCAGACGTGGTGTGGGCCGGCACCGGCTCCGAGGGGATCCGCAGCAACGTGTCGACGGGGCGGGGCATCTACCGCAGCACGGACGCCGGCAAGACGTGGAGCTTCGCCGGGCTGCGCGACGTGGGGCAGATCGGCGGGGTGCGGATCCACCCGCGCGACCCCAACACCGTGTTCGTGGCGGCCACCGGCAACGTGTTCGCCCGCAGCCGCGAGCGCGGCGTGTTCCGCACCCGCGACGCCGGCCGGACGTGGCAGAAGGTGCTCTTCGTGTCCGACAGCACCGGCGCCGTGGACGTGGAGTTCCAGCCCGGCAACCCGGACGTGCTCTACGCCAGCATGTGGCGGGGCGAGAGGAAGCCGTGGACGGTGATCAGCGGCGCGCGCGAGGGCGGCATCTACCGCAGCACCGACGGCGGCGACACCTGGACCAAGCTGGGCGGCGGGCTCCCCACCGGGCTGTTCGGCAAGAGCAACGTGGCGGTGTCGGCGGCCGACCCGCGCCGGGTGTACGCGCTGGTCGAGGCCCGGCCGGGCGGCGGGCTGTACCGCTCCGACGACGCGGGCGACACGTGGACGCGGGTGAGCGACTACGCCCAGCTGATCACCCGCCCCTTCTACTACACCAACATCACCGCCGACCCCACCAACGCCGACGTGGTGTTCGTGGGCACCGAGGGCTTCTACCGGTCGGACGACGGCGGAAAGACGTGGAGGACGCTGCGCACCCCGCACGGCGACAACCACGACCTGTGGATCAACCCGCGCGACCCGCAGATCTGGGTGCAGGCCAACGACGGCGGCGCAAACGTCACCGTGAACGGCGGGCGCACCTGGAGCACCCAGTACAACCAGCCCACCGCCGAGATCTACCAGGTCTTCGTCGACAACCAGTTCCCGTACCGCGTCTACGGGGCGCAGCAGGACAACTCCACCCTGATCGTCCCCTCGCTCCCGCTGTCGCAGTCGTCCCCGGACGACCCGGTGCAGTCGTGGCGCTCCGGGCCGGGGTGCGAGACCGGGCCCATCATCCCGCACCCCACGCAGCCGGACACCGTGTACGGCTCGTGCAAGGGGCAGTACTCGCGCATGTCGCTGCGCTCCGGGCAGGAGAAGCAGTACTGGGTGGGGGCGCAGTCGCTGTACGGCAACCCGGGGAAGGACCTGCTCCTGCGCTTCCAGCGCGTGTCGCCCATGGAGATCTCGCCGCACGACGCGCGGACCCTCTACTACGGCTCGCAGTACGTGCACCGCACCCGCGACGAGGGCGTCACCTGGGAGCGCATCTCGCCCGACCTCACGGCCAATGAGCCGCGCTACCAGCAGCGCCCCTCCGGCGAGCCCATCACCCTGGACGTCACCGGCGAGGAGTACTACAGCACCCTGTACGCGATCCGCGAGTCCAGGCTGGAGCCGGGGGTGATCTGGGCCGGCGCCAACGACGGGCCCATCCACGTCACCCGCGACGGCGGCCGCAACTGGCAGAAGGTGACGCCGCGCGGGCTGCCGCCGGGCGGGCGGGTGCAGACCATCGAGCCCTCGCCGCACCGCAAGGGCTCCGCGTACGTGGCGGTGCTCCGCTACCTGCTGGGCGACTTCCAGCCGTACATCTACCGCACCGACGACTACGGCCGCACCTGGACCCGGCTCACGGATGGAAAGAACGGGATCCCCGCCGACCACCCCACCCGCGTGGTGCGCGAGGACCCCGACCGCGAGGGGCTGCTGTACGCCGGCACCGAGTTCGGGATGTGGGTGTCGTTCGACAACGGGCGGAGGTGGCAGCCCTTCCAGCTCAACCTCCCCGTCACCCCGGTCACCGACCTCCAGGTCCACAGGCAGGACCTGGTGGTCTCCACCCAGGGGCGCTCCTTCTGGATCCTGGACGACCTGGCCCCGCTGCACCAGCTGGGCGAGCGGCTCCCCGCGGAGGCGCACCTGTTCCGGCCCCGGGAGGCGTACCGGATGCGCTACGCGGCCGGCTTCGGCGGGGTGGAGTCGGCGCGGAGCGGGCCGGACCAGCCGCAGTACCCGCCCGCCGGGGCGATGATCGACTACTTCCTCCCCGACACCGCGGGCGCGGTCACGCTGGAGGTGCTGGACGCGGCGGGCACAGTGGTGCGGAGCTTCGGGAGCGAGGGCGCGGGCGAGCAGCTGCGCGAGCCCGAGCAGCCGGGGATGCGTGCCCCCACCATGGAGCGCGTGGGCACGCCGCGGCTGGCGAAGAACCCGGGGCTCAACCGCTTCGTGTGGGACCTGTCGCTCCCCGGCCCGTGGGACCCGAACGCGCAGCGCAGCGGCAGGAACGGGCCCATGGTGCTCCCCGGGCGCTACACGCTGCGCCTCACGGCGGGCGGACGGACGCAGGAGCAGCCGCTGGAGCTGCGCCAGGACCCGCGCATCGCGGCCGACGGCGTCACGGATGCCGACCTGCGGGAGCAGCTCGCCCACAACCTGCGCGTGCGCGACCTGGTGAGCGACGTGAACCGCACGGTGGCACGCGTCCGGCAGGAAAAGGAGCGGCTGGGCGCCGCGGGCCCCGCGGGCGCGGCGCGGCTGCGCCGGCTGGAGGCGCTGGAGTCCGCGCTGGTGGCGGAGCCGGTCCGCTACGGCCGCCCCGGGCTGCAGACCCACATCACCTACCTGTACGGCCTCACCATGCAGGCGGACCAGAAGGTGGGCCGCGACGCCGCCGAGCGCTACGACGTGCTGCGCCACGAGCTGGACGCGCGGCGGGCGGAGCTGGACGCCGTGCTGGCCGGGGGGTGAGCGGGCACCTTCCGGGAGGCCGGGTGTAGCAAGCCGCGAAATTTTCCGGGGGGCGCCCGCCGGCCCCCGTACCGGGGGATCCCCAGCAGCGCAAAGGAGCGAATGGCCAAGCAGGAAGGAATCGAGGTCGAGGGGGTGGTCACCGAGGTGCTCCCCGACCGCAAGTACCGCGTCAAGCTGGAGAACGGGCACATCGTCCTGGCCTACGGGGCGGGGAAGATGTCCAAGTTCAAGATCAAGGTGCTGGTCGGCGACCGGGTGACGCTGTCCCTGTCCCCGTACGACCTGTCGCGCGGGCGGATCACGTACCGCCACAAGTAGGACGCCGCTCCCCCGCGGGGGAGCGCGAAAAGGGCCCTCCCGACGGGTGTCGGGAGGGCCCTTTCAGGCATTCGCCGGGCTGGTTCAGCCGATGGCGGCGACGTTCTCGGCCGCGGGGCCCTTGGTCCCCTGGACGATGTCGAACTCGACCTGCTGCCCCTCCTTGAGGGACTTGAAGCCGCTGCCCTGGATCGCCGAGTGGTGCACGAAGCAGTCCTTCGAGCCGTTGTCCGGCGTGATGAACCCGTAGCCCTTCTCGTCGTTGAACCACTTCACGGTTCCGGTGGTACGCATACCGCACTCCTTGGGTGTTGGTCTTGTCAGAGGTCCGGTAGATCCGTACCAGCCGACCGCCTTTCTATTCAGCGGGTGATCACGCCCCCCGCCACGGGCGCCGCGAGCAAACAAAAAAGGACCGGGACGCGAAGGTCCAGGTCCTGTCCGCACACTGGATGGGCCGGCCATTTCGGCCGTGTTCACTCGCAAGACAAAGTATAGCGGCACCCCGGAAATCCCGCAAGTGCGCGGGTGAGCGGCGCTCAGCAAGGGTCCTTTCGCATGCCGTTTTACGAACTGCACGGAGGTGCGGGTTCGGGCGTGCCCCTCGCTGGCGCTCGGGTCGGGCTGCGGCTCCGTAACGCACGATACAACCGTGCGTAACGGAGGCGAGCCCCGCAAACGGCCGCGGCGATGCTCGCGCCGCTTCAAACGCGCTCGCATCCCTCACGCGGCTCTCGCGCTGGCGTCCGCGGGGGCCCCCACCCGGCTCGCTTGAGGCTCGCCACCCTCCCCCGTGCCGGGGGAGGGCTGCCTGCACCTCGGCTTTGTCGTGCTCCCCCTCTCCCCTTGTGGGAGAGGGGGCCGGGGGGTGAGGGGTAGCCCCGCGCGCCGAACCCCGCCCCCATGCTCCGTGCCGTTCTCCCCTCCCCCTTGCGGGGAGGGGGTCGCCGTGGCGCTTCACGCTGCGCGTGAACCGAATAAAGCAGGCTGTCCCCTGTAACCTGTCCCCTGTAACCTGTCCCCTGTAACCTGTCCCCTGTAACCTATTCCCTGTTCCCTGCCGTTCTCGCTGCGCCTCCCTCCACCGTCCACACCACGGCGCTCCCCGGCTCCGGGCCGCGCCGCAGGGTGAAGTGCGCGGGGGCGCCGGTGGTCAGCGCGCGTCCGGCGGGGTCGCCGGCGAGCATGGCGGGCGCGGGGTGCAGGAACAGGCCCGTGGCGTCCAGGGTGTCGCGGGCGGCGAGCTCCGCCAGGTCGCCCACGTCCACCACGCGGCCGCCGGTGCGGGCCGGGGCGTCCTGGTAGTCCACGGCAAGGTCGGCGCGGAAGGGCTCCGCGCCGGGGAGGGCCACGCGGGCGCCGCGCACCAGCAGGTCGTTGACCGGGCGGCCGTTCTCGGGGAGCGACTCGTAGGCGGCGGGGTCCGCGGCGGCGTACTCGCCGCCGGCGATGGCGTCCAGCGCGGCGAGCAGCGCCACGAAGTTGACGCGGCGCAGGTACTGCTTCTCCGGGTCGTCCCGCCAGCCGCCCGACTCGATCAGCACCGTGCTGGTCCCCCAACGCTGCATGGCGTCGCCGAAGGCCCGCGGGTTGAAGGTGTCGTCGTAGCGGGTGACGTGCCCGGCCACCAGCGGCTCCACGGCGCCGCGCACCACGGCCGCCACTCGCCGGGCGCGGTCGCGGGTCCGGTCCGTCGAGCCCGCCTCGTCCAGCGGCGGGGCCAGCAGGGCGATGGCGGCCAGGCGGTCGCTCGCGCCCACGCGGGCGCGCACGTCCTGGTCGTGGAGGTTGAAGCCGAAGTCCGGGCGGAAGACTCGCTGCAGCCCGCGCAGGGCGCGCCCCTCGGGGGTGGCGAGGGCGCGCGCGTCGCGGTTCACGTCGATCCCGAGGGCGTTGCGGCGCTGGAAGCGCTCCGCGCCGTCCGGGTTCAGCATGGGAACGGCGACCACGGTGAGCCGCTCGCGGACGCGGCGGGCGAGCGGGTGCCCCGGCGACTCGGCCAGGAAGCGGAGCACGTCGGCCAGCGCCATGGTGGCGGTGGACTCGTTGCCGTGCATCTGCGACCAGAGCAGCACCCGCGTGGGACCCGTTCCGTGGCGCACGGCCCAGAGCGGCCGCCCCTCCGCGGAGCGCCCCACCTCTTCCCGCGCCATCCCCGCCGCCCCGTCCACCAGCGGGCCCAGCGCGCCCCACAGCTCCGCGTGCGTGAAGCGCCGCGCGGCGATCGCCTCCACCCGGGAGCGCCCGTGCAGCGCCGCCAGCTCGTCGGCCAGGCGGGCGGGGTCGACCGCGGGGGACGGGTCCGCGTGCGCGCCGGCGGGGGCGCAGCCCGCCAGTGCCAGGACGAGGGGGAGCAGGACGCGGCGCATGATCGTTCCGGGCGCGGATCTCAGGGGTGTCGGGGAGGAACGCATGATGGGGAGGCCCGGCCCGCGCGGCAAGGATGCGCCCGGGACCAGTGAGCCGGGTGGTTGGAAATCAGCCACGCAGTGGTTGAATTTCAACCACTCGGTGGTTGATTTTCAACCATTTTCCGCCCGTTCTCCGCCCTTGCCCGCCGTGTCCATCTTCCTGGCGGTACACGGGTTGCGCGGGGATCACACGGCGCGGACAGACCCGACGCGCAGGAACGCGACCCGGAAGGAGCCGATGAGGGAGCTCAGGACGCAGGAAGAGGCGGACGCGGCCTTCGCTGAGGAGGTGGCGCTCGTCTACAAGCACAGCACCCGCTGCCCCATCAGCCTGATGGCGCACGGGGAGGTGGAGCGCTTCGCGGAGGCCCACCCGGAGGTGCCGGTGTACCTGGTGGACGTGATCTTCGGCCGGCCGGTGTCCACGTACCTGGCCGGGCGCACGGGGATCGTGCACCACTCGCCGCAGGCGATCCTGCTGCGGGGCGGGGAGCCGGCATGGAGCGCCTCGCACATGGGGATCACCGCGGAGGCCCTGGAGGACGGGCTCGGCGCCGGGGGACGGCAGCCGCGGTGACCGGTCCCGGGGCGGGGAGGCCGGAGCGCCGCGTGCTGGCGGCGCTCTGGCTGCTGGTGTTCGCGGTGACCAGCCAGGCGCTGATCCTGGCGCCCATCCTCCCTCGCATGTCGGAGCAGCTGGGGATTCCGCTGGCGCGGCTGGGGATGCTGGTGACCGGCTACGCGGTCGCGGTCGCCGCCGTGGCGCTCGTGGCGGGCCCCGTCTCCGACCGGGTGGGGCGGCGGCGGATGCTGCTGGCGGGCGCCGCGGCGATGGCCGCGGGGCTGGCGCTGCACGCGCTTGCGGACGGGTTCGCGGCGCTGCTCGCGGTGCGCGTGCTCACGGGCGCGGGAGGCGGGGTGCTCACCGGGGCCACGGCGGCGTACGTGGCCGACTACTTCCCGCCGGAGCGGCGCGGCTGGGCGAACGGCTGGGTGACCAGCGGCATGGCGGTGGGGCAGATCGTGGGGATCCCGCTGGGGACGCTGCTGGCGGCGGGGTGGGGGTTCCGGGTCCCGTTCCTGTGCTTCGCCGCGGCCATGGCGCTCGCGGGGGTGCTGGTGTGGCGCTGGGTGCCGGAGGCGGCGGCGGAGCGCGCCGGGGGACCGCTGGACGCCAGGGGGGCCGCGGCGGGCTACGCTGCGCTGCTGCGCCAGCCGCGGGTGGGGGTGGCGGTGGCGGCGTACTGGGCCACCTACCTGGGGACCACGCTGCACACGCTCTTCCTCCCTGCTTGGCTGGAGCGGGCGCGCGGGCTCACGCCGGGGGAGGTGGCGACGCTGTTCGCGGTGGGGGGCGCGGCGACGGCGCTTGCCGGGCCCGTGGCGGGGCGGCTCTGCGACCGCATGGGGCGCAAGCGGCTCACCGTCGCCACCAGCGTGGGGCTGGCGGCCGCGGTGCTCGCCACCCCGTGGGCGAGCCGGGGGGCGTGGTCCGCCTGCGCGGTGTTCGCCGTGGCGGCGGCGCTCACCGCGGCGCGGGGGGCGCCCTTCCAGACGCTGCTCTCCGAGCTGGTGCCGGAGCGGCGGCGCGGCTCGCTGATGAGCCTGTCCATGGCCACGGGGCAGGTGGGGTGGGGCGTGGGCGCGGTGCTGGCCGGCCCCGCCTTCGCGCGCTGGGGATACGCCGGCAACGCCGTGGGCGCGGCGGCGGCCGCGGTGGCGGTGGCGCTGCTGGTGGGGCGGTGGGTCCCGGAGACCGCCGCCCCGACCGCCCTCACGCCCCGGCCGGCATCTCCCCCGCCGCGCCCTCGGGGTGCCCCGCCACCCCCTCCCCCAGGTTCCGCCGCAGCAGCGCCGCGGGGTCCGGGTCGCGCCCCATGAACTCGCGGAACAGCTCGCCCGGGTCGGCCGCGTCGCCGCGGGACAGCACGGCGTCCACGAAGGCGCGCCCCGTCTCCCGGTTGAAGAGCCCCTCGCGCTGGAAGCGCGAGAAGGCGTCCGCATCCAGCACCTCCGCCCACATGTAGCTGTAGTACGCCGCCGCGTAGCCGCCGGAGAAGATGTGGGTGAACCCGGTGACGAAGTGGTTGCGCGCGAACTCCGGCCGCATGGAGAAGCGGCCCATCACCTCCTGCGCGTAGGCGATCGGGTCGCCGTCGCGCTCCGCGTCGTAGCGGGCGTGCAGCGACAGGTCCAGCGTGCCGTAGCTCAGCTGCCGCATCTGGAAGGTGGCCCCCATGTGGTTGCGGGCCGCCAGCATCTTGCGGTGCAGCTCCTCCGGGATCGGCTCGCCGGTCTGCCAGTGGCGCGCGAACAGGTCCAGCGCCTCCCGCTCCCAGGTCCAGTTCTCCATGATCTGCGAGGGGAGCTCCACCCAGTCGCGCGACACCTGCGTCCCCCCGCGGCCGTGCACCTCCACCCGCGACAGCACGTGGTGGAGCAGGTGCCCGAACTCGTGGAAGACGGTCTGCGCCTCGCGGTGGGTGAGGAGCGCCGGGCGCTCCGCCTCCGGCGGCGACACGTTGCCGGCGAGCGAGGCCAGGTGCGGGGCCCAGCCGCCGTCCGGCGTGGGGCCGCCGGTCACCAGCCCGCTCATCCAGGCGCCGGAGCGCTTGGTCTCGCGCGGGAACCAGTCGGCGTAGAAGCCGCCCAGCAGCTTCCCCTCCTCGTCGTGCACGTCGTAGAACTTCACCTCCGGGTGCCAGGTCTCGTCCACCCGGCGCTCCGTCACCGTCACGCCGAAGAGCTGCCTGGCCACCTCGAACAGTCCCCGCTGCACCCCCTCCAGCGGGAAGTAGGGGCGCAGCTCCTCCTCGTCCAGGTCGAAGCGGGCGCGGCGCATCCGCTCCGTCACGAACGAGGTGTCCCAGGGCTGCAGCTCGTCGATCCCCAGCTCCTCCCGGGCGAACTCGGCCAGGCGGGCCGTCTCCCGCTGCCAGTAGGGGCGGGTGCGCTCCGTCAGGTCCTCCTCGAAGCCGATGGCCCGCTCGCCGGTGCGGGCCATGCTCTCCTCCAGCCGGAAGTCGGCGTAGTCGCGGTAGCCCATGATCCCCGCCAGCTCGCGGCGCAGCTCCAGCAGCCGGGCCACGACGGGGCGGTTGTCGTGCGGCGGGGAGCAGGCGCGGTTCTGGTACGCCGTGTACATCTGCCGGCGCAGCTCGCGGTTCTCGGCGTACTCCATGAACGGCTGGAACGAGGGGACGTGCAAGGTGAAGCGCCACCCCTCCATCCCCCGCGCCTCCGCCGCCGCGCGCGCCTGGGCCACCGCCGAGGGGGGGAGACCCCGCAGGTCGTCCGGGTCGGTCACCAGCAGCTCGAAGGCGTTGGTGGAGTCCAGCACGTGGTTGGAGAACTGGGTCTGCAGGCTGGAGCTCTCCACCTTGATCTCCTCCACCCGCGCCTTCTTCTCCGGCGGCAGGTCGGCGCCGGCGCGCACGAACTCGCGCACGCTCTTTTCCAGGTGGCGCCGGCGCACCCCCGTGAGCGCCCTGGCCTCGTCCGACTCCGCCAGGGCGCGCAGGGCGCTCCACACGCCGTCGTTCAGCGGCAGGCGGGCATAGAAGGCGGAGATCTCCGGGAGCACCGTCTCGTACGCCTCGCGGATCTCCGGGGTGTTCATCACCGACACCAGGTGCGCGACCGGGTTGGTGACGCGGTCCAGCCGCTCCTCCAGCGCGTCCAGCCGCCGCAGGGTGTTGTCCCAGGTGCGCGGCCCCGCTTCCGCGCCGATCGCCTCCAGCTCGCGCTCGGCGTCGGCCAGGGCCTGGCGGACGGCGGGCACCACGTGCTCCGGCCGGATCCGGCCGAAGGGGATGAGGAAGTCGTAGTCGAGGAGAGGGTTCATCTGGATCCGTCCGTCCCGTGAAGTCGTCAGCGCCGGCCCCCCTGGACCGCGGCGCCGCACCAGTACTCCGCACCCCCCGGCCGGGGTCCGGGGGCGGCGATCCCCCCGCCGCCGTCAGGAAGCGTGCCCGGGCGGTACGATCCCTGCCTGCTCCCGCCGCGGAGCCGGGGAAAGGTACCTGACCGGGGGCGGAGGCGCACGCTTGATCATCGACTGCCACACCCACCTGAACCGCTACGACGCGTCGCAGCCCGCCTCGCTGGCGGAGCGTCGCGACCTGCTGCGCGCCGAGATGGACCGGCACGGCATCGCCCACGCGCTGGTGCTCACCTCGTACCTGGTGAACCCGGACCGCCCGGGCACCGAGGAGGTGCTCGACCTGCTGGAGGGCGACCCGCGCTTCGGGGTGGTGGCCGGCGTCCCCTGGCCCGTGTGCGAGGCCGGGGACTTCGCGGCGCTGCGCGGCCTGCTGGCGGCGGGGCGGCTGCGCGGGCTCAAGCTGTACCCCGGGTACGCGCCCTTTTCGCTTTCGGATGCACGCATGCGGCCGGTGTACGAGCTGGCGGCGGAGTTCGGGGTGCCGGTGATGATCCACACCGGCGACACCTTCGCCCGGCAGGCGAAGGTCAGGTTCGCGCACCCGCTCCAGGCGGACGAGGTGGCGGTGGACCACCGCGAGACCACCTTCGTGCTCTGCCACTTCGGCAACCCCTGGTTCCTGGACGCCGCCGAGGTGGTCTACAAGAACGAAAACGTGCTGGCCGACGTGTCCGGGCTCACCCTGGGCGAGTGGGAGCCGCGCTTCCAGCGCGTGGCCCGCGCCCGGCTGGACGAGGCGGTGGCCTACGTCAACGACCCGTCCAAGCTGCTCTTCGGCACGGACTGGCCCATCTCCGCCATGGGCGGCTACCTGCGCTTCGTGGACGAGCTGGATCTCACCGCGGAGGAGCGCGAGGGGATGATGTGGAAGAACGCCGCGCGGGTCTTCGGGATCGACGTGGACGCGCTCGGCGGGAGCGGGAGGAGGGCGGATGGAGCTGCCGGCTGACCTGCGCCCGGTGGAGCTCAAGGACGAGCGCGACCCGCTCGCCCGCGCCACCATCTCGCTGATCCAGGAGGCCATCGGCGACGTGCAGCCCACCAGCGACCTGCTGGCCGAGCTGGAGGAGCGGCGCCGCGGCCTCCCCTCCGGCGGGTGCTACCACCTGCTGGCGCTGGTGAACCCGGAGGAGGAGCCGGTCGCGGCCGCGGCGGGGGTGTACCTGGAGGCGTCCAACGCCGGCTTCGTCACCTACCTGGCCGTGCGCGCCGACCAGCGTCGGCTGAAGCTGGGGCGCCGGCTGCGCGAGTCGCTGGTCGACGCGTTCCGGGCCGAGGCGCTGCGCGCGCGCGGCGAGCCGCTGGCCTGGACGGTGGGCGAGGTCAAGCACTCCAGCCCCTGGCTGCGCACGCTGGTGAAGGAGGGGCGGGTGGTGCCGTTCGACTTCGGCTACTTCCACCCCTGGATGCCGCTGCGCTCCGAGGGGCGCTACGTGCTGTACCGCGAGCCGGACGGCGACGCGCGGCGCACGCTCCCCGCGCACGAGGTGCTCAGGCTGGTGTTCGGCATCTGGCGGCGGGCGTACCGGATCCGCTATCCCACCCAGAGCGAGACCTTCTGCTACATGCTGAAGCAGCTGGAGGCGCAGGGCGTGGTGGGGTTCCACCCGGACTTCGCGGAGCTGGTGGAAGGAGCCGGGTAGACGGGTCGTTTGCGTGTCGTGGCGGGGCCGCTACGGAGCCCAGCGGAAACTGCCCCGCCGGTCTCCTCCGCGGGCTCCGGGAACCCCGCCAAACTGCCGGCGGGTTTCCCTCCGCCGGAGGGAGCCAGCCGAAACCGCCCGGCTGTCTCCCTCCGCAACGGATCTTTTGGGTACGACGGAACTGCAACGGCGCCCGCCCGGACGCCGCGGCGCGGGTGCCGTTCAGCGTACTTCGTACTTCGTACTGCCGTGACGCTTCACGCTGCGCGTGAACCGGATGAACACTTTCGCACTCTCGCACTCTCGCACTCCCGCACTCTCGCACTCTCGCACTCTCGCACCATGTCGTTGAAGCTCGGCGTCGTCGACCAGTCCCCCGTCCCCAACGGCGCCACCGCGGCGGACGCGCTGCGCGCCACGCTGGAGCTGGCCCGCGCCGCGGAGCGCTGGGGCTACTCGCGCTACTGGCTGGCGGAGCACCACAGCACCAACTCGTTCGCGGGCTCCGCGCCCGAGGTGCTGATCCCGGCCGTCGCCGCGGCCACGCGCGGCATCCGCGTGGGCTCGGGCGGCGTGCTGCTGCCCCACTACTCGCCGCTCAAGGTGGCCGAGCAGTTCCGGGTGCTGGAGACGCTCTTCCCGGGGCGAATCGACCTGGGGCTGGGGCGGGCGCCGGGCGGCGACCCGCGGACGGCGCAGGCGCTCGCCTACGGCCGGCCCCCCGCGGGCGACCCGTTCCCGCGGCAATTGGAGGAGCTGTCGGCGTGGCTCGCGAACGAGAACTTCGCGGCGGACCATCCCTGGCGGCGCGTGCGGGCCATGCCGCGGGGGCCGGGCGTGCCGGAACTGTGGGTGCTGGGCTCGGGCGGGCAGGGGGCGCTGTACGCGGCGGAGGCGGGGTGCGCCTACTCGTTCGCGCAGTTCATCAGCGGCGAGGACGGGGCGGGTGTGGCGCGGGCGTACCGGGAGCGGTTCCGCCCCTCGGCGCGGCTGGCGGAGCCGCGGGCGAGCGCGGCGGTCAGCGTGGTGTGCGCCGAGACGCGGGAGGAGGCGGCGCGGCTGGCGTCCAGCATGGAGCTGTGGCGGCGGCGGATCATGCGCGGCTTCGACCGGGGGATCCCCTCGCCATCGGACGCGGCGGCGGAGCTGGAGCCCGGCTGGGCGCCCCCGCCGCCGGACGCGCCCGGCGCGCGGGTGGTCGCCGACGAGCCGGCCGCGGTGCGCGACGCGCTGCTGGGGCTGGCGGAGCGCTACGGGGTGGAGGAGCTGATGGTGGTCACGGTGACGCACGACCCCGCCGCGCGGCTGCGCTCGTACGAGCTGCTGGCCGGGGCGATGGGGCTGGGGGGCCCGGGGTGAGCCGGAGCGTCACCCGGCGGCGAGCATCAGGACGATCGCCAGCGCCCCGCCCGCGAAGATGACCGCGAGGGCGACCCTGCCGGCGTGCCGGGTCCACGGCTCCGGGTCCCGGCGCGGCTCCGCGAGGAAGAGGCCCACGAGGACGCCGGTGAGCAGGCCGCCCAGGTGTGCCGCGTTGTCGATCAGGCGCGTCGCCACGATACCGAGCAGGGCCGTGGCGGCGATGCTGAGCGCGATCTCCTGGAGGTAGCGCGGCGGGAGCCGCTCGCGGTGGCGCAGGCCGAACACGCCCATGAAGCCGATCAGCCCCATGAGCCCGCCGGAAGCCCCGACGGAGGGGGCCGGGAGCGCGACGAGGCTCAGCAGGCTGCCGCCCAGGACCGAGGCGAGGAACACCAGGGGGAGGGCTCCCCGCCGGATGTGGGCCTCGACCTGTATCCCC
Organism: Longimicrobiaceae bacterium; assembly: GCA_036389055.1. GTDB lineage: Bacteria > Gemmatimonadota > Gemmatimonadetes > Longimicrobiales > Longimicrobiaceae > JAFAYN01. Next base: position 9,470 of record DASVQR010000255.1, on the reverse strand, counting down.
AGGGCGAGCAGCCCGAGCGCGTTCATGAGGATGTGGAGGAGGTTGACGTGCAGGAGGGGGCCCGTCAGAAGCCTCCACGCCTGTCCTTGCCACACCGCGGGTTTGACCAGGCCGGCGGCCTCCATGGCCGCGTCTCCACCTGCCATGCGCACCACCATCACCGCGGCCAGGCAGCCCACGATCCACAAGGCCGTCCTCGGCCTGTGCCCCGCGAGCCAGAGGGAGTGCCGCTGGATCGCCCGGTGCTCCGCGAACACCTGTGGCCCGGCGCTCCATGCCTCGCGCGCGGCGAAGGCGCCCGTCAGCAGCCTGACGGCGCTGAACGCCGGGACAAGGACGAGGCCGGTCCGCTCCCAGTCCGTGATCGTGGAGAACATGGCGACGGTCGTGGCGAGCACCAGCGACGACCACAGCATCCCGCGCAGCGCGGCCCGAAGCGCGTGCGCCCGGTACGCCTCCACCAGGAACGGAACCTCCTCCGGCCTGGCGAGCCCGCCCGTTTCCGGCGTCCACACTCTCACGATGTACGGGAGGGTGGCGCACCACTGCGCCAGCTCGTCGCGCGAGCAGGGAACGAATACCCCGGCCGCGCAGCAGCCGTACTCCGCGTCCGCGGGCGGGTCGCCGTACACTTCGGGATCCCCGCGCCAGTCGTTCCCGGCAGCGCCGTCGAAGCGGTACTCCGGCTGCCCGGGGGCCCGCCTCTCGCTCTCCCGGACCGCCTCGTCGAGCGCGCGGTAGAACTCCCGGGTGAGCTCCACGAGGCGGGGGGTGGATTCCCGGGAGAAGGGCCCGGCGAGGCGAAGGTCCACGGCCCGGCCCACGTGCCTCCGCCACGTCTCGAAGCCGATGCGGCGGAGCTCCTGGCCCGGGCGGAGTACGTGGGTGTGTGCGGGCGGGGCCTCGCCCGCCCGCGCGGGGCGCACCTCGGCGCGCATGCCGGCGGGATCCAGCTCGATCCAGAGGGCGGTGTCCGGCGCCGGGCCGGGAGGGGCGGCCGGGGAGTGGGGAGACTCCATCGGTGTCGGCCGGGTGCGGGGGCCGCGTGGGGCGGGGTGACACGTCCGGCCGACATGTTGCGGCCGTTCCTGGCGCGGCGCAATCCCGACGGCGCCTCCGGCCGTCCTATCCGGCGCCGCCCGCCGGGAGCGTGTCGGGCACCGAAATTGGGCCGCCCTCCTCGGCCGCGGGGACGATCAGCGTGCGCAGGATGCGGCGGATCTCCTCCAGGTGGCCCCCCTCGCGCGGCAGGTCGGGCTCGGAGGTGGTGACCACGGTGAGCCGCAGGTCGGGCACCACGAAGATGAACTGCCCGCCGTACCCCCAGGCGTAGTACATGGGGTGCCCGCCCGCGGTGCTCAGCCACCAGCCGTAGCCGTACTCGTCGCCGCTCCAGGGCGAGCGGGTGCGCGGCTGGAGCGAGGCCCGCACCCACGCCTCCGGCACCACCTGCCGCCCCTCGTGCCGCCCGCCGTTGCGGTACAATTCGCCGAACCGGACCATGGCCCGCGGCGTCAGCCGCATCTCGTTGCCCCCGAAGTAGATCCCCTGGGGATCCGTGGGCCACTGCGGAAGCCGGATCCCAAGCGGCTCGGCGAGCACGTCGCGCGCGTACGCCCAGGTGCTGCGGCCCGTGGCCTCGGTGAGGATGGCGGACAGCAGGTGCGTGCTCCCCGTGCTGTAGAGCATGCGCCCGCCCGGCTCGTCCTCCATGGGCCGCGCCAGCGCGAAGCGCACCCAGTCGCGGCTCCCCACCCACGCGCCGTAGTTGCCGAACGAGGTGCTCTCCAGCCCGGCCTGCATGGAAAGCAGGTTGCCCACGGTGATGGCGCGCTTGCGCGGGTCGGGGTCGCGCGCCAGGTGCTCCGGGAAGAACGGGGCGATGGGCTGCTCCGGCCCGCGCAGGTGCCCCTCGGCGACGGCGATCCCCACCAGCGCCGAGACGATGCTCTTGGACACCGACTTGACGTTGGCGGCCCGCTCCGCGCGGGCGCCGTGGAAGTAGCGCTCCGCCAGGATCTCCCCGTCGCGGGCCACCAGCAGGCTGCGCAGCCGCGGCAGCCGGGCGGCCTGCGCGTAGGCGGTGTCCAGCAGCGCGCGGTCCAGCCCGCGCGTGGGCGGCGGCGCGGCGGCCTCCGCCCGGGGCGCGGCCGGCGACGGGGGCGCTCCGGCGGCGGGCCCGTCGTTCCGGGACAGCAGCGACGGCGCGGCGAGGGCGGCGCCCCCCAGGGCCGCGGCGGCGAGGACGGCGGCGAGCACGGGCTTCGGGTTCACGATGGGACCGGGCGGTTGGGGGTGGATCTCCGGTCTTGTACCCGCCGGGGTTCCGGCCGCCGCCGGTCAGCCGCCGCCGGCATGCGGCTCACCGCGAAGCCGACGGCGGCTAGGAGCACGCCTGCCGCCACCCACCCGGCGGATCGAAGAGGGCGTCAAGGTCCTGAACGGGGGGAAAGGCATGGGCGGGAACGGCGTGTTCTAGCGATTATTGGGTTTCTTGACGTGCTTCTTTCGCGCCATTAAGCTGGCGGGACCTGCGGCGTTCCCTTCAATTCTCTTCTACAGGAGAGTCCATTATGCCAGACTCGTCGACGCCCGCTGCCACGCCGGCTTCCGCCGACCCGGGGGATGCTCTCCGGCCCCAGTTTGATCTGGGAACGGACGGCCTGGTCAGCCAGGGAGTCCAGAACGTCAAAGATGCGGCAGGCAATTCCAGTGCACTCAGCGTGGGTACGTCGTTCGTCGGAATCGGGACGACCGGTGCCCCGGCGCCTGGAATCGCCCTTCAGGTGGATGGGCCTGCCGAATTCAATCCCCTTGCCGTCTTCCGCAACACGAGCCCGACCACTACGGGCGAGGCATCGATCCGCCTGGTGCACCAGACGGCCGAGGACAAGGGATGGAACATCGGCGTATGGGGTGATGGGACCCTGTTCCTGTGGAACGGGGTGTCGGACGTCGCCCTGGCGATAGACTCCAGCGGAAACGTATCCATCAAGAACGGCACCCTCGCGATCAGCGACATCCCGCCCGCCCGCGGCGGCTTCTTCTCGCAGGTGCTGGTCGACATGAATACAGGCATCCTGCACCGCGGCCCCCTGCTGCCGGACCAATGAGGCCCAACCCGGGCAGGCCCCCGAAGGGCGTCCGAAACACCCCGCTGGCTGCCCCTTGCAGGGCCAGGCACGGCTGGGGAGCGGCGACGTCTCCGGGGGCCTGCCCGCCAAGACGAATCGGCCGGCGATCACGCGGATCGCCGGCCGTACGTTTGTCCAACCGCCGAAGGCCGGTTCAGCCCCCCAGCCGCTCCTCCAGCAGGCCGCGCACCACCTCCGGGTTTGCGCTCCCGCCGGTCCGGCGCATCACCTGGCCGACGAAGAAGCCCATCAGCCCGGTCTTGCCGCCGCGGAATTCCTCCGCCTTGGCGGCGTTGGCGGCGAGCACCTCGTCCACGGCCGGGGCCAGCGCGCCCGCGTCGCTCACCTGCCGCAGCCCGCGGCGCTCCACGATCTCCAGCGGGTCTCCGCCCTCGCGCGCCAATTCCGCCAGCACGGTCCGGCCCGCGCCGCTGGAGAGGGTGCCGTCCTCCACCAGTCCGATCACGGCGCGCAGGTCGGCGGCGCCGAACGCCAGCGAGTTGATCCCGCGCTCCCTGAGCTCCAGCAGGAGCACGTTGACGATCCAGCTCGCCACGCTCCTGGGCCGGGCGCCGAGACCCACCGTCGCCTCGAACAGCTCGGCGATCTCCTCCGCGCGGGTCACCACCTCCGCCTCCTCGGCGGACAGCCCCAGCTCGGCCTCGTAGCGGCGGCGGCGCGCCTCCAGCTCCGGCGTGCGGGGCGCCTCCGCGGCGGCAGCCCTGGGCCGCGGCTTCGCCTCGCCGCCCGCGGCCGGCGCCTCCCTGTGCTCCGCCTTCTTCGGCTCCGGCTTCGCGGCGGCCGGCGCGGCGCTCCCCGCCCCGGCGGACTTCGCCCAGGTGTCGCGGAGCGTCACGGTGCGGTTGAAGACCAGCGCGTCCGGGCGCGAGTCCACCACGTCCGAGCAGAAGTAGCCCAGCCGCTCGAACTGGTAGCGGCTCCCCGGCGCGTCGCCGCGGACGCCGGGCTCCACGCGTGCGTCCCGGACCACCACCAGCGACTCCGGGTTCAGGAACTCCCGGAAGTCGGCCTCGCGCGTGTCCGGGTCGGGCACGGTGAAGAGGCGGTCGTACAGCCGCACCTCGCAGGGGAGGGCGTGCGCGGCGGACACCCAGTGGATGGTGCCCTTGACGGTGCGCCCGTCCGGGGCGCTGCCGCCGCGCGTGGCCGGGTCGTAGGTGCAGCGCAGCTCCACCACCTCGCCCGCGTCGTCCCTGACCACCTCGTCGCAGCGGATGAAGTACGCGTAGCGGAGCCGGACCTCGCGGCCCGGGGCCAGGCGGTGGTACCCCTTCGGCGGGTCCTCCATGAAGTCGTCCCGCTCGATGAACAGCTCGCGCGCAAAGGGGAGCGGGCGGGAGCCCTCGTTGGGTACGTCGTGCGGCCAGAAGGGCGCGTCCAGCTCCTCGGTCTCCCCCTCCGGGTAGTTGGTGATCACGACCTTGAGGGGACGCAGCACGCACAGCACCCGCGGCGCCGTGTGGTTCAGCCGGTCGCGCATGGCGTGCTCCAGGCGCGTCATCTCGATGCGCTGGCTGGCCTTGGTCACCCCCGCCGCCTCCCAGAAGGCGCGCAGCGCCTCGGGCGGGCAGCCCAGCCGCCGCAGCGCCGCGATGGTGGGCATGCGCGGGTCGTCCCAGCCGCTCACGTGCCCGCCCTTCACCAGCTCCAGGAGCTTGCGCTTGCTGGTGATGGTGTACTCCACGTTGCCGCGCGCGAACTCGTACTGGCGCGGGCGGAAGGGCGTGCCTCCCTCCGACTTCACGAACTCCTGCCACCCGTCCACCACCCAGTCGTACAGCGCGCGGTTGATCTCGAACTCCAGGGTGCACAGCGAGTGCGTGATCCCCTCGATGGCGTCCTCGATGGGGTGCGCGTAGTCGTACAGCGGGTAGATGCACCAGGCGTCGCCGGTGCGGTAGTGGTGCGCGTGCCGGATCCGGTACAGGATGGGGTCGCGCAGGAGCATGTTGGGCGAGGCCAGGTCGATCTTCGCCCGCAGCACCTGCGAGCCGTCCGGGAACTCGCCCGCCCGCATGCGGCGGAACAGCTCCAGGTTCTCCTCCACGCCGCGGTCGCGGAACGCCGTGGGGCGCCCCGGCTCGGTGACGGTGCCGCGCGCCTCGCGGATCTCCTCCTCGCTGGAGCTGTCCACGTACGCCATCCCCCGCTCCACCAGGAACTCGGCGTAGCGGTACATCCGCTCGAAGTAGTCGGCGGCGAAGTACAGGTGCTCGCCCCAGTCGTAGCCCAGCCACCTCACCGTGTCGACGATGGAGCGGACGTACGCCTCGTCCTCCGTCTCGGGGTTGGTGTCGTCGAAGCGCAGGTGGCAGCGCCCCCCGGTCTCCGCCGCGATCCCGAAGTTGAGGACGATGGACTTGGCGTGGCCGATGTGCAGGAAGCCGTTGGGCTCCGGCGGGAAGCGGGTGACGATCTCACCGAACTTCCCCGCCCGCAGGTCGTCCGCGACGATGCTGCGGATGAAGTCCAGCCGCTCCCCCGCGGGCGCGGCGTCGGCGGCGGTGTCGTTGGTCTTCGTCGGGGTGTCCACGGTCGGTCTGCGTTCGTGCGTTCGACGGGGCCGGGGCGCGGGCGGTCCGCACCGGCCGGAACCACGTAACTTACTGCCATCGGCCGGCCGACAAAAGTTGCCGGCACCGCGATGCGGGCGCTCCGCGCCTAAATCCTGGCTCCACAACGGCCTGCACCGGGTCTGCCACTGGATATCCGGGGGAAACGGTTGTATCTTGTATGGGTTCCCAAACGACGACCCCACAACCAGATGCGAGATCCCGGGCCCCTGCCCGGGCCGTGCGTCCCCGCGATTTCACCACGGAGGATTGGGATGCAGCGAACCGCGACTCTCCTGACGGTGCTCCTCGCCGCCGCGGCCGTTCCGGCCGCCGCGGACGACGTGACGCTGCGCGGCTCGCCGGGATCCATGGTCCGCCAGCACCGCGTGGCCGAGGAGAACGACTACAGCTTCCTGCGCACCGCCGGCCAGGTCCGCGACTTCGTGGACCAGGGCGTGCTGGTGAAGGTGGAGGGCGACGCCAACTACACGGTCGCCGGCGGGGTCTCCTTTCCCTACGCGCGCCCGGCGGTGGGCACCTTCCTGGAGCGGCTGGGCGCGCAGTACCGCGAGGGGTGCGGCGAGAAGCTGGTGGTCACCAGCCTGACGCGCCCGCTCGCCAACCAGCCCGGCAACGCGCACCAGCTCTCGGTGCACCCGGCCGGGATGGCGGTGGACTTCCGCATCAGCCGGAGCGCGGAGTGCCGCGCCTGGCTGGAGAGCGCGCTGCTGGGGCTGGAGCGCAGGGGCGTGCTGGACGTGACGCGCGAGCGCAACCCGCCGCACTACCACGTGGCCGTGTTCACCGACGAGTACGCCGCCTACCTGGCGAAGCAGCGCGCCGACTCCGTGGCGGCCGCCGCCAGGCCGGCGAAGTCGGCCGCCCCGGTGGAGAAGGCCGCGCCCGCCGCCGCCGCCGCGGCCGCCTCCATGCGGGCGGCGGAGCAGCCCGCGCCGGAGCAGGACTCCGGCCCGCACCCGGCCCTCTTCGGGCTGGTGCTGGCGGCAGGGTCGCTGGCCATCACGCTGCGCCAGCGGCTCGGCTGGCTGGAGTCGCTGAGGTAAGCCACCGCAGCGGGTGCTGGACGACGGGGGAGCCTACCAGGCTCCCCCGTTTTCGTTTCCGCGGCCGGGAGCTTGCGGGGACGAAATGCCTCGAGGGGTTCGGGTGACTACCCGCGTGAGGGATTACGGCCCGAAGGGGCGAGACCCGGCGGGGCAGTTTCCGCCGGGGCTCGACTCCGTTACGCAGCGTCGTTTGCTGCGTTACGGAGCCGAAGCCCGACCCGAGCGTCAGCGAGGGGCACGCCCAACCCCGCAGTTCAAAGCCGTCCAACCCGGTCGAAGGAGCGAGCATGGCGCAGAAGGTGTGGTGCGTGTTCCAGAAGCTCCCGGGCGAGAGCTGCCCGTCGCTGTCCGCGGTGTGCGCCTCGCGCGAGGTGGCGGAGGAGGTGGCGCGGATGAGCGAGGAGGACGACCGGCAGCAAGAGCGCCCGCCCAGCACTTGGACGGTCTCCGCGTGGGGCGTGCTGGACGGCGACGTCGCGGAGATGCGGGGCGTGCAGCAGATCAGCGACTCGCTGGACAACCTGCGCGCCGGCGCGATCCCCGCCGACGAGGCGGAGGACGCGCCGGCCGGCACGGCGGCTGGCGCGGACGCCTGACGGCGCCGATCTTTCGGCACTGGAGGGAGGCTCACCGAACGGAGCGGGAGACGAGCGCGATGCGACAGCCGTGGGAGCCCGGGGAGACCCCGGAGGAGCAGGCGGCCCGGCGGGAGGCGTACCAGCGGCTGGTGGACGCGGCCCGGCGCGTGGGGCTGCCGCTGGATCAGCTGGGGAGCGCGCTGCGCGAGGTGGCGCGCAACGAGACGGAAACCCGCCGCTTCCTGGCGGACGAGGTCTACGGCGTGCCGGACGAGCTGCTGGACGACATGGTGCGCGTGAGGCTGGCCGACCTGGCGGAGGGTGAATCCGGGGAGTAGGCCAGGCGCGGGTCGCTGAAGCAAAAAGAAGCGGGGCGTCACGCATGTGGCGCCCCGGTTCCGCTTCTTCGCTTCGCTCCGGACTCAGGAGCCGTGGCCGGCGTGCGCCTCGTGCCCGCCCGCGTGGCCGGTGGACATGTACTCGCCCATGGCGCGATCGAACGCGCGGAGCAGCCCCGCCCGTCCGGCGGCGGTCCGGCGGTACGCGGCGATCAGGGCGTCCGCGTGCCGCACCGCCTCGTCCGAGAGGCGGTCGTAGGCGGCCCGGTCGCCGGAGCGCTGCGCCTCGCGCAGCCGGGGCACCCGCGCCTCGATCTCCCGGCGGTGCGCGGCGGCCTCGCGCCGGACCGGCTCGCCGGCGACGGCCTCGACGTCGCGCACCGGCTCCGGGGGCATCGCCAGCAGCGCCAGGGCCCGGCCGAGGGCGAGCGCACGGCCGCCGGCGGCGTGGTCGGCGAAGGTCTCCGCCCGCGGCGGGGCGAGGCCGGCGACGAGGTACGGGAGGTTGGGGTTGTAGTGCGCGAACGGCCCCTCCGGCGCGTCGACCAGCCAGGCGTGCACCATCACCAGGTGCCTGCCGCCACCGGAAAACAGGTCGGCGTGGTCGTGCCAGCTGTCCGCGGGCCCGTCGAAGCCCTCCGGCAGCGGCGCGCCGACCGGGTGCATGTACGCGTACGCCAGGCCGACCAGCGTCTCCCGGCCCTTCACCGGCGCGAACACCAGCACGGAGGGGCGCGCCGGGTCGAAGCGCCCGTCCATCACCAGGTCGGTGCGCGCGTAGTGCTCGCCCTGGAGCGGCACGTAGCCGAACCTGGGGTGGTAGCCTGCCGCTCGCGCGGCCTCCGGCGTGGACAGCGCCGCCGCCGCGCGCCGCGCTTCCGCGAGCTGCGCCTTCGCCTTCTCGGACAGGACGGGACCGCCACCCACGCTGGAGCGCGCGGGCGGGTGCCCGGTGTCGGCCGAGGCTTTCGTCTGCCGGCCGATGCTCCCCGCACCGAGCGCGGCGACGAGCGCCGCACCGAGCGGGAGCGCGAAAAAGAGTCTGTTCCGGGTCATTCGGGTGGAGACGACGGGTGGTTCGGGTTTGCCGCGGACCGGCGGAGGCGTGCTCGCGCTCTGTACCCGCGAGCGGGGCGGATGTGCGGGGAAGTGATTACCGTGCAAAAAGATACACCTGACGAAACGGCGGCCCCGCCCGATGGGCGAGGCCGCCGTGGTGCGTCCGGACAGGTCGTGGGCCTCAGGGAAGGGTCCCGGGCTCGACCTTCTGGCGGACCTCCTCGCGCCGGCGTTCGCTCCTCCCGCGCGCCTCGCGGGAGCGGCCGCGGGCCGCCTCGCGGGCGGCGCGCAGCTGCTCCCGCTGCTGCGCGCTCAGCACCGCCTCGATCTCGCGGCGCGCCGTCTCGCGGCTGCGGCAGAGCAGCTCCACCTGCGGGCGCACCTGCTCGCGGCTGCGGCGCAGGGCGGCGCGCTCCTCCTCGGTCAGGCGGATGCGGCCGCGCTCGGCGCGGTCGCCCTCGGCGCGGGCCCGCAGGCGCGGCACGGCGCTCTCGCGGATGGCGCGGATCCGCTCCAGCGCGGCCCGGTTGCGGCTCTCCGTGGCGCGGTCGATCTCCCGCAGCCGGGCGACCTGCGCGTCGCTGAGCCGGAGCTGCTCGCGCCGGGCGATGAGGCGCTCGGCCATCCCCCGGCGCTCCAGGGCGGCGCGGCGGCGCACCTCGGCCCGGCGGCGGGTCTCGCGGCTGCGGCGCAGCTCGCCGCGGGCGCGCTCGCGGGC
>DASVQR010000254.1:0-5570 GCA_036389055.1 Longimicrobiaceae bacterium | reverse complement strand
TCTGCAACGCAGCCGAGCCCCCGCGGAAACTGCCCCGCGGGGTCTCGGCCCTCCGGGCGCGCATCCCTCACGCGGGTGCCCCGCCATGCCCCGAGATCGTCGCGCCGGCCGGATTCTCCGGCGCTCCGAGTCACCCGGATTTCGCGAGATTCATGCACCGCACACGACGTCTTCTCCCCCTGGCCGCGGCGCTGCTGGCCGGGGCCTGCACGACTGCCCTGCCCGAGCCGCCCGACCCGGCCCCGCCGCCGGTCGAGACGCCGCCGCCGGCCGCTCCGGCGGCGCCCGTCGTCGAGCCGGCGCCGCCGGCGCCCTGGAGCGGGGCGGCGCTGCCGGCGGCGGGCGTGCCGGCCGTGTACGCCGCGGAGTGGGGGAAGGCGGCGAACCGCGCCACCTGCGCCCCGCTGGCTCCCGTCTCCCTCGACCCGTACGCCGCGGCCCGGCCGCGCGCGGCCACCTTTTCGGGCGGGTGGGCGGTGGCGTACGACCTGCCGGACCGGCGCAGCGCGTTCGGGGTGGCGGGCGCCGGGGTGAGCGCCGAGGGGCCGTCGTACTCCGGCTGGCCGCACCGCATCCGCTGGGCGGACGGGAGCACAGCGGAGTACGGGCCGGAGGGCGGCACCGGCCCCAACCAGCTCGCCTACCTGCGCGTCGCCGGCCAGGGCTGCCTCTACAACGTCTGGTCGGCGCTGGGGCGCGAGCACCTGGAGCAGCTGCTCGCCCGGCTCCGCTTCGTCGGCGTGCCGCGATGACGGCGGCCGGGAGCGAAACGCCGTGGTGGCAGGGCGGGATCATCTACCAGGTGTACCCGCGCTCCTTCCAGGACTCGGACGGGGACGGGGTGGGGGACCTGCCGGGGATCACGAGCCGCCTGGACCACCTGCGCCGGCTGGGGGTGGACGCGGTGTGGATCTCCCCGTTCTACCCGTCGCCCATGGCCGACTTCGGCTACGACGTCAGCGACTACTGCGGGGTCGATCCCATCTTCGGGACGCTGGACGACTTCGACCGGCTGGTGGCGGAGGCGCACGGGCGGGGCCTGAGGGTGATCCTGGACTTCGTCCCCAACCACACCTCCGAGGCGCACCCCTGGTTCGTGGAGTCGCGCGCCTCGCGCGACAGCCCGAAGCGCGGCTGGTACATCTGGCGCGACCCGGCGCCGGACGGGGGGCCGCCGAACAACTGGATCAGCGCCTTCGGGGGGAGCGCCTGGGAGTGGGACGAGGCCACGGGGCAGTTCTACCTGCACACCTTTCTGCGCGAGCAGCCGGACCTGGACTGGAGCAGTCCGGAGGTGGTGGAGGCGATGCTGGACGTGCTGCGCTTCTGGCTGGAGCGCGGCGTGGACGGCTTCCGCGTGGACGCCGTGCAGAACCTGGGCAAGGACCCCGGCCTGCGCGACAACCCGCCCAACCCCGCCTTCCGCCCCGGGGTGGACGACCCGTACGACGCGCTGCTCCGCGAGAGCTCGTGCGACCGGCCCGTGGTGCACGAGCACATCGCCCGGATGCGCGCGCTGGTGGACGCGTACGGCGGCGGGCGCGTGGTGCTGGGCGAGATCTACAACGCCGTTGAGCGGCTGATGCCGTACTACGGCGCGGCGGGCGCCGGCTGCCACTTCCCCTACAACTTCCAGCTCATCCGCCTCCCCTGGGACGCGCGCGCCATCGGCGACGCCGTGCGCCGCTACGAGGGGCTGCTCCCGCCCGGCGCCTGGCCCAACTGGGTGCTCGGGAACCACGACCGCCACCGCATCGCCTCGCGGGTGGGCCCGGCGCAGGCGCGGGTGGCGGCCATGCTGCTGCTGACGCTGCGCGGCACGCCCACGCTGTATTACGGCGACGAGATCGGCATGCGGGACGTGCCCATCCCGCCCGACCGCGTGCAGGACCCGTGGGAAAAGAACCTCCCCGGCCAGGGGCTGGGCCGCGACCCCGAGCGCACGCCCATGCAGTGGGACGCCGGCCCCGGCGCCGGCTTCACCGCCGGCGAGCCCTGGCTCCCCATCGCGGAGGACTCCCACGAGGTCAACGTGGAGGCGCAGCGCGCCGACCCTGCCTCCATGCTCGCGCTGTACCGGCGCCTGATCGAGCTGCGCCGCGCCGAGCCCGCGCTGCACGCCGGGGCCTGGGAGCCGGTGGAGGCCCCCGACGGCGTGCTGGCGTACCGCCGCGCCGCGGGCGGGCGGCGCTTCCTGGTGGCGCTGAACCTGGGCGCCGAGACCCGCAGCGTGGAGATGGGGCGGGGGACCTCCGGGACGGTGGCGGCATCGACGAACCCGGAGCGCGACGGGGAGGCCGTGGAGTGGACGCTGGTGCTGCGCGGCGCGGAGGGGGTGGTGGTGCGGCTGGACTGAGGCGTGAGAGGAGGGCGGGGCAGGGAGGAGACCCCGAGGCGCACGCCGCCACACGCGTGAGTTCACACCGTCTGCGCCGACCCTGTCGCATGAAACATTTGTAGCGCGGCTAAGGTGCCTTCCCGGCCATAGATGCGACCTTTGAGTTCATTCTGAACCCGGGGTTGTTTCTATTCAGGGATGCGCGCCCGGAGGGCCGAGACCCCGCGGGGCAGTTTCCGCGGGGGCTCGGCTGCGTTGGCGAGCGTTGTTTGCTCGCCTACGCAGCGCGCAGCCCGACCCCGCGACAGCGGGGGCACGCCCAAGTCCGCAGTTCACTTCAGTTTAAACCGAACTGGCAAAAACATGAGGCGGGACGCGGCGAAACGGCGCGTTCCGCCTCTTCGCACGTCCGCCGAAAAAAAGTTACCTGGCGCTCTTGCGGCAGGGGTCAGCACCTCGTACTATGCGGTTGAGAATCGTTCTCAACACAACTTCACTGTCTGCTCTGTCATGCGACTGATCCTCGTTGCCGGTCTCGGATGCTCCCTGTGCGGCACGGCCGCCGCCCAGGCGCCCCGCCCCTCGCAGCCCCTCACCCGGGTGGCCGCGCTCACGCCCACCGTGGCGGACACCACGGTCCGCGTGCGCTTCGACATCCCGGAGCAGCCGCTCGCCGCTGCGCTCGCCCAGTACGCCCGCCAGTCCGCCGTGCGCGTGCGGGTGGACCTTGCGGCCGCCGCCTCCGTGCGCTCGCAGCGGGTGTCCGGCGCGTACAACGCCGCCGAGGCGCTGCGCCGCCTGCTGGACGGCACCGGGCTGGAGGCGCGCTTCCCCGACGCCGGCACCGCGCTGGTGAGCGGCGGCCAGGAAGGCCCGTACACGCTGACGCCGCTCACCGTGGTGGGCGAGCGCACCCGCGGCTACGCCACGCGCAGCACCAGCACCGCCACCAAGACCGACACCCCGCTGCGCGACACCCCGCAGTCGGTGAGCGTGGTCACCCGCACGGTGATCACCGACCAGGCCATGCAGGGGATGGCCGACGTGGTCCGCTACGTCCCCGGCATCACCATGGCGCAGGGCGAGGGGCACCGCGACGCCCCCACCATCCGCGGCAACGCGTCGACCGCCGACTTCTTCGTGGACGGCGTGCGCGACGACGCGCAGTACTTCCGCGACCTGTACAACGTGGAGCGGGTGGAGGCCCTCAAGGGCCCCAACGCGATGATCTTCGGGCGGGGCGGCGGCGGCGGCGTGCTCAACCGCGTCAGCAAGGAGGCCGCGTGGGGCCCCACGCGCATCGTCACCGCGGAGGGCGGCTCGTTCGACCACAAGCGCACCACCGTGGACCTGGGGCAGGGGCTGGGCGGCTCGCTGGCGCTGCGCTTCAACGGGATGTACGAGAACTCGGGCGGGTTCCGCGACTCTTACGAACTCACCCGTTACGGCCTGAACCCCACCGCGGCGCTGGCGCTGGGGGCGCGGACCACGGTGCGCGCCGGCTTCGAGTACTTCGACGAGGACCGCACGGTGGACCGGGGGCTCCCCTCGTTCCAGGGCCGCCCCTTCGCCGCGCCCATCACCACGTTCTTCGGCAACCCGGACTCCAGCTACTCCACCATGCGCGTCCGCTCCGCCGGCGCGACGGTGGAGCACTCGGTGCCCGGCGGGCTCACGCTCCGCAACCGCACCCGCTTCACCAGCTACGACAAGTTCTACCAGAACAGCTTCCCCGGGGCGGTGAACGCGGCCGGCACGCAGGTGAGCCTGGCGGCCTACAACAGCTCCACCGACCGCCGCAACCTGTTCAACCAGACCGACCTCACCTGGGCGGCGGCGACGGGCCCGGTGCGGCACACCCTGCTCTTCGGCGCCGAGGTGGGGCGGCAGGAGACCGACAACTTCCGCAACACCGGCTACTACAACAACACCGCCACCTCGCTGGCAACGCCGCTGGAGCGGCCCACGGTGTCGGCGCCCATCACCTTCCGGCAGAGCGCCACGGACGCGGACAACCGCGCCACGGCCACCGTCGCCGGGGTGTACGTGCAGGACCAGGTGGAGCTGTCGCGCCGCTGGCAGGCCATCGCGGGGATCCGCTTCGACCGCTTCGCCGTGGACTTCCACAACAACCGCAACGACCAGGACCTCGGCCGCGAGGACGACCTGGTCTCGCCGCGGGCGGGGCTGGTGTTCAAGCCGGTGGAGACGGCGTCGCTGTACGGCAGCGTGGGCGTGTCGTACCTCCCCAGCTCCGGCGACCAGTTCAGCTCGCTGACGGCCACCACCGAGACGCTGGAGCCGGAGCGCTTCACCAACTACGAGGTGGGCGCCAAGTGGGACGCGCGCCCGGGGCTGGCCTTCACGGCGGCGGCGTACCGGCTGGACCGCACCAACACCTCGGCCCCGGACCCGCTGGATGCCACGCGCATCGTGCAGACGGGGAGCCAGCGGACGCGCGGCATCGAGCTGGGCGCCACGGGCGAGGTGACGTCGTGGTGGCAGCTGGCGGGGGGCGCCGCCTTCCAGGACGCGGAGATCACCAGCACCACCTCGGCGGCCAAGGCCGGGCAGACGGTGGCGCTGGTGCCGGAGCGCACCTTCTCGCTGTGGAACCGGGTGCAGCTGTTCCCGGCGCTCGGGCTGGGGCTGGGCGTGGTGCACCAGTCCGACATGTTCGCGGCCATCGACAACACCGTGACGCTCCCCGGCTTCACCCGGGCGGACGGCGCCGTGTTCGTGCGGGTGGCCCGGCAGCTGAGCGCGCAGGTCAACGTGGAGAACCTGCTGGACGAGAAGTACTACGCGACCTCCCACGGCAACAACAACATCATGCCGGGGGCCTCGCGCACCGTTCGCGTCCTGCTGACCACGAGCTTCTGATTCTGGAACGGCTTTCGACTACGGGTTTGGGCGTGCCCCCGGTTGGCGCCGGGGTCGGGCTTCGGCTCCGTAAGCGAGCAAACAACGCTCGCTAATGGAGTCGAGCCCCCAACGATACTGCTGTTGGGGTCTCGCCCCTTCGGGCCGAAATCCCTCACGCGGGGTTCACACTGGCGTCCGCTGGGGCCCCCTCCCCCGGCCCCTCCCCCGCAAGCGGGAGAGGGGAGAACTGCCTGCCGCACCTGGATATCAAGCCGTTGCCCCCTCTCCCAGAATTGGGAGAGGGTGGCGAGCCTCACGCGAGCCGGGTGTGGGCCGAGGGGCCGCGTGCGAATTCCGCACGCGGCCC
>DASVQR010000253.1:0-15803 GCA_036389055.1 Longimicrobiaceae bacterium | reverse complement strand
GGTTGCTCACGTGTTACGCACCCGTTCGCCACTAGCCCAGGGCCGAAGCCCTGAACCCGTTCGACTTGCATGTGTTAAGCGCGCCGCCAGCGTTCGTCCTGAGCCAGGATCAAACTCTCCATTAGAGATCTTGATTAGCTCCGTTGAACAGAACGCATTCGTTCCGTTCGGAATTTACGCCTTTGACGACCTCTCGTGCTCACGCGCCGAAGCGCGCTGCACCAGCCCGGGAGAAGGTGTGCTCCCGGGCGAGGCCCACACAGACATCCAAACCTCGATTTTCAAACAACCGGAGGTGGGCAGCGCCCACCGAAGACAGACCAAAAATCTAACCCTCTCGGGTCCGTCCGTCAACCCCTGCCCCGCCGCTTTCGGGAGCGAGCCCCCCGCGTCCGGGACAAGGACGGGAGAATCTAGGAGCTCCCCCGGCGGCCGTCAAGGGGCTCGCGGATCAGGCCTCGTCGCCCTCTTCCCACTCCTCGTCCTCGCCCCACTCCTCGTCCTCGTCGTCCCAGTCGTCGTCCTCGTCGTCCCAATCGTCGTCGTCGTCCCAGTCGCCGTCCTCGTCCCAGTCCTCCTCCCCCTCGCTCTCCAGGGCGTCCTCGTCCTCCTCCTCGAACCGGGCGACCAGCAGTTGATCCAGCTCGACTGCTTCGTCGCTCACCGGCCGCACGATCAGGTCCGTCATTCCGAAGTCTCCTGTCCAGGTGGGGAGAAAGGCGCTCCGCGGGGATTTTCGGACGGCAAGGAAGATGCCGGCCACGGGGCCAACTCGCGGCAATAGTACACCGCTCTCCGGAAGTGTCAAGCCCCGGAGAGCAGGGCTCCCCGGGGCTCGGATCGTGCTGTGGCGCGCCGGCCGGGCCGGTCAGGAAGCCGCGCGCGAGGCCTTCTTGCGGTCGCTGGCGTTGAGCAGCCGCTTGCGCAGCCGCAGCGACTTGGGCGTCACCTCGATGAGTTCGTCGTCGGCGATGTACCCCATGGCGTCCTCCAGCGTCATCTTGCGCGGGGGCTCCAGCAGGATGTTGTCGTCGCTCCCGGAAGCGCGCATGTTGGTCAGCTTCTTCCCCTTGATGACGTTGACCTCCATGTCGCCCGGGCGCGAGTTCTCGCCCACGATCATCCCCTCGTACACGGGGGTGCCCGGCTCGATGAAGAACGACGAGCGCTCCTGCAGCAGGCCGATGGCGTAGGCGACCGACTCGCCGTCCATCATGCTCACCAGCACGCCGCGCGAGCGGGTGCTCATGGGCCCCACGTACGGCCCGTACTCCATGAAGCGGTGGTGCAGCTGCCCCTCGCCGCGGGTGTCGGTGAGGAACTCGGAGCGGTAGCCGAACAGGCCGCGCGCGGGGATGCGGTACACCAGGCGCACCAGCCCGCCGCCCGGGTTCTTCATCTCGCGCATCTCCGCCTTGCGCTGCCCCAGCTTCTCGATCACCGGGCCCATCAGGTTCTCGGGCACGTCGATGGTGACCTCCTCGTACGGCTCCAGGCGCGCCCCGTTCTCCCCCTTCTTGAGGATCACGCGCGGGCGCGACACGGCGAACTCGTACCCCTCGCGGCGCATGGTCTCCATCAGGATGCCCAGGTGCAGCTCGCCGCGCCCGGACACCTGGAGCGTGTCGGGCGAGTCGGTGTCCTCCACCCGCAGCGCCACGTTGCTCTCCAGCTCCTTCATCAGCCGATCGCGGATCTGGCGGCTGGTGACGTACTTCCCTTCCCGCCCGGCGAAGGGCGAGTTGTTCACCATGAAGTCCACCGACACGGTGGGCTCCTCCACCCGGATCCCCTCCATCGCCTCGGGGTGCTCGGGGTCGCACGCGGTGGCGCCGATCTCCACGTCCGGCAGCCCGGCCAGCGCGACCACGTCGCCGGCGAACGCCTCGGCCACCTCGGTGCGCTCCAGGCCGTCGAACACGAACAGCTTGGTGATCTTGGCCCGGACCGGGGCGGTCTCCTCCTCGCCGTGGTGCAGCAGGAACACCGGCTCGCCCACCCTGGCCACGCCGCGCTCGATGCGCCCGATGGCGAGGCGCCCCAGGTACGGCGAGTAGTCGATTGTGGAGACCAGCATCTGGAACGGCCCCTCGGCGTCGCTCTTGGGCTCCGGGATGGTCTCCAGGATGGTCTCGAAGAGCGGCTTCAGGTCCTTGCGCGGGTCGCGGGCGTGCCGCATGGCGACGCCCTCGCGCCCCACCGCGTACAGGAACGGGCAGTCCAGCTGGTAGTCCTCGGCCTCCAGCTCCATGAACAGCTCCAGCACCTCGTCGTGCACGCGGGCCGGGTCGGCGTCGCCGCGGTCGATCTTGTTGATGACCACCAC
The DNA here is from genome assembly GCA_036389055.1 of Longimicrobiaceae bacterium. Taxonomy (GTDB): domain Bacteria; phylum Gemmatimonadota; class Gemmatimonadetes; order Longimicrobiales; family Longimicrobiaceae; genus JAFAYN01. Next base: position 13,477 of record DASVQR010000253.1, on the reverse strand, counting down.
GGGCTGCAGCCCCAGCTCCAGCGCCTTGCGCGTGACGAAGCGGGTCTGCGGCATGGGCCCCTCGGCCGCGTCCACGAGCAGGATGACGCCGTCCACCATGCGGAGGATGCGCTCCACCTCGCCGCCGAAGTCGGAGTGGCCCGGGGTGTCGACGATGTTGATCTTGGTGCCGGCCCAGCGCACCGAGAGGTTCTTTGCAAGGATGGTGATTCCGCGCTCCCGCTCGATCGGGTTGGAGTCCATCACGCGCTCCTGCACGTGCTGGTTCTCGCGGAAGGTCCCGGCCTGGCGGAGCATGTGGTCCACCAGGGTGGTCTTCCCGTGGTCGACGTGCGCGATGATTGCGATGTTGCGGATCGACATGCTCTATCCCTCGGACCCGGGGGTCTGGACGTTTCGGTGAGTTTGCGCTGCATCAAACGAACCGCGGGCGCCTCGTCGGAGGTGCCCGCGCTCGTGAACAGCCATGTAAGATAATGAAAAAGGGGCGTTTGGTCCACCCCCGGGGCGTCTACCGCCGCGACAGCCAGCGGTAGCCGACCATCTTGTACACCAGCTTGGCGACCACGAAGTCCGGCGCGGCGTTGCCGCCGATGGGCGCCAGCTCCACCACGTCCACCCCCACCACGTTCTTCTCGGTGAAGACGCGGCGGAGCAGCTGCATGGTGGGGTACCACGCCGGCCCGCCCGGCTCGGGGGTGCCGGTGGCCGGCATCAGCGACGGGTCGAAGTAGTCCACGTCGAAGGTGATGAACACCGTGTCGCCGAGCGCCGCCATGGCGCGGTCGATCCAGGCGTCGTCCCGCCACATCTCGTCGGCGAAGATGGTGGTGATGCTGTCGCGCTCGCGGATCAGCTGCCGCTCCTCGCTGGTGATGGCGCGGATCCCCACCTGCACCAGGTCCACGTCGTCGATGCAGCGCGCCATGACCGCGGCGTGCGACCAGGGCGAGCCCTCGTACTCCAGGCGCAGGTCGCCGTGCGCGTCGAACTGGAGCACGGAGAGGCGCCGCCCCTCGCCCAGCCGCGCCGCGTGGGCCAGCACCGGCGCGCTGGAGATAGAGTGCTCGCCCCCCAGCCCGATCACCAGCCGGTCGCCCGCCGCCTCCAGCACGGCGTCGTACGCCGCGCGCAGCTCCCGCACCGCCGCCTCCGGCCCGGCGGAGGTCAGGTGCAGCGCCGGGAGCGTGCACACGCCGATCTCGGGCCCCGGCTCGGCGTCCAGCTCCTGGTCGTACAGCTCGATGTAGCGCGACGCCTCGATGATGGCGGCGGGGCCCCCCTTGGTGCCGCCCTGGTAGGAGACGGTGGACTCGTAGGGGATGGGGAGGACGACGACGCCCGCGGCGTCCCAGCTCCCCGCCTCGCCCTCCAGGCCGAGGAAGTTGCGGGGGAGCTCCCAGGGGAGGTCGCGGAGCGCGTCGGGGATCTGGTCGGACATGGCTCGCCTGCCGGTCTGAGTGGTCGGTGCCGTTCGCCGCGCAAAAGAAGCGCTCGGCGCCCCTCCGTCAACCGTCCGCGCGGGCGAGGGGGTACGACGAGCGAGGGGGAGGCGCCCCCTGCGCCTCCCCCTCGCGTATGTCCGCTTCCCCGGCCGGGCGTCAGGCCACGTCGAGCGCCGGGCAGGTGAGGCCGTGGTACGCCACCGTCACGCCGGCTTCCTGGCAGCCGGCGCACAGGCCGTAGATCTCCAGGCGGTGCCGGGTGGGGAGGAAGCCGTGCTGCCGGGCGACCTCCTCCTCGATGCGCGTGATCTCCGGGCGCTGGAACTCGGTGACGTGGCCGCAGTGCGTACAGATGAGGTGCTCGTGCTCCGGCTGCTGCCCGAACAGGTGCTCGTAGCGCTTGAAGCCCTCGCCGAAGTCGTGCTCCACCACCAGCCCGCTCCGCACCAGGATCTCCATAGTGCGGTAGATGGTGGCCTTGCCGATCCGCTCGCCCCGGGTGCGCAGCTGCGCCTCGATGTCCTCCACCGACAGGTGCTCGGAGGAGTTGAAGACGACGTCCGCGACCACCTCGCGCTGCTGCGTCACCGGCAGGTTGCGCTGGCGCAGGTAGCGGCGGAAGAGGTGGATGTAGGGCGAGAGCTCCTGCCTGGGAGCCGGAGCGATGTGCGGGAAGTCGGTCATGGCACGTTCCCTCGCGTGCGGGAGCAGGGAGGATCTACAACGCAAACAATAATCATTCTCGACTCCCCAAGTCAACCTCGACGCCGCCTTCCGCCAGCAGCAGCGCCCACCGCCCCGGGCTCCCCCCTACCTCCTCCAGCCGCGGGGTCTCGGCCTCGGTGCCCAGCCGCCGCAGCACCCCCTCGATCACCCGCTCCACCCGCGCCGCGGGCGCCACCGCCTGCTCCGCCAGCGAGTCCGTGCGCTGCGACCTCCCCCCCTTGAGCTGCTCCAGCTGGTACTCCAGCGTCCACACCTCCCTCCGGTCGGAGGCGGGATCGCCTTCCGGATAGCTGGCGAGCACCGCCAGCCCCGTCTCCCGCTCCCCGGTCTGCCGCGCCGGAAAGAGCCACACCCGGTCGATGCGCTCCGCCGGCAGGACCCCGCCCGCCGCCGCGAGCGCCGCCGCCAGGTGCGGGCTCAGCTCCACTGGACTGCAGGGAACAGGGAACAGGGAACAGGGAACAGCCTGCGACGGCGGACCCCCTCCCCCGGCCCCTCCCCGCAAGGGGGAGGGGAGAAGTGCTGGTGCAGTTCGCAGTTCCGCAGTACCCACATGATCCGTTGCGGAGGGAGACAGCCGGGCAGTTTCGGCTGGCTCACTCCGGGGGAAGGAGACCCGCCGGCGGTTTGGCGGGGCTCCTGTAGCCCGCGCAGGAGACCGGCGGGGCAGTTTCCGCCGGGCTCCGGAGCGGCCCCGCCGAAGCGGACAGAGCCCATCAGACCGCCGCCGTCTGAACCGCCTGCTCCGCCTCGAACGCGGCCGCCTCGATCTCCACGTAGTGACGCAGCACGTGGAGAAAGTCCTGGGCGTTGGTGATGACGCCGAACGCCTGGTGGGTGCCGCGGTCCTTGAGCTTGGAAACGACGAACTCCGACGAGTCCACGCAGATGGTGGAGAGCGGCCGGATCTCGCCCGTGTCCTCGCGCCACACGTACGAGGGGAGCATGTTGCCGGTGGCGATGGAGTGCAGCGCCGTGGCGATCATGATGACCGCGGTGCAGCGCCGGGTGTGCTCCTTCATCGCCTCCTGGCAGCGGACCGCGTCGGTGATGGTGTCCGGGAGCGGGCCGTCGTCGCGGATGGAGCCGGCCAGGATGAACGGCACCCCGCTGGTGACGCAGGCGTGCATCACGCCGTGCTCGATGATCCCCTGCTCCACCGCGGCGGGGATGGAACCCGCCTTGCGTACGCGGTTGATCGCCCGCATGTGGAAGGCGTGGCCGCCCTCCACGGGGATGCCGCGGCCGTTCATCCCCAGCGTGGTGCCCATGGTGGCGGACTCGATGTCGTGCACGGCCACCGCGTTGCCGCCGAAGAGCACGCCCACGTAGCCGCTCTTGACGAACCAGGCCAGGGTGTCGCGGCCGCGCGAGTGGAGCACCGCGGGGCCCACCACCCAGATCACGTGGCCGCCGCGCGCCTTCTCCTCCACCAGCACGCGGGCCATGGACTGGTAGTCGGTGGGCTTTTCGCGGGACACCTCGGAGGACATGAACTTGAACTCGCCCTCGGGGCCCTGGTCGGGGTCGCCGGTGAGGCCGGCGGTGTGGACGAAGATCCCCTCGGAGCCGTCCTCGGCGAAGCCCATGGCCACCGGCTGCCCGCCGCGCACGTAGCGCCCCTCCAGCACGCGCGGGACGCCGTCCGGGTCCATCACCAGGGCGGAGTCCATGCGCGGCTCGCGCGGCAGCCTCCACTCCCCCCCGACGCGGACGTAGGTGGGGAGGTTCGTGGTGGAGAAGAACCCCTCGGGGAGCACCCCGTCGGCGGGGGCGGGCTCCCAGCGGGCGTCGGGGGCGGCGGCGAAGCGGGGGAGCGTGAAGTCCGGGCGGCGGTACTGGAACATTGGGAGACCGTTGCGGCGCGGTGAGGGTGGACGGGGCGCGCGCGGAAGCTATCACCGCGGCGCCGCTCGAATCAAGCCGTTCCCCGTCCGCTACTTTCGCCGGGGGGAGATTCTGGTAACTTTGTCGCCGCTCGGACCGACGCGAGACTCTCAGAGGGCACGATGGAGGACGCCATAAGCACGAACTGGACGACCGAGGACTCCCGCGAACTGTACAACGTGGACGGGTGGGGGATCGGCTACTTCGGCATCAACCCCAGGGGGCACGTCACGGTGCACCCCACCAAGGACCCGGAGCGCGGGCTGGACCTGTTCGAGCTCGCCACCGACCTGGAGCAGCAGGGCGTGGGGCTCCCCGTGCTGCTGCGCTTCTCGGACATCCTGCGCACGCGCATCGAGACGCTCTCGGAGCGCTTCCGCACGGCGATCCGCGAGTTCGAGTACGAGGGCGGCTACACCACCGTGTACCCCATCAAGGTGAACCAGCAGCGCCACGTGGTGGAGGAGATCGTGGCGTTCGGGGAGCCGCACGGGGTGGGGCTGGAGGTAGGGAGCAAGCCGGAGCTGATGGCGGTGCTGGCGCTGGCGGAGCGCACGGACCACCTGATCGTGTGCAACGGCTACAAGGACGAGGAGTACGTGCGGCTGGCGCTGATGGGCCAGAAGCTGGGGCACAAGGTGCTCGTCGTCCTGGAAAAGATCAGCGAGGTGGACATCCTCCTCAAGGTGGCCCGCGAGATGGAGGTGGAGCCCACCGCCGGGGTGCGGGTCAAGCTGTCCACGGCCGGCGCCGGCAAGTGGTCGGAGTCGGCGGGGGAGAAGAGCAAGTTCGGGCTCAACTCCTCGCAGCTGGTGCGGGTGCTGGACAAGCTGGAGGCGGCCGGGAAGATGGGGATCCTGCGCATGCTCCACTTCCACCTGGGCTCGCAGATCCCGGACATCCGCAACGTCAAGCTGGGGATGACGGAGGTGTCGCGCTTCTACGTGGAATTGCGGCAGCTGGGGGTGGAGGTGGAGTACGTGGACGTGGGCGGCGGGCTGGGCGTGGACTACGACGGGTCGCGCTCCACCACGCACGCCAGCGTCAACTACTCCATCCAGGAGTACGCCAACGACATCATCTACTCGCTGGCGGAGGCGTGCCGCGAGGCCGAGGTCCCCATGCCGCACGTGATCTCGGAGTCGGGGCGGGCGCTGACGGCGCACCACGCCCTGCTGCTGATCAACGTGATCGACCTGGAGACGCAGATCGCGGAGACGCCGGAGGAGGTGCCGGAGGAGTCGCACCTGCTGGTGCACGAGCTGTCGGCGACGTACAAGGAGCTGGACGAGCGGAACCTGCGCGAGGTGTACCACGACGCCACCTTCGCGAAGGAGCAGATGCAGACGCACTTCAACACCGGCACCCTGACGCTGCGCGACCGCGCCCACGGGGAGCGCCTGTACCTGGCGATCATGAACCGGGTGGCGCGGCTGGCGGCAAAAGACCCGGAGGAGTACGAGGACATCCTCCCGGAGCTGAGCGCGATCCTGGTGGACCGCTACTTCTGCAACTTCTCGCTCTTCCAGTCGCTGCCGGACTCGTGGGCCATCGACCAGCTCTTCCCCATCATGCCGGTGCACCGGCTGGACGAGGAGCCCACCCGGTTCGGGACGCTGCAGGACGTGACCTGCGACTCGGACGGCAAGATCGACCGCTTCGTGGGGTGGCGGAAGGCGAAGCCCAGCCTGGAGCTGCACACCTTCCGGCACGAGGAGCCGTACGTGCTGGGGATCTTCCTCACCGGGGCGTACCAGGAGATCCTGGGCGACCTGCACAACCTGTTCGGCGACACCAACGCGGTGCACATCCGGCTCACCGACGGCGGCTATGAGATCGGCGACCTGGTGCACGGCGACACGGTGACCGAGGTGCTGAACTACGTGCAGTTCAACTCGCAGGACCTGATCGCCACCTTCCGCCGCAAGGTGCAGAAGGCCCGCGGCATCAGCCGCGCGGAGGCGAACGCCTTCATCGCGGACTACATCGCCGGGCTGGCCGGGTACACGTACCTGGAGGGCGAGGGGTAGCCGGACCGACCCCCTCCGGCGGAATGCAGGAGCGCCCGGGCCGAACGGTCCGGGCGCTCTTGTTTTCGGCGGGATTCAATGATCGACTACTACAGGCGCTCCCATTCGTCAGCGACCTCGCGCGGCACGCCGGGCACCAGCGCGCCCGGCGCCTTGACGTGCCCGCCCCGCCGAACTGCCGGGCGATCCGACTCATGTCTCCTCCGCCTCGCTCCGCAACTGTTTCCACAAGTCGCCCACGCCGAGCCGACCGACCCATGACTCCAGGTACTCAGGGTCGAGAATTCCCGCCTGCACTTCGAACACCCTGAGTGCATCCACGAACGCCTTCTCGCTCCCCCCCGACAGCTTGGCCCATTTCAGCTTCTGGAGGATGGTATCTTCCGGCGTGGAGAGCGCCAGCCGGATGCCGAACACTTCCTGCTGGTACCGGCGTGCGAAGCGCGACCTGTCGAACGGCTCGTCCGTGAGCAGCCAGAAGTCGACTTTGTCGCCTGACTGCGTGTCGATCAGGTTGAACATCCCACGAGACCGTACCGCCTGCCGGGCGGCCTGCTCATCCAGGTAGAAGCGAGGTGGGGGAAATGCCGAGACGATCGACGGGACACGGGCCTGATCGACGGCGACCACGAAGTCGATGTCGTGGGTCGATCTCGGCTCACCCTGGAGGCTCGACACGACGGAGCCGGTGACCATGTAGTCGATCCCCGCACGCTCCAGCGAAGCGACGACCCGCCTCAGTAGTTCCTGTTGTGACATCTGTCCAGCCGCGAGCGTAGCAGCTTCCCGAACTCCTCGGCTCCGAGGTCCGGGTGCCGGGCACGGAGCCCCTCGACGAACAGGGCGCGGGAGAAGTCCGACAGCTCGAACGCTTTGCGGAGCCGCTGCTCGGGGGTCATGCTCCGCAGCACTTCGATGTACCGCCGGTGATTCGGCCGGTCCTTCACGGCGCCAGCGCCTCCCGCACCGCCTCCACCACCCGCGCGGCGACCTCCCGCGGCGCGCCCGGCACCAGTGCCCCCGACGCTTTGACGTGCCCGCCCCCGCCGAACTGCCGCGCGATCCGGTTGACGTCCGTCTCGCCGTTGGAGCGGAAAGAGATCTTGGTCTCGCCCTCGGGGGTGCCGCGGAACAGGAGCGCCACCTCGGTGCCCTCGATGGAGCGGACGTGCTCGATCAGCCCGTCGAAGTCCTCGGAGGTGGCCCCCAGGCGCGCGGCGACCTCGCCGTCCACCACCATCCAGGCGAGCGCCGCGGCGGGGTCCACGTGCAGCTCCTCCAGCGCCTCGCGCAGCAGGTCCAGCCGGCGCCGCGGCGCGGTGGCGAACAGGCGCCGGTACACCATCTCCGGGTCGATCCCCCGCCCCATCAATTCCGCGGCGATGGCGTGCACCCGCGGCGTGGTGTTGCCGTAGCGGAACGAGCCGGTGTCGCTCACCAGCGCCACGTACGCCCCCAGCGCCACCTGCGGCGTGACCTCGTCGCCGGCCAGCGTCACCAGGTCGTACACCAGCTCGCCCGTGGCGGAGGCCGAGGCGTCCTGCACCGCCACCTCCCCCACCACCTCGCGCCCCGCGGGGTGGTGGTCCACCACCAGCGTCCGCTCCCGCGGCAGCACGGGCGCCAGCCGCCCCACCCGCTGCGGCTCGCTGGTGTCCATCACCACGAACAGCTCCGCCCCGGCGAGCGCGGCGTCCGCGGCGGGCGTGCCCAGCTCCGCGACCACGTCCGGCCGGTGCAGCAGGAAGCGGAAGGTGTCCGGGAAGGGGGTGGGGTTCACGATCGTCGCGCGGATCCCCCGCCCCTCCAGCCACGCCGCCACGGCCGCCTCCGAACCGCTCCCGTCGCCGTCGGCGTGCACGTGCGTGACCAGCACCACGCTGCGCGCGGACAGGAGGCGCTCCAGCACGGGCGCGAGGGTCGCGGCGCGCGCGGGGGGAACGGCGAGCAGGTCGTGGGCGGTCATGGTCTGCGGATCGGGTTGCGAAGCACGGCGCGATGCACGGCGTCCTGCAAGCAGGAAGCCGCATGCTACCGCTTCCCGGCGCGCCGCGCAATCGCCGGGAGGTACGACGCGGCGCCCCCGCCCGGATCTCCGGACGGGGGCGCCGCCGCACGCCCGGGGGCGCGGTGGGTCAGAGCCGCTGCGAGGCGTCGTGCTGCACCGGCGGCGAGGCCGGGCCGATGCCGTCCGGGTCGAAGTGCTTCGTGTCCTTCATCAGCCTGGAGAACGACCAGAAGGTGAGGCCGAGCACGAAGATCCAGCTGCCGGCCATGAAGATGATGGCTTGCGTGGTCATCCCGTCTCCCCGATCGGGTTGCGGGCGTCGCCGGGCGGTCCCGCGGACGCGGGACGTGGGACGCCGCCTGTCGCGAGGGGATCCCGGCGCGCGCCACACCCGGCCTCCGGCGCGGGGCCGGGACCGACGGGCGGCGGAGCGGGATCAGCCGGGCAGGCGGGGGGGCGCCGTGGCGTAGTAGGGGAGCCCGCCGCCGGGCAGGGAGAAGGCGGAGGCGTGCGGATCGGGAGAGTGCGCCGCGCGGACGTCCGCGACGGGCGCGGCGTACACCGGGAGCGGGTGCGTCGGCGGGTGCCGGCGGGAGCGCGCGCCGTCGTGCACCACCAGCTCGGCGCCGGCCTCGGCGCGCGCCGCCTCGTCCGGCAGGCCCGTGTCGGCGTACAGGACGTGCTCCGGGCGCTCCTCCGCCGGGCACCCCGCGCACGCCGCCTCGCCGGCCGTCGGCAGGGGCCGCCAGCCGAAGAGGAGGAGGGCGAGGAGGAGCCAGCAGCGGAGCATCCGTTCCCGGGAAAGAAGTACGGGGGACGCGGGCGGGGCCGCCCACGGGAGCAGCATCTACTCTGGATCGCAAAAAAGCGGCCCCGGAACGCGTGCCGGACCGTGGGGGTCCGGCGCGTCCCGGGGCCGCGGGAGACGGGTCAGGCCTTGCCTTCGGCGCGCCCGGGCACCGGGGGCGAGGCCGGGCCGATCCCGTCCGGGTCGAAGTGGCGCGGGTTGCTCAGCAGGCGCCTGAACGACCAGCTCACCAGGCCGAGCACGAAGACCCAGCTGAGCGCCATGAAGACGACGGCTTCGGTGGTCATGATGCGGGAACTCCGAGAGGGGTGTCCTCGACCTCGCGGAAGCCCGCGCGGTCGTCGTAGCGGTTGCGCTTCCAGGCCATGCGGATCAGCACCAGGAACGCGATCACGAAGCCCACGATGATCAGGCGCGAGATGGTGACGTAGCGCGCGATCTCCGGCGTCACCTCGCCCCCGCCCGCCGTGCGCTCGTTCATCAGGATGGGGATGGCGTCCTCGATCCCCCACCAGACCAGGATGAAGCCCAGGTAGAGGGGGGTGACGAAGGTCATGATGAACTTGAAGATCGCCGGGATCTTGATGTCCGCGCCCTGGTGGATGGACCGCCAGGCGTTCTCGGGCTTGAACACCCACATGAAGAGCACCGTCTCGATCGTCGCCATGATCACCAGCCCGAACGTCCCCGCCCAGTAGTCCCACTCGTCAAGGAAGCCGTGCTCCAGCCAGACGATGTGCAGCATGCCGAACAGGAAGCAGATCGCCCCCAGCGTCCACGCCACCGTCTCGCGGCGCGCGCCGAACTCCTCGCGGAAGAACGCCACGATGGGGGTGAGCATGGCCACCGAGGAGGTGATGCCCGCGAAGAACAGCAGCCCGAACCACATCACTCCCAGGAGGTTGCCGATGGGGAGGAAGGTGCGGTCGATCTGCTGGAACACCACCGGCATGGTGGCGAAGCCCAGGTTGAACGAGCCGCTCTGCGCGATGGCGGTCGCCCCCGCCACCCCGAAGAACACCACCGCCGCCGGGATGGCGATGGTCCCGCCCAGCACCACCTCCGCGGTCTCGTTGGTGGCCGCCGTGGCGATGCCGTTCAGCGCGATGTCGTCCTTGGTGGACAGGTAGCTGGCGTACGCCTGCAGGCTCCCCATCCCCACCGACAGGGTGAAGAAGATCTGCCCGGCGGAGGCCAGCCAGACCTTCGCCTCGCCCAGCTTGGAGAAGTCGGGGTTGTAGATGAAGTTGAGCCCGTCCCACGCCGTGGTCCCCACCCCGGGCTGCGCCGGGAGCGTCAGCACCACGATCGCCAGGATGACGGCGAACAGGAACAGGATGGGCATCCCGATGCGCGCCAGCTTCTCGATGCCGCCCGAGATCCCCCGCGACAGCACCCAGATGTTGACGAGCAGCGTGATGGTGAAGAAGAAGTACGGCGTCCACGGGCCGTGCAGCCCGGCGTCGTTGATCCCCTGGAAGGAGCCCAGGTAGCGGGTCATCTCCTCCTGGGTGGTGTGCCCCCAGTAGTCGCGGGTCAGGGAGAACCAGGTGAAGGCCAGCGTCCAGCTCTCGATGTACGTGTAGTAGATCATCACCACCAGCGGGATCACCATCCCCACCACGCCCAGGTACTTGGCAGCCGGGTGGTGCCACAGGGCCGCGAACATCCCGGGGATGTGGCCCTTGCGGAAGCGCCCGCCGTTGCGCCCCACGCCCCACTCGATCCACATCAGCGGGATCCCCAGCAGGAGCAGGGCGATGAAGTAGGTGATCATGAACGACCCGCCGCCGTTCTGCGCCGCCTGGCTGGGGAAGCGGAGGAAGTTCCCCAGGCCCACGGCGTTCCCCGCCATGGCGAGGATCAGCCCGATCCGGGACCCCCATGCTTCGTTGGACTGCTGGATCTCGTTGGGTGAGGACACGCTCCGCTCCGGGTGGTGGGGAAACGAGGGACTGCGCGTGCTAGGGAAGGATTGGGAAGAGTAGAGGGCGGGGAGCGGCCCGTCAACTGCGCTCCCGCCCCGTCGGGCCGCGGATCTCCACCGAGCCGATGCGCAGCCCGCGCACCGGGAGGCTGTCGGGAAGCATCCCCTCCAGCGTGGCCACGTTCAGCGGGTCCGCGCGCAGGTTCACGTCCACGAAGCGGATGGTGTCCCCCGCGATCATCCCGAAGCCGCCGGCGAGGCGGGTGCCGGGGGCGCGCATGCGCAGGTTCCGCGCGAGGAAGAGGGTGCCGCCCGGGCGGGTCTCCACCAGCAGGCTGAGCGCGCCCGTGGCGTCGCGGGGGAAGCGGGGGTACAGCCAGCGCAGGTCGCGCAGCGCCACGCTGTCGCTGGTGAAGGTGACGTCGTAGCGGGGGTCGTCGCCGCGCCGCTCGGCCAGGGTGATGACGCCGGCCGTGGAGATGCGCGAGTCCGGGAGGTCGAAGACCGGCGCGCGGAACTCCACCCGGTTCTCCACCAGCTGGAGCTCGCCCCGCAGCTTCTCCACCTTGAACGGCGTGCGGAAGAACTGCACGGTGCCGAACAGGCTGTCGATGCCGAAGTACGACCCGGCCTGGGTGCCCGGCGCGAAGCGGACGTCGCGGAGCGCCCCGCTCATCCCGCGCAGGTTGATGGTGCGCAGGTAGCCGCCCCTCACCTGCTGCACCATCACCGGCGAGGTGTCCGCCAGCGCCTCGCGGATCTCGCGGCGGCGGGCGCGCGGCGCGGTGTCCACGGGCTCCCAGGGAATCCGCACCCGCACGTCCGCGTCGATCAGCCAGGCGCGGTCCACCAGGGTGTACCGCTGCGGCCCCGGCTTCTCCCCGGGCGGGAAGAGCTTCTGGTAGTTCCAGAGCGTGTCGCCGGGCAGCTGGTAGACGTAGATCTCGGGCGAGTACAGCACCGCGCGCTCGATGTGGATGCGCGGGGTGGTGAGCGTGCGCAGGTCGTAGTCCAGGAAGGCGCTGTCGGCAAGCACGAAGGGCTCGCCGGTCGAGTCGCGCAGCGACACGCCGTACAGCGTGGCGCCGGTGAGCAGGTTTCCGGTCGCGCGCTCTACCTGGAGGTTGCCGCGGATGCCCCCGCCCAGCCGGTCCAGCGTGAGCGTGAGCACGCGCTCGCGCCCACCGGAGGTCTGGGTCAGGTACCACACGGCGGCCCCGCCGACGAGCAGGACCGCGAGCATCCCCCCCAGCAGCCAGGCGAGCGCCGGGAGCGCGCGGTCGGTGGAGGCCGGGGCCACTACCGGGGTCTCGCCGGGGGCTTCACCGGCGGCGAGGGGAACGGCGCCGCCTCGCCCGCGCGCTCCGGGGCCGGGTTCGCCGCGGGGGTGCCGCGCAGCGGGGTGCGCTGCAGCATCAGGCGCGCGAGGTAGAACACCGCCCCGCCGACGGCGACGCCGGCGCCCACCCCCGCGCCCAGGGCCGGGAGCTGCTCCTTGAGCGAAAGCTTACGTCGATAGTCGAACGTCGGCATCCCGGCTCTCCCTGTCCGCCCCGGCCGGCGCGTGCTCCCCAGGAAGGGGCGGCCGCCCGCGGCGGAAGAAGGTGTGGCGGCTGGTGGGGACGAAGCCCCCCGCGTCGTCGAAGTACATGTAGTGCGTCGCCTCGATGGCGCGCGCGTCCAGCTTGAGCACGTTGAAGGTGTTCTTCTCGCGCTCGCGCGCCCGCCCCCGCCGCGAGGTGGAGGTGCCGCTCTGCGCGATGACGATGCCGTGCTCGCGGTCCTCGCCGGCGTACACGTCCAGCGAGTTGCCGATGTAGCTCCGGTGCAGGTGCCCGCCCAGGATCAGGTCCACGCGCATGGCGGTGAAGGCGTCCAGCGCCCGCTTGGCCTTGGGCATCACGTCGCCCCCCTCCCAGTCCGGCGGCGGGGCGAAGTGGTGGTGCGCCACCACGATGCGGTGCGTCCCCGCCGGGGTGCCCGCGAACGCCCTCCTAGCCAGCTCGATCTGCCAGCGGTGGATGCGCCCGTTGGTGACGGCCCGCAGCGGCGCCGTGGAGTTGAGCGCCACGATGCGCGCCCCCGGAACGTCGGTGACCGTGTCCAGCTCCTCCGAGATGTACCTGCGGTACAGGTCGTACGGCGAGAGCACCCGCTCCAGGCCGCGGTACAGCGGCACGTCGTGGTTGCCCGGCACCACGATCAGCGGCACGCGCGGCAGGCGGTCCAGGAAGGCGCGGGCGTCGCGGAACTGCTCCTCCCTGGCGCGCTGCGTGAAGTCGCCCGAGGCCACGATCACGTCCGGCTGCAGCTCGGCGGCGAAGCGCTGTACGGCCTCGCCGACCTCCGGGTAGTAGGGCGGGCCGAAGTGCAGGTCGGAAACGTGGAAGATCGTCAGCAAGCCTTGGCGTCCCCTTCTGCGGGCGGTGCGTTCGGGTCTACCGTGCCGAGTGCTACTTGTATGCCAACTGCCTTTTGACTGCTCGTTCGGGCGTGCCCCCGGCTGCGCCGGGGTCGGGCTGCGGCTCCGTAGCAGACGAAACTACGATACTGTCGGCGAATTGGCCCACGGTTCGCAGGCGAGGGAAATCCCCTGATCCAAGCTCCCTAGCCGCGAGGGGTTCCATGTCGCTGAAGCCGATGCCC
>DASVQR010000252.1:0-48436 GCA_036389055.1 Longimicrobiaceae bacterium | reverse complement strand
CTCTCCCACAAGGGGAGAGGGGGAGAACGACAAAGCCAAAAAACAGGAAACCCTCCCCCAGTATTGGGGGAGGGTGGCGAGCCTCAAGCGAGCCGGGTGGGGGCCCGCGGACGACAGCTCCCCGCCTGCCCTACGCACGAGAAAAGCCCCTCCCCTGCTTGCGGGGGAGGGGTTGGGGAGGGGGCCTCCCGAGGGCGCTAGCGCGAACCCCGCGTGAGGGATGCGAGCGCGAAGCGGCGAGACCCGGCGGGGCAGTTTCCGCCGGGGCTCGACTCCGTTGCAGACGGTCGTTTCGTCTGCTACGGAGCCGCAGCCCGACCCCGGCGCCAGCCGGGGGCACGCCCGAACCCGCAGTCCAGTCTTTTTACGTACCTGTACGGGGAAGCGAATCCCCTCGCTCGGCGGCACGGCGGAACCCCAGGATGTCCGCGTCGAACCGGGCCGGATCGGCGGCGTACTCCACCAGCCACGCCTCGAACGAGGGAAGCCCCAGCTCCTGGTACGCCGCCCGGATGCTCTGCTCCGCCCTCGAGTACCGGCTGTGCAAAGAAAACGACCCCGACGCCTCGGCGGGCGTCGGGGTCGCATCGCTGCGCGTGCCCCTCTCGCTCAGCAGGAACACCTCCTCGGGCGACAGCGCCAGCAGGTGCTCGGCGATGCGCGCCGAGCACCAGTCGGTGTACCGGGTCCTGAGCTCGTTCGCTTCGGCTTGCGGCATGGGGCGGAGAGCGGCGTAGCAGCGACGGTGTCCCCACACCAACTAATACGCTCGGAATGCGCCTACGTCAACAGCCTGGGCTCGAGGCGCCCCGTTCCCGCGGCCGTCAGCACGTTGAAGATCTCGCGGCGGAGCACCACGTACCGCAGGCCCTGGCTGAGGACTTCCGGCTGCTCCCGCTGCAGCTCCTCCACCCTGGCCGCGATGTCGGCGGGAAGGTCGAGGCTCAACGTGACTGGACGCAGATCTCCCATCGTGAAAACCCCCCGGGCGGGAACAGAAAAGGGAACGTTCGAAGCGCGGAACGAGAGGATCGAAGCTCGGCTCGAAGCCTTGTGGAGAGGCGGTGGGCTGCTCTCGGCCCGACAAGTATAGGGCGACCGGAGGGGGGAGTCAACGGGTTGCGAAAATTCCCGCAACCGTATATAGGACAAAGGTTTACCCGTAAGTCTCTGCGGGGGCGGCACTTGCTGTCCGGTGTCGTGTTGGGTGCGCGGAGAAGGGTCCCGGCGGGGGCGGAACGCGTGCGCGGAGCCGGGTCAGCCGACGGCGCGGCGGGGCATGCGGGGAGCCCTCGTCCGGCCGATGATCTCGCGCGCGAGGGCCAGGTACGCCTGCGCCCCGGCGGAGTCGATGCGGTAGGTGAGCACCGGCTTGCCGAAGCCCGGCGCTTCGGCCAGGGTGACGTTGCGGGGGATGGTGGTGTGCAGCAGCTCAGCGCCGAAGTGCCTGCGCACCTCGTCCGTCACCTGCCGCGTGAGCCCCAGGCGGCGGTCGGTCATGGTGAGCAGCACCCCCTCGATGCGCAGCCCCGGGTTGAGGTGCTGCTTCACCACCCGCACCAGGTCCGTGAACTGGGACAGTCCCTCCAGCGCGAAGTACTCGGCCTGCACCGGCACCAGCACGGAGTCGGCGGCGCTCAGGGCGTTGAGGGTGAGCACCGAGAACGACGGGGAGCAGTCCAGCAGGACGTAGTCGTACAGCCCCCGCAGGCCGGAGAGCGCGCCGCGCAGCCGCAGCTGCCACTCCGGCAGCTCGGGGAGCTCCACCTCGGCGCCGGCCAGGTCCACGGTGGTGGGGACCACGTCCAGCAGGGGGAGGTGGACCGAGCGCGAGATCGCCATCCCCAGCGGCGCCATGTCCAGCAGCACGCTGTACAGCGACGCGCTCTGCTCGTACGGGTCCACGCCCAGCCCGCTGGTGGTGTTCCCCTGCGGGTCCAGGTCGATGACCAGCGTGCGCAGCTCGGCCGCGGCCAGGCTGGCGCCGAGGTTGATCGCGGTCGTGGTCTTGCCGACCCCGCCCTTCTGGTTGGCGATGGCGATGACGTGGGACATGTCGCCTGTTCGGCGTGTTCGGCCGCCGGGGACGGGAGGGCGCCGGGGGAGCGGGGGCGCGGCGGAGAGGGGAGCAATCTACGCCGCGCCCGCCCCGCCGGGCAAGCGCGGCACGAGCCCGGCTCCCCGACCGCTCAGCCCTCCGCCGGCGCGGCGGCCTCCGCTTCCGGGTCCATCCCCTGCAGCGACGATTTCACCCGCGCGTAGCGCTCCGCCTCGCGGAGCAGCCCCTTGCCGCGCAGGAACTCCCTGAGCATCGCGGCCTCCCGCAGCTCGCGGCCCTGCCGCGCCACCGCCGCGCGCAGCAGTTCCATCTCGCCGCGCAGCGCCGCGTCGGCCTCCCCCTCCCGCCGCGGCGCGTCCGCCTCACCTGTGGCGTCCCCGGCATCGGCGGCGCCCACCAGGCGCAGCACCCCGTGGGGGCGCGCGCCCGCGGAGCGCAGCGGGACGATCCCCTCGATCTCCTTCATCAGCCGGCGGTCGCGGCGGGCCTCCGCCAGGTCGTGCGCGGTCTGCGCCTCCAGCCAGAACTCCGGCGCGGTGCCCAGGTAGCGGGCGAGCCGCAGCGCCGAGTCCGCGGTGACTCCCCGCCGCTCGTTGAGGATCTCGTTGAGCCGGCGGCGCGAGATCCCCAGCCGCACCGCGTGCAGGTCCTGCGCGTCGGCGGAGCCCTGCAGCGCGTCCCTGAGGAGCTGCCCCGGGCTGCGCGGGGCGTCGGTGGCGGATAGCGCGATCATCTCTCGACCCGGAGTGGCGGTTCCAAGGGGTTCCACAACATAGCACTTCGCGTGCCGGAAGGAAAGTCGTGTTACACGATACGTAACTCGTAACATGTTGAGGAAGCCGTATTTAGCGGATCCGACGGCATCCGATTTGCCTTTGTGTCACGTCCCCCGGAACGGGACACGGACGACACCCGAGGCACCCATGGCGAGCACCATCTGGAAGGGCAGCATCAACTTCGGCCTGGTGAACATCCCGGTCGGACTGCACAGCGCGGTGCGCGAGGAGGGGATCAGCTTCAAGCTCCTCCGCGAAAAGGACCACTGCCCCCTGGGCTACGAGCGGGTCTGCAAGGACAAGAAGGGCGAGCCGGTGCCCTGGGACCAGGTGGTCAAGGGCTTCGAGTACGAGAAGGGCAAGTTCGTGGTGCTGAGCGACGACGACTTCAAGAAGGCGGCGCTCGCCACCTCCAAGACGTTCGACATCCAGGACTTCGTGCGCGAGGACGAGATCGACCCTCGCTACTTCGAGAAGCCCTACTACCTGGTGCCCACGGGGCAGGGCGGCAAGGCGTACGCGCTGCTGCGCGAGGCCATGCGCGAGACGGGGACGGTGGGGATAGGCACCATCACGCTGCGGCAGAAGCAGTACCTGGCCGGGGTGAAGGTGGTGGGGCAGGCGCTGGTGCTGGACCTGATGCGGTTCGCCAGCGAGGTGGTGGGCCAGGACGAGTTCGCCTTCCCGGGCGAGGAGGGGATCCGCCCGCAGGAGCTGAAGATGGCGGAGCAGCTGGTCACCAGCCTGACCGGCGAGTTCGAGCCGGCAAAGTACAAGGACGAGTACCATGCCAACCTGCAGCGGATCATCAACGCCAAGCTCAAGGGCAAGAAGGTCAACCTCAAGGAGGCGGCGGAGCCGGAGCCCACGGGCGTCATCGACCTGATGGAGCGCCTGCAGAAGAGCCTGGAGGGCAAGGGCGGCGGCAGGTCCGCGGCGAAGAAGAAGGCGGCCGCCGCGTCGGCGGCCAAGAAGACGGCCAAGCGAAAGAGCGCCTGACGCATGCCCCCGAGCTCGCTTGCCGAGTACCGCCGGAAGCGCGACTTCCGCCGCACGCCGGAGCCCCGCGGAGCCCCGGGGCGCGGCGCGTCCGCCGGGCTCGCCTTCGTGGTGCAGAAGCACGCGGCCAGCCACCTCCACTTCGACCTGCGGCTGGAGGCCGGCGGGGTGATGAAGAGCTGGGCGGTGCCGAAGGGTCCCAGCCTGGACCCCGCGGCGAAGCGCCTGGCGGTGGAGGTGGAGGACCACCCCATGGAGTACAACACCTTCGAGGGGACCATCCCCCGCGGCGAGTACGGCGGCGGCACGGTGATGCTGTGGGACCGCGGCAGCTACACCGTGGACGGCGCGGCGCCCGGGGAGGACCCGGAGCGGGCGCTGCTGGCCGGGCACCGGCGCGGCAGGATCAGCGTCACCTTCCACGGGGAGCGGCTGCGCGGGTCGTGGCTGCTGGTGAGGACGCGCGGCGGCGAGAAGCCGCAGTGGCTGCTGATGAAGCACGAGGACGCCACGGCGGACCCGGAGCGCGACCTGGTGGCGGAGGCCGCGACCTCGGTGGACTCCGGGCGGACCATGGACGAGATCGCCGCGGGCAAGGGCGGAAAGCGCACCTGGCGCTCCAACCGCGCGAAGCCCGACGCGCCGGCGAAGCGCCGGAAGAGCGAGCGCGCGGAGCCGGCGCTCCCGGACCTGTCCGCGCTGCGGCCGATGCTCGCCACCTCCGCCCCTGCCGCCCCGGAAGGGGAGGGGTGGACGTTCGAGCCCAAGTACGACGGGATCCGGGTGCTCGCCTTCGCCACGGCGGACTCGGCGGTGCTGCTGACGCGCAACGGCAACGACAAGGCGCGGCAGTTCCCGGAGATCGCGGATGCGGTGCGCGCACTCGTGGCGGAGGCGGGGCGGCCCGTGGTGCTGGACGGGGAGGTGGTGGCGGTGTCGGCGGAAGGGCGGCCGGGTCGCTTCGGGGAGATCCAGGGGCGGATGCACCTGGAAGACGAGCGGGAGATCCGGCGGGGCGCGGCGGAGGCGCCGGTGTCGCTGGTCGCGTTCGACGTGCTGCTGGACGGCGACCGCACCCTGCTGGCGGAGCCCTGGACGGAGCGGCGCGCGGCGCTGGAGGCGCTGCTGGACGGCCGGACGACGGAGCGGCTGCGGCTGGGGGAGACCACGGCGGAGCGCGGGGCGCTGCTGGAGCGGGGGCGGGCGGAGGGGTGGGAGGGGGTGGTGGCGAAGCGCACGGACGGCGCGTACACGCCCGGCGCGCGCACCTCGGACTGGCGCAAGGTCAAGCTGGAGCACCGCCAGGAATTCGTCGTCGGCGGGTGGACGGAGCCGCGCAACTCGCGGCAGCACATCGGCGCGCTGCTTCTCGGCTTCTACGACGGCGAGGGGAAGCTGGTGTACGCCGGCCACACGGGGACGGGGTTCACGCAGAAGGGGCTGGTGGAGATGGCGCGGCGGCTGGGGCCGCTGGAGCGGAAGACGTCGCCGTTCTCGGCGAAGGTGCAGACCAACCAGCCGGCGCACTGGGCGTCGCCGCGGGTGGTGGTGGAGGTCAAGTTCAACCAGTGGACGGCGGACGGCAAGCTGCGCCACCCGGTGTTCCTGGGCGTGCGCGACGACAAGGACGCGCGGGACGTGGTGCGCGAGCCGGTGGGGGCGGCCGCGGCCGCCGAGACGACGTCGGTAGAGGGCGGGGCGGGGATGGAGGCTGCTCCGGCCGCGAAGCCGAAGGCGGCGAAGAAGCGGCCGCGGCGCGGGGCGGAAAAGGGCGCGGCGGACGTCGCGGCGCAGGTGGAGGCGGTGCGCGCGGCGGGGGGCGACGGGGTGCTGGAGCTGCCGGACGGGCGGCTGGAGGTGAGCAACCTGGGCAAGGCGTTCTTCGCCCGTCCCAAGCGGACGAAGGGGGACCTCCTGGCATATTACGCCCGGATGGCGCAATATATCCTCCCCTCCATGAAGGACCGGCCGCTGGTGCTCCGCCGCTTCCCCCACGGGATCGCGGGCGAGGCGTTCTACCAGCAGTCCGCGCCGGACGAGGTGCCGCCGGGGGTGCGGGTGGAGACGATCGGGAGCGAGGACGGCGCGTCGCAGCGCCGCCTCGTGGGCGGCAGCCTGGCCACGCTGCTCTACACCATCCAGCTGGGAGCGGTCTCCTACGACCCGTGGCACTCGCGGGTGGGGAG
Organism: Longimicrobiaceae bacterium; assembly: GCA_036389055.1. Lineage (GTDB taxonomy): Bacteria > Gemmatimonadota > Gemmatimonadetes > Longimicrobiales > Longimicrobiaceae > JAFAYN01. The sequence continues at coordinate 42,416 of DASVQR010000252.1, read as the reverse complement.
GCTGGACTTCGCCGACTACACCATCCTGGACCTGGACCCCGGCCCCGGGGCGAGCTTCCGCAAGGTGATCCGGGTGGCCCGCGCGGTCCGCGAGGAGCTGGACCGCTTCGGGCTGCACGGCGCGCTCAAGACCTCCGGCTCCACGGGGCTGCACATCTACCTCCCCCTGCCGCCGAGGACGCCGCTGGAGGCGGCCACGCTGGTGGCGCAGATCATCGCCACGCGGGTGGCGGCGCTCCACCCGGACGTCGCCACCGTGGAGCGGATGACGCGCCGCCGGCCGCGCGGGACGGTCTACGTGGACTACCTGCAGAACATCCTGGGGAAGACGGTCGCGGGGGTGTACGCGGTGCGCGCGAAGCCGGGCGCGACGGTATCCACGCCGCTGCGCTGGGACGAGCTGACGGACGACCTCAACCTCAAGGACTTCACCATGGACACGGTGCCGGAGCGGGTGGCGGAGACGGGAGACCTGTGGGCGGAGGCGATGAAGCGCCCCAACCGCCTGGCCGGGCTGCTCAGGGGGGCGCGATGAGCCTCCCCTACGGCCCCGGGGGGAAGATCCCCGCGGCGGCGGTCCAGCGGATCGTGGACATGGTGTGCGCGGAGGCGGAGGCCCGCCCCACGGTGCTGCTCGCCATCGGCGACGAGGCGCTGCGCGAGGAGTCGCGGCGGGTGCTGGTCCGCTCGCTGTTCACGGTGGTGGAGCAGCCCTCGGGCGAGCTGTCGGCGGACGCGGTGGAGGCGGCGGCCCCGGACGCCGTGCTGGCCGACGTGCGGACGCTGGACGGGTGGGCGGCGGTGCGCCGGCTCCGCGAGGACGCGCGGGCGGACGGGGTGCCGGTGCTGGGGCTGGTGTCGGCGCCGCGCGAGGCGGACCACCGCTGGGCGCGGGAGTTCGAGGTGGAGTGCCTGGTCCCCGTCCCGTTCGACCCGGACGGGCTGCTGGACCTGGTGGAGCGGATCACGGAGGGGTGACATGAGCGACGTGCGCTCTCCCATCGACCACATTCCCGTGCCGCTGCGCTGGACGGCGGACGTGCGCGCCCGGAGCGGTCGGGCCGCGCAGGCGCCCGCACGCGGCGCGGCGGAGGAAGACGTGGCGGGGAAGGGCGGCACGCGCGCGGAGGCGGCGGTTCGCGCCATCCGGATCACTGGACTGCTGCGGAGGAAGCGATGAACCGTCCCCGGCCGAACAAGGGGGTCCCGCCCGGCACCATCGAGCAGATCGTGGACGCGGTCTGGGAGGAGGCCACGCGGCGCCCCACCGTGGTCCTCGCCGTCGCCGACGAGGCGCTGCGCAACCAGGTGCGCGGCATGCTGCTGCGCTCGCTGTTCACCGTGGTGGAGCCGCCCGCGGGCGAGCTGCCGGCCGAGATGGCGGGGATGTTCCCGCCGGACGCGGTGGTGGTGGACGTGCGCGACCCGCGCGACAACGGCTGGATGACCGTGCGGCGGCTGCGCGACGACCCGCGCACGGAGCAGGTTGGCGTCGTGGCGCTGGTGAGCCACCCGGAGGAGGCAGACCTGTGGTGGGCGCGGCGGCTGCGCGTTGGGCGGCTGCTGGCGGTGCCCTGGGAGGGCGACGACCTGCTCCGCGCGGTGGAGGGGGTGATGGTGACGTGAGGCGCGGCGCTCATCAGAGAAAGCGAATCGCCCGCCGGAGGTCGACGACCGCCGGCGGGCGAAGTGCTTGCGGCGGGCACGCCGCCGCGTGTACGCTTCCTGCGTGGTGCCGGATTCCTGCTGTGTCGTGGACCTGCTCCCGGCACCGTGCCACGGCCCGCCCGCTTCCTCTTCGCGCAAGGCCCCCTTCGTGAGCTCCACCCTGGATGGACGTGATTCTTCCGCCGGTCCGGCGCCCCCGGCCGGCGCGGGCACCGAGCGCGCCGCGCTGCACGAGGCGGAGCGCGACCGCGACGCCGCGCGGGCGAGCCGCGACCGCTTCTCCTTCCTGGCCGAGGTGAGCCGCTGCCTGGCGGACTCTCTGGACTACGAGGCGACGCTCACCACCGTCGCCGGGATGTCGCTCCCCTACCTGGACGCCTGGTGCATCGTGGACGTGGTCACGGACGTGGGCGGCATCCGCCGCGTCGCCGTGCTCCACCCGGACGCGGCCAAGCAGGACGCGGCGCGCAGGCTGCACCACGACCATCCCCCGCACCCGGACGACTTCATGGGCGCGCCGCGGGTCATCCGCACCGGGCGGCCCGAGATGGTATTCGACGTCCCCGACGGCGCGCTGGTCGCGGCGGCGCGGTCCCCGGAGCACTTGGAGCTGCTGCGCACCCTGGGAATCCAGTCGTACGTCATCGTTCCGATGGTGGCGCGCGGGCGCATGCTCGGGGCCATCACCTTCGTCACGGCGGAGGCCGGCCGCCGCTTCGGCGACATCGACGTGGTGATCGCGGAGGACCTGGCACGGCGCGCGGCCATGGCGGTGGACAACGCGCGGCTGCACGGGGAGGCCCTGCAGGCGCGCGCCCTGGCGGAGGAGGCGCTGGAGGAAGCGGAGACCGCCGCCGAGCAGCTGCGGGAGGCGCGGGACACGGATGAGGCGGCGCTGCGGGCGCGCAGCGACTTCCTTTCCACCATGACGCACGAGGTGAGGACCCCCATCAACGCCATCATCGGCTACCTGGACCTGATCGACCTTGGGCTGGCAGGGGGCCTCACGGACACGCAGCGCTCGTACGTGCAGCGGGCCCGGGACAGCAGCCGGCACCTCCTCCGCCTGGTGGAGGACGTGCTGGACCTGTCCAAGAGCGAGGCGGACCGCCTGGAGGTGGCGCGCGAGACGGTGCCGGCGGCCTCCACCGCCCGCGCGGCGCTGGCGGTCGTCCGGCCGCAGGCGAGCGGCAAGCTGCTGGCGCTGGTGGACGAGTCCGCGGCCGCGGGCGGGCTGTGCTACCTGGGCGACGAGTTCCGGGTGAAGCAGGTGCTCATCAACCTGCTCTCCAACGCCATCAAGTTCACGCCCCCGAGCGGGCGGGTGTCGCTGGCGTGCGGAATGGAGGAGGGCCGCGTGGTCTTCCGGGTGCGCGACACCGGGGTCGGGGTGCCGCCGGAGGACGCGGAGGCGATGTTCGAGCCGTTCCGGCAGGGCGAGGCGGGGCTCAAGCGGATGTACGGCGGGGTGGGGCTTGGCCTCTCCATCAGCCGGCGGCTGGCCCGGCTCATGGGCGGCGACGTGGCTTTCGAGCCGCCGGCCGGCGGCGAGGCCGGCGCGACGTTCGTGCTGCGGATGCCGGCGGCGCCCCCCGGGGACCCCGCGGCGGAGGGCGTGGAGTCCGCCCGGGTCTCGTCCCCGGCCGTGCCCGAGCTGCTCGACGGCGACGCCATGCGGCGTGGGCTGCGCGCGGCGAGCGAGGTGCTGCTGCGCGACCTGGGGAGGACGATGGACGACTTCGTCCGGACGGCGCGCGCGGACGCGGCGCTCTCCGCGACCGACCGGATGACGGACGTGGAGATCGCGGACCACCTCTCGACGCTGATCACCGACGTGGCGAACTCGCTCGCGCTGCTCGCCCAGGTCGGCGTGGCGAGCGCGGACCTGGTGGACGGGAGCCGGATCCAGCGCCTGATCGGCGAGCTGCACGGGGCCCAGCGCCAGCGCCTGGGGTGGAGCGAGACGCAGCTGCTCCGGGAGGCAGAGCTGGTCAGGGACGTGTGCTACGCGGCCATCGTGCGGGCCCTGGGCGGGGAGGACGGCGCGGCGGAGGCGGCCCGGACGGCGCTGTCGCGGCTGCTCCAGGAGCGGGAGCGCGCGTGTTTGAGCGGCTTCCGGGCCTCCGAGGCCGCGGCGTCGTGAGCCGGCGGCGGGCGCGGCGGCTGCGTGTGGGTGACGGCCGCCGGTGCCGGGGGAGGGCGACGACCTGCTCGGGCTGTAGAGGGGGGATGGGAACGTGAGGGGCGGTGTCGGAACGAGGAAAATCAATCGCCCGCCGGAGGTCGTGGACCTGCGGCGGGCGATGCGCTTGCTGCGTCCGGTCACGACCGACTCCGCCCCCCCGCCCGCGAAGCGGCAGGCGATCTTCCTCGTCGGGGTGCGCGGGCCCGCCTACGTGTGCTCCCCACAGAATGCGAGACAGACCAGGGCGTACAGAGCCGCCGCGCCCACCGTGGCGCCCGCGACGGACCCGATGATCGCCCCCTCGGCGCGCTTACGCCGCACGCCATCGGTGAACGCGCGTCGGTAGCTCTCGGCATAAACGCTGTCCGAGCCGGCCAGCAGGGCGTCCTGTTCGGGCGAGAGCGTGACGCGGCTCCTCCTCGCCGCGGCGCTCACTCCCGCGGAGGCGCCCACGCTGGCGATCAGGTACTGCGCGAGCCCTCCGCCCTCACCGCTCAGAACGGCGACCGCCCCGGGTCCGGCAGGGATTCCGGCGACGAAGCCGCCCCAGAACCACCCGGCGGCGCCGCGCTGCTTCGCGGCGCGAGCGCCGGCCGAGTACCCGTCCCAGGACAGCGAGTCGGGAGCCGGAGGCGGAGCGGCGGGTGCGCCGTGCTGCGCCGGGAGCGGCACGGCGACCAGCAGGAGAGCGGCGGCGAGGAGGGTCCGGAGCGGAGTGAGCATGAGATGCACAGGGACAGGGATAGACGGAGTGGGATCTTCGCGGCGCGGGGCGCGCACGGCTGGCCTGATTGTGCGGGGCGCGGCATGACGCCCCCGGGCTGCGCTTTCTTGCAGCGCTCTCCTCGGGTCGCAACGGTGATCGTGGTACGGAACTGGCTGAGGCGGTTCGGCATGTTCAACAGCTACAGGTACTCATCCGGACGGCTGGACCGCAAGCCCCTCGCGCTCGCACTGGGCGCCGTCGCGTGTGCGGCGGCGGCGGGCTTCGCCGCGCTCGCCACCGCCGTCGTGCGCCGCGACACCGCCCGGGTCGACGAGGCGGCGCGCGACCTCACGGCGGCGCCCCCGCGGCATCCCGCCCGGCGCGCGGCCGCGGCGCTGGCGCCCGTCGGCAAGTGGTGGACCTACGTCCCGGCCGCGCTCGGCCCCTCCATCTTCCTGCTCACCGCGTCCGGCGCGAGCGGGTCCCGCGCGCGCCGCTCACGTTTCGCCGGCGCCGGCGCGATCCTGGCGGCGGCCGCCACGGCCACGGCGCTGAACCCGGCGTTCGACCGGTGGCTGCCGCAGCCTCCGGCGCCGCCCGGCCACCGCTCCCGCCGCAAGCCCGTGTTTCCGAGCGGCCACGCGTTCGGACCGAGTTCGGTTGCACTGGCGAGCGCGTACGTGCTGGCGCGGGAGGGGCTCGCCCGGCCGGCGGTCGCCTTCCCCGTGGCGCTGATGCTGCCGCTGGTGACCGCAGGCGGCAGGATGGTCGAGGAGAAGCACTGGGCGTCCGACGTGCTCGGCGGCTACCTGGGCGGTACCGCCGTGGCGGCGGCCTGCGTCGGCGCGTACGAAGCCGCGGGCAGCGCGTAGGGCTAGCCCTCCGGAGCCGCGGCTCCGCGAGCGCGCTCGTCGCTCCGGCGGGCATAGACCGCGCTCTGCCCGTTCGTCTCCCTCCCGTACACGAACCGCACCGTCTCGAAGCCGGCGTCCCCGAGCATCCCTTCCAGGTAGCCCCGCTGGTAGCGTACGCAGTGCAGCGGGCCCAGCCACGACTGGACGTATCCGTCCGGGTTCTCGCTCACGTCGGGAACCCCCTCCTCGACGAAGGCGGTGAAGAAAAGGATCCCCCCGGGGGCGAGCAGCCGGTGGATCTCCCGCAGGTATCCCCGCACGTCGGGCGGGAGCATGTGGGAGAAGACCGAATACAGGTAGGCGATGTCGAATCGCCCGTCGGCGACGGGGAGGCGGATGGTGCTGGCGAGGTCCGCCCCCTCGGGGTTGTAGCGCGCGTTGCGGACGTCGACGAGCTGGAAGCGGAACGGCGGGTCGGACCGGCCGAGGTGCCGGTCGCACCATTCGATGGAGGGCCGGTGCACGTCGATTCCCCGGTACTCGGCGACGCGGCCCACGCGGTCGAGGATCCCGATCGCCAGGCGTCCCGGCCCGCACCCCACGTCGAGCACGCGACTGGCCGGCGTCAGCCCGCACTCCCCGACGAGGCGTGCCGCCTCGCCGCGCGCCGACGCAAGGAAGTACCCGTCGTCCTTGAACTCCGGGCCGCAGAAGCGCAGGTGCGGGGGAGGCAGCCGCACGCCGTCACGGGTGACGTATTCCGGGGCGAGCCACAGGCGCGCTCTCCGCAGGGCGCTTCTCAGCACCGGTCCTCCTTGGGGTTGAGGGGCCGCCGGGCGGGGCTCCGGTGGCGTACCGGATCTCCTCGACGCGGCGCGATTCCGGGCGACCTGCGGGGCCCGGTCACCGCCGGCCACGTGCCCGGGCGATCGACATGGCGTCGTCCATCACCCTGCGCAGGGTGACCTGCGCGCTGTGGTAGCTCGCGTGCTCCTCGCACCAGAGCCGGGCGAGCCTGCCCATCCGCTCCGCCTCGCCGGGAAGGTCGAAGATCCGGTCCAGCGCCGCGGCGATCGCCTCCGCGTCTCCCGGCGCGACGACGCGCCCCCGCCCGTCCGCCAGGATCAGGGGGATGTCGGAAACCGCGGTCGAGACGATCGGCTTCGCCATCGCCATCGCCTCCAGGAGCTTGGCGGGCATCTGCACCCGCGACTCGTCCTGGAGCCGCTGGGGGACGACGACCGCGTCGGCCGCCTGCAGCAGGAAAGGCGCCTCCTCCAGCGAGTACGGAGGGTGCAGGACCAGCTCCGGGTAGCGGAGCCGCAGGGCGCGGGCGTACGGCTCTGCCGGGTCCGCGCCCACGACCACGAACACCGCGGGGTTCCTCAGCCGCCCCATCGCGTCGGCGACGTCCTCGATCCCTTTGTGGGCGCGCGGCGTCCCCATGAACATCACGACCCGCCGTCCCGCGACCCCGAGCCTCTCCTTCGCGGCCTCCCGCCACTCCGGGCGGGGCCGGAGCCGGTCCGTGTCCTTTGCATGCGGGACGAGCACTCCGCCGAAGCGCTCCTGCAGGCCCCGGCTCGCCACCGTCACCACGTCCGCGGACGGGACGCGGCGGGACAGGAGCTCCGCCCAGAACCGGCCGTCGGGGTGCGCCACGCTCGCCACCACGCTCCGCGGACGGCGGAGCGTGGCGGACGGGCGGAAGGCGAGCTCGTCGTCGTCGATGTCGAGCACCACCGGCCTTTTCGACCGCGCCCGGTGGAGGAGCGCCACGCCGAAGCTCGCGAGGAGCGGCTTGACCGCGTACACCACGTCGCCGCGGATGCGGCCCAGCAGCGATCCGATCTCGAGGGCGTATCGCGGCAGTCGCGCCCCGCGAACGGCATGGATCGGAATGGGGCCGGTCCGCGCGGGCCCCCAGAGGTCCGCACCGAACCGCGTTCCGACGATCTCGACCTCGAAGTCGCGGGAGAGGATCTCGGCCAGCAGGTACGCGCGGGCCAGGGCATTCTGCGACAGGTCCGAGCCGACCAGTGAGACTCGCATCATCGGAGCGCGGCCCGTTCGGGGGATCCGCCTTTACGGAGCGCTGCGCCCCGGACCGTCGGCCCGTGGACCCGATCGCGCGCGGAGCACCGCCAGGACCAGCGGCCAGGCGAAGCCGCGGACCGCGCCGAGAAAACCCAGCAGCGACGCCAGGACGATCACGGCGAGGGCGGGAAGCGGAGGCGCGGATGCGCTCGCCAGCCGCCCGGCCCAGCCGGCCGCCAGCACGACGGCGCAGGTCGCGAGCGGGAGCCGGAGCCAGGCGGCGAGCTCCCCGGCCGTGCCGCGGAGCAGGCGCGACTGTGCGGTGAGGGTCGCGACCGGGGCGGCGACGCAGACGTAGGCGAGCGAGTAGCCCCAGGCGACCCCCCACGCCCCCCACCGGAGCCCCACCGCCATCCCGGCGAGGACGGCGGCGCCGTTCAGCACGGTGATCCGTACCAGGAGCCCCGTCCGGTCGCGTGCCAGGTACAGCGGACCGCTGAGCGCGTTGACGGGCTGCACCGCCGCCACCGGGAGCATGGGGTAGACCAGCGCGACGCTGGCCGTCCACTGCGGTCCCCACAGGAGCGGGATGAGCCGGTCCGCGGTCAGCCCCAGGACGGCGGCGACGGAGAAGCTGAGGATCCCCGTCAGCTGGAGGAAGTGCGAATGCGCGGAGCGGAGCCGGGGGAGGTCGCCCCCGATGATCGCGTACGTGGGGTGCAGCGTCGGCCCCAGCGCGCTCCCCAGCAGCTGGATGGGGATGCTCACCACGCGCTGCGCCAGGTTGTACTCGCCCAGCGGGGCGGCGCCGACGAAGCGCGCGATCAGGAGGTTCCCGGCGTTCCGGGACCAGTAGTTGATGGTGGTGTGGAGGGAGGTCGACAGCGAGAACCGGACGGACGGCATGAGGGTCTCCGGGCCGAGGGCCAGCCGCGGCCGCCAGCGCGACAGCCAGAAGGCGGAGGCCGCCTGCGTGCCGTACGTGGCGAGGCTCTGCCCCACCAGCGCCCAGTACCCGTATCCCGCCAGCGCCATCGGGATCGCGACGGTCGCCCCGGCGGCGACCGCGCCGAGGCGCGCGATGGAGAGGGCCCTCAGCTCCAGCCGGCGACGGAGGATGGCGGTCGGCACCACCAGGAGCGACACCAGGAGGATGTTCAGCCCGAGCAGCCGCAGGGCGCCCGTGAACTCCGCGGTGCCGAACACGCCGCCGAGCAGGGACACGCCGCCGTACAGGAGGAGGTACATCACCCCCGCGGCGGAGAGCGTGAGCCAGAAGATCCCGGAGAGCTCGCGCTGCGACGCGTCGGGGCGCTGGAGCACCGCGCCGACCAGCCCGACATCCACCAGGGCGTCGAAGAAGGCGGTGAAGGTCAGGACGGAGGCGACGATCCCGAAATCCTCCGGTGAGAGGAGGCGCGCGAGAACGGCGGTCACGGCCAGCTGGACGACCAGGCGGCTGTACGCCCCGATCGTGTTCCAGAGAGTCTCCCGCACCACCACGCGGCGGAGCTGCCCGTGAACCGGCCGCGCGTCATCCACCATCGACCTCCGGGTGCGCGATGATGCGACGGCGATCAGCCGTGGGCCTGTTCACCTGGTCGCGGTGCGAGTCGGGTGCGAGCCTGCTCCCGGGCTCGGACCAGGCCCACTCGTGGAGCTTCTCCCTGGTGAGGGCTGCCTGCCCGTGGCATACGGCGTGGCGCGTCCGTTCGACAGCTACCGCCCCAGCCACATCCCCGCGGCGAACCCCGCCGCCGCGGCCACGGCCGAGACGCCGATCGCCGTGAGCCACCAGCGCCAGTCGATGTACACCTTCGTCTTGGCTTCCCTCATACGGCGCCGCCGGCCTCGGTTCCAGCGTGGAAGAAGGGCAGGGCAGGCCGGGACCTACCCCGGCCCGCCCCTCGATCATCGAACTAGCGCCCCGTGAACTCCGCCGGGCGCTTCTCCAGGAACGCGGCCACGCCCTCGCGCTTGTCGTCGCTCCCGAAGCACGTCACGAACAGCTCCGTCTCGTAGGCGAGCCCCGCCGCCAGCGGCATCTCCGCCGCCGCGCGCACCGCCGCCTTCGCCATGCGGAGCGCGACCGGCGACTTGGCCGCCATCGCCCGCGCGAGCTCCATGGTCCGCCCGCGCAGATCCGCGGCCGGGTGCACCCCGTCCACCAGCCCCATCCGCAGCGCCTCCGCCGCGTCCACGATCTCGCCGGAAAGGATCAGCCGCATCGCCTGGCCGGTGCCGACCACGCGCGGGAGCCGCTGCGTCCCGCCGCCGCCGGGGATGATCCCCAGGTTGATCTCCGGCTGGCCGAGCCGCGCCGCGTCCGAGGCGATGCGCACGTCGCACGCCAGCGCCAGCTCGCACCCGCCGCCCAGGCAGAAGCCGTTGATCATGGCGATCGTCGGCTTGGGGAACGCCGCGATCTCGTCGAACACCCGGCGCCCCGTCATCGCCTCGCGCTGCTCCAGCGGCGTGCGCTCCGCGAACTCGCCGATGTCCGCCCCCGCGACGAACGCCTTGTCCCCCGCGCCCGTGAACACCACCACGCGCACCGCGTCGTCGTCGCGCAGGAAATCGAGCGCCATGAGGATGTCCGCGCGCACCTGCGAGTTGAGCGCGTTGCGCTTGTCCGGCCGGTTGACGGTGACCGTCGCGACCCTGCCGTCCACTTCCACCAGGAGCGTCTGGTAGCTCACTTGCCCTCCTCCCAGCGGTAGAATCCCTGGCCCGACTTCTTCCCCAGCTTCCCCTCCGCCACCATCCGCCGCAGGATCTCCGGCGCGCGATACTGCTCGCCGCCCAGCGTGTCGTGCAGGTACTCCGCGATCCCCAGGCGCACGTCCAGCCCCACCAGGTCGGTGAGGCGCAGCGGCCCCATGGGGTGGTTGTAGCCCAGCGTCATGGCCGTGTCGATGTCCTCGGGCGAGGCGACCCCCTCCTCCACCATCCGCATCGCCTCCAGCCCCAGCACCACGCCCAGCCGCGACGACGCGAACCCCGGCGTGTCCGTGACCACGATGGGCTCCTTGCCGATGCGCCGCGCGAAGGCCAGCGCCGCGTCCACGGTCTCCTGCGAGGTGGCCGACCCGCGCACCACCTCCAGCAGCTTCATGATGTGGACGGGGTTGAAGAAGTGCAGCCCCACCACCCGCTCCGGCCGCCCCGTCGCCTCCGCGATGCGCGTGATGCTGAGCGACGACGTGTTGCTGGCCAGGATCGCGCGCGCCGGCGCGTGCCGGTCCGCGTCCTCGAAGGTGCGCAGCTTGACGTCGATGCGCTCCGGCACCGCCTCCACCACCAGGTCCGCGTCGTTCACCGCGTCGGCCAGGTTGGCGGCCTTGTGCAGGTTGGCGACCGCCATGCCGCGCACCTCCGCCGACACCTTGCCGCGCGCCACCCCCTTGTCGAGGTTGCCCGTGATCGCCGCCAGCGCCGCGTCCACCTGGCCCGGCTGCGGGTCGAACAGGCTCACCCCCAGCCCCGCCATGGCGCACACCTGGGCGATCCCGTGCCCCATCGTCCCCGCGCCGAGGACGCCGACGCGCTCCAGCTTCTCGTCCACCCGTCTTCCCTCCGTCAGAAGGCCCGCCGGGACGGCCCTCACCCGGCTCGCTTGAGGCTCGCCACCCTCTCCCAATTCTGGGAGAGGGGAGGAACTGCATGATCCGTGTCGTTCTCCCCCTTTCTCCCGCTTGCGGGGGAGAGGGGGTCGGGGGGAGAGGGGGCCTACTCGCCCGTGAACTGCGGCCGCCGCTTCTCGTGGAATGCGGCGATCCCCTCCTGCGCGTCCGCCGAGCCGAAGCAGGCGAGCTGCGCCTCCCGCTCCGCGGCCATGGTGGTCTCCAGGTCCACGTCCCAGGCGCGCGCCAGCGTCCGCTTGGCCGCCGCGAGCGCCAGGGGAGCCCGCGCCGCGTACTCCGCCGCGATCTTCCGCACCTCGTCCTCGAACGCGTCCTCCGGCACAACGCGAGAGAACAGGCCGATGCGCTCCGCCTCCGCCGCGTCCACCATCCGCGCGCTCATCACCAGCTCCGCCGCGCGCCCGGCGCCCACGATGCGGGGGAGGAGCCAGCTCGCCCCCCAGTCCGGGTGCAGGCCGATGCGGTTGAAGGTGAAGCCGATGGTCGCCCGCGCCGACGCCAGGCGCAGGTCGCAGGCGAGTGCAAGCGACGCGCCCGCGCCCGCGGCCGGCCCGTTGACGGCCGCGATCACCGGCTGCGGGACCGAGCGGATGCGATGCACCACCCGCATCCCCGCCTCCACGTAGCGCTCGAAGGTGTCCGCGTCGCCCCGCGCAAGCAGGTCCGACATCACCTCCACGTCCGCCCCCGTGCAGAAGCCGCGCCCCGCCCCGGTGATCACGATCACCCGCGTCTCCGGCGCGTCGGAGGCGGCCGCGACCGCGTCGTGCAGGTCGTCCCGCATCGTCCCGGCAAAGGCGTTCAGCCGGTCCGGCCGGTTCAGCGTGATCCAGGCGACCCCCTCCTCGATGCGGAGGAGGACGGTCTCCGCCGCGTCCGCCGCTCCGCTCATGTCCGCTCGACGATCATGGATATGCCCTGTCCCACGCCGATGCACATGCTCGCCAGCCCGTAGCGCACGTCGCGCCGCCGCATCTCGTGCACCAGCGTGGTGAGGATGCGCGCGCCCGAGGAGCCCAGCGGGTGCCCCATGGCGACCGCGCCGCCGGTGACGTTGACGATCTCCGGGTCCAGCCCCAGCTCGCGGATGCACGCCACCGACTGCGCCGCGAACGCCTCGTTGAGCTCCGCCAGCCCGATGTCGCCGGTCGTGAGCCCGGCGAGCGCCAGCGCCTTGCGCGTGGCCGGCACCGGTCCGATCCCCATGCGCTGCGGCTCCACCCCCGCCACCGCGCTGGCGACGATGCGCGCCATCGGTTTCATGCCGGCACGCTCCGCCGCCGCCGCGGAGGCAACCAGCAGCGCCGAGGCCCCGTCGTTGAGGCCCGACGAGTTGCCCGCCGTCACCGTGCCGCCCTCCTTGCGGAAGGCCGGGCGGAGCGCCGCCAGCCCCTCGGCGGTGGTGTCCGCGCGCGGGTGCTCGTCGTCGCGCACCACGACGGCCGGCCCCTTGCGCTGCGGGATCTCCACCGGGACGATCTCGCCCTCGAAGTGCCGCTCCGCGATCGCCGCCGCCGCGCGCAGCTGGCTGGCCAGCGCGAACGCGTCCTGGTCCGCCCGCGACACCCCGAACTCCTCGGCGATGATCTCGGCCGTCTCCCCCAGCGCGACCGTCCACTCCTTGGGCATCCGGGGGTTGACGAAGCGCCACCCCAGCAGCGAGTCCGCCATCTCGGGCACCCCGCGCGCCGGCACCTCCGTGGGCTTCAGCATCACCCAGGGCGCCCGCGTCATGCTCTCCACGCCGCCGGCCACGAACAGCTCGCCCTCGCCGGCGCGGATCGCGTGCATGGCCCCGCGCACCGCCTGGAGCCCGGAGCCGCACAGCCGGTTCACCGTCTGCCCCGCGACGGACACGGGCATCCCGGCCAGCAGCCAGGCCATGCGCGCCACGTTGCGGTTGTCCTCGCCCGCCTGGTTGGCGCACCCGAAGATCACGTCGTCCACCGCCTCCGGCTCCACGCCGGTGCGCTCCACGAGCGCCTTGATGACCGTCGCCGCCAGGTCGTCCGGGCGCACGGAGGCAAGCGCGCCGCCGTAGCGCCCCACGGGGGTCCGGCAGGCGTCGATGATGTATGCGTCAGTCATTCTCGTTGGACTGCTAGGTTTGGGCGTGCCCCCGGCTGCGCCGGGGTCGGGCTGCGGCTCCGTAGGCGAGCAAACAACGCTCGCCAACGGAGTCGAGCCCCCAACGATACAGCCGTTGGGGTCTCGCCCCTTCGGGCCGACATCCCTCACGTGGGCTTGTGCGCGGCCTGCCCTGTCCAACCCTCTCCCAGAATTGGGAGAGGGTGGCGAGCCTAAGCGAGCCGGGTGAGGGCCGCTTACGCCAGGTTCACCCACACGCTCTTGACCTGCGTGTACAGGTCCAGCGCGTACTTGCCCAGCTCCCGGCCGTACCCCGACTGCTTGTAGCCGCCGAAGGGGACGCCGACGTCGAGCGCGTGGTACATGTTGATCCACACGGTGCCGGCGCGGAGCGCGTGGGCCACGCGGTGCGCCCGACCCACGTCGCGCGTCCACACGGCGGCGGCCAGGCCGTACTCGGTGCCGTGGGCCATCTCCAGCGCTTCCTCCTCCTCGCGGAAGGTGCTCACCGCCAGCACCGGCCCGAAGATCTCTTCCCGCGCGATGGTCATCCCCGGCGTCACGCGGTCGAAGATGGTGGGGTTCATGAAGAAGCCCCCGCCGCCGTTCACCTGCGGGCGGTCGCCGCCCAGCACCAGCTCCGCGCCCTCGTCCCTGCCCGTCTGCACGTAGCCCATGACGCGGTCCAGCTGCTCCTGCGACACCAGCGGCCCCATGCGCGTCGCCTTGTCGAAGGGGTCGCCCGGGGTCATCCCGGCGGCGCGCTTGGTCAGCTTCTCCACCAGCTCGTCGCGGATGCTCTCCGCCACCAGCAGGCGCGAGCCCGCCGTGCACGCCTGGCCCGTGTTGTAGAAGATCCCCATGGTGGCGCCCTTGACCGCGGCGTCCACGTCCGCGTCCGCCAGCACGATGTTGGGGCTCTTGCCGCCCAGCTCCAGCGACACCTTTTTGAGCGTCCCCGCCGCCTCGCGCTGGATCAGCTTGCCCACCGCGGTGGAGCCGGTGAAGGCGATCTTGTCCACGTCCGGGTGCGCCACCAGCGCCGCGCCCGCCGTTTCCCCGAAGCCGGGGACCACGTTGAGCACGCCGGGCGGGAGCCCCGCCTCCTCGCCGATGCGGGCCAGCTCCAGCGCGGTGAGCGGCGTCTGCTCCGCGGGCTTGAGCACGATGGTGTTCCCGCAGGCCAGCGCCGGGGCCACCTTCCACGCAGCCATCTGGAACGGGTAGTTCCAGGGGATGATCTGCCCGCACACCCCCACCGGCTCGCGGCGGGTGTAGTTGAGGTAATTGCCGGAGACGGGGATCACCTCGCCCTCCAGCTTGTCCGCCCAGCCGGCGTAGTAGCGGAAGCACTCCGCCGAGTCCTTGATGTCGATGGCGCGGGCTTCGCGGAACGGCTTGCCGTTGTCCAGCGTCTCCAGCCGCGCCAGCTCGTCCGTGCGCTGGTCGATCAGCTCCGCCATGCGGTACAGGATGCGCCCCCGCTCCCGCGCCGACATCGCCGGCCACTTGCCGCCCTCGAACGCCGCGCGCGCCGCCTTGACGGCGCGGTCCACGTCCTCGGCCGCGCCCTCGGCCACCTGGGTGAGGACCTCGCCGGTGGCGGGGTTCACGGTGTCGAAGGTCCTGCCGGAGGCGGCGTCCTGCCACTCCCCCCCGATGTACAGCCGTCCGGGCTTCACCCCGGCTTCGATCTCGGTCGCCATGTCGGTCTCCCAAAAGCAGAAGGCGGGGGAGGGACCGCCCCGTGCGCACCCGGCGCGCGGCGGTCCCGCCCCCGTCCTCCCGGCGTGGTGGCTACTTGCCGGTGAACTGCGGCTGGCGCTTCTCCACGTACGCGGTCAGCCCTTCCTTGGCGTCCTGCGAGTTGAACAGGAGCGCCTGCAGCTCCCGCTCCAGCGCGAGGCCCTGCTCCAGCGGGAGCTCGGCGCCGCTCTGGCAGGAGCGCTTGATGTTGCCCACCGCGAAGGTGGCCTTGCCGGGCCGGGTGAACTGCCTGGCGTAGGCGAGCACCTGCTCCAGGAACTCGTCGCGCGAGCCGGCGTCCAGCACCGTGTTGACGATCCCCAGCCGCTCCGCCTCGTCGAAGTCGAAGTTGCCCCCCTCCACCATGAGCTGGATCGCCTTGCTGGTGCCCACCAGCTTGGTGAGCCGCTGCGTGCCGCCGGTGCCCGGGAGCACGCCCAGCGCCACCTCCGGCAGCCCCACCTTGCCGGCGCCGCGGCGGGCGATGCGCAGGTCCGCCGCCATGGCGATCTCCAGGCCGCCGCCCACGGTGTGCCCGTTGAGCGCCGCGATCACCAGCTTGGGGGTGTGCTCCAGGCGCAGCAGCGTCTCGTTGGCGTGCAGGCAGAAGTAGTACTTCCAGGTGGGGTCGGCCTTCTGCAGCATGTTGATGTTGGCCCCGGCGCAGAAGAACTTCTCGCCGGCCCCGGTGATCACGATGACGTCCACCGCCGGGTCGAAGCGCGCGCGGAGGATGGCGGCGTCCAGGTCGCGCATCATCTCGTGCGTGTAGGTGTTCGCCGGCGGGTCGTCCAGCGTGAAGATCGCGATCCCGTCCCGGGCCTCGTAGCGGACCAGGGTGTTCTGCTCGGTCGCGGGGATCTCGGTCGTTGCGGTAGCCATCGTGTCTCCGTGTCTGGGTTGGTGCTGCGTTCAGGCGTACGACGACCCGTCGGCCTGGCTTCGCCAGATCGACGGGTTGGCCTCGCCGGGGGCGGCCTCCAGCGCGCCCGCGGGGACTTCCGTGCCGTCCTTGAGGAACCCGCCCAGGAACAGGCGGCTCATGTGGTCGGCGAGCTGCTCCACCGGCAGGTCCTTGTCGGGACGGTACCAGTTGTACAGCCAGTTCATCATCCCGAAGAGGGAGAACGTGGCGACCCGCAGGTCGATCCCGTTCCCCGGGCCCAGCTCCTCCAGGATCGCCATGGCGCGCTCGGTGAGCCGGCGCTTGCGGGCGTTGACCCGCTCGCGGAACTCGCCGGTGAGCGAGTCGGCCTCGTGCGAGAGCACCTTCATCTCCGCCATGTTGCCCACGAAGTAGCGGAGGTGGTTCTCCATCAGCAGCCGCAGCTTGCGGTGCGGGTCGTCCACCCCCTCCAGCAGCCCCGCCAGCGTGTCGTCCAGCGTCCCGAAGGCGTGGTCCTGGATCAGGAAGAGGAGCTCTTCCTTGGAGGTGAAGTAGTAGTAGAGCCCGGAAAGGCTCACGCGCGTCGCCCGGGCGATGTCGCGGATGCTGGCCTGGTGGTATCCCTTCTCGGCGAAGATGGCGGCCGAGGCACGAAGGATGCTCTCCAGCTTCTCGTCGTAGGCGGTGCGTGCGTCGGTCATGCTCGCTGGGTCCGGTTCGTCTTCTATCGAACGTCCGATTCAACCTATCCGCCGCTCGGAAGGGGTGTCAAGAACGAGCCCGCTTGACCCCCGCGAGGTGCCCGCATACCTTGTGTTTACCTCCCGTCGCATCCGGTCCGCCCGTTCCCCCGTGTCCATGCGATCCGTCCGCCCCTCCGGTCTCCGCGCGCTCGCCGCGTCCGCGTGCTGCTGCCTGGCGCTCGCCGCCTGCCGGGACGACCTCACCGGGCCTTCGGCGCAGGCGCACCCCGCCGGCGGGCGCATGTGGGTGGCCGTCACGCCGCCCCGCGGGCTCCCGGACGACCGAACCTGGCTCCCCTTCGTGTCCGCGCGCAAGGGGGAGGACGCGCCCGCCGCGCTGCGCGTGCAGGCGCTCCGCGACGAGGGCCGCCGCCTGCGCCGCGCCGGGGACCTGGACGGCGCGCTGAAAGCCGAGGAGCGCGCGGCGGAGACGGCGGCGGGCGGGATGGCCCGCGTGCCGGACCGCGCCACCATGGCCGCCGCGCTGGAGTCGCTGGACGCCTGGACGCGCGAGGCCGAGGGGGTGCTGGAAGCGGGCGCCGTGCCGGAGCTGGGCGCCGGGATCGGCGCGGTGCGCGCCGCCCGCGCGGACGCCGCCGCGGCGCTGGCCGCGGGCGACACCATGGCGGCGGTGGGGCACGTGGCCCGCGCGGCCACGGCGGCCCGGGAGCAGGCGCCCGCGGCGGTGGCGCTGCGCATCTTCGCGCGGGCGGAGGCGGTGGTCCGCGAGCGCCAGAAGGAGATGCCGAAGTCGCAGGCGCAGCGGGCGGAGCGGCTCCTCCGCTGGGCGCGCGAGGCCGTGCTCACCGGCGACCCGGAGCGCGCCTTCCGCCGCGCCGTGTACGCGCTCCAGCTGGTGGAGCGCTACGGCAGCGACCGCCCCATGGTTGAGGACTAGGCGGGGAGCGATTATCTTGAGGTCCGTCCGATCGAACGTCGTTCGGACGCGGGCCGGAGTGGCGAAATTGGTAGCACGCACCTGACTCAAAATCAGGCGGTCGCAAGACCATGGGGGTTCGAGTCCCCCCTCCGGCATGACGACAGCACCTCGCCGCATTGCGGTGGGGTGCTGTTGTTTTGGTCTCGAAAAACACGACGAAGTGCAGCTCTACTCCAGGGGCTCGACCCCGTCGTCCGACGACCGGCCGGTTCGCGGATCGCTCCCGGTGCCGAGCCACTGGTGCGACAGCCAGAGCGTGTCGGGATCGAGGATCCAGCGATCGATCTTCTCGTAGTCAAGGACGGGCCGGCCCTGCAGGACCGGGACGCCCGAGGACCTGTCCGGCCAGTAGACCGCCACGCTCGTCGCGGAGAGGTACTGCGTGACCTTCGCCAGCTGCGGCGCTCCGCCGATGGACGCATGGGGCTGTGCCACGCGAAGCATGTCGCGGATCACCTCGAACGGCTCCATGTCGATCCTGCGCTCTCGCGGGTCCGGACAGCGAGTCTGCACGAGCCGGAAAAAGGTTTTCTCGGCCTCCTTTCGCACGTCGCCGCGGAACACCACCAGCCCGAATCCGGCGGGATGCGGCTTCTCGCGCCTGGCGATGAAGCGCTCCTGCCACTGGAAGTACCGGATGGTGTAGATCTCGAACTCCTTCCGCTTCCAGGAGTAGCCGGCGAGGATGAAGGAGACGTCGGGCTCCTTCAATTCTGCCACGGGGGTGCGGATCGCGCCGGCCATGCTGTTGAACACCTTGACGGCGTGCGTCACGAAGGGCCGCAGGTCCAGGACCCGCTTCAGTGACGGCGGATGAGCCTCCGCGGCAAGGGAAAGCTGGAGCATCAGCGGGTACGCCAGGTCTGTTGACCCCGCGAAGCACACCGCGCAGTCCAGGCGGGGCAGGACCAGGAGCTTCGGGCAGTGGTCGATCGAGCGCCCTCCGGAGAGCCGGCTGTCCGACGCCACCAGCAGCTCCTCGTGATCGCCGACCTTCCGAACCCATGCCGCGCAGATCGTCATCTCGTCGTCGCCTGTGGGGGTGCCCGGTACAGTATCGGCAGGCGGCTGCTCCAGGCTGGAGCTGATCGCGGCTCGGCGAGTCCAGAATCCCGCGGGGGCGTCGTGCTTTCATTGCCGGAATGGTTGTTGCTATCCGCGCTCGCCGGCAATCCAACCGACGGAGCGAGGACGCGAATGCTGACACAGGAACAGCGGGACGTGATCGAGAAGCTGCTGCGGCGCGAGCGGGAGGACGCGCTGGAGGCGCTGGGGCACTTCGAGGAAAGGAGCCAGGACCTGCGGGAGCGCTCGGGGGAATTGAGCCTCTACCGCCTGCACCTGGCCGACATCGGCACGGAGGCGCAGGAGCAGGAAAAGGACTTCCTGCTGGCCAGCCAGGAGGGGCGGCGCCTGTACGAGATCGACGAGGCGCTGCGCCGCCTGTACAACGCGCCGGAGGACTTCGGAAAGTGCGAGCGCTGCGGAAAGGAGGTGGGCTTCGAGCGGCTGGAGGTGATCCCCCACGCGCGGCTGTGCAAGGAGGACCAGGAGCTGGCGGAGGCGGGCTGAGCGGACCCGCCCCCGGGAGGTGCGCCTACTCGGCGAGCTCCTTGAGCAGCCCCTGCAGCGCCTCCCGCGCCCTCAGGACCCGCATCTTGAGGGCGCTGATGGAGGCGCCCAGCATCTCGGCCATCTCCTCGTAGGAGCGCCCCTCCAGGTGCTTGAGCAGGAAGGCCTCGCGCTGCGCCTCCGGGAGGGTGGCGAGCGCCCGCTCCACCATCTGCCGCATGTCGGCGCGGTCCGCGCTCAGCGCCGGGTTGTCCGAGTCCGGGGTGACCGCCGTGTCCTCCTCCAGCGGGAGGGTGTGCCGGCGGCGGCTCTTGAGGTGGTCCTTGCAGCGGTTCACCAGAATGCGGAACACCCAGGCCCCGAAGCGGTTGGGGTCCTGGCAGCTGGCAAGGCTGGTGTACGCCTTGACGAACGAGTCCTGCACCAGGTCGGAGGCCAGGTCGCCGTCGCGCACCATCCCCACTGCGTAGCGGAAGAGCGAGTCCTGGTATCTCCCCACCAGGACGGCGTAGCAGTCGGCGTCGCCGTCCAGGATCCGGGCTACCAGATGTGCGTCGGTATCTGCAGTCACGCAGAGAGGCGGGCTCACGGGTGGGGGCGGGTTCCGGACCTGGCGCCAGGCGCGGCGGCGACTTGCGACGCCCGCGGAACCTCCGCTATACTGACGGACTTTGCGTGGTCCGAATGATGCGGCAGGCGCCGGGCGCCTCCGCGGCACGTTCGGACCCCCGAGTTGCGGAAACCGTAATCTATCCCTGCAATCGCGATAGAGGAAGCTGCCATGTCCAACGCCGGTCTTGAAGGAGTTGTTGTCGCGGAGACCAAGCTCAGCCACATCGACGGCAACGTGGGCGAGCTGGTCTACGCCGGGTACGACATCGACGATCTTGCCCGCAACACGACCTTCGAGGAGGTCTGCTACCTTCTCTGGAACGGCCAGCTCCCCAACCAGGAGCAGCTCGACGAGCTGAAGCGGCAGCTCGCCGCCGAAGCGGCGGTGAGCCCCGAGCTCCTGGACATGCTGCGCGCCTACCCGCGCCAGGCCGACCCCATGGCGGCGCTCCGCACCGCCGTGTCCGCGCTGGGGATGTTCGACCCCAACGCCGACGACAACTCGGAGCCGGAGCTGCGCCGCAAGTCCATCCTGCTCACCGCCAAGTCGGCCACGCTGGTGGCCGCCTTCGACCGCATCCGCAATGGCAGGGAGCCGGTGGCCCCCCGCGCCGACCTGGGGTTCGCGGCCAACTTCCTGTACATGCTCAACGGCGAGGAGGGCGGGGAGACCCGCGTCCGCACCATGGACGCCGCGCTCATCCTGCACGCCGAGCACGGGATGAACGCCTCCACCTTCGCTGCCCGCGTCACCGCCGGCACCCTGTCCGACATCTACTCCTCGATCACCTCCGCCATCGGCACGCTCAAGGGGCCGTCGCACGGCGGGGCCAACGTGGAGGTGATGAACATGCTCCGCGAGATCGAGCAGAGCGGCGTGGAGCCGGGGCAGTGGGTGAGGAACGCGCTGGAGGGCGGCAAGCGGGTGATGGGCTTCGGGCACCGCGTCTACAAGGCGACCGACCCGCGCGCCAGCATCCTGCGCGAGCTGGCCGACCAGATCATGGCCGAGGCCGGCGAGACGCACTGGCTCACCCTGTCCGACCAGATCCGCGCCGTCATGGCGGAGGAGATGGAAAAGAAGGGCAAGAAGATCTACCCCAACGTGGACTTCTTCTCGGCCAGCGTGTACACCACGCTGGGGATCGCCGAGGACCTGTTCACCTGCGTGTTCGCCATCGCCCGCACCCCGGGGTGGACGGCGCACCTGTTCGAGCAGTACGCCAACAACCGGCTGATCCGCCCGCAGGCCGACTACACCGGCCCGCGCGGCCTCAAGGTGGCGCCGATCGGCGAGCGCTGAGCCCCGTCGGCTGAGCGTCGCCCTCCGGGGCGCGGCGGTGACCCCGTTGCGCCCCGGAGCTTTTTCGTGCTACCCTGTCGCCGCGCGCGGGCGTCCGTGCGCACGATCCGAGCGCATCCACTCCAGCTTCGCATAGACCATGGCCGACAACTGGCAGCCCCAGCTTCCCGCAGACGGGGAGCGCATCACCATCCAGGACGGCGAGCTCCGCGTTCCGCACAACCCGGTGCTCCCCTTCATCGAGGGCGACGGCACGGGCCCCGACATCTGGGCCGCCTCGCAGCCGGTGCTGGACGCCGCGGTCGAAAAGGCGTACGGCGGGGAGCGCCGCATCCGCTGGATGGAGGTGCTGGCGGGCGAGAAGGCGTTCAACGAGACGGGGAACTGGCTCCCGGACGCCACGCTGGACGCCTTCCGCGAGTACCTGGTGGGGATCAAGGGGCCGCTGACCACGCCGGTGGGCGGCGGGATCCGCTCGCTCAACGTGGCGCTCCGCCAGATCCTGGACCTGTACGCCTGCCTGCGGCCGGTGCGGTGGTTCGAGGGGGTCCCCTCCCCGGTGAAGCGTCCGGACCAGGTGGACATGGTCATCTTCCGCGAGAACACCGAGGACATCTACGCGGGGATCGAGTTCGAGGAGGGCACCGAGGACGCGCAGCGCTTCCGCGACGTGCTGCGTGAGACCTTCCCCGACCGCTACAAGAAGGTCCGGTTCCCGGACACCTCGGGCTTCGGGATCAAGCCGGTCTCCCGCGAGGGGACGGAGCGGCTGGTGAGGTCGGCGATCCAGTACGCCATCCGCCACGGGCGGCGCTCGGTGACGCTGGTGCACAAGGGGAACATCATGAAGTTCACCGAGGGCGGCTTCCGCGACTGGGGCTACGAGCTCGCGAAGCGCGAGTTCGGCGCGGTGGACTTCGAGGGCGGGCCGTGGCAGGTGATCCGCCAGGACGGCCGGGAGATCGTCGTCAAGGACTCCATCGCCGACGCCTTCCTGCAGCAGATCCTCACCCGCCCGGCGGACTACGACGTGATCGCCACGCTGAACCTGAACGGCGACTACGTGTCCGACGCGCTGGCAGCGCAGGTGGGCGGAATCGGCATCGCGCCGGGGGCGAACATCAACTACGTCACCGGGCACGCCATCTTCGAGGCGACGCACGGCACGGCGCCCAAGTACGCGGGCAAGAACGTGGTCAACCCGGGCTCGGTGATCCTTTCCGGCGAGATGATGCTCCGCTACATGGGGTGGACCGAGGCGGCGGACCTCGTGGTCGGTGGCCTGGAAGGTGCGATCCGCCAGAAGACCGTCACCTACGACTTCGAGCGCCTGATGGAGGGCGCCACCAAGGTCTCGACCTCCGAGTTCGGCGAGCAGATCGTCGCCAACATGTAGCCCGCGGAGCCCCGCGCGGACCCGTCCGCGCGGGGCTCCCCCACAGGGATGGACCGCCCGATGTCGACTTCCACGCCGCAAACACCCGCCATGCGGATCACCGTCCAGGGCCGGAGCATCGATCGCGAGGACCTTCCGCTGGTCGTTCTGCCGGTCTTCAAGACCGGCCAGGCCAGGGCCGCGGACTTCCTGTCCACCGGGAACACGGCGCTGGGCCCCCAGATCGACAACGCGCTGGCGGCCGGCGACTTCACCGGGAGCGCGGACGAGACCCTGCTGATCTACCCGGCGCGGCCCGGAGCGCAGCCGCAGCGCGTGCTCCTGATCGGCCTCGGGGAGGCCGCCGCGCTCACCGCCGAGCGGCTCCGGCGGCTGGGCGGAGCCGCGAGCAAGCAGGCGAGGCGGATGAAGGTCGACCGTTTCGCGATCCAGCTCCCCGCGTCGGAACGGCTTTCGGCCCGGGAAAGCGCCCAGGCGCTCGCGGAAGGGCTCGTGCTGGGAGCCTACGCCTTCCGCGAGTTCAAGACCGGCGACACGGACGGGTCCACGGCCCGGCAGGTCGAGGAGGTGGTCCTCGGCTGCCCACCGGAGGCCGCGGCGGAGGCGGGCGAGGGCGCCCGCTACGGCGAGGTCGTCGCGCGTGCCGAGCGGCTGGCGCGCGACCTGGGCAACCTGCCGCCGAACGTGGTCACCCCCGCGTACCTGGCCGAGACCGCCGAGCGGATCGCGCGGGAGCGCGGCCTGCGGGCCACGATCCTGGGGCGCCGGGAGCTGGAGGAGGAGGGGATGCGCGCGCTGCTCGCCGTGGCCGCCGGCTCCGACCAGGAGCCCCGGCTGATCGTGCTGGAGCACCGCGGCGGCGCGGAGGGCGAGAAGCCGCTGGTGATCGTGGGCAAGGGGGTCACCTTCGACGCGGGGGGGATCTCCATCAAGCCCGCGGCGAACATGGAGGACATGAAGTTCGACATGAGCGGGGCGGGGGCCACGCTGGCGGCGATGCAGGCGATCGCCGAGCTGGGGCTCCCGGCCAACGTGGTGGGGATCGTCCCCGCCACCGAGAACCTGCTCTCCGGCTCCGCCATGCGCCCCGGCGACATCCTCCGCACCCACCTGGGGAAGACGGTGGAGGTCGTCAACACCGACGCGGAGGGGCGGCTGATCCTGGCCGACGCGCTCTCGTACGCGCGGCGCTTCGAGCCGGCGGCCGTGGTGGACGCGGCCACGCTCACCGGCTCGTGCGTGGTGGCGCTGGGCCACGTGGCGGCGGGGCTGTACTCCGGCGACGACGCGCTGGCGGCGGAGTTGAGCGCGGCCGGCGAGCGCACCGGCTCGCGGGTGTGGCGGCTCCCCATGTTCGACGAGTACCGCGACCAGATCCGCTCCGAGTACGCGGACATCAAGAACTCCGGCGGAAAGCCGGCGGGCTCCATCACCGCCGCCTGGTTCCTGCGCGAGTTCGCGGGGAGCTTCCCCTGGGCCCACCTGGACGTGGCGGGGACCGCGTACGGCGAGGGCAAGCTCCCGTACCAGTCGCGCGGCTCCACCGGCATCCCCACCCGGCTGTTCGTGGAGTGGGTGCGGGCGCGCTCCGCCGGGGAGCGGCCCGGCGGATGACCCGTGCCCGGCCCGCCCTGCTCGCGGGGCTCCTCCTGCTCGCCGCGCCCGCCCTGCTGGCGGCGCAGAACCCGCCCGCGCGGCCGGACACCGTGCCGCGCCCCGCGCCGCGGGACACGGTGAAGCTCGAGGGGCGCGACACGGCCACCTTCCGCGTCCCCCCGGAGACCCTCCCCGCGGACACCCTGCCGCAGCGCGGCGACACGGCGAGGACCGACTCCATCCGTCCCGCGCCGCTCTTCCCCGCCTGGCCGCAGCCGGACTCCGCCGGGTTCTGGCACGGGACCTGGACGTGGGACCGGGAGGCGCTGGGCCGCTTCCACGGCACCTCCTTGCTGGACCTGCTGCGCACCATCCCCGGCGTCACCATCACCCGCGGCGGCGGCTACGGCCAGCCCGCGGGGGTGGCGCCGTACGGGCTGGGCGGGGGGCGGACGCGCTTCTTCTACGACGGCTGGGAGGTGGACCCGCTCGCCTCGGCGACGCTGGACCTGCAGGAGATCACGCTGGTGGAGCTGGAGGCGGTGCGGGTGGAGCGCCGCCTGAACGAGATCCGGGTGGAGCTGCTCCCCTACCGGCTCGCCGACCGGCGCCCGTACTCGCAGATCGAGCTGGGGACCGGCGACCCGAACACCCGCCTGCTGCGCGGCCTGTTCGCGGCCGCCGTGGGCGGCCGGCAGACGGTGACGCTCGGCTTCGACATCGCGGACACCGAGGGGCTGGGGCGGCGGCAGCCCTTCGCGGTGACCAACGGGTTCGTGCGCTGGGGGTACCGCTTCACCCCGCGCGCCGGGGTGCAGGTGGAGTACAGGACCACCGAGGCGACCCGCGAGGACACCGCCTTCACCGAGGACGCGGACCGGCAGGCGCTCTGGCTGCGCGCCCGCTGGCTCCCCGCCTCCGGGCTGGCGCTGGAGGCGATGGGCGGGCGCAACTGGCGCGTCCCCAGGGAGAGCGACCGCTTCCCGGAGCGGCAGTCCGCCTACGGGGGGGCGCTGCGGGCGCTGCTGGGCGGGCGCGCCGCCTGGGTGGAGGGCGTCGCCCGGGTGCGCGGCGAGGAGGAGGGGGCGTTCGCCGTCCCGGCGACGGAGCTGGAGGCGCGCGCCGGGCTGCGTGCCGGCGGGGCGCTGGAGGCGCAGGGCGGCGCCCGCTTCACCGCGGGCGACGAGGGGGGGACGGAATTCCAGGGGAGCGTGCGGGCCGGGCCCTTCGGCGGCTTTTCCCTGTTCGGCTCGGCGACGGCGGGGACGCGCGGCGTGTCGCTGATCACCCGCGACTCGGTGGCCACCTACGTCCCGCAGTTCCCGCAGCTGGTGAGGTCGGACACCTTTGCGCTCTTCGGCTCGGTGTCGCCCACGCTCTCGGGGTTCCGCGCCGGCGCCGAGTGGGCCCGCCCGGGCGCGGTCGCCGGGGCCGCGCTGGTGGCGCTGGACGAGGACCTGGTGGCCCCGTTCGGGCTGCGGCTGGACGACCGGCTGGGGCGCGCGACGGCGGCGGAGGCGTCCACCGGGGTGGAGGCGTACGTGTCGCTCCCGCTCTTCCGCCCCTTCCTGCGGCTGGACGGGTGGTACACGTACTGGACCGACACCGGCGGGCGCCCCTACCTCCCGGAGGACGAGGGGCGGGCGGCGCTGGAGTTCCACGACGTGTTCTACACCGGGAACCTGGAGCCCACCCTCCGCTTCGAGATGGTCCGGCGCGGCCCGGCGCTGACGCCGGTCGTGGACACCACGCCCGGGGACGGGCAGCTTCCCGCGCCGGTGCAGAGCCAGGCGTACACGCTGTTCAACGCGTACCTGCAGGTGCGGGTGATCGACGTGCGCGCCTTCGTCATCGTGGAGAACGTCTTCAACCTGCGCGGGGCCGCGGACGTCCCGGGCCGCCCGTTCCCGGTGGCGCGGGCCATCTACGGAATCCGCTGGTACTTCCGCAACTGAGAGCGCTGCCCCCGGACCGTCCACGGTCCGTTGACTTGAACCGGCTCGCCGGGTAACTTCCGAGCCCTGCACGGAGGGGTGATGATTCGGAGCATGACCGGGTACGGAGAGGCCGAGCGGGCGACGCCCGCGGGGCGTCTCCGGGTGGAGGTGCGGACCGTCAACCACCGCTACTTCCACACCACCTTCCGGCTCCCCGCCGCGCTGTCTCGGTGGGAGGGGGAGATGCGGGAGTGGCTGCGCGCCCTCATCGCCCGCGGACACGCGAGCTGCACGGTCCGGATCGACCGGGAGGGCGCCGCCCCCGGGAGCATCCGCATCGACGAGGAGCGCGTGGCGGCGTACGTCGCCGCCTTCCGCGAGCTCACCGACCGCTTTTCCGTGACCGGCGCGCCCACGCTGGAATTGCTGGCCCGCTACGGCGACATCTTCGTGCGCGACGCGCCGGAGGAGCCCGACGTGGAGGTGTCCGGCGACGACCTGCGCGCCGCGGTGGAGGAGGCGGCCCGCGCCAACGTGCGGATGCGCGAGGACGAGGGGCGCCGCCTGCACGCCGACCTGGAGGAGCGGCTGGCCGCCATGGAGGCGGCGCTCGCCGTGGTGCGCGAGCGGGCCCCGGAGCGGCTGCTCGCCGAGCGCGACCGGCTCCGCGCCGCGGTGCGGGAGCTGGCCGGCGGGGTGGGGGTGGACGAGGAGCGGCTGGCGCAGGAGATCGCCTACCTGGCGGAGCGCTGGGACATCAACGAGGAGCTGGTGCGCTTCGCCTCGCACGTGTCGCTGTTCCGCGAGCTGCTCGCCGCGGACGCCGCGGAGCCGGTGGGGAAGCGCCTCTCGTTCTTGGTGCAGGAGATCCACCGCGAGGCCAACACCATCGGCTCCAAGGCCAACGACGCGCAGATCGCCCACCGCGTGGTGGCGATCAAGGAGGAGATCGAGCGGCTCCGCGAGCAGGTGGAGAACGTCGAGTGAGCGCCGGCGGAGGGCTCCCCGGCCGCACCTTCCCGGTGATCCTGTCCGCCCCCTCGGGCGGCGGCAAGACCACCGTCGCGCGGATGCTGGGCCGGCGTCGCGGCGACATCGCCTTTTCCGTGTCGGCGACGACGCGGGCCCCGCGGCGCCACGAGGCGGACGGGCGCGACTACTGGTTCGTGGAGCCGGACGAGTTCCGCCGCATGGCGGACTCCGGCGAGCTGGTGGAGTGGGCCGAGGTGCACGGCAACCTGTACGGCACCCCGCGCGCCAACCTGGACCGCGCCGTGGAGGCGGGGAAGTACCTGATCCTGGACATCGACATCCAGGGCGCCCGCCAGGTGCGGGAGCGGGTCCCGGACGCGGTGCTGGTCTTCATCCTCCCGCCCTCCGGCTCCGTGCTGGCCGAGCGGCTGGCGGGGCGGGGGAGCGAGGACCGCGAGGCGCTGCTGCGCCGCCTGGGCAACGCCCGCGACGAGATCGCGGCCGCGGCCGAGTTCGAGTACGTGGTGGTGAACCACGACCTGGAGGCCACCGTGGACGCGGTGGAGGCGATCCTGGCCGCCGAGTCGCGCCGGGCGCACCGCCTCGGCGGTCTGCCGGACGAGATCCGGCGGCTCCGCGGCGAGGTGGACGACCTCGTCCAGGCGTACGAGGCCCGGCCCTGAAGCCGCCCGCGGGACACCGCGGCGGCAAACGAGACACACCCGAGCAGGAGGGAGATAGATGAGGGTAGTCACCCCCGGTTCCGCGGCGCGGAACACCGGCAGCAAGTACCTGGGCGTCCTGGTGGCCGCCAAGTACGCCCGCAGCCTCAACGAGCTGCGGCGCGGCGAGCTGATGGAGGACCCCACCGTCTCCGGCGGCGAGGTCCGCGAGAAGCTGACCACCATCGCCCTGGAGGAGGTCGCGGCGGGGACCGTGGACTTCCACCTGACCAAGCGCGTCCGCCCCGAGATCCTCTAGCCGGAGCGGAGATGCCCCGAGCGTGCGCCGCCCCCGCCCCCGGGGGCACGCCCCGTGCCCGGCGGCGGGCGGCCCGTGCGGCCGCCTGCGCCGGGCCGCTCGCTCCCGGGCGCCCCTGCGGATCCCCAGCCCCCCGCTAAAGGCATGACGGACGCGCGCCGCGCGCGGCGCCCCTTCGCGGGGCGCCGCGTGCTCCTTGGTGTCACCGGCGGCATCGCCGCGTACAAGGCGATCGCCGTCGCGCGGGAGCTGACCCTCGCGGGGGCGGCGGTGGACGTGGTGTTCACCGAGAACGCCCTGGAGTTCGTCCGCCCGCTCTCCTTCGAGGCCGTCACGGGGCGGCCCTCCCACACCACCGCGTACGTGGCCGGCGACCCGCTGGCGCACATCCGCCTGGCGCGCGACGCACAGGCGGTGGTCGTCGCCCCCGCCACCGCGAACTTCCTGGCCCGCGCCGCCGCGGGGATGGCCGACGACCTGCTCGCCTCGGTGCTGCTCGCCACGGAGGCGCCCGTGGTGCTGTGCCCGGCCATGAACGACCGGATGTACGCCCACCCGCAGACGCAGGCCAACCTGCGCCGCCTAGCGGAGATCGGCTACCGCATCGCCGGCCCGGCCGTGGGGCCGCTGGCCTGGGGCGAGGGCGAGGGCCCGGGGCGATTGATCGAGCCGGAGGAGATCGTCGCCCACGCCGGCCGCGCGCTGGAGGGCGACACGCCGCTCTCCGGCCGCCGCGTGGTGGTGACCGCGGGCCCCACGCGCGAGCCGATCGACCCGGTCCGCTTCATCGGCAACCGCTCCTCCGGCCGCATGGGCTACGAGGTGGCCGCCGCCGCCTGGCGCCGCGGCGCCGAGGTGCTGCTGGTCTCCGGCCCCTCGCCGCTCCCACCGCCGGACGGCGTGGCATTGCGCCGCGTGGAGACCGCCGAGGAGATGCGCGCCGCCGTCGCGGAGGCGCTCCCCGCCGCCGACGTGCTGGTGATGTCCGCCGCCGTGGCCGACTTCCGCCCCGCCGAGGCCGCCGGGGAAAAGATCAAGAAGGAGGACGGAGGCCTCCCCGAGATCCGCCTGGAGCGCACCCCGGACGTGCTCGCCTCCACCCGCGACCTGCGCCCGGCGGGGTGCGTGGTGGTGGGCTTCGCGCTGGAGACCACCGACCTGCTCCGCAACGGCCGCCGCAAGCTGGAGGGGAAGGGGCTGGACCTGCTGGTGCTCAACGACGCCACCGAGCCCGGCGCCGGCTTCGAGGTGCAGACCAACCGCGTCACCTTCCTGCTCCCGGAGGGCGGCGAGGAGCCGCTCCCCCTGATGCACAAGGGCGACGTGGCCGACCGGATCCTCGACCGCGTGGAGCGGATCCTGGACGAGCGGGGCGGCGCGTGAGCGAGGACCCCCGGGAGCTGCTGCGCGCGTACCTGCGGCAGCGCGCCGAGCTGGGCGAGACCGAGCTGGTGCTGGAGGGCCTGAGCGCCGACGAGCTGCGCGCCCTGTACGCCCGCCGCCCCGAGCGCCCCGCGATCCCCGGCCGCCCCGAGCCCCAGCCTCGTCCCGGCCCCGCCGCGCCCGCGCAGCCCGCCGCCCTGTCACCGGCCGGCGCGCTGGAAAGCCCCATGCGCCCCTCGCCCGACGCCCCCGCGGCGTACGCCGGGGCCGAGGAGATCCTGCGGCTCCCGGTGCTGGACGCGGTGCGCGAGGTGGCGCTCGGCTGCCCGCGCTGCCGCCTGGCGGAGACGCGCAACCACGTGGTGTTCGGCGAGGGGAACCCGGACGCGGACGTGATCGTGGTGGGGGAGGCCCCCGGCGCCGACGAGGACCGCACCGGCCGCCCCTTCGTGGGAAAGGCGGGGAAGCTGCTCACGCTGCTCCTCGCCTCGGTGGGCCTGCAGCGCGAGCAGGTCTACATCTGCAACGTGCTCAAGTGCCGCCCCCCGGGGAACCGCAACCCCATGCCGGACGAGGTGGAGGCCTGCTCCCCGTACCTGCTCCGCCAGGTGGAGCTGGTGAAGCCGCGCGCCATCGCCGCCTTCGGCGCCTTCGCCGCGCAGACGCTGCTGTCCACGCCCACGCCCATCGGCAAGCTGCGCGGACGGGTGCACGACTTCCACTGCGTGCCGCTGGTGGCCACGTACCACCCGGCCGCGCTGCTCCGCTCCTCCGCCTGGGTTCGCCCCGCGTGGGAGGACCTCCAGCGCCTGAGGAGCGTGCTGGACGGGAGAGGGAACAGATAGGTTACAGGGGACAGGTTACAGGGGACAGCCGGCGAACGGCGGCCCTCACCCGGCTCGCTTGAGGCTCGCCACCCTCTCCCTTCATCCGGTTCACGCGAAGCGTGAAGCGCCATTCTGGGAGAGGGGGCAACTACGGGTGGGAGCCGTGGCGGACGCCAGCGCGCGACCCGCGTGAGGGATTTCGGCCCGGAGGGGCGAGACCCCGCGGGGCAGTTTCCGCGGGGGCTCGACTCC
Organism: Longimicrobiaceae bacterium; assembly: GCA_036389055.1. Taxonomy (GTDB): domain Bacteria; phylum Gemmatimonadota; class Gemmatimonadetes; order Longimicrobiales; family Longimicrobiaceae; genus JAFAYN01. The sequence goes on along the minus strand of DASVQR010000252.1, from coordinate 12,088 downwards.
GTTAGCGAGCGTTGTTTGCTCGCTTACGGAGCCGAAGCCCGACCCCGGCGCCAGCCGGGGACACGCCCGAATTCGGCAGTTCAAGCTTGATCGTTTCGACGTACCCGCAGCCCGCACCACCCCAGGAGTCCCATGCAGTCCATGCCCGCCGTCGCCAGGGTCGCGCCCCCTCCCCCGCCGGGGGCGTTCGCGGACCGCGCCCCCCCGTATTCGGCCGAGGCGGAGATGTCCGTGCTCGGCGGCATGCTCATCGACGCCGACGCCATCGTCAAGGCGATCGAGACGATCGACGACACCATGTTCTACCGGGAGGGCAACCGCCGCCTCTTCCGGTCGATGGTGCGCCTGTGGGAGCGGGGCGAGGTCATCGACCCCATCACCCTCTCCGAGGAGCTCAAGAACGCGGGCGACCTGGAGGCGGTGGGCGGGATGCAGTACATGGCCCAGCTCCTGGACGCGGTCCCCACCGCGGCCAACATCGAGTACCACTGCCGCATCGTCCGCGAAAAGGCGCTGCTGCGCCGGCTGATCGAGGCGGCCACTTCCATCATCCAGGAGACCTTCACCAACCAGGGGGAGATCGAGGAGGTCCTGGACCGCGCGGAGCAGAAGATCTTCCAGATCGCGCAGAGCCACGACCGCAAGGGCTTCGTGTGGATCAAGGAGATCCTCTGGCCCACCTTCGAGAAGATCGAGCAGCTGCAGAACAACAACTCGTCCATCACCGGCGTGCCCACCGGCTTCACCGACCTGGACGAGATGACCGCGGGGTTCCAGTCAGGCGACCTGATCATCGTGGCGGCAAGGCCGTCAATGGGAAAGTGCCTGGCCCACGACTCCGAGATCGTGCTGGAGGACGGCAGCCTGGCGACCATCGAGGAGGTGTACCGGCGCCGCGCCGCGCGCCTGCTGACGCTGGACGACCGCTGCCGGCTGCGCATCACCGAGCCCAGCGCGGGCGTGGACGACGGGCTGAAGCCGGTCTTCCGGGTCACGACCCGGCTGGGGCGCACGGTGGAGGCGACGGCGCCGCACCCGTTCCTTACGATCGACGGGTGGCGGCGGCTGGAGGAGCTGGCCCCGGGCGAGCGAGTCGCCGTGCCGCGCCGGATCGAGGTCTTCGGAGCCGACCCGATGCGGGAGTGCGAGGTCAAGCTGCTGGCCTACCTGATCGGCGACGGCTGCCTGACGGACTCCACGCCGGAGTTCACCAGCGCGGATCCCCGCGTCCGGGCCGAGTTCTCGGACGCGGTCGCGGCGTTCGGCGGTGTCTCGACGCGGGTAGACGACTCCGGCGGCACCCGCACGCCCACCGTGTACGTCCGGCGCGACGCGAACTTCACGCGGACGGAGCGCGCCGCCTTCGCGGAGCGCCTGGAGACCTCGGTCGCCGCTTCGGGGAAGTCCGCTCGCCAGGTGGCGCTCGCCGTCGGCGTGAGCCCGGGGTCGGTGTCCCACTGGTCGTCCGGCGCGACCGTGCCGGACGCGGAGCGCTTCGGCGCGCTCTGCGGGGTGCTGGAGGTGGAGCCGGAGACGCTGGCCCCGGGCGGCGTGCAGGCGTTCCGGAAGAGCGAACGCAACCCGCTGACCGCCTGGCTGGACGGGCTGGGGCTGTGGGGCAAGGGCGCGGCGGCGAAGCGTGTGCCGGCGCCGGCCTTCCGCCTTCCACGCGAGCAGCTGGCCCTTTTCCTGAACCGGCTCTTCGCGACGGACGGTTGGGCGACGACGCTGGCGAGCGGGCAGGCGCAGCTCGGCTACGCCAGCGTGAGCGAGCGGCTCGCCCGCGACGTCCAGCACCTGCTCCTCCGCTTCGGGGTCATCGCCTCGCTGCGCCGCCGCGAGGTCAAGTACCGGGAGGGCCGCCGGACCGCGTGGCAGCTCGACGTCACCGACGCGCACTCCATCCGCGCCTTCGCCCGCGAGATCGGCATCTTCGGCAAGGAGGAGGCGCTGGCGCGCGCCGTCGCCGCGGTGGAGGCGAAGCGCTACCAGACCAACCGCGACCTGGTGCCGGTGGGCGTGTGGAAGCGGATCGAGGCGGCGAAGGGGAGCGAGTCGTGGTCGTCGCTCGCCCGGCGGGCGGGGATCGCAGGGTGGACCAACGTCCACGCGGGGAAGCGGGCGCCCACGCGCGACCGGCTGCTCGCCTTCGCGGAGGCGCTCGGGAGCGACGAGCTCCGCGACCTGGCGACGGGCGACGTCTACTGGGACGAGATCGTGTCGATCGAGCCCGTGGGCCTCAAGCAGGTCTACGACCTGACGATCCCGGAGACCCACAACTTCGTCGCCAACGACATCTGCGTCCACAACACGGCATTCACGCTGAACATCGCGCAGCACGCGGCAATCGCGGCGCAGAAGCCGGTCGCCTTCTTCTCGCTGGAGATGAGCAAGGAGTCGCTGGTGCAGCGCATCCTCTGCGCCGAGGCGCGGGTGGACGCGGGGCGGCTGCGGCGCGGGCGGCTCTCGGACGACGACTACGGGCGGCTGGCGACCGCGGCGGGCTACCTCAACACCGCGCCCATCTACATCGACGACAGCGCGGGCATCTCGGTGCTGGAGATGCGCGCCAAGGCCCGGCGCCTCAAGTCGGACCGGCCGGACCTGGCGATGATCATCGTGGACTACCTCCAGCTCATGACCGCCGGCGGCAAGGTGGAGAGCCGGCAGCAGGAGGTGTCGGAGATCTCGCGGAGCCTCAAGGCGCTCGCCAAGGAGCTGGACGTGCCGGTGGTGGCGCTGTCGCAGCTGTCGCGCGCCGTGGAGTCGCGCCCCGACAAGCGCCCGATGATGTCCGACCTTCGTGAATCGGGAGCCATCGAGCAGGACGCGGACGTGATCATGTTCCTGTTCCGCCCGGAGTACTACTACGGCCCGGTGGACAAGGAGGGCAACTCCATCGAGGGGCGCGCCGAGGTCATCATCGGCAAGCAGCGGAACGGGGCGGTGGGCGCGATCCCGCTGATGTTCCTCAAGGAGTTCACCCGGTTCGAGAACTTCACCGGGCGCAACGACGGGCCGCCCCCGGAGTGATGCCGCCGATGCTCCGGAGGTGCACCCTCGTCGCGCACCCCGGTGCGTCCCCGGTGTATGAATTCGACTGATTCTGCACCGGGAAACTGAGCGAAATGGCGAAGACCAAGACGGCGTTCTTCTGCACGGAGTGCGGAAACGAGACGGCGCGGTGGCAGGGGCAGTGCCCCGGCTGCCGCGAGTGGAACACCCTGGTGGAGGCGCCTTCCGTGCCCGCCGCAAAGGGCGGAAAGGCGCGCGGCGGCGGAGCGGCCGCTGCCGCCGCGCGCAACGGCGGCGGGAGCGCCGCGCCGGTGCGGCTGCGCGAGGTGCAGGGCACGGAGCGCACCCGCTGGAGCACCGGGCTGGGCGAGTTCGACTTCGTGCTCGGCGGCGGCATCGTCCCGGGCTCGGTGGTGCTGGTGGGCGGCGAGCCCGGGATCGGCAAGAGCACCATCCTCCTCCAGGTCGCGGCGCGGCTGGAGGCGGAGGGGCGGAGCACGCTCTACGTGTCCGGCGAGGAGTCCGCGCTCCAGGTGCGGCTGCGCGCCGACCGGCTGGAGGGCGCGGCCGGCGAGGTGAGCCTGCTTGCCGAGACCGAGCTGGAGACGATCCTGCTGCGGGCGGCCGAGAGCGCCCCCGACGTGCTGCTGGTGGACTCCATCCAGACCGTCTACACGCCGGAGCTGGAGGGCGCGCCGGGGAACGTGGGGCAGGTGCGGGAGTGCGCCGCGCGGCTGCAGCGCTTCGCCAAGCAGACCGGGACCGCGGTGTTCCTGGTGGGGCACGTCACCAAGGGCGGGGGGATCGCCGGGCCCAAGACGCTGGAGCACATTGTCGATACCGTGCTCTACTTCGAGGGGGCGGGCGGGCTGGACAACCGGGTGCTGCGCGCCACCAAGAACCGCTTCGGGGGGGTGGACGAGATCGGCGTCTTCCGCATGACCGCGGAGGGGCTGGTCCCCGTCGCCAACCCCTCCGAGCTGTTCATGGGCGAGCGCGCCAGCGGCACGTCCGGCTCCGCCGTGGTCGCCACCATGGAGGGAACGCGGCCGCTGCTGGTGGAGATGCAGGCGCTGGCCGTGAAGGCGTCGTACGGGGCGCCGCAGCGGGTGAGCACCGGCTTCGACCCCCGGCGGCTGGCGCTGCTGCTCGCGGTGATGGAGAAGCGCGCGGGGCTGGCCTTCGGGCAGCTGGACGTGTTCCTCAACGTGGTGGGCGGGATCCGGCTGGCGGAGACCGCGGGCGACGCGGCGGTGGCGGTGGCGCTCGCTTCCACCGTGTACGACCGGCCCGTGCCGGCGGACGCGGTGTTCATCGGCGAGCTGGGGCTGGGCGGGGAGGTGCGGCCGGTGGGGCAGGTGGAGCGGCGGCTGGCGGAGGCGGCGCGCATGGGGTTCGGCAGGGCGTACCTGTCGCCGCGCGCGGTGCCGGCAAAGCTGCCGAAGGGGATCCGCGTGGTGGAGACCGAGGACGTACGTGCCCTCCTCGACACCGTCTTCGGCTGAGCCGCGCCGCCGCGCCGCCGCCGTGGTGGTGGCGGGCGGCTCCGGGCGGCGGATGGGGGGCGCCGTCCGCAAGCAGTACATGGAAGTGGGTGGCGAGCCGATACTCCTGCGTGCGGCCCGGGCGTTCACCTCGCACCCGGGGATCGGCGCCGTCGTGGTCGTGCTCCCGCCCGAGGACGCGGCGAGCCCCCCGGCCTGGCTCCTGGAGCTGGGGGTGACGGTCGTCGCCGGGGGCGAGGAGCGCGGCGACTCGGTGTGGAACGGGCTGCTCGCCACGCCGGAGGACGCCGAGGTCGTGCTGGTGCACGACGGCGCGCGCCCCTTCGTGTCGGCGGACGTGATCGGGCGGGTGCTGGAGGCGGCGCGATCCGGCGCGACGCTGGCCGCGCTCCCGGTCACCGACACGCTCAAGGAGGTGGCGCCGGACGGGACCGTGCTCGCGACGCCGGACCGCGCGCGCTTCTGGCAGGCGCAGACGCCGCAGGGCTTTCCGCGCGCGACCCTCCTGGAGGCGCACCGCCGCGCCCGTGCCGAGGGCGTGCGCGCCACCGACGACGCCGCCCTGTGCGAGAGGTACGGGATCCCCGTTCGGGTGGTGGAGGGTGCCGCCGACAACCTCAAGGTCACGCGCCCCGCGGACCTGGCCGTCGCCGAGGCGCTGGCCCGCCGCTTGCCGGGGTAGCCGGGTCTGCGGGCCGACGCGCCCACGATCCCGGACCCCCGATCCGCCCCCGATGCACCCGATGACCGAGGAAGCCGCGCCGGACGCCCCCCGCGGGACCACGTTCAACCTGGTCTTCGTGTGCACGGGGAACACCTGCCGCTCCCCGCTAGCCGAGGCGCTCGCCCGGCGGGAGCTGGAGCGCCGCGGGTGGCGCCACGTGGAGGTGGTCTCCGCCGGGCTCGCCGCCGAGGACGGCTACCCGGCCTCGCGCAACGCGGTGGCCGTGGGCGAGCGGCACGGGCTGGAGCTGGCCGGGCACCGCTCGCGCGCCCTCACCCCCGAGATGGTGGACTGGGCCGACCTGGTGCTCGCCATGTCGCCCTCGCACGTGTACGCGCTGGAGCGCGGCGGGGCGGGGGACAAGGTGGCGCTGCTGGGCGACTTCGCGGCGGGCGGCGAGGGCGGGGGATTTCCGGTCCGCGATCCCTTCGGCGGCGACGAGGAGGCGTACGAGGCCACGCTCCGCGAGCTGGAGCCGCTGGTGAGCGCCGTCTTCGACCGGCTGGCCCCCATCCTTCACCCGTGACTTTTTGAACGGCGAGGTTGGGCGTGCCCCCGGCTGGCGCCGGGGTCGGGCTTCGGCTCCGTAACGCAGCAAACAACGCTGCGTAACGGAGTCGAGCCCCGGCAAACTGCCGCCGGGTCTCGCCCCTTCGGGCCGTAATCCCTCACGCGGCATCGCGCTGACGTCCGCGACAGGCTCCCTCGCTTCGGCTCTGTCCCTCGGGCGGAGGATGGGGAGCGCAATGATGGCGACCCCCGGACAGCCCTCCCCCGGCACGGGGAGGGTGGCGGCTCTCAGGCCGCCGGGTGGGGGCCTTGGCCGGACCCCGGGCTCACCTCAACTCCGACCTCCCCCTCGTGACTCCCTCCCCGACCGCGGCCACCCGCGTGGTTGCCCTCCTCGGCACGCCCGTCTCCCACTCGCTCTCCCCCGTGTTCCAGAACGCCGCCCTTCGCGCCGCCGGGCTGGACGGCGTGTACGTGGCGCTGCGCTGCGACGCCGCGGCCTTTCCCGGGCTGCTGCGCGGCATCGCGCGCGCGGGCGGGGCGGGCAACGTCACCGTTCCCCACAAGGAGGCCGCCGCCGTCGCCGTGGAGCGCGCTACCGCAGCCGTGGAGCGCACCGGCGCGTGCAACGCGTTCTGGCTGGAGGGCGGGGAGGTGTGGGGCGACAACACCGACGTGGCGGGGTTCGCGGGCGCCGCGCGCGTGCTGCTGGGGCGCGAGCCGCGGGGGGCGCGCGTGCTGCTGGCGGGCGCGGGCGGCGCGGCACGCGCCGTGCTCTGCGCGCTCGCCGACGCGGGGGCGGACGGGGTCGTGGTGCTGAACCGCACGCCGGGGCGCGCCGCCGCGCTGGCCGCGGCGTTCGGCGGGGGCGGGCTCCGTGTCGCCGTCGCCGGGTCCTCGGCGGAGCTGGCGGGGGAGCGCTTCGACCTGGCGGTGAACTCCACCGCGCTGGGGCTCCGGCCGGGCGACCCGCACCCGCTCCCCCTGGAGGGCGGGCCCGCGTTCGGCGCGGCGCTGGACCTGGTGTACGCGCCGGACGAGACGGCGTGGGTGCGGGCGGTGCGGGAGCGCGGCGTCCCCGCGGCGGACGGGCTGGAGATGCTGCTGCGCCAGGGCGCCGCGGCGTTCGAGAGGTGGTGGGGGATCCCCGCGCCGCTGGACGCGATGCGCGCCGCGCTGTCGCCGCGCGGAGGCGCCGCGTGAGGCCCGGGAGCTTCGCCGCCGACCTGCGCGACGGGCTGCTGGACCTGGTGTTCGCGCCGGTGTGCGCGGCGTGCGCCGCCCCGGTGCCCACCTCCGAGGCCGAGCGGCGGGTGTGCCGCGTCTGCTGGTCGCGCATCCGCGAGGTGCCGGCGCCGCGCTGCGGGCGGTGCTGGACGCCGCTGCCGCCCGCGGGGGAGCCGGGTCCGCGCTGCGCGGCGTGCAGGGAGCTGCCGGCGGGGGTGCGGGCCGTGCGCTCGGCGTACGTGATGGGCGACACGGCGCGGCGGCTGGTGCACGCGCTCAAGTACCGCGGCTGGTCCACGCTGGCGGAGCCGCTGGGGCGGCGCATGGCGGATCTCCCCTGGCCGCGGGACGTGCTGGACGAGGCGCGCCTGGTGGTGCCGGTGCCCACCAGCCGCACGCGGGTGCGGGAGCGCGGCTACAACCAGGCCGCGCTCCTGGCGGACGCGTTCGCCGCGCGGACGGGGCGCTCCGTGGACGCGGGGCTGCTCGCGCGGACGCGCGCCGGCAGCACGCAAACGGCCTTGCATCCCGATGAGCGGCGGGCTAACGTAGCGGGCGCTTTCGCCGTCCCGGAGGGGCGGCGGGGCGACGTCCGGGGGGAGCACCTGCTCCTGGTGGACGACGTGTGGACCACCGGCGCGACCGCCGTGGCCTGCGCGGAGGCGCTCCTCGACGCGGGGGCGCGGGTGGTGAGCGTGGCGACCTTCGCCCGCGCGATCCCGGAGCTGCAACGCTTGCGGGGCGCGGCCGGAGGCTGACCGTTTCCAGGTTCCTCAAGTTTCGGGAGATCTCATGGCTCTACGGGTTGCCATCAACGGCTTCGGGCGCATCGGGCGCAACGTGCTGCGCGCCGCCAAGCAGGAGGGGGTGGCGGACATCGACTTCGTGGCGGTGAACGACCTCACGGACACCAAGACGCTGGCCCACCTCCTCCGCCACGACTCGGTGCACCGGCACTACCCCGGCACCGTCGAGGCGCGCGAGAACGCGCTGGTGGTGGACGGCGACGAGGTGCGCGTCTTTTCCGAAAAGGACCCGGCCGCGCTCCCCTGGCGCGACCTGGGCGTGGACGTGGTCATCGAGTCCACCGGCCGCTTCACCAAGCGCGCCGACGCCGCCAAGCACCTGGAGGCCGGCGCCAAGAAGGTGATCATCTCCGCGCCCGCCAAGGACGAGGACATCACCATCGTGCTGGGTGTCAACGAGGAGAACTACGACCCGGCCAACCACCACGTGATCTCCAACGCCAGCTGCACCACCAACTGCCTGGCGCCCGTGGTCAAGGTGCTGCTGGACGAGTTCGGCTGGCGGCGCGGGCTGATGACCACGGTGCACGCCTACACCAACGACCAGCAGATCCTGGACTTACCGCACAAGGACCTGCGCCGCGCCCGCGCGGCTGCCATGTCCATCATCCCCACCACCACCGGCGCCGCCAAGGCCACCGGGCTGGTGATCCCCGAGGTCAAGGGCAAGATCGACGGCGTCGCCATGCGCGTGCCCACGCCCGACGTGTCCATCGTGGACCTGACCGCGGAGCTGGAGCAGGAGGTGACGGCGCAGCAGGTGAACGACGCCCTGCGCGCCGCCGCCGAGGGGCGGATGAAGGGGATCCTGGCGTTCGAGGAGGAGGAGCTGGTCTCGGTGGACTACACCGGCCACCCGGCTTCCTCCATCGTGGACGCGCCCTCCACCAACGTGCTCGCCGGCATGGTCAAGGTCATGGCCTGGTACGACAACGAGTGGGGGTACAGCAACCGCTGCGTGGACCTGGCGCGCTACATCGGCAAGCGTCTGTAAAGTCTGGTTTTTTCGGGTACCCCAGCTCGGTTTCGGGCTGGGGTATTCTTTTTCTGGTGGATGGCGGGGATGTTGCCGTGGGGCTGGGGCCGCTCCGGGAGCCTCGCACGGTACTGCTGTGCGAGTCTCCCTCAGCAGAAGGTTTGGGGGATACTGCGGGACTGCTGAACTGCGGACGGCTCGCGTGGGCGGGGTCGTCGCGTCGGCGGGAGGCCCCCTCCCCCGGCCCCTCCCCCGCAAGCGGGAGAGGGGAGAACTGCGTGGCGAGCTCACCGAAGCGGGTGCAGTTCCTGTAGTTCCCAAACGCTGTCACGGGGGGAGACTCGCGCGCAGTTTGCGCGAGGCTCACCCCGGCGTAGGGAAACCCGCCGGCAGTTTGGCGGGGTTCCCGGAGCCCGCGTAGGAAACAGGCCGGCAGTTTGGCCTGGTTCCGGAGCGGTCCACGAAGCCCGACGTAATCGCAACGAAGCAATCGAACACCCTCCGACGACACCGATGAACAAGCTGACGCTGCGGGATCTGGGGGAGAGCGGCCTGAAGGGGAAGCGCGTCCTCCTGCGCGTGGACTACAACGTCCCCCTGGACGAGCGCCTGGAGATCACCGACGACACGCGCATCCAGGCCACCCTCCCCACGCTGGAGCTGCTGACGGACGCGGGGGCGCGGGTGGTGATCCTGGCGCACTTCGGGCGGCCCAAGGGGAAGCGCGTGCCGGAGATGTCGCTGCGGCCGGCGGCGCGGCGGCTCCAGGAGCTGCTCCCGGACCGCAAGGTGGACTTCGTGGGCGACACCGTGGGCGAGCAGGCGGAGCAGGCCACGCGCGAGCTGGGCGACAGCGACATCGTGGTGCTGGAGAACACCCGCTACCTGGCCGGCGAGGAAAAGAACGACATGGAGCTTGCCCGGCAGATGGCCGCGCTGGGCGACCTGTACGTCAACGACGCCTTCGGGGCGGCGCACCGGGCGCACGCCTCCACCGCGGGCGTGGCGGAGGTGATGCGGGAGGACGGGCGGCCGGCCGCGGCCGGGCTGCTGATGGAAAAGGAGCTGGAGTACCTGGGGACGGTGGTGGAGGAGCCGGGGCGGCCCTTCGTGGCGATCATCGGCGGGGCCAATATCTCCGGCAAGATCGACGTGATCCAGAACCTGCTCCCCCGGGTGGACCGGCTGCTGATCGGCGGGGCGATGGCGAACACCTTCTTCCGCGCCATGGGGCTGGGGACCGGCACCTCGCTGGTGGAGGAGGACCGGGTGGAGATGGCGGCCGAGCTGATCCGCACCTCCGGCGACAAGCTGGTGCTCCCCAGCGACTGCGTGGTGGCCGCGAAGATGGAGGCGGGGCAGGAGACCGCCGTGGTGGAGCGCGACGCGATCCCCGCCGACCGCTCGGTGCTGGACGTGGGGCCGCGCACCGTGGAAGCGTACCGCGCGGTCCTCGCCGACGCGAAGACGGTGCTCTGGAACGGGCCCATGGGCGTGTTCGAGATCCCCGAGTTCGCCCGGGGCACCGAGGGCGTGGCGCGCGCCGTGGCGGAGGCCACCGACCGCGGGGCGACCACGGTGGTGGGCGGCGGAGACTCGGCGGCGGCGGTGGCCGACCTGGGGCTCAGCGAGCGCATCTCGCACGTGTCCACCGGCGGCGGCGCGTCGCTGGAGTTCCTGGAGGGGAAGACGCTCCCGGGCGTGGCGGCGCTCTCCGACCGGAGGGGGGCGTGACGGCGCTGCGCCGGCCGGTGCTGGCCGGCAACTGGAAGATGTTCAAGGGGCCCACCGAGACGCGGGCGTTCTTCTCGGCGTTCCTGTCGGCGTACCCGGAGCGGGAGGACCGCACCGTTGTGTTCTTCCCGCCGGCCGTGTCGCTGGACGCGGCGCGGCAGGGCACGGCGGAGAGAGCCGACGTGCTGCTGGGGGTGCAGGACGTGTACTGGGAGAAGCAGGGCGCCTTCACCGGGCAGATCTCCGCGCCCATGGCGGCGGACGCGGGGGCGGCGCTGGTGCTGGTGGGGCACAGCGAGCGGCGCCACGTGTTCGGCGAGACCCTGGAGGACACGGCGCGCAAGACGCGCGCGGCGCTGGACGCGGGGCTGCGCCCGGTGCTGTGCGTGGGCGAGAAGATCGAGGAGCGGCGCGCCGGACGGGCGGAGGCCACCGTGCGGGAGCAGCTGGACGCGGTGCTCCCGGGGCTTTCCGCGGAGGACGCGGGGCGGCTGCTGATCGCCTACGAGCCGGTGTGGGCCATCGGCACGGGGGCGACGGCGACGCCCGAGGACGCGGCGGTCATGCACGCGGAGGTGCGGGCGCGGCTGCGCGAGGCGTTCGGCGAGGAGGCGGCCGCGGCGGTGCCCATCCTGTACGGCGGGAGCGTCAAGCCGGACAACGCGCGCGAGCTGCTCTCGGCGCCGGAGGTGGACGGGGTGCTGGTGGGCGGCGCCAGCCTGGACCCGGCGGGGTTCGCCGCCATCTGCACGGCCACGGGTTGACAGGATGGCCGGGAGCCATAGCTTTCTCGGGTTCCCGGCGTTCCGCTCTCCCCAACCGCGCGCTCCCGTGTACTACTTCCTCCTGGTCCTGCTGATCCTGGATGCCATCGTGCTCATTCCCGTCGTCCTGCTCCAGGCGGGCAAGGGAGGCGGCCTCGCGGCGATGGGCGGCGGCGCGGGCACGGACACCCTGTTCGGCGGGCGCCAGGCGGCGACGCTGCTGACCAAGGCGAGCTGGTGGTGCGGCGGAGCGTTCCTGGTGCTGGCGCTGGCGCTCTCCATCATGTCCACGGGCGCGGGGGAGCGGCGCGCCTCGGTGATCCGCGGCGGCCAGGCCACGCAGCCCTCCGCGGTCCCGCCCGCGGGAACCGGCACCGCCCCCGCGGTTCCGGGCGTGACCCCGGCCCCGGCCGGCCAGGGAGCCGCCCCCGCCGCCGGCACCCCGCGGACCCCCGCCCCCGCGGGCGGCGCCTCCGCCCCGGCGACGCAGACCCCGGCCCCCACGCCCAAGCAGTAACGGCGCCGCCGGACGGACAAAAGAAAACGGACCGCGACCTCGCGGTCCGTTTTCTTTTTGTGCCTCCCCCGCGGACGCCAGCGCGGAGCCCGCGTGAGGGATGCGAGCGCGAAGCGGCGAAACCCAACAGCAGTACCGTTGGGGTTCGCCTCCGTTGCAGACGGTCGTATGATACTGTCGGCGAACTCAGGCGGCTTGAGGCACGAGCGCCGCGAATCGCGTGACTCGCGTCGAGGCACGTGTACGCCCGTCCAGCCAGGATACTGCGCGCGCGAGATTCATCCCGGTTGCGATACAGACCTCTTGCAGC
>DASVQR010000251.1:0-29864 GCA_036389055.1 Longimicrobiaceae bacterium | reverse complement strand
TCACTCAGCCGGATCGCTGCTCTGGTGCAGGATCCGGGTTGAACCGTGTCCCGCTCCGTGTCCCGTTCTTCTATGCCCCTGCGGTAAGATGTTACAGAATAAGTGCTTGTGTTAGGGTCGAGATCGGCTCGGAACCGACTCATAATCGCTTGGTCGCAGGTTCGAATCCTGCTGGGCCCATGAAAGCAGCGCCGGGAGCCACCCAGCTCCCGGCGCTTTTCTCGTTCGGCGCATACCACTCCGCTGCCTCGTGCCTACCGCCTGCCGCGCGAGGCAGATCCGGCCGGCGGCGTCTGCGCGGGAGCGGTCCCCGGCTCCGCGGCCGCTGGGTCCGCCGCCTCCTCCCCGGCGGGCGCCACGACCTCGGGCTCCGGCGCCGGCGCGGCCTGGTCCTCCGTGAGCGTCAGGTTTGCCCGCCCCGCCGCATCCACCCCCAGCCCCGCCCGCGTCACCCCCGCGCGATCCGCGAACACCAGCGTCATGGCGCCGTCCGGCGAGTACCCCAGCACCGCCCGCGTCCGCCCCGTGCGGTCCGCGAACACCAGGCTGGTGGTCTGGTCCGGCAGCAGCCCCAGCGCCGCGCGCGAGCTGCCGCCGGCGTCCGCGAGCGACAGGCCGCTGGACCCGTCCGCCAGGATCCCCAGCTTGACCTGCGTCTTGCCGTTGCCGCCGCGGAGCACCAGCTCCGAGGCTCCCCCCTCGCCCATCCGCCACTCCCCCCGTGCGTCGCCGTCCAGCGAGCGCAGCACGAAGCGCTCGGCCTCCACCGTCTCCGCCTGCACGGCGGAGCGGCCGCTCCCCGCCACCACCAGCACGGCCGCGCTGAGCCCGAGCGCCAGCGCGCAGCCGGCCAGCGAGTACTGGTTCAGGCGGCGGAGGCGCTGGTTCTCGCGCTCCACCATCTCCATCCGGCGCCCGAGGACCTCCTCCACGTCGCGCAGGTGCTCCTCCGGGAGGGCCGCCACGGCGGCCCCGCTCGTCGTCTCGCTCATGCTCCAGCTCCTCAGCAGGGTACCGCCCGGGTCCGGACCGCGTCCGGGGCCTCCGACAGCTCGATGAAGTACGACCGGCACGCCGCGTCCATCAGCTCGTCCGCAAGCGTCACCGGGATCCCGCGGTAGCGCGCCACGTCGCGCACGTGGTCCACGATGTCCCGCGGGTGGCACGCGCGCGCCGCGACCCGCCCCGGCTCGTAGTAGTGCCGGTACAGGAACTCCACCGCGGACGGATCGAAGGGCACGCCCATCCCCGCGCAGACCCGCCGGAAGATCTCGGTGAACTCGTCCCGCCTGGGGCTGTTGACGTTGATCTTGTAGTGGATGCGCCGCAGGAACGCCTCGTCCACCAGCTGCATGGGGTCCAGGTTGGTGGCGAACACCAGCAGGCAGTCGAAGGGGACCGGGAACTTGCTCCCGGTGTGCAGCGCCAGGTAGTCGGTGCGCTTCTCCAGCGGCACGATCCAGCGGTTGAGGAGGTCGCGCGGAGGGACCCTCTGCCGGCCGAAGTCGTCGATGATCAGCACCCCCCCGTTGGCCTTCATCTGGAAGGGAGCCTGGTACACCTTGGTGGCCGGGTCGTAGCGGAGGTCGAGCTGGTCCAGCGTCAGCTCGCCGCCCGCCACCACCACCGGGCGCCGCACCCGCAGGAAGCGCCGGTCGTGCTCCACCTCCACCCTCCGCCAGATGGAGGAGACCCCTCCGCCCGCCGCGCCCGCATCCGCCGCGGAGTCCTCCGGGTGGCGGTGGTACACCGGGTCGTACACCAGGATGACCTGGCCGTCCATCTCGATGGCGTGGGGGACGTACATGCTCCCGCCGATCATCCGCGCGATGCACTCGGCGATCATCGTCTTGCCGTTGCCGGGGTCGCCGAACAGGAAGATGGACTTGGCGGAGTTGATGGCCGGGCCCAGCTCCTCGAACACCTCGCGGCGGATCACCATCTCGCGGAAGCCGTCCACGATGGCCTCCCGGGTGACGTGCAGGTCACGGATGGTCTGCGCGTCCAGCCACATGCGGTACTGCCAGAGAGGGACCGGCGCGGGCCCCACGTACTGGTTCAGCTCCATGGCCTCGCGGGCCCGCTCGCGCCCGGCGCCGGTGATGTCGAACACGTACGCCGCGCGCCCCGTACCCGCCGTGCCGCGCACCTCCACGAAGCGCCGCTGCTGCAGCGGCAGGAGCAGCTCGTCCAGCAGGTCGAAGGGGAGCGCGACGGAGCCCGAGAGCTGCTGCCCGGTGCGCGCGCCCTGCACGTAGAGGGTCTTCAGCAGCAGGTCGGTGATCGCCTCCTCCGAGATCCCGGTGGCCGCGATGCTGCCGGGGACCGGGGGGACGGCGGGCCGGGTGGGCGCGTCGGCGGCCGCGGTGCCGTGGGCGAGCACGGTGCTCATGCGTGGGGGCTCCCGGAAGGGGTCGGCGGGGCGGGGGACCAGTCGATGACGTCGCCGGGCAGGGTGCCGGTGCTCCCCAGCGTTCCCACCGGGAGCTCCAGCGTGGCGTGGCCGCCGCGGTGGCGCCAGGCGGTGCGGCCGCCCGGCGGGAGCGACGGGTACACGGCCACCACCCGGCCGTCGCGGCCCAGGATCGCCACGTCCAGCGGGTAGCGCATGCCGCGCATGTGCACCGCGCTGCAGGGCGACAGGAGCATCCCCTCGCCGCGGGCGATGGGGGGGCGGCCCAGCAGGCCGCGCATGCGCTGCCACCAGCGGTCCGCGAGCGCCACCCGGTCGCCCAGGACCGTGCCCCGCGTGCGGTTCAGGACGCGCAGCGAATCCATCGCCACCCCCTACTCGAACGCCTTGAAGGCGTCGGCGATCTGCATGAACGCCGGGCCGAGCAGCACTGTGAACATCGCCGGGAAAATGAAGAACACCAGCGGGAAGAGCATCTTGATGGCCGTCTTGGCGGCCGCCTCCTCGGCGCGCTGCCGCCGCTTGGTGCGCAGCGTGTCCGAGTGCACCCGCAGCGCCTGGGCGATGGAGGTGCCGAAGCGCTCCGTCTGGATCAGCATGGTGACCAGGGAGCGTACGTCCTCCACCCCCGTACGCTCCGCCAGGTTGTGCATCGCTTCTTCGCGCGGCGTACCGGCGCGGATCTCCAGGTTCACCATGGCCAGCTCAGCGCTGAGCAGCGTGCTCACGTGGCGGATCTCCTCGGAAACGCGGACGATCGCCGCGTTCAGCCCGAGTCCGGCCTCCACGCACACCACCAGCGCGTCCAGCGCGTCCGGCAGCGCGAGCTGGATCTCCGCCTGGCGCCGGCGGGTGCGGCTCCCCAGGTAGAACGAGGGGAGGATGTAGCCGATGGCGGCGGGCCACAACGCCACCAGCAGCAGCTTGGGGCCGGCCAGCGGCACCAGCATCAGCACGACTCCCAGCATCGCCGCCGGGAGGGCGAGCCGCACGCCCCAGTACACGGCCAGCGCATTGGGTCCGCGGAACCCGGCCTGGATCAACCGCATCCGCATTTCGCTGTTGTCGCTGCGCCGCTCCTCCACCCGGCGGCCGATGTCCTGGAGGAGGGCTTCCCACCGCTCGCGGCGGGTCTGCCGCTCCCTGCGCTGCACGGTGGAGAGCGGATCGAACGACATCTGCTGGAGCTCGACCAGGCGCCGGCTCACCGCGGCGGGACGGGTGGGGACGAGCTGCGCCATGACGACGGTGAGGAGACCGACCGTGCAGGCGACCAGAACGGCGACGAGGTAGATCAAGGTTGCCTCCGCCTACATCTTGATGTCCACGATCTTCCGGATCCACAGGAATCCGACGATCTGCATGAACCCCGCGCCCAGCATGAGGTAGCGCCCGCCCGTGCTGGTGACGAAGCGGATCATCGCGTCCGTGTTCAGCGCCAGCATCATGAAGCCCAGCGCCACGGGAAACACCCCCAGGATGTAGCCGCTCATGCGGCCCTGCGCCGTGATGACCCGGAGCTGCCGCTGCAGGGTGAAACGCGCGCGGATCACCGATGCCAGCTTGTCCAGGATCTCCGCCAGGTTTCCGCCCACCTCACGCTGCACCAGCACCGCGCTGAGGAAGATCCGTACGTCCACCAGCGGCACGCGGTCGGCCAGCGCGTACAGCGACTCGTCCAGCGGCATCCCGAAGCGTTGCTCCTCGAAGACCCGGCGGAACTCCGTGGCGGCCGGCTCCGACGCTTCCTCGGCGACCATCCGCAGGCCGGCCGTGAGGGGGTGGCCCGCCCGCAGTGCGCGGCCGAGCAGGTCGATGGTTTCCGGAAGGTGCTCCTCGAACGCTCTCAGCCTCCGCGTCCGCTTCCGCTGCACGTACACGTGCGGGATCAGGGAGCCCAGCGCAGCCACCGGGAGCGCGAACAGCAGGCTTCCGGTGGGGATGTAGACCAGCAGCCCGCCGGCGAGGGCGAACCCGCACGCGAGCGTCAGGTACGTCTGCACGCTCCAGTGCAGGTCCGCCTGCTCGATGTGGGCACGCAGGTCGCGCACCCTCGGCATGTGCTCGGTGGCGTCGCGCAGCCAGCGGGGGTCCCGGCCCGGAGCCCTCCGGTACAGGGAGTCGGTGTCGGGGAGGTTGGATCCCATCCCCTCGTCGGTGAGGCGCCTCAGCTGCTCCACGACCTTGCGCCGGCCGCGGACCTGCCGCACCCACTCCACGAAGAGCGCGAGCGAAAGCGTCCCCAGCCCGACAGCGAGAAAGGCGATGGCCGCGCCCGTCCACCCCGCGCCTACCACCGTTCACCTCCGCGGCCAGCGTAGGCCGGCTCCGAGAACACCTCGCCGGGGAGGCTGATCCCGTAGGACTTGAGCCGGTCGGTGAAGGCCGGGCGGATCCCCGTGGTGCGGAAGCGCCCCTGCACGCGGCCGTCCTCGGAGAGCCCCTCCCGCTCGAAGCGGAAGATCTCCTGCATGCTGATGACCTCCCCCTCCATGCCGGTGATCTCCGCGATCGAGATCACCTTGCGCGTCCCGTCCGAAAGCCGGCTCACCTGGATCACCACGTCGATGGCGCTGGCGATCTGCTGCCGCATGGCTTTCTCGGGCAGGTTCAGGCTCGCCATGGAGATCATGGTCTCCAGGCGGGAGAGCGCGTCCCGCGGCGTGTTGGCGTGCAGCGTGGTGAGCGAGCCGTCGTGGCCGGTGTTCATGGCCTGCAGCATGTCGATGGCCTCGCCGCCGCGCACCTCGCCCACCACGATTCGGTCCGGCCGCATGCGCAGCGCGTTGACCAGCAGCAGCCGCTGCGCCACCTCGCCCTGGCCCTCGGTGTTGGCGGGGCGGGTCTCCAGCCGCACCACGTGCGGCTGGCGCAGCTGCAGCTCGGCAGAGTCCTCGATGGTGACGATGCGCTCGTCGGCGGGGATGTACGACGAGAGCACGTTGAGCAGCGTGGTCTTGCCGGCGCCGGTTCCGCCGGAGATCAGCACGTTGAGGCGAGCCTTCACCACCCCCTGGAGCACCTGGAGCATGGGCGGGGTGAGGCTGTCGGTGCGCAGCAGGTCCTCACCGGCGAGAGCGTCGCGCTTGAACTTGCGGATGGACAGGTGGGGCCCGTCGATGGCCAGCGGCGGGATGATGGCGTTGACGCGCGAGCCGTCCGGGAGGCGCGCGTCCACCATGGGCGACGAGTCGTCGATGCGGCGGCCCACCCCCGAGACGATGCGGTCGATCACCTGCAGCAGGTGACGGTCGTCCTTGAAGCGCACGTCGGTGCGCTCCAGCTTGCCGTGCTTCTCGACGAACACCTGGTCGTGCGTGTTCACCAGGATGTCCGAGACCTCGGCGTCCTTGAGGAGCGGCTCGATGGGCCCCAGCCCGAAGATCTCGTCCAGCACCTGCACCACCAGCTCCTCCCGCTCCTCGAAGTTGAGCGGGACCACTTCGCGCGAGAGCAGCTCGTGGAGGACCTTGCGGATCTCCACCACGACGGGCTCGCGCTCCATGGTGTCCAGGTTGGCCAGGTTCAGCCGCTCCAGGAGCCGCCGGTGCACGCGAACCTTGACGTCGTGGAGCACGCCGCGCTCCGAGCCGGGCGCGGGAGGCGCCTCCTCCAGTGGAGCGGGGCCCTCCCAGGCCGCCGTGGCGCGGCCGGGGCCGCCGTTGCCGGAGGGGACGGGCGGGGCGTAGATGTCAACCATGGGCCGCTTTCTCCGGCTTGGAGGCGAAGAGCTTCCGCAGGGGGCCGAACCGGGGGTGCTTGCCGTTCCGCTCGGATGACAGGCCGGCGATCTCCGCGCCCAGCGCCATGAGGTCGCGCGCGAAGGCGGACTTGCCCTCCAGCACCACCGGCCGCCCGGTGTTGATGGAGCGGCTCACCGCTTCGTAGTCGTTGGCCAGCGTGCGGTACACCTCCATCCCGATCGTCTCCCTGACCTCCTGGAGCGTGATCGGGTCGCCGGGGCTGTAGCGGTTCACCACCAGGCGCACCCGGTCGGAGCCGGCGCCCACGACGCGCTCCAGCAGAGGGATGCACCGCTTGAGGTTCCGCAGCGAGGGGAGGTCGACGGTGGTGACCAGAAGAATGCGATCGGCCTGCTCGAACGCGGCGAGAGTGGGTGCGGAGAACGACTTGGAGGTGTCCACCACCACGTAGTCGTAGTGCTGCTTCAGGAAGTGCAGGATCCGCCGGATGGAGTCGCCGCTGGCGACCTCCGCGGCCTCGGGCAGGAGCGGCGCGGAAAGCAGGTGGACCCCGCTGTCGTCGCGCTCGATGTACGAGGCCAGCAGATCGGCGTCCATGCGGTGGAAGTTGCGGATCATGTCCACGAAGCTGAACCGCGGCTGCACCCCCAGGAAGGAGGCCGCCTCCCCCAGCTCCATGTCCAGGTCCACCAGGAGCGTCCGCTTGCCGCTGAGGCGCTGCAGGTGCACCGCCAGGTTGGCGGCCACGGTGGTGGATCCGGTGCCGCCCTTGGGGCTGAACACGGCGATCAGCTCGCCGGGGCGCCTCGCCTCGCCGGACGTGCCGACCAGCTTCCTGCCGATGCGCTCGACCGCTGCGTACAGGGACTCGCGGGCCAGCGGCTTGGGGAGGTATTCCGAGATGCCCGCCCGCATCGCCTCCAGGAGCATCTCCTGCCCCAGCTGCGGCCCCACGGCCACGAAGCGCCGCCGCGGGTTCGCTTCCGCCAGGAAGTGCGCGAAGCGGACGCCGAGCGCGGGGTCGCTCTCCAGGTCCAGGAAGACCAGCTCCGGGTCGCGCTCGCGGAGCGTGGTCAGCTCCGCGGAGCCGATCTGGTCGTACGGGAGCGCGATCTCCATGGCGACGCCGACCCCGCGGGCTCCCTCGTGCAGGGCCGCCCGGAGGGCCGCGCGGAACTCCGCGTCGGGGGAGACGATGACGCTCCGGATGCTGTGCTGTTCCATTGTCCCGCCGTGTGCCTGGGGAAACGGGTCACTCCACGAGCTGGAGGCGCCGGACGAGCGATCCGTTGCCGGCCGAGACCCCGTCCGCGTACTTGATGAACCGGGCGATCACCGGGTCCTGCTGCTTCTTCTGCTCCTCGATGAAGAGCAGGGCGATGTTGTTGAACCTGATCTTCTGGCGCCCGCTCTTGGACACCTCTTCCGGGTCGAACAGCGCGATCTTGATCACGCGCGGGCTGTTCATCCCCATCGTGCTGCTGATCTTGTTGTTGGCCTCGTCCCAGGTGGCCTTGGGGTCGAGGGCGATCAGGTCCTGCATCCCCTGGAAGGTGGGACCCTTCATGTCGCCGGGCTTCAGGTCGTACTCGCGCCCCAGCGTGATGGTGCTGTCGTTGCAGGCGGCGATGTTGGCGCGGTAGTCGGAACCGCCCTTGTTGGAACCCGGCATGTCCCACGGGAAGAAGAGGCCGGGCTCGATCTGGGTGTTGTCCTGCGGGTTGGTCACCTTGATGGTGATGCGCCGTCCCTGGTCGCGGTTGTAGTCCTTGCGGAACTGGCTGCCGTACCCGGTCATGTCGTTGCTCTCCGGGTCTGCCCACCGCTTGTAGCGGTCCACCCCGGGGGTGTACTCCCAGGTCTCGTTCGAGTCCCACACCTGGTCGCCGTCCTTGTCCGAGCCGCCGGTCTTCTCCTCCCACAGGTCGGGGATGGTGAACGGCTTCACGCAGGTGGCGCCGCCGGCGCCGGTCACCCGGGCCGCGGCCACCGCGCTCACCGGCATCTGCGCGATCCCGATCAGGCGGGCGAACATGAGCGGAGCGGTGCCGTTGACGGTCACGCGCACGCGCTGCTGGGCCTCGAACACCTCCACCTTGACGACGGACGTGTCGTTCTTGCTCAGGTAGGCCGTGCCGACGTAGTTCTTTCCGGCGTAGTCCCGCGCCTTGGTCTCCACCTGCGCCTTGGTGGGCACCTCCACCCCCTTGTACAGTCCGGCACCCGCCAGCGCCGCGGCCTCCGCGGCCCGCTGCGCCTCGCTCCGGGCCATGTACAGGAGTCCGGTGTCGGCCGCGAGCGCTCCCAGCGAGAGCAGGGCGCCCGTGAGCATCGCGAAGAACACGAACGTCGCTCCCCTCTCGTTCCGGACCGGCTTCAGCAAGCGTCGCATCGGTTCCTCCTCGCGCCGTCAGGGCTGCGTCTGCGGTTGTGCCGGGAGCGGCTCGGCCGGGCGTCCGCGGCCCTGCGGCGGAGCACCGCGCAGCGGCCGGTCCCACTCCCAGGTCTCCGGCTCGCCGGTGGGCACCGCCTGCGTCTGGTCGCCGGGCTGGACCACCTGCGGCGTCACCAGCACCAGGAGCTCGGTGCGGCTCTGCTGCATGTCGCGCGAGCGAAACAGCGGCCCCAGGATGGGAATGTCGCCCAGGAACGGGATCTTCCCCCGGTTGTTCTGGATGGCGTTGTCCATCAGCCCCGCGATGGCGAAGGTCTGCCCGGGGCGCAGTTCGATCTCCGTGTCGGCCCGGCGGGTGCGCAGCGCGGGGATCAGGAAGCCGCTGAACTGGATGGCGTTGGCGTAGTCCAGCGACGACACCTCGGGGGCCACCTCCAGGCGGATGTTGCCGGCGATGGTGACGCGCGGGGTGAAGCGCAGGCGGATGCCGAACTCCTTGAACTGCACGACGACGGTGTTGCTCTGCCCCCCCTGCGGCACGGGGATGGGGATCTCGCCGCCCGCCAGGAAGGACGCCTCCTTGCCCTCGATGGCGAGCAGGTTCGGCTCGGCGAGGCTGCGGAACAGGCCGCGGGTCTGCAGCGCCTCGACCAGCGCGCTGAATTGCACGTTGTCGTTGAACAGGAGGAGGCGCACCAGCCCGTCGGAGAGCGTCTCGACGAAGGTATCCCCCTCGCTGGGGGTCTCCGGATTGAGCCTCGCGCTGGTCTCGCCGCCGCCGAACCGGGTGCCCAGCTGGAGCGCCGAGGAGCGACTCACCTCCGCGAACCTCACCTGCAGCAGCACCTGCCGGGCGGGCGGGATGGACAGGTTCTCGATCACCGTGGCTCCGGTCCCCCGCGCGATCTCCAGCGCCCGCCGGGCCACGCTCGCGTCCGTCACCCGCCCGGAAAGGATCAGGATGTTGCCGCTCGCCGTCACCGCGATCTGCTGGGTGGGGAAGAGCGTGCGGAGCTGCCGCTCCAGGGCGGCCGCGTCCACCGTCACCTCCAGCTGGTACAGGCTGCGCCCTCCTTGCGTATCCCACACGATCAGCGTGGTGGAGCCCAGCTTCTTGGCGTTGACCAGCACCTCACGGGTGGACACCACCACGGCGTCCGCCACCTCGGGATCGCCGATGGAGACGCGCTGGATGGGGGTGGTGCTGGTCACCAGCGTGGAGGTTCCCCGCGCGATGGTGAGCGCCTCGCCCACCGGCGTCTGCCCCACGGCGCGCGCCGCCCCGGTCACCGGCCCCAGCAGCGCCGCCAGCAAGAGCAAGAGGTACCGTGCCCGTGTCGTCATTCGCTCCCCGGCGAGAAGGTTTGCAGCGTGCGCTGGCCGCCCCGGATCGTTTCCACCACCGCCCCGCCCGACGGCTGCTGCACGGGCGAACCTCCTCTCCGCGGCTGCGGAGTCCTCACGCGCACCGTCTGCCGGACGGGCGCGGCCGTGCTCCCGATCATCGCGGCGGTGCGGATGCCGCGGGTCTGCACCTCTTCCAGGTCGAGCGTATTGCGCAGTGCCAGCTGGATCTTCCCCTCGCTGGCGGCCAGCGTCAGCTTCTCGGCATCCTCCGGGTTCACCATCAGGGTGATCACCGCCACGGTCTGCGGCTTCCCTTCGGCGTCGCGCTGGATGGTCTGCCCGGCGGCGAGCACCCTCACGTTCTGCAGGATCAGCTTGGTGATGGGCGTCTTCATCGCCCCCTCCGCCTCGGGAGGGGTGATGGTGACCAGCACGTCCACTCCGGTTCCCGGCAGGACGAAGCCGGCGACGCCGATCACCTCGTCCACCTTGACGCTCACGCCGCGCATCCCCTCCGGGATGACGATGGGGAGCCCTCCGCCCTCCTCCTTGCTGGCGAGCTTGGCCTGGAGGAGCGGCTCGTTGACCGCAACGGCGGTGATCAGCCCGCGGCCGATCACCTCGGACGGGCTGGCGGCGTACCCCGTGGGGACCACCTCTCCCGGCCAGTCGATGAGCCGCACGTCGTCCTCCCTGAGGATGGTGCCCAGAGGCATGTCCTTGGCGGCCACGACGACCTTGCCGCTGGGGGCTTCGGCGGCTGCCGTGGGGCGGGCGGCCTGGCGCCGCAGGAAGCTTAGCGCGAGGTAGCCCGCCAACAGGCCGGAGGTCAGCGCCAGCGCGAGCATGACCGCGAGTCTTCTCTGTTTCATTTCAGGCCCCGTCTCGGCTTCTCGTTTGTCGGATCTCCGGCCCCACCCCTCACAGGATCCACCCGGCCACAGTCCCCAGCACGATCGCAACCCCCGGCGACATCGGGGCGGCCTGTACCGCCGCCGCACCCTCCACCTTCTCCTCCCGGATCACCACCCGGCCGCCGTTCCATCCCAGGCCGGTGTGCGGGGTGAGGAGCAGCCGGGCCGTCCGGGTCCGGCGCCAGGGTCCCCGGTGCACGGCCGCGCTCACCACCGCCGCGAGCAGCATCGCCCCCACCGCGACCAGCAGGGTGGTGACCAGTTCGCGCGGCCCCAGGAACGCTCCCGCGAGGAGGAGCAGCCGCAGCTCGGTCCCGGTCGCGACCCGCAGGAGCATCAGGGCGATCGAGATCAGCAGCGCCGCCGAGAGCCCGAGCAGCCCGACCATGTGCACGTCGGCGCCGACCAGCGCCCGCAGCGACAGCGACACCGCCACGCCGGTGTAGACCAGCACCGGCGACACGGAGGGTGCGGTCGCCACCTGCCACGCGGCCGCCGCGAGGAACACCATGAATGCCAGGGCGTGCAGTTCCACGATCATCGCTCCTTCCTCCGCGTCACTCGTTCCGGTAGACCATTCGGGTCTTGAGGGGGAAGGTCCCCGGCGTGCTTTCCAGGAACCGCCCCAGGAGCACGGTCTTGTAGTCGAACGCGATGCCCACCACGGCGTCGGTGACCGTGGTGGGGGTGCCGTCCCACCCGCACCCGTAGACCAGCGCGTAGCCGTTGGTGGCCCCGGTGGTCATGGCAGGACAGCTCCCGTCCGGGTTCTTGGCCACGAACTGAACCTTGGCCGAGTCGATCACCGGGTCGAGCGACTTGATGATCGCCGAGCGCACGGAAGCCTCGGTGGCCAGGTCGTTGGCGACCGCCGCCCGGCGTGCGCCCTCGCGCGCGGCGTTGGTCATCACCTGGTAGGTGAGGAGCATCTTGCCGAAGTCGATCACCGCGACGACGAAGATCATCAGCACGGGGATCAGGAGCGTGAACTCCACCAGCGACTGCCCGCCGTCGCGTCCACGGAGGAAGCGGCGGGCCCTGCCGATCAAGCGCATCATAGCAGCCTCCCGACGATGGCCCCGGCGGCGATCGCCACCCCGTACGGGACGGTGATGGCCGCGGGCGAGCGAAGGTCCGTCCGTACGCCGTAGCGTGCGAAGGTCGCCAGCGAGAGCGCGAGCCGCCCCGTGTTGGCGAGCACCTGCCGCAGCACCCCGCGGCGCACCGCCTCCACCAGGCCCAGGACCCCGCCCATGATGCCGATGGCGGCGAGCGTGGGCAGCAGGCCGGACCACCCCGCGAACGCGCCCACCGCCGCCAGCAGCTTGACGTCGCCGCCGCCCAGGGCTCGCATCGCGAACAGGGGCACCCCCAGCAGCAGCGCCGCCCCGGCGCCCAGGAACCCGTCCGCAAGCGCGCTTCCGCCCAGCGGAGCGCGCAGGGCGAGCGCGAGCACGAAGCCGCCCACGGTGAGCAGGTTCGGGATCCTGCGGGTGCGGAGGTCGGAGGCGGCGGCGATCACCACCAGCACGACCAGGACCGACGTGGTGAGGGTGCTCAGCATGGAAGGTTGGGTGAAGGATCGGCTGCCAGGCAGGCGTGACCGGTCGGGCCCGTCTCGTACCGCATGCCGCCGCGCTCCGACGGAGCATCCGGCGGGCCACACGCGTATTCGTTGCGCTGCAAATACTTAGGGCAATTTCAACGGGTCTTCGTGGTATCGAGTTGAGGGCGAGGTGCTACGGATCGTGACCGCCCGCGCACAGAACGCGTTGCCGGGGCCGTACAGCCTCCTTGGCGCGTGGCTCAGGAATCCCTGGGCTCGGCGGCTACCCCGGCCCGTCCGAGCCCCGTGGTGGCCGCCGCGGAGAGACGGCCCGCCAGCCAGGCCGCCCATGCCGGCGCAGGGCCTTCGTTCGGGCGGCGGAGGACGAGCAGGGTGGCGGGGAGGTAGAGCAGTGCCACCGAGAGCATCCCCGTTCGCTCGGCCAGCTCGGCGAAGGCCGCGATCCGCTCGGGGGTGGGGGCACCGGCGACCCGCGTGTCGGAGGCGATCTGGAGGAAGAAGACCG
Source organism: Longimicrobiaceae bacterium (assembly GCA_036389055.1). GTDB lineage: Bacteria > Gemmatimonadota > Gemmatimonadetes > Longimicrobiales > Longimicrobiaceae > JAFAYN01. The sequence continues at coordinate 17,019 of DASVQR010000251.1, read as the reverse complement.
ACAGCGAAAGCCCGCAAAGCAGCCAGGACTCCCGCCAGTTGCGGGCGACGAGGAGCAGGGGGAGGGCCTCGTAGGCGACGGTCGTATGGGGAATGCACCCGAGCGCGACCAGCAGCCGGGCCTCCGGCCGGCGCCAGCGCAGGAGCGCCGCCAGCAGCAGAAAACCGCCGGGGAGCAGCACAGGGGGGATGAAGTGAGGGGCGCCGCGCAGCAGCGCGAGCCACTTTACCGGCCAGGCGGGGTCCAGGACGAGGCTCGCTCCTAACAGGAAGAATCCCCCGGCAAAGGTGCTTCTCCAGATGCGCCACGACGGAGTCGCGGACAGCAGCACGGCCCCGAGGTTCGGCTTGGAGGCGGCGAGCCATGCCCACCCCGGAACGAGCCACGCCGCGGTCAGGAGCGGCGACCACTGCACGGCGAGCACCGCGTGCAGGAAGGCCCCGGACAGGAACATCGGAAGGCGGAACCAACCCTCGCGCGTCGCCGCGTACGCGAGCAGAAACGCTCCGCCGCAGGCGAAGACGAGGCGTGCCGCTTCCAGGGGGAGGAGAGCCAGCGGCAGGAACGCGGCGAGCGCGGTCCCCGGATAGTACATCGGGAAGTCGCCCTCGTAACCCGGCCCGGGTCCTCCGGGGCCGTACGGGTCGCCTCCGGAACGCAGGTGGCGAACCGCGTGCCAGAGGATGTCCATGTCCGTGCGCCGGTGGGGCGCGTCCGAGAGCCACTGCAGGAGTGCGGCACACACACCCGCGATCAGCACCGCAACCAGCAGCCGTGCCAGAGGGCGCACGCGGTCTTCGACCGGCTCACGGGTCCACATGGCAGGGAAGGGGAGGGGAAGGGAAGGATGCAGGCGACGCGGCGCCGTCGGGGCGCCGCGTCGGGCGAGGGGCCGGCCGGTGCGCCCCCCTCTCAGGTGTTCACCACCGAGATCTTCGAGAGGACGTTGGTGCCCACCGTTGCCAGCAGGTCACTGAGGTCGGTGCGGAACAGGTACGCCACTGCTGCCATCATGGAGGCCACCGCCCCGGTGACGAGCGCGTACTCGGTGAGCCCCTGGCCGGATTCGTCGTTCCACAGCTTGCGCAGTGTTGCAGTCATGGATGGCGCCGTGCGGTTGGTGTTTGCGAGAGGCTCCTGGAACGTCGCCGGATTCGATCCACCCGTCCGGGTCAACCCGCACCGGTATGCACCAGCGATGCCAGTCCGTGGCGCGCAAACAGATGAGGTGGGCGCTGCTGGGCGCATCACCGCGTTCCGTGCGCGGGCACCAGCGTTTTTCGGTGGGAAAACGCCTCGGCTCGCCGTATGAGGCCGCCTTCCGCGATCCACCCAGGGTGGAACGGCGGCGGTTTCCGGCGAGATCAGGCTTCCGGCATCGCTGGTATCGTCTCGTTGCTCTCGCCTGCACGGCGCGTTGCCGCGTCGGCCGTCGACCATTCCGCCCGGCGGCCAGGTCCGTGCCGGCAGGACGTTCCCGGTTGGACGCTCAGGAAGCCGCGGACGGAAGCGCCACGACCGGCTCCGGGGGCGGCGGGGAGGCGTACGGGAAGCGGCTTTTGAGCTGGAGAACAGGAGCCTCGAACAGAAGGAGGGATGTTGTGGAAAAAAGACCGGCCCCGGAGCGAGCGCTCCGGGGCCGGATCAGGAGAACGCCGACTGCTCAGGTGTTCACCGTGCCGGCCTTGCCCTTCACGTTGCCGCCGATCGTCTCCAGCATCTCGCTCAGCTCGCCGCGGAACAGGTAGGCGAGGGCCGCGACCATGGAGGCGACGGCGCCCGTCAGGAGCGCGTACTCGGTGAGGCCCTGCCCGGATTCGTCGTTCCAGAGCTTGCGGATCATGACATCCTCCTGGATGGAGAGGAGAGGGCGATTGCTTCGCCCGGTTCGCGGACCTGCACGGATCGCAGGCCCCGGGGGAGGGTCCAGCCTGCAGGTCGGAGCACAGCGGCACCGTCTCCTGCACGGCACCGTACGATTACAGGTCACATGCCAGGTGGGCGTTCGTTTGCAAGTAGCTATTCGGCATTGACTTACGTGTTTGAGTCTCCGGAGGGCCGTCACCCGCCTGGCAACGAAGCATTACAGAGCCGTGGTATTTCAATGCAGGCGACGGTTCATGCCCGTCATTCCCACGTTCTTGCCACAACACGTGTTGCGCGCCCTCACACCGTCCAGCCGACCGACGGCTGCGTGTCGCACCCGGAGGAGCAGTTGGACGCTTGCCTCCGTGCCGGTCACGGGGGGAGGCGAGGTCCCGTGGACCGGCGCAGCACCACGGCGGTCCCGTCCCGGTGCCACACGGTCCACCCGGGGGCGGCGACCAGCTCCCGCGCGAGCCGCGAGCCGGGCTCGGCGACCACGAGGTCGATCCCCAGCTGCTCCAGCCGGGCAGCGGGAGGAGAGGGCCCCGCGACCACGCCGAGGTAGGCCGCGGACACGTCGTCGTCGTACTTCACCGGGTGGAAGAACACCTTCCGCTCCGGCCAGGCGTACGCGATGAAGCCGCCCCACTGGAGCGAGTGGAAGATCCGCCCCTGCAGGCCCGCGCTGCGAGCTGCCTGCACGGCGGCCACGGGGTACTGCGACGGGTCGAACCCCCAGGCCCCGGGGCGCGCCGACAGCCAGGCGAAGCCGAGGAACAGCGGCAGGATCCAGGCTCCCGGCACCGTGCGGCGCTCGATCTCCGCGAACGCATCGCCGAACCAGTAGCGCGTGCTGGTCCGGCGGAACGACTCGCTCGCGTGAAGGGCGACGAGGGGAACCGCCACCAGGCCGAACAGCGGCACGTGGCGGCTCGACTGGAGGGCGGCCAGGAGGAACGCCGCGACCGCCAGGGCCCGGGACCAGGCCGGCCTCCTCCGGGAGAGCAGCACCACCGCGGCCGCGGCGAGCACCACGGCCGCCAGGAACACCCCGCGCGGCTCCCCGAAGCTGGGCGGCGCCCACTCCGTGGTCTGCGCGGCCACCGCGTCGCTCCCCAGCGCCCCCGCGATCTGCCGCACGATCCCGGGGCCCGCCGGGTTCAGCAGCGACGCCGCGCACGCGACGGCGGTCGCGGCGAGGAGGCGGCGCGCTCCGCCTCCCGCTCCCCCGCGCGGGTACTCCGCCCCGCGCTCCTCCACCCACGTCCCCAGCGCGTACAGCCCCAGCAGCGCCAGCCCGTAGACGAACCCCGCGTGGAGGTTCGCCCACGCCGCGAAGAGCAGCGCGACCCCCGCGAGCGGCACCGGGCGCCGCCGCTCCAGCATCCCGAGCACCAGGCCGACGCCCACGTAGCTCCACAGGTGCGGTCGCGCCGTCCACCCGCTGGCCGAGAGCGACGCTCCCAGCGCGACCGCCAGCAGGGTGATGCGGGGATCCGCGCCCCGGCGCCGCAGCAGCAGCGCCGGGAGCACGGCGGCGAGCACAGCCAGCCCCGCGGCGAGGGCCGCCACCATCCCCAGCCCGCCCAGCCGCTCCGCGGCCGCGAACGCCACCTCGCCCAGCCACCCGGGGAGGGCCAGGTGGCGCCCCAGCATGGTGAACGACAGCGTCTCCGTGCGGGGGATACTCCCCGAATCCAGGATCAGCTCCCCCATCCGCAGGTGCGCCGCGGTGTCGCCGTTGAGCACCTCTGGGCGCTTGCCCAGCAGCACGCCCGCCAGTACCGACGCGCCGATCAGGTCGGGAACGGAGGGGGCGAAGCTGCGCCGTCGTCGGGCGGTGGGCGTGGCCGATTCCGCGCGCGGCCAGCTTCCCGTCTCGTCCGCGGAGGGCCGGGGTGTGATGAGCGCGCCCGCGAGGGGGTTGTCCATGAGAGCCGTGGCAGAGGAGTGGTATCGGGACGTCGCGCCGCGGCAAAAAAGACCGCCCCGGAGGCGTGGCACCTCGCGGGGCGGTTGCGGATGGAGGCGGACTCAGTACCGGGGCCGGATCCCCAGCATCGCGACGAGGAGCACGAGCACGAGCCCTCCCACGGCGAGCATGAACGTGGAGTCGTCCATGGTCCGCACCTGGTACTGGACCCAGCCGACCACGCGGTCCACCAGGGGGACAAGCGACACGAACAAGCAAGCGGTCATTCGGGTCTCCACGGGCGTCGCCCCGGGTCATTCCTCGCGGTCGTCGTGCCCGTTCCCGTTTCCGTTGGCCACGTGACCGTCGTACTTGGCGAGCAGCCGGTCCAGCCGCGGCCGCGAGATCCCCAGCAACCGGGCCGCGCGCCGCTTGTTGCCGCCCGTGCGCTGGAGGATGCGCTCCACCTGCAGGCGCTCCACCTCGTCCAGCGTGACCGCCTCCGGCCCGGCGGCCGCCGCCGCGCCCTTCACCGGCACCGTCCCCAGCCCCAGGTTCTCCAGCGAGATCGCCGGGCCGTGCGCCAGCACCGCCGCGCGCATGATGGTGTTCTCCATCTCGCGCACATTGCCGGGCCAGTCGTACGCCTGCAGCGCCTTCATCACCGGCGCGGGGATGATGCGGACGTCCTTGTGGATGTCGCGCGCCGCCTTGGCGAGCAGGTGCTCCGCCAGCAGGGGGATGTCCTCGCGGCGCTCCCGCAGCGGGGGAACGCGGATCTCCACCACCCGCAGGCGGAAGTACAGGTCCTCGCGGAAGGTGCCCTGCGAGATCAGCTCCTCGATGGGGCGGTGCGTCGCGGCGATCACCCGTGCCTCGGTGCGGCGGGGGCGCTCGCTCCCCACCGGGTAGTACTCCCGCTCCTGGAGCACGCGCAGCAGCTTGGCCTGGAACGCGGGCGCCGTGTCGCCGATCTCGTCCAGGAAGATGGTCCCGTTCCCCGCCAGTTCGAAGCGCCCCTTGCGGTCGCCCACCGCGCCGGTGAAGGCGCCGCGCACGTGCCCGAACAGCTCCGACTCCAGCAGGTTCTCGGCGATGGCGGTGCAGTTGATGGCGACGAAGGGCTCCCCGGCCTGCGGCGAGTTGAAGTGGATGGCGCGCGCCACCAGCTCCTTGCCCGTCCCCGTCTCCCCGCGGATCAGCACCGGGGCCCGCGTGCCCGCCAGCATCCCGATGGTCTTGTAGATCTCGATCATCCCGGACGTGCGCCCCACCACCAGCTCGGAGCCGTCCACCACCCGCCCCGTGGAGGGCTCGTCCGCCTGGCGCTTGCGGGCGGCGCGGTCGCGCAGGCAGCGGCGCAGCACCATGTCCAGCTGGTCCAGGTCCACCGGCTTGACCATGTAGTCGTACGCGCCGTCGCGGATTGCGCCGATGGCGCTGCGCATGTCCTCGTAGGCGGTGATGACGATCACGTCGGTGTCCATCTTGGACGCCGCCACGCGCTGCAGCAGCTCCAGCCCGCTCATCTCCTCCATCTGGATGTCGGTGATGACGATGGCGGGCCTGAACTCGTGCAGCATCCCCAGCGCCGCCTCCGCGCTGGAGGCGGTGGCGATCTCGTAGCCGGTGCGCGTCAGGTGGAACTCGAACGCCACCCGCATGGGGGCGTCGTCGTCCACCACCAGGATCCGGGCGCTCACGAAGTTCCCTCCATGTCCTGCCGCTCGACCTGACGCGTCATGGCAGCTCCACCAGGCCGATGAGGCCCAGCGTGACCCGGACGTTGTGCACCGGGCCGAGCGCGTCGCCGCCGGGCGTCTCGAAGGGCGACTCCAGGGCGACGTGGTCCGCCGCCTCCAGCCGCACCCCCAGCGGCGTGCCGAACAGCGAGAGCCGCGGCACGATGTCCACCCCCAGCCCGCCCACCACGGCGAGCTGGCGGTCCGTGTCGCCCGGGTACACCGCGCCCGATTCCTCGAACACCACCGGGCGCCCCTCGCCGAAGCCGTAGCTCACCATCCCGGCGCCGAGGCTCAGGAAGGGGACCATGTTCCGGCGCTGGTCCACAGGGAGGGGACGCAGCAGCAGGCTGCCGTCGAAGAGCCAGGTGTTGATGTCGCGCGCCAGCCCGGCCGCGTCGAAGGGGCGCTGCGTGAACGCGGCACCCGCCCGTACGCCGAGCCGCCCGCGCCCCATGTAGTGCTCCGCGTGGACCGAGGCCAGCCACCCCGACTGCAGGGCCAGCGAGGGGCCCTGCTCGTTGAAGTCGCCGAACCAGATACCGCCCCCGCCGTAGCCGATCGTCCCCTGGTAGCTCTGGGCGCGCGCGGCCGGCGCCGCCAGCAGGGCGCCCAGGAGCGCCGCCGCGATCCTCGTCTTCACCCCCATCAGTTCCTCCCCGCGGCCGCGCTGCGCGTGAGGTCCTCGCGCAGGATGTCCACGATCGCCACTCCGCCCGCCGCCGTCACGGCATAGGCGCGCGCCACCACGCACCCCGCGGGGCCCGCGGCGAAGTTGGCCGGGCAGGCGTTCTGCCCCGGGAGCGGCGGGGCCACCTTGAAGGGGCCCGCCACCGCGTCGCGGATGTACACCTCGCCCAGGGCGCGATAGTTGGTGGTCTCCACCACCTGGATGGTGCCGTTCCCGGTTCCCGTGAAGGCCAGCGTACGATTCCCGGTGGCGAGGGGGAGGAAGCCCGCGCCGCCCCCCTGCGCTTCCTGCCGCGCCAGCCCCTGCAGGCGAAGGTCGTTGCCGAAGAAGTAGGCCGCCTGGGTCCCGCGGGCCATCCCGAGCGAGCCGTCCTGGTTCAGCCCGATTCCCGTGATGCGGTCGGAGGTGTTGTTGGTGATGTCGGCGATCTCCTCCACCCGCGAAAGGCCCGTGGCCGCGCTCCACAGGACGATGCGCCCGGCGGGGGTGCGCACGCCTTCGCCGAAAGCCACCCAGCTGTGGTCGCCGGACGCCGTCACGAAGGTCGTGTCGGACAGTCCCACCGACGCGGGGAGCCGCCACTTGCCGTCGAAGTACACCACGTCCGACCCCTGCGCCCGCAGCGCGGCCACTGCGTCGGGCACCGGGAGCGCCGGGCTGGTCAGCGTCACCTTGGGCTTGGACCCCGGCAGGTGGTCGGTGATGATCACTCGGGTCTGTCCCACCACCTCCACGTCGTCCGCGTTGCCGATGGCGTAGTACGACGAGTCCACGTCGACGGCGCGCTGGTGGAAGAGCATCTGCGCGTCCCAGGTGCTCCAGCCGGGGAGCCAGCGCGCGACGCGGATGGTGCCCACCGGCGCAGCGCGCGTGCTCCCGGCCGAGTACAGCAGCCGGCGTCCCGCGTCCTGCGCCACGTGCAGCGGGCGGTCCACGTAGTTGAAGAAGTCGACGTTGGTGTAGTTCACGACCCCGGTGAGGATATTGATCGCGAGCTTGACCTGGTACAGGATCACCGGGGGGATCTCGAAGCGGCGGGCCAGGTCCTCGCGCAGGGTGCCGGTGTGGACGAAGGACACGTTGATGCCGCCCGAGTTGGCGACGATCAGGGTGTCACCGTCGAGGCCCAGGCTCATCCCCCACGGCTCCGAGCCCACCGGCACCCCCGCGCCGAAGCGGCGCGTCGCCAGGTCCAGCACCTCCACCCGGTGCGAGGTGCGGTTGCTCAGGTACAGGCGGCGGTTGGCGTTGTCCACCACCAGGTCGCCGATGGAACGGGCGCCCGCCGGCAGCGGCACGGTGGTGCCGGCCGCCACCAGGAAGCGCGCGCGCAGCCCGGGTCGGCCCGAGGCCACGCGGGAGCCGCGGAAATCCGCGCAGGGGAGCTTCTGGATGCTGTCCTGCACCGCCGCCACACACGACCCGGCCACGTTGAGGGCCCAGCCGTGCACCTCCATCGCCAGCGTGTCCGGAAGCCGCAGCCGGTCCACCCACTCCGGAGCGATGGTGAAGCTGAACTCACGCGACACGGACCCCGAGGCGGGTGGCGAGACGGTTTCCGGGCCGAGGGCGACCAGCACCGTGTCGGTGCGAGCCGTGTTCATCACCAGCACCGTGGCCCCGAGCTGGGCGATGCGCCCCCGCTCCTCGTCGACGCCGCGGCCGGTGACCACCACGCGCACCGCTTCCCCCAGCTCCAAACGCGGCGGGGTGGAGGGGAGCGATACGGTGACGGTGTGCGGGGCCACCGTGACCTCCGGCCCGGTGACCTCCTCGCCGTCGTACAGGGTGTCCTCGGTGCAGGCGGCCAGCGGGAGCGCCACCAGGGCCAGCAGCGCCGCGAGCGCACGCGGAGAAGGGCGCGGGAGCGCCGCGCGGGAGTGCCGGAGGAGCATGGGGTGGTCCGGAAGCGGGTGGGACGGCGCCGCGGGAGCCCGCGGCACCACCGCGACGAGCAAGCCGGGTGCCGGCCGCGCGGCGCTGGGGCCGGTGCCCGGCGCCGCTCCGAAAACCGCGTCCCGGCGCCGAAAACCGGCCGGTGCAGGTGCATGGTGCGGCACGTCCGGTGGGAATGGACTGTGGAATGATGGTAACGTTGCGTTGCACACCCGCAACGCTCCGGGCCACCCCGGAAGCGGCGGGCGCCACGGCGCGCCGGGAGCCGGATGTTTCCTGCACACAGGTGTTTGCCCACCGCGGCGCGGCCGCTCGGAACGCGCCCTTTTCGGCGGACGAGCCCCGCCGGACGGCAGCCGTGCGCTGCCATTGGACACATTTGTGTATGTAGGGGAATAGCTTGCTTGCACACGCGCGACGCGTGCTATATCTTGCACGCCGGCCGCCGCCCGCCCCATCCGCGGCCGCCTCGCCGCGCTCGCCGGTCCGGAGCGCCACGGTCCATGGGAACCTCGCCCCCCGGTTCCTCCCATGCCTTCTCCCGCCCCGGCTCCCCGTTCCGCGATCGAGGCTCCCGGCCTGCTCGCCGCGCGCCGCTACGCCCGGCTCGCCGCGCGCGCCGCCGGCGCGCCCGCCGCCCTGTTCGCCACCGCGCCCGGCGTCCGCCCGGCCGCCGCGGTGTCGCACGGCGCCCCCGCGGCGTGGGGCTCCGGCTGGGAGCGGGCGCTGGCCGCGCGGCTGCTGGAGCGGCTGGCCCGCGAGCCGCGCGGCTCGCTGCTGCTGGAGTCGGACGACCCCGCGGACGGGGTCGGGCCCGCCGCCTGCGCGGCGGTGGCGGTGCGCTCCCCCGCGGGGCGGGTGCTGGGGGTGGTGGCGGCGCTGGATGCGCGGGCCCGCGGCTGGCCGGCCGACGCCGGGGAGCTGCTGGGCGATGTGGCCGAGCTGGCGCGCGCCTCGCTGGCGGAGCGCGGGGCGGGGGAGGAGGCGGAGGGGTGGCGCCTCCGCTGGCTGGCCGAGGGCGACGCCGGCACGGTGCTGCTGCGCGGCCGGACCGGCGGAGGGACCAGCGAGGTGCCGCTGGTGGGCGCGGTGCGGCCCGGGCCCGGGCAGGCCGCGCGCGACGGCGCGCGCCTCGCCCTGCTGGACGCGTCGCCGCTGCCGCTGGTGGGGCTGGACGCCGCCGGCAGCGTCACCCACTGGAACGCCGCCGCCGAGCGCGAGCTGGGGTGGAGCGCCGCCGAGGTCGTGGGCCGCCCCCTGCCGCTGGTGGCCCCCGCGCAGTGGGACGACTTCCTGGCCTTCCTGGAGGAGGCCGCCCGCCCGGGCCCCGCCCCCCGGCTGGAGCTGCTGGGCCGCCGCCGGGACGGCGCCGCCGCCGAGGTGAGCCTCACCGGCGCCGCCTTCGCCGCGCCCGGCGGGGAGCCGCAGGGGGTGGTGGCGGCGATCGTGGACGTCACCGAGCGGCGGGTGATGGACCGCGAGCGCGAGCAGCTGCTCATCCTGGAGCAAGCCGCCCGGGCCCGCGCCGAGCTGGCCGAGCGGCGCGCCTCCGTGCTCGCCTACGCCAGCGAGCTGCTGCACGCCGCCTTCGACTCCGCGCCGGAGGAGCTGCGCAGCATCTTCGCCAGCATCGCCCACCTGGCCGTCCCCACCCTGGCCGACTACTGCCGCATCGACCTGGTGCAGCCGGACGGCTCCGTGCAGCGCGCGGCGCTGGTGCACACCGGCGCCGCCCGCCTGGAGCCGGCCGGGCACCTCCCCGCGGACGCCCCCCCGGGCGCCCACCCCGCGGTGCGGGTGATCCGCGGCGGCGAGCCGCTGCTGGTGCCCGAGGTGGCCCCCGCGCAGCTGGCCGAGCTGTTCGCCGCGCCGGGCGAGCGCGCCGCCGTCCCCGAGCGCATCCGCTCGCTGCTGGTGGTGCCGCTGGGGGCGCGCGGCCGCACCGTGGGCGCGCTGACCCTGGCGACGGCCGGCTCGCGCCGCCGCTACGGGCGCGACGACCTGGTGTTCGCGCTGGACCTGGCGCGGCGCATCGCCCTGGAGCTGGACAACGTGCGCCTGTTCCGCGACGCCGAGACCTCGGCGCGGCTGCGCGACGAGGTGCTCGCCGTGGTCTCGCACGACCTGCGCAACCCGCTCGCGGTGGTCAGCTTCGCCGCGGAGGCGCTGCTGCGCGCCTGGAGCGGCGAAAGCGAGCGCGTCGCCGAGCGCCGGCAGCTGGAGGGGATCGCCCTGTCCGCCGGGCGGATGCGGCGGCTGATCAACGACCTGCTGGACGTGGCCCGGGTGGAGGCCGGCCGGCTCGCCGTGGCCCCGGTGCCGGTCCCGGTGGGGCGGCTGGTCCTGGACGCGCTGGAGCAGCACGCGCCGCTCGCCGAGGAAAAGGCGATCCTGACGCGGGTCCGCATCCCCGCCGAGGCGCCGCCCGTGCTCGCCGACCCCGACCGGGTGCTGCAGGTGCTCTCCAACCTGCTGGGCAACGCCATCCGCTTCACCCCGCGCGGCGGGGGGATCACCCTGGCCGCCGACGTGGACGAGCGCGAGGTGCGCTTTTCGGTGGTGGACACCGGCGCCGGGATCGAGCCGGAGCACCTGCCGCACGTGTTCGACCGCTTCTGGCGGGCGCAGCGGGCGCGCCGCGGCGGGGCGGGGCTGGGGCTGGCGATCGCGCGGGGGCTGGTGGAGGCGCACGAGGGGAGGATCTGGGCCGAGAGCGCGCCGGGCCAGGGGAGCACCTTCACCTTCACCCTCCCCCGTGCCGATCTGGACGGCGGCCCGCCGGGCGCCGGCTGAGCCGCGGGCGCCCGGCCGGGAGCTCCACGGCCGGGCCGGGTGGTAACGACACGATGCACGCCCGCCGCGACGCCGCGGCGGGCGTGCTCTGCGTATGTGGTTTGGGCGCAGCGGGTTGCGGCGGCGGGCGCGCCCCGGGACCGCGGCACGCGCGGTGCAACGCCTGTCGCGACGCGCCCGCACGGCACCGCCCCCGCTGTTCCCGCGGGGGCGCTCCCACGCCCCATCCGGCCACGGCCCCCATGGCGACCGACGCCCTGCTCCACCTGCACATCCACCCGGCTCACCACGGCGGCTGCCCGCGCGGCGAGGACGAGCCGCCGGCCGACCTGGCCCTGCGCATGGACGACCACGCGCTGATCGTGCTGGACCGGGCGGGGCGGGTGCGTGGCTGGAGCCCGGGCGCCGAGCGGCTCAGCGGCTACACCGCCGACGAGGCGACCGGCCGCCACGTGTCGGTGTTCTACCCGGCCGAGGAGCTGCGCTCCGGCGCCCCCGCGCGCGAGGTGGAGGAGGCGCTCGCCGGGCGGGTGGAGGTGGAGGGGTGGTGGACCCGCAAGGACGGCACGCGCATGTGGGGGCGGCGGGTGCTGTCCCCTCTCCCGGGCCCGGGCGGCGAGGCCGAGGGGGTGGGGGTGGTGGTGTGCGACCTCACCGGCACCCAGGAGGCGCACCGGCGGCTGCGCGAGCGGGAGGAGTGCTGGCGGTCGCTCTTCGAGCACACCCCGGACGCGGCGTGCACGCTGGACGTGGGGGGGCGGATCACCGGCGCGAACCGCGCGTGCGAGGCGGCGGTCGGGCTGCGCGCCCGCGAGCTGCTGGGGCGCGCCTTCGAGTCGCTGGTCGAGCCTGGCGACCGCGAGCGGGTGCGCGAGGCGGCGGCGCACGGCGCCCGCGGCGAGCCGCAGTCGCTGGAGCTGGCGCTGCGCCGGCGGGGCGGGGGACGGCTGGCGATGGAGGCCACCCTGGTCCCCATCATGGTGGGCGGGCAGCCGGCCGGGGTGTTCGTGGTGGCGCGCGACGCCACCGCGCGCCGGCGCCGGGAGGCGGAGCGGAGCGCGGACGAGGAGCGCTTCCGCGGCCTGGCGGAGGAGGGCGCGGCCGGCTTCTTCTACCTGCTGGACGGCGCCCGGCGCTTCCGCTACGTGTCGCCCGCGGCGCGCGCGGTGGTCGGGCACGACGCCGCGGAATTGCTGGGGCGCGGCTTCGCCGAGGCGCTGGGGGCGGAGCCCGCCGCGGAGGGCGGGGAGGACGGCGCGGCGCTCACGGTGGCGGTGAGGACCCGCGGCGGCGAGCGGCGCTGGCTGGAGGTGGTGGAGGGGCCGGCGCCCGGGGACGCGGAGGGGCGGCAGGGCTTCGCGCGCGACGTCACCCGCCGGCGCGACCTGGAGCGCCGGTGCGCGGGCGAGCTCCCCGGCGCCGACCTGTTCGGCGAGCGGGTGTCGCGCGCCGTCCGGGTGTCCGCGGGCGACCCCGGCCGCATGCTTGCGGTGCTGGTGGTGGCCCTGTACCCGGCCGTCCCCGCCGACGCGGCACCCGACCCGGCGGTCGCGGAGCGGCTGCCGGGCGAGGTGGCCGCCCGCCTGGAGGGCTGCCTCCGCCCCGGCGACACCGTCTGCAGGCTGGCGGGGACCGAGTTCGGGGTGCTCCTGGACGGGATCCGCGAGCCCGCCGACGCCGCCCGCGTGGCCCGCCGCATCGAGGCGAGCCTGGCGGCTCCGCTCCGCGTGGGCGCCCGCGCCGTGGCCGCCGGCGCCGCCGTGGGGGTGGCGGTGAGCGCCGCCGGCCGCGAGAGCGCCGACGAGCTGCTGCGCAGCGCCGCGTCCGCCCTGGAAGCGGTCCGCTCCCCCCGCGTCCCCCTCGCCTGACCGGCCCGGCGCCCCGCCCACGGGGGCGCCGCGGCACGACCTTGGACGTACCGCTAGACCTAACCCCTCGCTGGGCTTAGCTTATTCGTCGTCCGACGAGAAACCAGCCTCGCCGAGGGAGCAGATGGGGGCGCACACCCGTTTCCTGCAGCACATCGAGACGGTCCAGCAGGCCAGCGTGGCGGACCACGCGGTCGAGGAGCTGTTCGACCAGATCCGCGAGATGGCCCGCGAGCGGGACGCCGCCCTGGCGTCCATCGAGGAGTGGAAGACCCAGGCCGAGGACGCCGCCCGCCGCGCCGAGCGCGCCGCGCGGCAGATCGAGCTGTGGAAGCAGCAGGTGGCCGAGCACATCATGGACCTGGACCGGCGCCTCAAGGCGGCGGAGCAGGGGAGCGGCGTGCTCAAGCACCGCAACTGGTTCCTGGAAGGGACGCTGCGCGCCGTGTACGAGTGGTACGAGACCAACCCGCAGCAGCTCCCCGACACCCTGGCGATGCTCCTCACCGCCAGCCTCCTCCCCACCCAGACGGCCCCCTCCACGGACGCCGAGCCGGACCCCGCCTTCACCCCGCACCCCGGCAGCCGCCGCATCGGCCCGCCCCGGGGCGCCGGCGAGGCACACCACCCCGGGTCCACCGCGCATTGAGCCCGGCCGTCCGGGCCGCGCTGCTGCTGGCGCTGGCCGCCTGCGGGCGCGGCGACGCGGCGGCCACGCGCCGCGCCCGTCCCGGCGCCGCCGCGATCCCCGCGCCGGTGCGGGCGCAGCTGGACAGCGGCAACGCCGCGTACCGGCTGCGCGACTACCCGGCGGCGCTCCGCCACTACCGCGAGGCCGCGCGGCTGGACCCGGACCAGGCCCCGGCCTGGTACGGCGTGCAGATGGCGGCCGGGGCGCTGGGCGACCGCGCCGCCGCCGACTCGGCGGGCGCCCGGCTGCGGGCGCTCGCCCCCGCCACCCCGCCCGCCGTCCACCACCCCGGCGCCGCGCCGGCCCCGCCCCCGCCCGGCGCCGCCACCTGACCCGGCCGCGCCGGAGCATGCGCCGCTTCCTGTAGAAAGCTATATTGCCGGCGTACGACCCCGGTGCACCCCGAGCCGCAGGCCGCCATGTCGACGATCCCCGCGTCCGCCGTCAACCCGTCCGCCGGGTCGTACCCGGTGACCTCCGACCCGCGCGAGCTGGAGGCGGCCCGCCGCGCCGGCAACGCGTCCGTGGCGGAGTTCCCCTACTACCTGGAGCGCTACGGCGAGCGGGGGCGGATGTTCGGGGCGAGCGACGGCGCCTGGCTGGTGACGCTGTGCGAGCTCGGGGCGGAGCACGCGCGCGGCCAGGTGCTCTGGCTGGGCTCGGTGCTCGCCTCGCGGGGGATGCCGCGTTGGCTGCTGGAGCGCCACCTGCACGTGCTCCACGCGGAGCTGGTGCGCGCGCTGCCGGAGCACGCGGAGCGCTACGCCCCGCTGCTGGAGGCCGCCGCGCACCTGGGCGAGCTCCGCCGGGCGCGGATCGCCGACGAGGACTTCCGCGAGCTGTCGCAGGGCTTCGTCGCCCGCGCGGACCCGGCGGTGGCGGAGCGCCTCCCCTCCATGGGCGCCATCCTGGCCGCCGCCGTGGCCGACGAGGCGGACGGCGTGGCGGGAGTGGTGCGGAGCGTGGAGGCGTGGGCCGCCGACCGCTCCGCCTTCCCGGAGGCGTGGACCTCGGCGGTGCGCGCGACCCTCGCCGAGGCCCGGGGGCGGGTCCGCGCCGGGTGACGCGCCCGCCCCCGGCCGTCTACGGCCGGTAGGTCCCGAAGCTCCACAGCTGGCCCTCCGGGTCGCGGCAGGCGTACTCGCGCGACCCGTACTCCATCTCCCGCGGCTCCGCCACCACCTCCGCGCCCGCCGCCACGGCCTGCCGGTGGTGCGCGTCCGGGTCCTCCACCCGCACGTAGATCCCGCCCGTCACGCCGCCCGCCTCCCGCGGCGTCCGCATCCCCAGCGCGTCGTCCTTCGCAGCTCCCAGCATCACCACGCCGCCGCCGGTGTCCAGCTCGGCGTGCGCGACCGTGCCGTCCGGGGCCGTGAAGACGGCCTTTTCCCGGAAGGCGAAGGCGTCGCACAGCCAGCGCACGGCGGCGTGGGCGTCGCGGTAGCGCAGGAAGGGGTAGACGTTGCCGTCGGCCATGGGCTCGCTCCTGTCGATGGGTGGGATGGACCTCTCGCTCGCCAGGAAAGATGGCGCGCCGGCGGGACGGCGTCTTGGAAGGATGTAACCCGCGCCCCTCACTCCGCGGGCGCGTCCGGCCCGGCCGCCGCGCGCCCCCGCAGCCACGCGCCCGGGGAGGTGCCGGCGAACGCGCGGAAGTCGCGGTTCATGTGCGCCTGGTCGCAGTAGCCGCAGCGCAGCGCGACGGCGGAGAGCGAGGCCGCGGGCTCGCCCAGCATCCGCAGCGCGCGCCGGAAGCGGAGGACGCGCGCCAGCGCCTTGGGGGCGAGGCCCACCTGCTCGCGGAAGCGCGCCGCCAGGTGCTTGCGGCTCCACCCCACCTCCCGCGCCAGCGCCGCCACGTCCACGCCGCCGCCCGCCGCGTGCAGCCGCTCCAGCGCGTGCAGCACGCCCGGCGCCGCCGGAGGCGCGGCGGCGATCCGCGCCGCCGCGAAGTCCCGCACCAGGGCGAAGCGCGCCTCCCACCCCGCCGCCTCGCCCAGCCGCTCCGCCAGCCGCGTCCCCTCCGCGCCGAACAGGTCGCCCAGCCCCGCCGCGCGGTCGGCGAGCTCGCATACGGGCCGGCCGCCCAGCAGGCGGAACGCGCCCGTCGGCGTCAGGTTGAGCTGCACGCAGGCGGCGGGGCCGGTGGTCTCCGTGTCCGCCCAGCTCTCCCCCGGGCCGGCGACGAAGCCCTCGCGCGGCGCAACGACTTCGCCCGGCCGTTCCGGGGAGGCGACGCGGTACGGCGCGCCCCAGCTCGCGATCAGCGGAACCACGGCGGAGGGGAGCTCCCGCCGCACCAGGACGCCCGCCGGCGTCTCCGTGAAGCCCACCAGCCGGAGCGCGTCCCCGGCGAGCCGCGGTCCCGGGTCGCCGCGGACCACCTCCCAGCTCGACGTGCCGCTCACGCGCCCTCCGCCGACACGGGTTGTGGCTCGCCACGCAGGTAGGCCAGGCGGAGCGGCCCGGGGAAGCGCTCCACGGCGTAGCGGAGCATGGTGCGCGGCATGGCGCGGCAGTGCTCGCGCAGGAACGCCTCCTCCGCCTCCCGGTCGCGCTTGCCCACCTCGCGCAGCATCCAGCCCACCGCCTTGTGGATCAGGTCGTGGCGGTCGTGCAGCAGCAGCCCGGCGATGCGCAGCGTGTCCGCGAATTCGCCGCGCCGGATGAAGTGGAAGGTGGCGATGATTGCGATGCGCCGCTCCCACAGCGAGTCGGAGCCGGCCAGCCGGTCGAGCAGGGACCGGTCGCCGTCCCGGAGGTGCGCGCCCACCAAGTGCTCCGCCGAGGAGTCCACCAGGTCCCAGTTGTCGACGTACCGGGTGTTCGCCAGGTAGGCGGCGTGGATGCGGTCGCGCAGCGCCGCGTCCGCCTTCGCGTAGACGTGCACCATGACCAGCAGCGCGAGCAATCGCTCCTCGTGGAAGGGCGAGCGCAGCAGCTCCTCCGCGTCCTCCAGCGGCAGCGCGGCGGCTTCCTTCGCCAGACGGCGCAGCACGGGGACGCGGATGCCGAGGAACCGGTCGCCCTCGCCGTACTCGCCGGGGCCGGTCTTGAAGAAGCGCTGCAGGCTGCGCGCGTCCTCCGGGTCGGCGAGGCCGCGCACGCGGGCGCGGAGCGCATCGAGGGTCATGGCGAGGCGGCGGAGGCAGAGGAGATCCGGCCGGACGGGAGGAAGTTGCGGCGGGGTGGCGGGGTGGGGCAAGCGGGCCCTCACCCGGCTCGCTTGAGGCTCGCCACCCTCTCCAAATTCTGGGAGAGGGGACAACGGCACGGCGGGACGGAGTTCGGCGCGAGGGGCGACCCCTCACCCCCCGGCCCCCTCTCCCACAAGGGGAGAGGGGGAGAACGACAAAACCCGACTTCCGGACAGCCCTCCCCCGGCACGGGGGAGGGTGGCGGCTCTCCGGCCGCCGGGTGGGGGCCCCCGAGGACGCCAGCGCGAGCCCCGCGTGAGGGATGCCGGCCCGAAGGGGCGAGACCCGGCGGGGCAGTTTCCGCCGGGGCTCGACTCCGTTGGCGAGCGTTGTTTGCTCGCCTACGGAGCCGCAGCCCGACCC
>DASVQR010000250.1:0-22875 GCA_036389055.1 Longimicrobiaceae bacterium | reverse complement strand
GCGTGAGGGATTTCGGCCCGAAGGGGCGAGACCCGGCGGGGCAGTTTCCGCCGGGGCTCGACTCCGTTACGCACGGTTGTATCGTGCGTTACGGAGCCGAAGCCCGACCCCGGCGCCAGCCGGGGGCACGCCCGAACCCGCAGTTCAAAGCCGTTCCGAAACCTACTCCCACTCGATCGTCGCGGGCGGCTTCGACGAGATGTCGTAGCACACCCGGTTGATCCCGTCCACCTCGTTGATGATCCGGGTGGAGATGCGCGCCAGCACGTCGTGCGGAAACGGGTACCAGTCCGCCGTCATCCCGTCGCGCGAGGTCACGGCGCGCAGGGCGCACACGTTCTCGTACGTCCGCTCGTCGCCCATCACCCCCACGGAGCGCACGGGGAGCAGCACCGCGAACGCCTGCCAGATGTCGTCGTACAGCCCGGCGGCGCGGATCTCCTCCAGGTAGATGGCGTCCGCCTGGCGGAGCACGTCCAGCTCCCGCCGG
The DNA here is from genome assembly GCA_036389055.1 of Longimicrobiaceae bacterium. Lineage (GTDB taxonomy): Bacteria > Gemmatimonadota > Gemmatimonadetes > Longimicrobiales > Longimicrobiaceae > JAFAYN01. The sequence goes on along the minus strand of DASVQR010000250.1, from coordinate 22,385 downwards.
TCCACCGCCCCCAGCACGCGGATCGCCAGCCCCGGCCCCGGGAACGGGTGCCGCCCCACCATCTCCTCGGGGAGCCCCAGCTCGCGCCCCACCTGCCGCACCTCGTCCTTGAACAACTCGCGGAGCGGCTCGATCAGGGCGAACTTCATGTCCTCCTTGAGCCCGCCCACGTTGTGGTGCGTCTTGATGGTGGCCGAGGGCCCCTTCACCGACAGCGACTCGATCACGTCCGGGTAGAGGGTGCCCTGCACCAGGAACTTCGCGTCGGTGCCGGCCCGCGCGACGGCGTCCTCGAACACGTCGATGAAGGTGTTGCCGATGATCTTGCGCTTGCGCTCCGGGTCTTCCACCCCGGCCAGCCGCTCCAGGAACAGGTCGGAGGCGTCCACCACCTCCAGCTTCATTCCCAGGTGCGCCCGAAAGGTGCGCTCCACCGACTCGCGCTCGCCCCTGCGCAGCAGCCCCGTGTCCACGAACACGTTGGTGAGCTGGTCGCCGATGGCCCGGTGCACCAGCGTGGCCGCCACCGACGAGTCCACCCCGCCGGAGAGCCCGCAGATCACCTGCGCGTCGCCCACCAGCTCGCGGATGCGCGCGATCTCGGCGTCGATGTAGGAGCCCGCCGTCCAGGTGGGCTCGCAGCCGCAGACCCCGAACACGAAGTTGGAGATGATGTCGGAGCCGCGGACGGTGTGCGCCACCTCCACGTGGAACTGCACGCCGTACACGGGCCGGTCCTCCGCGGCGAAGGCGGCCCAGGGGAGACCCTCCGTGCTGGCCAGCAGGCGGTAGCCGGGGGGCGGCTCCACCACGTGGTCGCCGTGGCTCATCCACACCTGCGTGGACTCGCCCGCCTGGAAGCCCTCGAAGATGCCGACCGGGTCCTGCACGGTGACCTGGGCGCGGCCGTACTCGCGCTTGCCGCGCTCCACCACGCCGCCCTCCAGGAAGGTGATGAGCTGCATCCCGTAGCACACCCCCAGCACGGGGACGCCCATGCGGAGCAGCTCCGGCTCGGCGGTGGGCACGTCCTCGCCGTACACGGACGAGGGCCCGCCGGAAAGGACGACCCCCTTCGGTGCCCACTCGCGGATCCAATCGAGCGAGCGGGTGGGGGGATGGATCTCGCAGTAGACGCGCTCCTCGCGGATGCGCCGGGCGATCAGCTGCGTGAACTGCGAGCCGTAGTCGATGATCAGGATGCGATTGGCGTCCACGTCCGCCACGTCTCCGTCTGGGATGGCAGGGGTTTGCGAGCCGGTAAGATAGGGCGCCGGCGCGGGCGGGGAAAGCGACGCAGGCGGGCCGGAGCCGGGCGGCGGCGGCCGGCGCGGCCGGCCCCACGGGAGGACCCGAACGGCCCGATGTTTGCCGTGCGGAAACACCCGATGCCGGTGCAACAAGAAATACCACAAGGAGTTGTCCCATGACCACCTCGCTCGCGCGGATGTCCGCGTCCGCGCTCGCCCTGGCAGCCCTCCTCGCGGCCTGCGACGAGGGCGCGGGCCCCGTGGGGATCGACCCGGCCACCGCCCCGCCGACGCTGGGGGTGCTGCCGGCGGTGGGGTCGTACGCGTACGCCTGCGGCGCGAGCATGGCGCCGGAGCAGGGGGCCGCCAACCAGGAGCTGCGCCGCAGCTACGCCGCCTGGAAGGCGGGCTACGTCACCGCGAGCGGCGCGGGCGGGCACCTGCGCGTCACCCGCGGCGTGGAGGGCAACGACGACACGGTGTCGGAGGGGGTCGCGTACGGGATGCTGCTGGCCGCCTACCTGGGCGACCGGACCACGTTCGACGGGCTGTGGAATTACGCGCGCAGCCACTTCAACGCGCGCGGGCTGATGAAGTGGCAGATCGGCGCCAACAACGTGGCGGTGTACCCCGACGCCGCCACCGACTCGGACGAGGACATGGCGCTCGCCCTGATCGTCGCCGACAAGAAGTGGGGCGGCTACGCCACCCCGGCCCGGGCGCTGCTGGACAGCATGTACAAGTACGAGGTGGAGGCCGGCACCTACGTTCTCAAGCCCGGCGACCAGCAGTACTGGGGCGGCTCGGCGATCACCAACCCCTCGTACTTCGCCCCGGCATACTACAAGGTGTTCCGCTCCTTCACCGGGAACGCCGGGTGGGACCAGGTCACCACCAAGGTGTACGGGATGATCTCCAACCTGAACACGCAGAGCGGCGTGACCACGGGGCTCCTCCCGGACTGGATGACCGCCGCCGGGACGCCGGCCTCCGACACCACCAAGCGCTACCAGTACTTCTACGACGCGTCCCGCGCGCCCTGGCGGCTCGCCAAGGACGCGGCCTGGCACTGCGACACGCGCGCGCAGTCGCAGCTCGGCAAGATGAACACCTTCTTCGCCGGGCAGACGCCCGCCGGGATCAAGGAGGGCTACACCCTGGGCGGGACCCCGCTGTACCAGCTCCACAAGGCGGTCTTCGTCGCCACGGCGGGCGCGGGCGCCATCGCGTCGAGCAGCGCCACCTACCGGGGCGCCATGTGGACGGAGTCGGTGAGCGGCTCGGACAGCACCAGGTACTTCAACAACGTGCTGCGCCTGCTCTCCATCGCCTTCATGAGCGGCAACATGCCCAGCCCGCTCGACCTGGCCACGGTCCGTCCCCAGGTGGACGACTTCGAGTCGGGGAGCGTGAGCACCTGGTGGACGTTCGCCAGCACGGGCAGCACCCTCTCGCGGAGCGCGGTCTCCACCGGCGCGTACGGCTGGGGCATGAAGGTGGACTGGTCGCTCGCCGCCGGGGGACACGGGGGCGTGGGGCAGAGCTTCGCCCCGGCGCGCAGCTGGAGCGCGCAGCGGGCCCTGGAGTTCTGGTTCCGGGGGAGCAGCAGCGGCGCGACGATCCGGGTGGAGGTGCAGGACAACCGCTCCGACCCGGCCACGGACACCGCGGAGCGCTGGGAGTACCAGTTCACCGACGACTCGGCGGACTGGCGCTACGTCAGCATCCCCTGGAGCTCATTCACCCGGCGGGCGGACTGGCAGCCGGCCGGGGCGCCCAACGACGGCTTCGGGCGGACCCAGGTGTGGGGCCTCACGCTGGCGCCGCTCTCGGGCAGCGGGAGCTTCCAGGTGGACGGGATCCAGGTGGTGAAGTAGGGTCGCGGCCCGCGCGGGACGGACCCGGGCGGAGCGCCGCCCGGGCCGCTCCCGCGGCACCATTTTCGCGTCGCCGAAATTCCGCGCAACGGAAACATCCGTGGGCGCCGGTGACGACCTCCGCATGCCCCGCCGTCGCCCACACGACGGCGACCGCCCGGCCCCACCGGGCGGTCCACGGCACGCCCCGCGCACCGGTCCGCACGGCCGCTTTCCCCGGCTCTTCCCCCAGCTGTTCGAGGTACCTGCTGTATGCGTGGTGCGCTGTCCTCCCCCGCGCTGCCGCTGCTCGCGGCCGCATGCCTCCTCTCCGCGTGCGCGGAGTCCACCGACCACCTCGACCGCCGCGCGGCGCTCACGCGAACCGCGAGCTCCTTCCTCTCGGAGGAGGCCGCGGCGCAGCCGGCACCCAGGCCGCCCGCCCCCGCTCCCGCCCCGCGCGACCTGGCGCCGCCCATCATCCGGGGGATCTACGTCAGCTCGTACGCCATCGCCACGCCGGAGAAGCGCGCCCGGCTGCTCGCCCTGGCGGACAGCACCGAGATCAACGCGTTCGTGGTGGACGTCAAGGACGACGACGGGATCCGCTACGCGAGCCGCGACCCGCTGGCGCGCGAGGTCTCGGAGGGGACCATCCCGCTCAGGGACCTCAAGTCGCTGGTGGACACGCTGCGGGCGCACGGCATCCACCCCATCGCCCGGGTGGTGGTGTTCAAGGACCGCTACCTGGCACCGGCGCGGCCGGAGTGGGCCATCCGCACCCCCGAGGGGAAGCTGTGGGTCGACAAGGCGGGGAACCGCTGGATGAGCGCGTGGGACGAGCGGGTGTGGGACTACAACATCCGGGTGGCGGAGGAGGCGGCGCGCGCCGGCTTCCGCGAGATCCAGTTCGACTACGTCCGCTTCCCCGAGGCGTACCGCTCCCTGCCGAAGCAGGTGCACTCCCGCGAGCGCGGCGAGCGCGCGGAGGCGATCGCCGGCTTCCTGGGCGAGGCGCGGCGCCGGCTGCACCCGCTGGGCGTCACCGTCACCGCCGACCTGTTCGGGCTCTCCATGAACGAGGCGGCCGACGTGGGGATCGGGCAGCAGTGGGAGACGCTCTCCGGGATCGCCGACCACCTGCTCCCCATGGTGTACCCGTCGCACTACTTCCCCACGCACCTGCCGGGGATCCGCACCCCCAACCGGCTCCCCTACGAGACGGTGCTCACCTCGGTGGGGATGGGGGTGATCCGCAACCAGCGCATGCAGGCGGCGGGGCACCGGCCGGCGCGCATCGTCCCCTGGATCCAGGGGTTCAGCATGGGGCACCGCTACGGCCCGGAGGAGGCCCGCGCCCAGAAGCGCGCCGTGTACGAGCTGGGGCTGGAGGACTGGATCTTCTGGAACGCCGCCTCCAAGTACGACGCCATCGCCGCCGGCCTGGAGCGCGAGACGGAGCCGCGCGCGCAGCGGTTCACGCCGCCGCAGAGCCTGGTGAAGATGGTGGACCGCTTCGACCGCGAGGGCGCCGCGGACGCGCGGGCCCGGCTGTCGGGGGAGAAGGCCCCTGCCTTCGGCTCGGAGTGAGAACGACTGTCTTGCCGTCGGGATTTCCGGGACCTATCCTGCGGCAGGGAACCGGATCGAGTCGGCCGGAAAAAGGAGAGTGACCGTGGAGCTTTCCGTCGAGATCTACACGCCCGAGCGCCGCGCAGAGTTCCTGCTCACGAACGCCGTCGACGCGGACGACTATCGCTCCGCCGTGCAGGCTGTGCGGGAGATGGGACTGGACCCGGCCGACATCCGGCACCAGGAGCCGGCGGAAGCCTGAACTCCTCCATCGCCGGGCGTCGAGTTCGAGCACGAGAAAGCGGGGCGGATCCGGCCGGATCCGCCCCGCTTCTTTGTCTGACGTGCGAGGCGGCCTACAGCCCCATCTCCGCGGCGACCAGGTCGTCCAGCGTCTCGCGGCGGCGGGCGAGCCTGGCCTCGGAGCCTTCCACGACCACCTCGGCGGGGCGCGGCCGCTGGTTGTAGGTGCTGCTCATGGAGAAGCCGTAGGCACCCACCGTGCGGATGGCGAGCAGTTCGCCGGGCTCCGGCCGCTCCATCTCGCGGTCGAGGGCCAGGAAGTCGCCGGTCTCGCAGATGGGGCCCACCACGTCGCCGCGGACGGGCTCGCGGCCCTGGAGCTGCACCGCGTCCACGGCGTGCCACCCGGCGTAGTGGCTGGGGCGCAGCAGGTCGTTCATCCCCGCGTCGGTGATGACGAAGCGCTTGCCGCCTCCCTCCTTGAGGTACAGCACCCGGGTGACCAGCGTCCCCGCGTGCCCCACGATGAAGCGGCCGGGCTCCACCACCAGGCGAAGCCCGGAGTCCAGCAGCTCGGGGACCACCACCTCCGCGAACTCGGCGGGCGAGATCCCCTCCTCGCCCGTGTACGAGATCCCGAACCCGCCGCCCAGGTCCACGAACTCCAGCGGGAGCCCCTCGCGCTTGAGGTCGTGCGCCAGGTCCAGCACGTGGTGGAGGGCGCGGCGGTAGGGCTCCACCTCCAGGATCTGCGAGCCGATGTGCACGTCGATGCCGCGCACCCAGATCCCCGGGAGCTTGGCGGCCACGCAGTACAGGTTGCGCGCCCGCTCCGCCGCGATGCCGAACTTGGTTGCCGCGTGCCCAGTGCGCGTGTACGCGTGCGGCGTGGGCGACTCGATGTTGGGGTTGACCCGCAGCGCCACGGGAGCCCGCCGTCCCGTCGCCCGCGCCAGCTCGGAGAGGGCGCACAGCTCTCCCTCCGACTCCACGTTGAAGGCGTAGATCCCCGCGTCCAGCGCCGCCGCCAGCTCGGCCACGGTCTTCCCCACCCCGCTGAAGAGGATGCGCTCCCCCGGGATCCCGGCCAGCAGCGCCCGCTTCAGCTCGCCGGCGGACACGATGTCCGCGCCCGCGCCCATCTCCGCCAGTGTGCGCAGCACCGCCAGGTTGCCGTTCGCCTTGACCGAGTAGGCGATCAGGTGCGGCACCTGCGCCAGCGCCCGGTCCAGCTCGCGGAAGCGCTCCCGGATGGCCGTCACCGAGTACACGTACAGCGGGGTGCCCCAGCGGGCGACCAGCTCGGGGATGGACACGTCCTCGCAGAAGAGGACCCCGTCCCGCCGGGGAAAGGCCTCGGTGCGCGCCTGCGGGGGAGCCGAAAGTGTTTCCATGCCGTGACCGGGTGCGTATTATGGACGGGCTGGATCGCCCGTGAAGATAAGCACTTCGCCGCCCGCGGGGCCAGTGTCCGCGGCCCCTCTGCCCTTCCCTGCCCGCCCGGAGGCCCCGCATGCACCCGCCGAGACGAACCCTGGCCGCGCTCCTCCCCGCCCTGGCGCTCGCCGCATCCGCCGTGTCCGCGCCCGCCCAGGGAGGGCGCGTGGTGGTAGACGCCGCCGCGATCCGCGGGCTGGGGATCCGCCTCGACTCGCTCTCCGCCGCCCTGCCGGCCGACCAGCGGCTGCTCCTGGCGGACCTGCTCCGCCGCGCCGCCGGCGCCCCCGCCGACAACCCGCAGGGCACGGCCGTCCGCCCGGTCTTCTACAGCCCCGGGGGGCGCGGCATCATCGTGCAGGGCGGGCGCACGGCGATCATCGTGCAGGGCGGCCGCACCGCGGGCGCGGGAACCGCGAACCCGCGCCCCACCGACCCCAACGCGCCCCGCCCGGGGAACGGCGCCGTGGCGATCGGGCCCAAGCAGGACGACCCGCGCGCGCCCGGCACCGGCGCGGTCGCCATCGGCCCGAAGCAGGACGACCCCGGCGCGCCCCGCCCGACCAACGGCGCCGTCGCAATCGGGCCCAAGCAGGACGACCCCGGCGCCCCGCGCCCCACGAACATCCTGGCGATCGGCCCCAAGCAGGACGACCCGCGCTCGCCGCAGTCTGCCCTGGTCGCCCGCCTCACGGAGCTGAGCGGCACCCTCCCCGAGGCACAGCGCGGCGCCCTGGACTGGCTGCTCCAGCGTGCCGGCGGCTCCCCCGGCACCCCGGGCGGCCTCCCCCCCGGCCGCGTGCCCTCGCTGTCGCAGGCGCTGGGGATCCTGGCGATCGGCCCCAAGCAGGACGACCCCGCCCCCCCGCCTCCCGCGACGCGCTGGGTGCTGCAGTTCTGATCATCGAGGAGACGGACAGGATCGAAAAACAGACGGGGCGTCCGCGCGAAGCGGACGCTCCCTGTCGTTCGGGCCCGGCGGGCCCCCACCCGGCGGCCTGAGAGCCGCCACCCTCCCCCGTGCCGGGGGAGGGCTTCCTGACCCTCGGCTGTGGTCTGTCGTGCTCCCCCTTTCCCCGCTTGCGGAGGAGAGGGGGCCCGCCGTTGCGTGAGGGATTTCGGCCCGAAGGGGCGAGACCCCAACAGCAGTATCGTTGGGGGCTCGACTCCGTTAGCGAGCGTTGTTTGCTCGCTTACGGAGCCGAAGCCCGACCCGGGCGCCAGCCCGGGGCACGCCCGAACCTGCCGTAAAGGTCAGTAAGCCTTGGCCCAGACCGCCTCGACCGTGGACTCGCCGCCGCACACCACGCACGTCGCCGGCGCCTCGGGCGAGCGGAACTCCTCGAACGGCAGGCAGCGGATGGTGGCCTTGGTCTCGTCCTTGACCCGCGCCTCGCACTCGGCGGACCCGCACCAGCCGGTGTACACGAACCCGCCCTCGCCGTCCAGGATCTCCCGGAACCGCGCGTACTCGGTGACGCCGCGGTGCGAGTTGGCCTCGCGCCGGGCCCGCGCCCGCTCCAGCAGGAACGCCTGGAACTCGTCCAGCCGCCGCTGCATGGAGCCCAGCACCTCCGCCTCGGGGAGGAACTGCTTGCGGTCCTCGCCCTCGCCGACCACGCGCCGTGCCAGCACCACCTGCTCCTTGGCGATGTCCTTGGGCCCCACCTCGATGCGGAAGGGGACGCCCTTGGTCTCCCACTCGTAGAACTTGGCCCCGGGCGTCAGGTTGTCGCGGTCGTCCACGTGGGTGCGGATGCCGCCGAGCGCCGCCACGATCTCGCGCGTCTTGCCCAGCACCAGCTCGCGCTCCTCGGCCTTGCGGTAGATGGGGACGATCACCACCTGGATGGGCGCCACGCGGGGAGGCATCACCAGCCCCTGGTCGTCGCCGTGCGTCATCACCAGCCCGCCCACCATGCGGGTGGACACGCCCCAGCTGGTGTTCCAGGCGTACTCCTCGGCCCCGGTCTCGGAGGCGAACTTGAGCTCGAACTGCCGCGCGAAGTTCTGCCCCAGGTTGTGCGAGGTGCCGTTCTGGAGCGCGCGGTTGTCCTGCATCATCGCCTCGCACGTGTAGGTGCGCAGCGCGCCCGCGAACTTCTCCGACTCGGACTTGCGCCCGGTGACCACGGGCATCGCCAGGTACTCCTCCATGAACTCGCGGTACACGCCCAGCATGCGGAGCGACTCCTCCTCCGCCTCCTGCTCCGTGGCGTGCGCGGTGTGCCCCTCCTGCCAGAGGAACTCGGTGGTGCGCAGGAAGAGCCGGGTCCGCATCTCCCAGCGGACCACGTTGGCCCACTGGTTGTAGAGCAGCGGCAGGTCGCGGTAGCTCTGCACCCACTTGGAGAACATCTCGTAGATGATGGTCTCCGAGGTGGGCCGCACGATCAGCGGCTCCTCCAGCTTGCTCTCGGGGTCGGGGATCAGCCCGCCGCCCTCCACCGCCTTGAGGCGGGTGTGGGTGACGATCGCCGCCTCCTTGGCGAAGCCCTCCACGTGCTCGGCCTCGCGGGCCAGGAACGACTGCGGGATGAAGAGGGGGAAGTAGGCGTTCTGGTGCCCGGTCTCCCGGAAGCGCTGGTCCAGCCGGTCGCGCATCAGCTCCCACAGCCGGTAGCCGTAGGGGCGGATGACCATGCAGCCGCGCACGGGGGAGTAGTCCGCCAGCTCCGCGCGGAGCACGATCTCGTTGTACCAGGCGCTGAAGTCCTCGGCGCGCGTGGTGAGTGCCTTGTCGTTCGCCATGTCTGTATCCGGAGGAACAGGTCCGTTGGTCGTCGATTTCGAGAGGGGGCTCCCGTAACGGGAGCCCCGCGGGTCACAGACCGCGGCTCATCCGCCCGCGCCGGCTCGCCGCGAGGGGGCCGGCGCGGGCGTCACGGTCGTGCAAGCTTCTCGATGGGGACCCGGATCTCCTCCCCGCTCGCCATGTCCTTGACCGCCGCCACGCCCTCCGCCACCTCGTCGGGGCCAAGCACCACCACGCGCCGCGCGCCCAGCGCGGAGGCGTTCTTGAACTGCTTGCCCACGCCCTGCGCCTTGAAGCCGAATTCCACCGAGTGCCCCGCGTCGCGCAGGAGGTGCGCCGCGGCGAGCACGGCGCCGCGCTGCTCCGGCCCCACGGCGATCAGGTAGTAGTCCAGCGTGTGCGAGGTGTCGGGGAGCAGGCCACGGTCGCGCAGCAGCTCGGTGAGCACCACGTCGCCCATGCCGAAGCCGAGCGCGGGCACGTCCACCCCGCCCACGCGCCTGAGCAGGTCGTCGTAGCGCCCGCCCCCGCAGATGGCGCGCAGCTCGCCGCGCACGTCGAACAGCTCGAACACCGTCCCCGTGTAGTAGGCCAGCCCCCGCACGATGGTCAGGTCGAAGCGCACGAAGTCGCCCAAGCCCATGGCCTCCAGGTGGGCGAACAGCTGCGCGCTGCGCTCGATCTCCGGCGCCACGCTCTCGCGCCCGCCGTACGCCTCCCGCACGCCGGCGAAGTCGGTGTGCCGGAAGATGGCGAACACCGCGTCGACGACGTCGGCGGACAGCCCCGCCTCGCCGGAAAGCCGGGCGGCGAGCGCCTCGCGCGTCTCCCGCTCCAGCTTGTCCACGATGTTGTAGACCAGTACCAGCTGGTCCTCGGGCACGCCGGCGTCCAGCAGGAGCGCCCGCAGCAGCCGCCGGTCGGAGACCCGCGCGACGAAGTCCTCCGCGGTGAGCCCCAGCACGCGCAGCATGTCGACGGCCGCGGCGATCAGCTCCGCGTCGGCGAGGACGTCCTCCTCGCCGATGATGTCCAGGTTGAGCTGGAAGTGCTCGCGAAGCCGCCCGCGCTGCTGCCGCTCGTAGCGGAAGAGCTGCGGCACGGAGAACCACTTCACGGGCTTCCGCATCCCGCCGATGCGCGCCGCCACCATGCGCGCCAGGGTGGGCGTCATCTCGGGGCGCATCGCCACCTCGCGCCCGCCCTTGTCGGTGAAGTTGTAGAGCTGCTGGACGATCTCGGGCCCCGACTTCTCCACGTACAGGTCCAGCGGCTCCAGGGGCGGCCCATCGTACTCCTGGAAGCCGTAGCGCCGCGCCACCTCGCGCCAGGCGTTCACCACGTGCGCGCGGACGGCGAAGTCCTCGGGGTAGAAATCGCGAAAACCGGGTAGTGCAGTGAAGGTAGACATGGCGCGGAATGTAGGCCGGGAACTGCGAGTGCGAAAGTGCAGCGACCCCCTCCCCCGGCCCCTCCCCCGCAAGCGGGAGAGGGGAGCACGACGAGCAGTTCCCTGCCCAACGAAAACGCTGACCAGGGAGGGTGTGGGGGTGGTCGGAGGAAAGAGTTTGGGGCGTGGCCGGGGTGGGGCGGCATTAACTCTTTCCGTAGACCACCCCCGCCCCGACCGCCGAGCACCATGGCCGGGGCACACGAGCGCGAATCCCTCCCCCGCCGCGGCAGGAGAGGGATTCGCGATCACCGCACGACCGGGAGAGGCCTCAGAAAGCAGGCAGCCCCAGGATCGGCAGGGCGTCGCCGACGGTGTGCACCGAGCCGGTGACGAGGATGGTGCCGTACGGCGCCAGCGTCGCGGCCCGCGACAGCGCCGCTTCGAGATCGGGGATCACCCGCACCGGGATGCGCAGGTCGGAGGGGAGCGCCGCCGCGACCGACTCCGGGTCCCAGCGCCGCTCCGCCGGCGCGGTGGGCGCCACGGTGAGGATCGCCGCGTCCGCGCGCTCCAGCAGCGGCGGCAGCATCGTACTCCATTCCTTGTCGGACAGGATCCCGGCCACCAGCACCCGCGGCCGCGGCAGCTCCACCGCGTCCAGCGTGGCGGCGAGCGCCGCGACGCCCGCGGGGTTGTGCGCCACGTCCAGCACCCAGGTGGTGCCGCGGATCTCCTCCACCTGGAAGCGCCCGGGCCAGCGCGCCGCCGCGAAGCCCCGCTCCACCGCGCCCCACTCCGGCCGCAGCTCCGCGGGGAGGAGGGCCAGCAGCTCCGCCGCGAGCGCCGCGTTGCGCGCCTGGTGCTCGCCCACCAGCGGCACCCGCACCTCCCGCTCGCCCCACGCGTCCGAGCGGAGCCGGAACGCGGTGCCGGCCGCCGAGAGCCGCACGTCCTCCACCCGGGCCACGAAGTCCAGCGCGGAGAACGGCGCGCCCACCGCCCGCGCGCGGTCGGCGAGCACGCCGAGCGCGACCGGCTCCGCCTCGCCGGTGATCGCGGGAACGCCGGGCTTCCAGATGCCGGCCTTTTCCCAGGCGATCTCGCCGGGCGTGTCGCCCAGGAACTCCGTGTGGTCGCGGGCCACGTTGGTGACTGCCGCCGCCAGCGGCCGGATCACGTTGGTGGAGTCCAGGCGGCCGCCCAGCCCCACCTCCACCACCGCCACGTCCACCCCCGCCTCCGCGAAGCACAGGAACGCCACGGCGGTGGCCGCCTCGAAGAAGGTCGCGCCGGAGGACTCGACCGCGGGCCGCAGGCGCTCCACGCAGGCGGCGAGGAGCGCGCCGTCCACCGGCGCCCCGTCGACGCGGATGCGCTCCGCGAAGCTCACCAGGTGCGGCGAGGTGTACATCCCCACGCGCCGCCCCGGGTGCGCCGCCCGCAGCGCCGACTCGCACAGCGCCGAGACCGAGCCCTTGCCGTTGGTGCCGCCCACGTGCAGGGAACGGAAACGCCGGTGCGGATCCCCCGCACCGGCGAGCATCTCCTCCGTGCGCTCCAGCCCCCAGCGGATCCCGCCCGTGGTGCGGCCGTACAGCCAGGCGAGGGGGTCGTCCCCGGTCACGCCCCGGTGCCGTTGGTGGACGGCGCCCCGGCGTAGTCCTCCGGCACCGGCAGCCCCAGCATGTGGCGCAGCAGGCGGCCGACCTCGCGCTTCATGGCGCGGCGGTCCACGATCGCGTCCAGCATGCCGTGCTCCAGCAGGAACTCCGAGCGCTGGAAGCCCTCCGGCAGCTCCTGCTTGATGGTCTGCTCGATGACGCGCGGCCCCGCGAAGCCGATCAGCGCCCCCGGCTCCGCCAGGTTGGCGTCGCCCAGCATGGCGTACGACGCCGTCACGCCCCCGGTGGTGGGGTCGGTGAGGACCGAGACGTACGGGAGCCCGGCCTCGTGGAGCTGCGCCAGCACCGCCGAGGTCTTCGCCATCTGCATCAGCGAGAAGATCCCCTCCATCATCCGCGCCCCGCCCGAGGCCGAGACGATGATGAACGGCGTCCGGCGCTCCAGCGCGCGCAGCCCGGCGCGGGCGATCTTCTCGCCCACCACCGAGCCCATGGACCCGCCGATGAAGGCGAAGTCCATCACCGCCAGGTGCACCGGGATCCCCTCCAGCATCCCCTCGCCGGTGATCACCGCGTCGCCGTGGGAGCTCTTCCGCTCCGCCTGCGCCAGGCGCTCGCGGTACGGCTTCAGGTCCACGAACTCCAGCGGGTCGCCCGAGCGCAGGTTGCGGTCGTGCTCGCGGAAGCTCCCGTCGTCGGCGAAGAGCGCCACGTAGCCGTTGGCCGAGAGCCGGAGGTGGTGCGCGCACTGCGGGCACACGTTCCAGTTCTCCTTGAGCTTCTCGCGGTACAGGATCTCCCCGCAGTTGGGGCACTTCTCCCACACGTTGGCCGGCAGGTCGCGGCGATCCGCGGCCTGCAGGGGCGTCTTGGGCTTACGGAACCAGGCCATGGAAGGGAATCCGGAAAATGGGGGCGGGCGTCATCGTCGGGCCTCGGCCGCGATCCGCTGCACGATCGCCATGGCCAGGACGTTCACGAGGAGGAAGGAGCCCCCGTAGCTGATGAAGGGGAGCGGGATGCCGGTGATGGGCATGATCCCCACCACCATCCCCACGTTCACCAGCACGTGGGCGAACCAGCTCCCGAAGAGACCGAAAGGAACCAGGCTGGCGAACGGGTCCGAGGAGCGCTCCGCGATCCTCACCAGCCGCCAGAAGATCAGGCCGAAGGTGATCAGCACCGCCGCCACCCCGATGAAGCCCCACTCCTCGCCCACCACCGAGAAGATGAAGTCCGTGTGCTGCTCCGGGAGGAAGGCCAGGCGCTTCTGCGAACCTTCCGTGAAGCCCTTGCCGAACCACCCGCCGCTGCCGATGGCCACGCGCGACTGGATCAGGTTGTACCCCGCCCCGCGCGGGTCCACCGACGGGTCGAGGAACACCAGGAAGCGGTTCTTCTGGTAGGGCTTGAGCGACGCCCAGAGCAGCCACGACACGGTGCCCGCGGCGAAGTTGACCAGCAGCACCGTGACCGCCTCGCCCAGGTACACCCGCCAGCGGTAGAGCAGGTATCCCACGAAGATGAACCAGGCCCCCCAGATCAGCCAGTTGATGGAGACGAACAGCCCCACGGCCGGGCTGAGCAGCAGGAACAGCGTCCGCAGCGGCGTCCCCGCCCAGAACAGCGACCACACCAGGATGGAGCCGAAGACCAGCGCCGTCCCCAGGTCCGGCTGCGCCATGACCAGCATCATGGGGACGCCCACCACCGCCAGCGGCTTCCACAGCGCGAACAGGTTCTGCGGCGGCTCGCGCCACTCCCCCAGCACCCGGGAGAGCATCAGCACCACCGAGATCTTGGCGATCTCCGAGGTCTGCAGGCGCACCGGGCCCACCTGGATCCAGCTCGCCGAGCTTTCCGCCGTCCCCGCCCCGCCGCCGATGGCGAGGGTGAGCAGCAGCAGCACCAGCGCGAAGGCGTAGATGGGCTGCGCCGCCCACTCCAGCCAGGTCACCGGCACCCGCAGCACGAAGGGGATCGCCAGCATGCTCAGCGCGAACCAGGTGAGCTGCTGCTTCCAGATCCCCGTCACCACCTGCGAGGGGACGTCCAGCACCCCGGCGCTGTACACCATGGCGATCCCGAACAGGGAAAGCCCCAGCACCAGGAAGAAGAGGAACGGGTCGCCGAGCCGCAGGGCGCGTACGCGCTTGATCGCCATTCAGGACTTCAGGAGAGCGTGCGGTACGCCGAGTACGCCACGAGCCCCGCGGCCGCGGCGTACAGAGCCGCCAGCGGCGAGATCAGCAGGAGCGCCGAGGGCGGCCCCGGCGTCGCGTCCGCCAGCAGGATCAGGTACAGGAGGATGTCGTACAGCCACTTCCCCGCGAACAGGTAGAAGGCGAGGAAGATCAGCCCGCCGCCCGAGAACACGTCGCGCGTGCGGGACCCCAGGTAGCCCACCAGGACCAGCGCCAGCGCGCTCGCCCCGAAGGTGAGGGGGAAGACCGCCCCCTCCAGCATCCCCATCAGGAGCCCCACCCCCGCCGCCCACCCGGGGCGCAGCTGGCGGGCCGCCAGGAGCACGGCCACCACGATCAGGTCCGGGACCAGCAGCCCCAGCCCGAGTCCCACGCGGAGCACGAAGTACAGCACGGCGAGCAGTGCGACCAGCGCCGCAAGTGCCAGGCGCGAGCCGCTCATGGAATCACTCTCCTGGAAGTGTCGGGCGCGGCCTGCGGCTGCGCGGGCGGCTGCGTGGGCGCGGGGGCGGTCACCGCGGGAGTCTCCCGCGGCCGGGGCGCCTCGCGGCCCAGGAGCCGCGGGCCCTGCGGGCGCGGCGCCGCCGGGCGCGTGGAGCCGGCCGGGCGCGCCGCGGGCGCGGCCGCCGCGGCGGGAGCCCGCGGGAGCATCGTCGAGTCGGGCGGGGGTCCCTCGCGCAGCCGGATTCCCCAGGCCGCCGCCAGGTCGCGGTCGGTGGCCCCGGGCTTGGGCGCGCCCAGCACCAGCACGTGCGTCATCTCCGCCGGCGACACGTAGGGCCGCACCAGGTAGATGCGCTGCCAGCCGCTGGCCTCGTTGGCCGTGTCCACCACCGTGCCGATGGGGATGCCGCGGGGGTAGGTCGCCCCGCTCCCGGAGGTCACGATCACCGTGCCCGGCTTTGGCACCGTGTGGAGCGCCGTGGAGGTGAGCGCCAGGAGCTGCTCGCCGCCGCGGCCCTCGTGCGGCTGCAGGATCCCGTACGTTTCCCCGTCCTCCGACACCGCGCTGGCGCGGAAGTTGGGATTGGTCCAGTTGTTGGCGACCGAGTAGCCGCGGAACACCTCGGTGACGGACCCCACCAGCCCCTGCGCGGTCACGATCGCCGCCCCGGGCTGGACGCCCTCCTCGGTGCCCACCGTGACCATGGAGGTCCCGGGGGCGGCGGCGCCCTCGAAGGGCATCACCTCCGCCGCCACGAACGAGTTGGGGAGCCGCTCCCGCATCCCCAGCAGGCCGCGTAGGCGCCGGTTCTCCGCCGCCAGGCTCGCCTGCCCCACCAGGAAGGCGGCCAGGCTGTCGCGCTCCGCGCGGACCAGGGCCGCGTCCGCGAAGCGGCCCTCGCGGTCCACCGCGCCGCGCTGCATGGCGATGAACGGGTACAGCACGGTCCCCCGGATCGCTCCCGCGAACCCTTCCCGGTACCGGGCCGGGAGGAGGATGAAGAAGAGCGCCAGCCCCGTGAAGATCGACGCGAGGACCAGGTCCCGCTTCCGTCCGCGCTCCCCGCCTCCGCTGAGGTACGGCCTGAACGTGCTCAGGTGGTCAACACTCCGCGATACTTTTCGATGTCGTCGAGGATCCGCCCCGCACCGCGAACCACGCAGGTGAGAGGCTCCTCGTCCACGTGGATGGGGAGGTTGGTCTCGCGCGCGATCAGGACGTCCAGCCCGCGGATCAGCGCCCCCCCGCCCGTCATCACGATCCCCCGGTCCACGATGTCGGAGGCCAGCTCCGGCGGGGTGATCTCCAGCGCCCGCCGCACCGCCTCCACGATCGCCTGGATCGGCTCCTGGATGCACTCCCGGATCTCCTGCGAGTGCACCCGCACCGTCTTGGGGATCCCGGAGACCAGGTCGCGCCCCTTGACGTCCATCTCGCGCTCCTCGCCGGTGCTGAACGCGGAGCCGATCTGGATCTTGACCGCCTCGGCCGTGGCCTCGCCGATCATCAGGTTGTAGTTCTTGCGCAGGAAGGTGACGATGGCGTTGTCGATCTCGTCGCCCCCCACCCGGATCGACGTGTCGCAGACGATCCCCGAGAGCGCGATCACCGCGATCTCCGTGGTCCCCCCGCCGATGTCGATCACCATGTTGCCGGTGGGCGTCTCCACCGGGAGCCCCACCCCGATCGCCGCCGCCATGGGCTCGGCGACCATGAACACCTCCTTGGCCCCCGCCGCGTGGGCGCTGGAGCGCACCGCGCGCCGCTCCAGCTCCGTGATCCCCGACGGGACGCCCACCACCATGGTGGGCTTGAGCTTCAGGAACCGCTTGGAGGTCACCGTGGTCAGGAAGTAGCGGAGCATCACCTCCGTCACGTCCACGTCCGCGATCACCCCGTCCTTGAGCGGGCGGATGGCGGTGACGCCCTCGGGCGTCCTCCCCAGCATCCGCTTCGCCTCCAGGCCGATCCCCTTGATCTTGTTGGTCGCCTTTTCCATCGCGACCACGGACGGCTCGTTGAGGACGATCCCTTCGCCCTTGACGTAAACGAGCGTATTCGCCGTCCCCAGGTCCACGGCGATGTCGTTGACCGGTATGAAGCTCCCCGTCTTGAGCCAGCGGAAGGCCATCACTTTCTCGCAAAGAAGCTGCGGGCGTCCCCCGCGGGGAGCCGGCAGGGCGTTAAGCCGTGTGAAAACAGGGGTCTACGAAGCCGACTAAAGTATTTCCACACGTCTACGCACGCAAGCCGAGTCGTCCCCCGTGTCCCTCGCGAGTCCGCCGGGCGTGATGCACGCGGCATGCCGCGGCCCGGCGCCCTTCGCGGGCCCCCGGGCCGTCCACGTCCAGCCGGGGGCCGGGGTTGCAGTTCGGCGGCGCAGGGGCTATACTTGCAGGAATGCGGTGTTGGCGGGCGCCCCCCGGGTGAATCGCCGTAGCAAGTGGGGTGCTGCCGCCCCACTTTTTTGTTTTCTATATGGACCGGGGACGGGAGGCGCGCGTGGCCCAGGACACGCTGACGGCGGAGATCGAGCGGCGCATCGACGATCTCGGCTTCGAGCTGGTGGAGCTGGAGCGGGTGGGGAGCAAGGCACGGCCCATCCTCCGCGCCTACATCGACCGCCCCGACTCGCGCCCCGGCGAGCCCGGCGTCTCCCTGGACGACTGCGCCCGCGTGAGCCGGGCCCTGGAGCCGTTCCTGGACGAGCGCGAGGACCTGTCGCCCCGCTACGTGCTGGAGGTCTCCTCCCCCGGGGTGGAGCGGCCACTGGTGCGCCGCCGCGACTGGGAGCGCTTCGCCGGCTCCGAGGTGCGCCTCAAGGGAAAGGCGCCGCTCGCCGGTCGCGACCGCCGGCTGGAGGGGGTCCTGGTCGGGATCTCCGGCGCCGAGGGCGAGGAGCGCGTGCGGCTGCGGCTCCCGGACGGCGAGGAGGTGGAGGTCGCGCTGGCCGAGGTGTCCGGCGCGAACCTGGTATTTCGTTGGTGACGGGCCGCGCGCGGCCCTGCGGGACTCACTGGACATCAGCGGCAAGCATCCGGCAATGAACAACGCGACCCAGATCATCGCTGCCTTCCGCGAGATGACGGCGAACAAGTCGATCTCGCGCGACGAGCTCCACGACCTGATCAAGGACGGGATCCTCGCCGCCCTCGCCAAGCGCTACGGCCCCAACGTGGAGGCCGAGATCACCATCGACGAGGCGAGCGGGCGCATCGACATCGTCGTCCTCAAGGAGGTCGTCGCGGAGGTGGAGGACTCTTCCCGCGAGGTGTCGCTCGAAGAGGCGCGCTGGGACGACCCGGAGTTCGAGGTCGGCGACATCCAGGAGGTCCCCGTCGAGTTCGAGCAGTTCGGGCGGAACGCGGTGATGGCGGCCAAGCAGCGCATCCTGCAGCGCGTCCGCGAGGGCGAGCGGCAGAAGATCCGCGACGAGTACGAGGACCGCGTGGGCGAGCTGCTCTCCGGCGAGGTGCAGCAGGTGGAGCGCGGCAAGCTGGTGATCCTGCTGAACCGCTCCCGCGAGGCCGACGCCATCATCCCCTGGAAGGAGCAGAACCCGCGCGAGCGCTTCCGGCAGGGCGAGGCGATCCGCGCCGTGCTCAAGAAGGTGGAGGAGACGCCCAAGGGCCCGCGCCTGATCTTTTCGCGCGCCGACCCGCTCTTCGTGGCCGCGCTCTTCAAGCTGGAAGTCCCCGAGATCCCGCAGGGGATCGTGGAGATCCGCGGCGTGGCCCGCGAGGTGGGCGGCCGCACCAAGCTGGCCGTGTCGTCGCGCGACGAGTCCATCGACCCGGTGGGCGCCTGCGTAGGGCTCAAGGGCTCCCGCGTCCGCGCGGTGGTGCAGGAGCTGGGCGGCGAGCGCATCGACATCGTGCCCTGGCACCCGGACCCCGAGGTGTTCGCCAAGCGCTCCCTCGCCCCGGCGCGCGTCGCCAAGGTGGTCTCCGACTACGAGCGCCGCGTGATGACGGCCATCGTGGACGAGGACCAGCTGTCGCTGGCCATCGGCCGCAACGGGCAGAACGTGCGCCTGGCCTCGCAGCTCATCGGCTGGCAGATCGACCTGTACGGCTCGCGGGAGTGGCTGGAGCGCGGCGCCGACCTGGCCCTGTTCGGCGGCGGGGGCGGCGAGTACGAATCCACCGACTTCCCGCTCCGCGAGCTGGAGCTGGCGCCGGCCACCCTGGCGGCCCTGGAAGCGGCCGGGTATACTACGTTTTTTGACGTGATCGACCTCGAGCGGGAAGACCTGGTCCGCATCCCCGGCATCGGCGCCGCCGAGGCCGACCGCATCCTCGAGCTCATCGACGAGCTGACGGTGGAGGACGAGGACGGCACGGGCGAGGAGGCGGCGGTGGCCGAGGAAGAGGAAACGGCGGCCGAGGGATGACTCCCCCGGGCCGGCACGCGGACGCGCCGGGGCGGCCGGCCAGGTCCCCCGAGGACGAGCTGCTCGGCCTCCTGGGGCTGGCGGCCCGCGCCGGCGCCGTGCTCACGGGCACCGACACCGTCCGGCGGGGTATTCGGGACGGGGAGGTGGTTCACGTCGTTCTCGCCGCGGACGCCTCTCCCACGCAGCAGCACAAGCTGGTCCCGCTCCTGGAGGCGCGGGGGGTCCCCTTCGGGATCCTCCTCGACCAGGAGCGGCTGGGCGCGGCCCTCGGAAAGGGTCTCGTCTCCGCCGTCGGCCTCACCAACCGAGGCTTCGCCGGGCGCGCCGCCGAGCTGGCGGCCGCAATCTCGTCCCCGCAGGAATAAGAGCACAGGAGGAAGCTGGACCATATGCGTGTGTACGAAGTAGCCAAGGAGCTAAACGTCTCCTCCGACGCGCTTGTGCACCTCCTGCGGGAGATGGACATCCCTGTGCGCAGCCACATGACGCCGCTCGGCGACGAGCACGTCGCGCGCCTGCGCGCCCGCCTGGAGCGCGAGCGGCGCCACGGGCACCACTCCACCGAGGAGGCCATCGAGGCCGTCATCGGTGAGGCCGCCGCCGGCCCGCGCCGCCGCCGCCGCCGCCGCGAGGACATGCCGGAGTCGGGCGAGGACACGATGGCGGAGGACGGCCAGCCGGCCGCCGCCCCCGTGGCCGAGGCCGATTCCACGGCGTCTCCCATGGCCGACGCCGCCGAGGCGATCATGGCCGAGGCCGCCGTCGACGCCGCCGAGCGCGGCGCCCGGCTGGTGACCGACGGCGGCGAGCCGCCCCGCGACGTCACGGTGATCGTGGAGTCCGCGGTGGACCACGCCCCGGCCGCGGAGCCCGAGCCGCAGCCCGCGGCCCCCGTCGCCGAGGCGGCGCCCCCGGCCGTGGAGCCCGCGCCGGCCGAGCCGGCGCAGCCGGAGCCCCCGCGCGCCGAGACGCCGCCCGCCGTGGAGCGCCCGGCCGCCGCGGCGCCGGTGGCCCCCGAGCGGCCCGGCCCCACGCCGGCCTACCGCACCTCCATGCCGCCCTCGGTCCGCCCCGGCGGGCCTCCGGGGCTGCGCCCGGCGCGTCCGGGCGACGCCCGTCCGCCCGTGCAGGGCGGACGCCCCGGCGAGGGTCGCCCGGGCGACGGCCGCGGCGGCCCCATCCCCGCGCGTCCGCAGGGCGCGCGGCCGGACTCCGCGCGTCCCGCGGGTGCCGGTCCCGGCGGCGAGCGCCGTCCCGACGGACCGCGTCCGGCCCGGGAAGGCTTCGCGCCCACCCCGGTCCGCAAGGGCGCTCCGCCGGCTCCCGCACGCGCGGGAGCCCCCGCCGCGGGAAGCGACGCGAGCAAGAAGAAGAAGGACAAGAAGAAGAAGAAGGGGTGGGTCGACCAGGAGGCGGTCGACGACAACTTCAAGAAGACCATGGCCGCGATGGAGTCCGGCGGGCGCAAGAAGCGCCGCGGCTCCCGCGACTCCGGTCCCTCCATGCACGAGCGCCGCGAGGAGGAAATGCAGCGGCGCCGCGAGGAGGAGGCCACCATCGTCCGCGTCAACGAGTTCCTGACGGTGGCGGAGCTGTCCGAGCTGATCGACGTGTCGGCCACGCAGCTCATCTCCTCGGCGTTCAAGAACCTGGGGCTGATGGTCACCATCAACCAGCGCCTCGACTTCGACCAGATCGAGCTGCTGCTGGACGAGTTCGGCTTCAAGGCGGTCCGCGAGGAGGAGTACGGCGCGGAGATGGAGGAGATCGTGTCCGAGGACGCCCCGGACGACCTCCAGGGCCGCCCGCCGGTGGTCACCGTCATGGGCCACGTGGACCACGGCAAGACGTCGCTGCTGGACTACATCCGCAAGACCAACGTCATCGCGGGCGAGGCCGGCGGCATCACGCAGCACATCGGCGCGTACCACGTGGAGCTGCAGGACGGACGCTCCATCTCGTTCCTGGACACCCCGGGCCACGCGGCGTTCACCGCGATGCGCGCCCGCGGCGCCGAGGTCACCGACGTGGTCATCCTGGTGGTGGCCGCCGACGACTCGGTGATGCCCCAGACGATCGAGGCGATCAGCCACGCCCGCAACGCCGGCGTGCCGCTCATCGTGGCGGTCAACAAGGTGGACCTGCCGGACGCCAACCCCATGAAGGTCAAGCAGGACCTGCTGCAGCACGGGGTGGTGCTGGAGGACTTCGGCGGCGACGTCATGTCGGCCGAGGTGTCCGCCAAGCGCGGCATCGGCATGGACGACCTGCTGGACAAGGTGCTCCTCCAAGCCGAGGTGCTGGAGCTCAAGGCCAACCCCGACCGCGAGGCCGTGGGGACGGTGATCGAGGCCCAGCTCGACGTCGGCAAGGGGCCGGTCGCCACGGTGCTGGTGACCAACGGCACGCTCCGCGTGGGCGACCACGTGGTCTGCGGCCTGTACAACGGCCGCATCCGCGCCATGCTGGACGAGCGCGGCCGCCCGGTGCCCGAGGCGGGCCCGGCCATCCCGGTGCAGATCCTGGGTCTCCCGGGGGTGCCCGGCGCCGGCGACCAGCTGGTGTCGATGGAGGCGGAGCGCGCCGCGGAGATCGCCCAGACGCGTCAGCGGCTGGAGCGCGAGAAGCGGATCCGCATCCGCAGCCGCGGCGTGAAGCTGACGGACCTGTCCAAGATGCTGGCCAAGGGCGAGGCGACGCAGATCAACCTGGTCATCAAGGGCGACGTGGACGGCTCCGTGCAGGCGCTGTCGGACTCGCTGGAGCAGCTGTCCACGGCCGAGGTGCGGGTGCAGGTGGTTCACCGCGGCGTCGGCGCCATCAACGAGAGCGACGTGCTGCTGGCGTCCACCTCGGGCGCCATCGTGGTCGGCTTCCACGTGCGGCCCACGGGCGAGGCGCGGAGCGTGGCCGAGCGCGAGGACGTGGACATCCGCCTGTACAACATCATCTACGAGGCGGTGGCCGAGGTTCGCGCCGCCATGGAGGGCCTGCTGACCCCGGAGGAGCGCGAGGTCATGCTGGGCACGGCCGAGGTGCGGCAGCTGTTCAAGGTGCCGCGGGTCGGGACGGTGGCCGGCTGCATGGTCACCAGCGGCGTGCTGGACCGGCGCGGCAAGATCCGCGTGGTGCGCGACGCGGTTCAGGTGTACGAGGGCGAGCTGGAGAGCCTCAAGCGCTTCAAGGACGACGCCCGCGAGGTCCGCGAGGGC
>DASVQR010000249.1:0-4392 GCA_036389055.1 Longimicrobiaceae bacterium | reverse complement strand
GGGGCAGCCCCCCGCGCCGGACCCAGCCTCGACACACTGTCGTGCTCCCCTCCCCCTTGCGGGGAGGGGTCGGGGGAGGGGGTCGCCGTGCCGTGCCTCGTGCTGCAGCGTTGTCATCTACCTCTTCCGGACTGCGATCTCTTCGGTCCAACGGACAGCTCCGCCAGCACCGCGGCGAGGATCCCCGCGGCGGCCACGACGCGGCGGGCGCGGCGCAGGTCGGCGGGGCCGGGGTCGCGGCCGGCGGGGTTCAGGGCGTAGGCGCCGCGCTTGGTGAGCCTCACGCCCAGCGCGCCGGCCATCGCCGCCATGGGCCAGCCGGCGTTGGGGCTGGGCGTGCGCGCCGCGTCGTGCAGGGCCGCGCGGAGCGCTGCGCGCGGGTCGCCGCCGCCGGCGGGCGCGGCGAGCGCCAGCAGCAGCGCCGAGAGGCGGGCGGGGAGCAGGTTGAGCGCGTCGTCGGCGCGGGCGGCGGCCTTGCCGAACCACTCCAGCTCCGGCGTGCGGTAGCCCAGCATGGCGTCCGCCGTGTTGACCAGGCGGAAGGCGTACGCCGCCGGCAGCCCGCCCGCGCGGAAGGCCAGCAGCGGCGCCACCAGCCCGTCGCCCAGGTTCTCGGCCAGCGACTCGATCGCCGCCCCCGCCACCTCCGCCTCCGACAGCTCGGCCGTGTCGCGGGACACCAGGTGCCAGGCCAGCAGCCGCCGCGCCTCCGGCAGGTCGCCGCGCGCGAGGGCGCGCTCCACCTCCGCGCCGGCGGCGAGCAGCGCCCGCAGCGAGAGCGCCGGCTTGAGCGCCGCGCCCAGGGCCGGCGCGCGCAGGCCGCGAGGCAGCCGCCCGGCGCCGCGCTCCGCGGCGCGTGCGGCCGCTGCGGCCAGCAGGGCGCCCAGCGCCACCCCGGCGGCCCCCTCCGCCAGCGAGAGGAGCGGCGAGCGGGCGCGGCGCAGCGAGCGCGCCGCGCCGATCCAGCGGCCCATCCACACCGTGGGGTGCAGCCTCGCGGGCGGCTCCCCCAGCAGCAGGTCCGCCGCGAGCGCCGCGGCGGCCGCGCCGCGCCGCGTCAACCGTAGCCCCAGGGGACGAACACCCAGAGCGCCGCCACCTCGGCCACCTCGCCCAGCGCGCCGCACACGTCCCCCGTGACCCCGCCGAAGCGGCGCGCCAGCCACTCGCCCACCAGCAGCGCCGCCGCGGCCCCGGCGATCACCACCACCGCCAGCCGAAGCGGGTCGGAGGAGGTGCCGACCAGCGGGAGCACCACCGCCATGAGCACGCCGGTGGCGGTCCACAGCCGCCCGTGCCCGGCGATCGCGGCGCCCAGCCCGTCCACCCGCGCGGCGGGGTGCGCGCGCAGCGCGTGCACCATCGCCCAGCGCGCCGTGGGCGCCGCCAGCAGCGGCGCGATGGGCGTGGCGTACAGCAGCGCCGTCCACTTGGCCACCAGCAGCAGCACGATGCCCAGCACCCCGAAGGTGCCCAGCCGCGGGTCCTTGAGGATCCCCAGCCGCCGCTCGCGCGTGGCCGCCGCGCTCGCCAGCGGCGGCGCGAACGCCGCGTCGCAGCAGTCCGCCCACCCGTCCAGGTGCAGCGCCCCCGTCACCAGCACCCACGCGATCAGCGCCAGCGTCGCCACCGGCAGCGGCGGCAGCGGCAGGAGAAGGACGAGGGCGGGCACCGCCCCCACCAGCAGCCCCACCAGCGGGTAGAACGCCGTCGCCGCGCGCAGTTCCTCCCTGGCGACGTCCCCGCGCAGCGTGACGCGCACCGTGGTGAGCGTGCCCACGGCGAGCAGCAGGGGGCGGAGGGCGGCGAGAAGGCGCAACGGCAGGGGACAGGTTACAGGTTACAGGGGACAGCCAGTGAATTGCGGCCCTCACCCGGCTCGCTTGAGGCTCGCCACCCTCTCCCAATTCTGGGAGAGGGGACAACTGCGGGGGGGCCGTGCCGTTCCCCCCACATATGCAGCGAAGGGAGACTCACGCAAGCAGTACCGCGTGAGGCTCCCGTAGCCGGAGCGGAGACACCGGGGCAGTTTCCGGTGGCTCCGCGACCCGCGCAGGAGACCGGCAGCAGTACCGCCGGGCTCCGGAGCGGCCCCACGGCGTGGACCCGCCCCTCGTTGAGAACCAGCGCTAGAAGTCCGCCGTCAGACGGAGCCGAACGGTGCGGCCGGGGAGGTTGAAGCCCCGCTTCTCGTAGTAGTTCTCGTCGGTCAGGTTGTCCACCAGCAGCGAGACCGCGTACCGGTCCGCCAGGCGCACCGTCGAGGCCAGGTCCAGCGTCATGAACGCCGGATACTCGATGTCGGAGATGCGCGTGAAGTCGGTGAAGTCCTGGTCCGTGCGCCCGCCCACGTAGCGGCCGGTGAGCCGGGTGCTGAAGCGGCGCAGGTCGTCCCACTCCACCCCGTAGTTCACCGTGGCGCCGGCCACGTTGCGGATCTGCCGCTCGGTGTCGGCGCCGAACACCAGCGCGCCGGCGACCTCCTCCGGGCGGAAGTCCGTGCGGCCCGCGAAGCGCGCGGCGTCCACCTGCACGCTCCGCGCCGTCTCCTCGCGCTCCAGGTAGTGCGTGGCGTTGGCGAACAGCCGCAGCGAGTACCGGCGCGCGGCGAAGGCGCCCAGGTCCCACCCCAGCCGCCACTCCACGCCCGACATGCGCGCCTCCTGGGCGTTGACGTAGGTGCTCACCGAGCCCACCGGGTCGCCCGCGGCGGACACGGGGCGGCCGGCGGCGGGGAAGCTGGCGCGCACCGAGGTGATGCGGTCGTCCACGCGGGTGTCGAAGTACGTCACGTCGGCGTCCAGCCCCAGCGCGGCGCGCTCCAGCCCCACGCCCGCGTCCCAGGTGACGGAGCTCTCGGGCTCCAGCTCCGGGTTGCCCACCGCGATGGTCGCCACCCCGGCGGCGTTGCGCTGCACCGAGAGCCCCGCCCGGCCGAAGGCGTCCGGGGCGACGAAGGCGCGGCCCACGGTGCCGTGCAGGCGCAGGCCCCCGGCGGCGGCGTACTGGAGCCCGGCGCTGGGGTTGAAGACGGTGAACGTCTCGTCGTCCGGCTGCACGTCCGGGCGCAGCGGCGTTTCCCGGATCTCCAGCGCCACCCGGTCGAAGCGGCCTCCCAGCGTGCCGCTGAAGCCCGCCGGGAGCGCGACGCGGCCCTCGGCGAAGGCGGCCGTGGAGCGCGTGGCCGCGTCGGGCGAGTAGGGGGCGGCCGCCTGCGACGCGCCGGTGAACACCTCCGAGGTCTCGCCCGCGAAGTTGTAGTCCACGCCCACGGTGAGCGCGTGCGCGCCAAGACGCACCGCGTCCTGCAGCTGCACGCCGCGCGTGGCCGTCTCGCTGGTGAAGCTGACGTACGGGTCCGGGGCGTAGGTGTCGAAGTAGTCGGTGAGCTCGGTGCCGGCGTAGGCGCGCAGCAGGGGGGTGTGCCCGCGCCAGGCCCCGCCGAGGGCCACGTCGCCGGTGCGGCGCTCCAGGTTCTTGCGCTGGCCGGGGTCGCCGTCCACGTACAGGTCGCCGGGGGTCTCCACGTCGTCGGCCTGGAAGGCCTCGCCGCGCACGTCCACCCGGAAGGCGTCGCCGAGCCGGAAGCCCAGGCGGCCGTTGCCGGAGCCGTACGCGTACTGCGTGTTGGGGCGCACGGCGCCGTCGCCGCGCTCGGGCACCCGCTCGCTCTCGGTGGGGGAAAGGAGCTTGACGGCCTGCTCGCTCCCCACCCAGCCGCGGAACAGGTTGCCCTCGCCCACGCGGTAGTCGGCGCCGCGCGAAAAGCGGGTCAGGCCGAAGTCGGCGTCCAGCCGGCGGGTGATGGCGCCGCCTGCGCGGGCGGACAGGTCCAGCGTCTCCCAGCTGCCGTACGCCAGCGAGGCGCTGCCGCCGAAGGCGCCGGTCGAGCGGCGGGTGATCAGGTTGACGGCGCCGCCCATGGCGCTGGAGCCGTACAGCGACGACGCCGGCCCCTTGAGCACCTCGATGCGCTCGATGGAGTTCAGGTCGATGGTGGCCAGGTTGGTGGCCCCGGCCGGGCGCCCGTCGATGAGCAGCAGCGTGTGCTTGGCGATGCCGCTGAACTGCGGGCGGAAGCCGCGGATGCCGATGCCGGAGAGCAGCCCGGGGTACTGGATCACGTCCAGCGCCGCCTGCTTCTTGAGCACGTCGGCCAGCTCGTCGGCGGGGGTGCGCTCCAGGTCGCGCTGCCCGATCACCTCGATCTTCTGCGGCAGCTCGACCCGGAGCGCCGGGTAGCGCTTGGTGGTCACCACCACCGTGTCCAGCGTCGCCGCGCGCGGCTCCTGCTGGGCGCGGGCGGCGCCCGGGAGCGCCGCCGCCACGGCCAGCGCCCCCGCCACCCCGGCGGCGGCGCGCGTGCCTCTCGTCTTCATGTTATCCGTCCGT